>NZ_JAXQNT010000003.1:0-692582 GCF_034427795.1 Janthinobacterium sp. GMG1
CACAGGAGATTCGGCACTTGCATTAAAGAACTTAATTCTTTTTTCCCATAAAAAAAACTCCAAGCATCGGCAAAATGCTTGTAGCCTTCGATAACCCTGCCACACAGGAGTACCGAATGAATGAATGAATGAATGAATGAATTAGATGATGAAAGCACGATTTCGTCAATAGATTTCTCTTCTACTGAGCAAGATATTGATATATGCAGGCCCAGCTATTGGAACGATGATGGTATTAAGAATACCTGGAACGATACATACACGGCGCGACGCCGTGTATTTCCAGATGGACAGTGCGAAGTAACTGTCGTCAAGGAACGTTTCTTTATCGATCCAGCGCTGCGGCGGAAACAGCAAGCGAAACGCGGTGAATCAAGCCAGCGCGAAGCCAATGACGACGATGCTGGTAGGCGCGCAAAAAAGAATGTACGCCTTTGCTGCAAGCAAATCGGCGCTGATCGCATGGTGACGTTGACCTACCGAGAAAATATGCTGGACCGCGAACTTGCATTAAAACACTGGAAAGCCTTTTGTCGAAAACTTGGTAAGCATAAACAATTTCATTATGTAGCGGTCATTGAAGAGCAGGCCCGTGGCGCCTTGCATTTTCATGTGGCTGTCGCAGGGCGGCAAATGTACGCACTGCTGCGCTCCATCTGGCAAGGCATCCTGGGGCGTGGCCCGAACGGCGAACAGATGGGGCAAGTCCACGTCCGCGACCCGCACCGTTTCGGCTTCGGCGTGGCCGGGGCGCATAAGATCGCCAGCTACATAGCGAAATACTGCGGGAAGGAAATGCAGTGCAGAGCGCTTGACCAGAAACGCTACTTCCGCTCGAGGGGCATCATGGTGCCGGAAGTGGATGTATGGCGGGTGCCGTTTTGTACAAACATGCTGCGCGCTGCGCAGGTCGCATTTCAGGCGCTTTCCGGCCATTGCATGGACGGCTTGCAGACCTGGTGCAACAACAATCTCGGCGTCGTGTATCTGGCGACGGCACCGGGGTTGCCACAGGTGGTGGACGATTGTCCGTTCTGACAGTTACTCCACCTTGATTGACGGGGAGGAGGGAACTGACATGGGAAATTTTGATGCTAATACTCTTCGAATACTTGAGCAGATCGAGGATGAATTCCGCAATCAGTACTGGATTATTCGTAACTCTAGGCGGACCAACTGGCGTGCTGTCAACCGTACTAGGATGCTTGGCGATTTTATGTACATGCTTGGAGTACCGAAATGGGCTGTGCAGGAAGCTCGATATTGTCTTCGCTTACGTGTATGTGAACGGTGTTTTAAAGACAAATTTAGGTGCCATGGAATCTGTGAGCGAGCCAAACGTGGTGATTTTGATACACAATCAAATATCTAAAAATGTATTTTATGGTAACGCGTAAATATTGCAGTTAAAATATAATAGGAAGTAGCCTAATTACCGCGTGTATTTAATTTGGATTAAGATTATGGAGCCTAATTTTAATGACTCGTTGCCTACTGTTTGGCAAAGCGAGTTCACAGTTGAAAACGTAATCGACTATGCCCGAGCTTCGAGAGATTTATCCGACTACATTCGAGTATTGAATGAAGAAGGTTTTAATAATCTTGTTGTACCTAGTCGAGGTGCATTGCCTTTTATCGAAGCGGCTACAAAAGCCTACATGCTTAAATCAAATTCTTTGGAAACGTACGAGGAACGATTCGCAGGGAAGGTCGGACTGATTAATTCACCTTTTATGCGTCAATTGATCTTGCCATTTTCAGCCGACCCTAGTGAAGGAGTTCAAACGAGTGGAGCAATTAGAGAGTATTGGAGCCGTGTACTTGCCGCAATAGTTCGAAGAAATGGCCGTGATCCTTATCTTACTTTTTATAAGGTTGTCGTTGAAAAGCTGGCTAAGCGATCATGGTTTGGTGCATTGGATCGAGATCTTCCAACGGAAAAATTCATATTTGTTGACACCGTGATTTCTGGTCGTGCCATCTGCGAAATTTTTAAGGCTTTCGAAAAAATAGAGTTAAACCAATGTCATTTCATTTTGATTGAAGATTCTAATGGGGAAAGTATCAAACCAGAGTATAAACGATCAATAGACGAACTAGTCAATGCTAATCGGTGTACCTTGATCAAAGTAAAGCGGATGTTTACGGAAGATCGAGGCCCTGGTGCGAGCGGCGTGTGGAGTACTGTATATCCACAAATACTAGATGCCGTCCAGAGAGAGTTTTCATGGGGGAAACAGTGCTACGGGGCTGGCACTTTTTATCAGAAGGTTTCAAGCTCTCAAGTTGAGCATTCGGATGGTGTTGGCAGTGCCGATTACAACATGCCGGTTACGCAGATGTATTCATCAATTAATAGTGCCATTTACGCAGCATTGCTCGATATGCATCGGTACGACCAAGTGGAAGAATTGATAGAAAAAAGTCTTACCAAAAAATCTCCATATTTTCATGAAGTTGTGGCCAGCCATCGTTTGCGGATAATCGAAAACATGAACTATATGCTGAATTTTTATTTGGAAGATATGCGTTCAACGCTGGAAAAATTTGGCAATCATACTCCTTTAGACAAGAAGGTTACGAAGCTCTTAGCCGAACCAAGGGTCAAGGCTGACCATTCTAGCGCAGAAATCGAGGTGTCGAGTTCCCACTTAGTGAGGGTTATCTTTCCTGATGCTGACGTAGCGGCTTTTATCCGCGATGCCAAATATGAACTAGATGAAAATTGCGACGTACTTGCTGATGAATGGTTCCGCTGACGTTCGATGAGTAAAAGCCTGATGGTGGAGCAAAAATCGGCGAATAGATCGATAAGTTGAGAGGGGAGTTATACTGATCGTCTCGCGACCGATGGAACTACCGTTGGCCGCGCTGGGATTAGTACTAATAGTACCAATCTCCTAAATTCTTGATTTGACATAATATAAATTATGCGAAGTTATGGATGAATTTCGTAAAACCCCCATTTTGCCAACTCCCCAATCGCAAATGCGATTTTCCCTATCCGCGAGTCGCTGTCGCGGCCGCTGGATTCCTTCGCTTGAACACGCTACATGAAATACGGCTTGTCCCCGTCCGTGTTCGGTTTGTTCACGCCCAGGTTGGCTTGCTGGTGCAAGTCTGGCGCGTCGATGATGCTGGCGATCAGGTCTGCCACGCTCTTGCGCGATACCACGGTGCCTTTGAATGGCGCGTGGCGCGTCGTCAGTTCGTAGTCGGTTTCGTCCTCGTCCGTCATCCAGGCTGGGCGCACGATGGTGTATGCCAGGCCCGACGCTTCGATGGCGTCGGCGGCGCGGCGGAATGGTTTCAGGTGTTCCGCCAGCCTGGCGTTGTTCCATGCGCCGAATTTGCCGGGAACTTCGTCGTAGATGCCCATCGACAGGACGAAAATCAGGCGCTCGACACCAGAGGCCTGCATGGCGGCAATGATGCTGTTGGCTTGGTCTTCCATGTCGTCGCCCACCAGATTGGCGTAGACCAGGTCGTGACCGGGCACCGTTTGCCGCAGCAATGCCTGGTCCAGCACGTCGCCGGCCAGCACCGTGCTGTTGGCCGGGACTGGCGTGGGCAGCTTGCCGGGATTGCGCAAGTACAGCGTCAAGGCGATGTCTTCACGGCCCGCCAAAGCGCGGATGACCCACTGCGCCACCTGTCCGCCTGCACCCAGTATCAATATCTTTTTCATGATTTTCGCTTTCGCCATGGCACGCTGCCATGCAGGAAGTTACAGGTTTTCTTGACGGAACGGAACATGGAACTCTTGAAAAAAGACATTGCCCGGTCAGGCGTGTCGGCCTGGCGCCTTGCCTCGTGGTAAATTGCCGCCCTTGAAGTGTATTTTCAGTTCCTACAATATCAATGAAATCAATCGTTTGCCGACCATTTCGCATGAGAAGTCTCAAGACTCGCATATCCCACGCGCATCCACGCACTGCGCTAGCATCTTGCCGTCGCTTCCTGTCCTTCGCCGGCGCGCTGGCCATCGCGGCCGCCTTGTCCGCCTGCGCCAGCAAGCCTGGTCCCTGGCCTGCGCGCGCCCTGCCTGCATCAGCTGCCGTGACGGTCGACACCACCCAATTCCTGTCCAGAAAACAGCTGCTGGACTGGCAAGTCGACCTGGATGAGCGCCGCCTGCGCGCCACCGGATCGCCCCGGCATGAAGCGTATATCGACGCCCTGCATGAACGCCTGGCGCGCGCCGGTGTCAAACAACTGCGCTTCGAGCCCGTCAGCTTCCGGCAATGGTCGGTGCAAATGGACGACTGGGGCCTGGAACTGCTCTACGACGACAGAGTTAGCGTATTGTCCACGGTCGGCTACATCCCGTATTCGGGCGTAACGCCGCCGTCTGGTATTACGGGCCGCATCGCCTATCTGGCGCCGGGGGCCAGGCCCGATGCCAGCCTGGCCGGCAAGCTGGTGCTCGTCGACATGCCCGCCGTGGCGTGGACAGGCCAGGCGTTTCACCAGACCGCCGTGCACGTCCACGATCCGGACCACGCCATGGGGCCGGACACGCCGTATGCACGCCAGTTCCAGATGCTGGGGCCGTTCATCGCCCTGCTGGACAGCCTGCAGGCGGCCGGTGCGGCGGGCGTGATCGTCATTCTCGATACGCCGCCATTGACGGCGGCCGGCCTGTATGCGCCCGGCGATGGCAAAGTGCGCCAGTTGCCCGGCGTGTTTATCGACCGCGACGGTGGCCAGCGCCTGCGCGAAAGCGTGCTGGCAGGCACGGCGCCCGTGCTGCGGCTGACCATGGCTGCCACCGTGCGGCAGGTGCAGACGCGCAATCTGATCGGCATCATCCCCGGCAAGTCCGAGGAATTGATGGTGCTGGGTAGCCACACGGATGGCACGAACGCGCTGGCAGACAATGGGCCGAACGCCATCGTCGACATGGCCCAGTACCTGACGCGCCTGCCGCAGGACAGCTTGCCGCGCAGCGTCATGTTGTTGCTGACGAGCGGCGACCTCGCCGGCGGTGTAGGCGCCGAACAGTTTCTCGAACGGCACGAGGACGATGGCTTGATGCAGCGCATCGCCGTGATGCTCGCCATCGGGAACCTGGGCGCGCTGGAAGTGCTGCCCGACAGCAACGGTTATTTGGCTCCCACGGGCAGGTTTGAGCCGGCCGCCGTGTTTTCGCCCCGCACGCCGGCCCTGATGGAGGCGTCCCGTGCCATGTTGCAGCAGGCCGATGCGGCGCCAGCGTTCGTATTACCTCCAATCAAGCCCGGCTCGAAGTATGCCTGCTGGCCTGGCGCGGACCAATATGTACGCGTTTCCCGGCGCATTCCTACGGTGCATTACGTCACGCAACCGACCTATTGGCTCAACTATGGCGTCGACGCCGTGACCCGGGCGGATTACCGGCTGATGCAGCGCCAGACCGTGGCCTTGACGCAAATGCTGCTGGACCTGTCGCGTGTGCAGCATGCCGATTTACGCGAGGAAACAGCGCCGTAACCGCCGCAAGACCTTGTCTGGCATCCACCTCCCTTCCCCGCCCTGCTCCCGGCGCCATTTCTGGCACCATACCAGCACACTGGAAAACAGCCACTGGTCTGGCCCGCATCGCCCTTCATATGGGGAAAGACGGCAACTGGTATTGTGATCTTGCGCAAAGAACAAAACCAGTTGACTACCACCTGCAATGCTTGCACTCTGAAAAATCGGACGGTGTCCAGCCGCCCGGCCAAAAAAATACACAAGGAGACGCAATGAACCGGACAGTCATGAATACCCTCATCCTTACCCTCTTCGGGGGAACGTTGGCCGCCTGCGGTGGCGGCAGCGGCGACGGATCCAGCGGCGGCGCTAGCCAGTTGCTGGCCGCCTCGGCCCAAGCGGTCGCCTGCTACACGCCGTGGAACAGCGGCACAGCCTACAACGGCGGCGGCCAGGCCAGCTACAACAACGTCAATTACACGGCCAACTGGTGGACGCAAGGAAATAACCCGTCGACCAGCAGCGGCGGCGCCGGCAGCGGCCAGCCCTGGACGGCGGTGGGCGACTGCGGCACGCCGACGCCGACGCCTACCCCAACGCCTACCCCAACACCTACGCCAACTCCCACCCCAACACCAACTCCCACCCCGACACCGACTCCAACTCCAACTCCAACACCGACGCCCACCCCCACGGGCCTGGCGAAACATGCGCTGATCGGTTACTGGCACAACTTCACCAACCCCAGCGGCGCCACGTATCCGATCAGTCAGGTCAGCGATGACTGGGACGTGATCGTCGTCTCCTTCGGCGACAACGCGGGCGGCGGCAATGTCAGTCTGACCATCGATCCGGGCGCGGGCACGGAAGCGCAATTCATCGCCGACGTGGCCGCCAAGCGTGCGAAAGGCAAGAAAGTCATCCTGTCGCTGGGTGGGCAAAACGGCTCCGTTTCCGTCGGCAACACGGCCGAAGCGACGAATTTCACCAACAGCCTGTACGCCATCATCACGAAATATGGCTTCGACGGCATCGACCTGGACCTGGAAAACGGCGTGGCGCAAGGCGCGGCCATCCAGACTTATCTGCCGATCGCCGTGAAAAACCTGAAAACCAAGGTCGGCAGCAGCTTTTACCTGTCGATGGCGCCGGAATGGGTGTATGTGGAAGGGGGCTACACGAGCTACGGCAGTATCTGGGGCGCCTACATTCCCATCATCAACGCCTTGCGCAGCGAGCTGACGGTGTTGCATCCGCAGTATTACAACAATGGCGACATCTACACGCCGTACGCCACCGGCCCCATCAAGGCCGGTTCGGCTGACCAGCTGGTGGCCACGGCGCGCATGCTGATCGAAGGATTCAATTATGGCGGCAATACCTTCGCAGGCCTGCGTCCGGACCAGGTGGGCTTTGGCGTGCCGTCGGGCCGCAGCTCGGCCGGCTCAGGTTTCACGACGAATGCCGACGTCAGCAATGCCTTGAATTGCCTGACGCGGCTGCTCAACTGCGGCACCATCAAGCCGCTGCAGGCGTATCCGGACTTCCGCGGCGTGATGACGTGGTCGATCAACTGGGACCGCCACGACAACTATAATTTCTCCGTGCCCACGAAGACAGTGCTGAAATCGCTGCCGTAACAGCCCTGGCCCGACTGCGCATGCGAGCTTTGCCGCTCACATGCGCAGCAGCGCCGCGCCATGCCCTGGCGCAGCGCCTCCCCTCCCCCTTGCGTGTACCTGCAGCAGGGGCAATTGATATTTCTCAAACCATAGCCTCAATCTATGGGTTCAGTTGAAATATTTTACTTCCCTTTGTAAATGAGAATCGTTACTATCTAAATCAAGGATAAGCGAATTCAACAGAAAGGAGCCTCCCTTGTTCACCGCCATCAAAACATTCAGCCAGGTCTGCACGCACATGTCGATCGCCTTCGGCCTCGCCTACTTGCTGACGGGGTCTTTGGCGCTCGGTGGCCTGGCCGCAATCATCGAACCGATCATCAACGTGGCCCTGTTGCCTTGGCATGAAAAAGCCTGGCACGCGATTCGCCGTCGCTACGCCGCCAGCCGCCTGGGCTTTGCCGCCCTGGCCGGCGAAAAGCTCAGCCAGACGACCCTGCACATGGGCGTGGCCTTCGGCGTCATGTACTGGGCCACGGGGTCCATGGCCTTCGGCGGCTTGCTGGCCGTGGTCGAGCCGATCTGCAACGTGATCGTCTTGCCCTTCCACGACCGGCTGTGGGAAAAAGCCCGCTTTCGCCTGGAAAGCCGTGGCGCGGCCCGCCTCGCCGCCCTGTAGTCCTCCGCCTTTCCCCTACTTAATTACCTGCCCACACGGGCGGTCGCCGTTGTCCCCACGGCGCCGCCCGCTCCAGCTGCCCAGCCAGGCGCAGCAGCACACCATCCCTGGCGTAACCAGCCATGAACTGCATGCCGATCGGCAAACCGTCATCCGACATGCCGAGTGGCACGGACATGGCCGGCAAACCCGCCACGTTGGCCAGTGGCGTGTAGGGCGAATGCTCGAACAGGCGCGCCGTCCAGCCCAGCCCATCAAGCTGTACCTCGTCCTTGCCATAACGGCCCAGCTGCCACGGCACATCCGGCATGGTCGGCGTCAGCAGCACGTCGTACCGGCCGAACAAGGCGCCGGCCTGGCGCGTGACCGTGTTGCGCACGTCGAGGGCCGCAACGAAGTCCACCGCCGAGACCGTTTTGCCATGGCGGTAACAGGCCAGGGTCGCCGCTTCCAGGGTCTCCAGCGACACGCCGCGCCCGCTCTCCTGCGCCAGGCCATCGATCCACGGCACCAGGTTGGCGCACCAGATGCCGGCATTCGCGTGCACGAACGCTTCCCACGACACGCCCAGCGCGGGCGAGACTTCTTCCACGTGGTGGCCCAGGCTTTCCAGGAGGCGCACGGTGGCGTCCAGCGCGCTATTCACGGCAGCCACAGGATGGGCGCCATTGCAGGCGGCGCGCTGCACGGCGATGCGCAGCTGGCCCGGTTCCTGGCTCACCTGCGACAGCCAGCTGTGGCCGGGTGCGCCGGTCACATACGGCTCGCCCACCATCACGCCTTGCACGGCATCGAGCAAGGCGGCGCTGTCGCGCACCGTGCGGCTTACGCCCAGCTGCACGCCCAGGCCGCTGAAGATCTCGTCCATGGCGGGGCCGTTCGAGACCCGTCCCCGGCTCGGTTTCAAGCCGAACAGGCCCGTCGACGCGGCCGGCACGCGGATGGAACCGGCTGCGTCCGTCGCATGGGCCAGCGGCACGATGCCGGCCGCCACGGCCGCCGCCGCGCCGCCGCTGGAGCCGCCCGCGCTCAAGTTCGGGTTCCAGGGATTGCGCGTGGCGCCGTAGAGCACGGGTTCCGTGGTGGTGGCAAAGGCCATTTCCGGCGTGCTGGTGCGGCCAAAGGTGATTAGTCCCGCCTGGCGAAACTGCGTCATCAGGTGGGAGTCGAGTGTGGCAACATGGCGGGCGCCCAGGCGGCTGCCCGCTTCGCTGCGCTGGCCCGCCATGGTGACGGCCACATCCTTGATCAGGAATGGCACGCCGGCGAACGGCGCCGCGTGGTCGATGTGCGTGACATCGGCCGGCCATACCTCGACCACGGCGTTGATGTGCGGATTGACGACGGCGCAGGCGCGCATGGCGGCATCGTGCAATTCGGCGGCGGAAACGCCGCCATCGCGCATCAGCTGGGCCAGTCCCAGACCATCAAAGCTTGTATATTCATGGAGTTGCATCGGTTTATTCCTGTAATGGATGAAGAATGGATATCACAGGAACTACTCTAGGGCTTGCGCTATCATAGTGGAAATGAATAGTTGATATACAAGGTATAGCCATGAACAATTTGCATAAGCTGGATTTGCACAAGCTGGACTTGAACCTGCTGCTGACCTTGAACGCCCTGTTGATTGAACGCAACGTCACGCGGGCGGCGGCGCGGCTGCACCTGAGCCAGCCTTCCGTCAGCGTGCAGCTGGGCAAGCTGCGGGCCGCTTTCGATGACCCACTGCTCTTGCCCGGTCCGCGCGGCATGCTGCCCACGGCCCGCGCGCTGGCCCTGCTGGCGCCCTTGCAAGCCGTGCTGGCCCAGTTGGAGCAAGTCTTGCAGCCTGAGTCGGCGTTCGACCCGGCCACGGCCCAAGTGCGCTGGAACCTGGCGGCGGCCGACGCCACGGAATACGCGATCTTGCTGCCCCTGCTGCCCGCTCTGCGCGCGCAGGCGCCGCTGTCGCGCATGGCCGTGTTCGAAGCCGTGCCGGCGCGTATGGCGCACGAGCTGGAAAGCGGTCAGGTCGACCTGGGATTCCTGGCCCGGGAAGAATCGCCGCCCGGCTTACGCCACCGCACCCTGTTCACCGAGCACTATGTGCTGGCGGGTCGCCGCGACCACCCGCTGTTGCAAACGCCGCCCGACCTCGATCAATTTTGCGCGCTGGAATTCATCGTCGTCTCGCCCAACGGCGGCGGTTTCCGCAGCAACGTCGATACGGCGCTGGAACTGTTGGGCCGAACGCGCAAGGTGGTGCTGTCCGTGCCGCATTTCCTGATCGTCCCGCCCCTGCTGGCGGCGTCCGACATGGTGGCCCTGCTGCCGTCGCGCCTGCTGAAAAACGCGCTGGGCGCCCTGCGCACGTGGGAGCCGCCCGTCACCCTGCCCGACTACGAGATGGCGATGGTGTGGCACGAGCGCATGCACCTGGACCCGGCGCACCGCTGGCTGCGCGAGCGCATCATGGCCAGCTTGTAGGCTGCCTACACGATTTTTCAGGCGAAAACACTAGGGAAGATTACCTAGTTAATCGAAAGAAATTCCCAATTTCCGCCGTGGCGACGACTGCGTAAGCTTGGCCCTGATAATAAAGGGTCACCATGAACGCCATTTCCATCCTGCATCGCGGTTCGCGCCGCCCTCCCGCCTTCCTCTTTCCCATCACGACCTGGCTGCTGCTCTTGGGGATGCTGGCCTTCTGCGCCAGCGCCGTGGCTGCGCCTGCACCCTCGGCGTCGGCCGAGCTGATCAAGCGCGGCGAGTATGTCGCCCGCCTGGGCGACTGCGTGGCCTGCCACACCAGCCCGAACGGCGCCGCCATGGCCGGCGGCCTGGAACTGAAAACGCCGTTCGGCACCATCTACAGCACCAACATCACGCCCGACGCGAAGACGGGCCTGGGCACGTACACGTTCGCGCAATTCGACCGCGCCATGCGCAAGGGCGTGGCGGCGGACGGGCACAACCTGTATCCGGCCATGCCCTACCCTTCCTACGCCAAGATCACGCCCGACGACATGCAGGCGCTGTACGCCTATTTGCAGCGCGGCGTGGCGCCCGTGGCGCAGCAAAACCGCGAAACGGACATGAAATGGCCGTTCAGCATGCGCTGGGGCTTGTCCTTGTGGAACGCCGTCTTCCTCGACGACGCACCGTTCAAGCCCGACAGCGCGAAGTCTGCCCTGTGGAACCGGGGCAGCTATCTGGCCCAGGGGCTCGGCCATTGCGGCTCCTGCCACACGCCGCGCGGCGTGGCTTTCCAGGAAAAAACCATGGGCCAGGATGGCAGCGGCGGCAAACACTACCTGTCCGGCTTCACCTTCGACGGCTGGCATGCCGTCAACCTGCGCAATCTGTGGACACCGGGCGACATCGTGCAATTGCTCAAGACAGGTCGCAACAGCTTCGGCACGGCCGCGGGCAGCATGACGGAAGTCATCACGCACAGCACGCAATACTTCACGGATGGCGACCTCGATGCGCTGGCGCACTACCTGCACGGCTTGCCGGCCAAACCGGGCGCGCAAGTGTCGCAGGCAAAACCGGCGCCTTCGGTCGCAGCCAGCAACGATGCGCTGTACAACACGCGCGGCGGCCTCGGCTACCTGCAGTTTTGCGCCACGTGCCACCGCCGCGACGGCCGTGGCGTGGACAACATCTTCCCGCCGCTGGCGCAGAACGACTCGGTGCAATCGAAGGATGCCACTTCCGTCATCCATATTGCGCTGACGGGCTGGCAGTCGGCCGTCACGCAGCAGTCGCCCCGCTCGTTCGGCATGCCCGCGTATGAGCGCCTGTCCGACACGGAACTGGCGGAAATCCTCACCTTTGTGCGCGGCAAGTGGGGGAATCAAGGCGCGCCCGTCACGCCTGCGCAGATCGCCAGGGTGCGCAAGGAGCTCAAGCTCAAGGCCCCGGACGCGGGCGGCTTTGTCACGCCCCGCTTCGCCGCCCTGACGGCTGATCCGAATGCCAGCCAATTGATCCACGGCATGCAGCTAATGACGGAAACGCGGGCCCGCCTGCCGCAAAACGTGGGCAACGACCTCAACTGCAGCAGTTGCCACCTGAACGGCGGCACCGTGGCCAACGGTTCGCCCTTCCTCGGCATTTCCGCCTTCTTCCCGGCGGAAGCGCCGCGCGCGGGCAAGGTCATCAGCCTGGGCGAGCGTATCAATGGCTGCTTCCGCCGCTCCATGCACGGCAAGCCGCTGCCCGTGGACGGCCCCGACCTGCAGGCGATGGTCGCCTACATCGACTGGATGAAGGGCGCCACGCAGGCGAACGACAAGGTGCCAGGGCGCGGCGTGGCGAAGATATCCCGCGCCCTGCTGCCCGATCCCGTGCACGGCAAAAAAGTGTATGCCGAGCAATGCGCCGTCTGCCATGGCGCGAATGGCGAAGGCATCCGGGGCACTGGCGGCGAAGTGGCCTTCCCGCCGCTATGGGGCGAGCGCTCGTTCAATATCGGCGCCGGCATGGCCCGCACCTACACGGCGGCCGGCTTCGTCAAGGCGAACATGGTGATGGGCCATGGCCAGAAATTCCCGCTGGGACAAGGCAACCTGTCCGACCAGGACGCCGTTGACGTGGCCGAATATTTTACGCACATGCCGCGCCCGGACTTCCCCGACAAGGTCAAGGACTGGCCGAAAGGCGGCAAGCCCAAGGATGCGCGCTACTGAGCCGCATGTTTTCCCGGGCGGCGCCCTTTCTGGCCGCCGCCCGCCTGTGATACGCTGCTCGCTCCACCACACAGGAGTGACGCATGCAGATTGACAGCAGCCGCGCGAAGGCCGTCCGCCAGCAGGCGGACCCATCCGACACCTGGCTGGGCAAGCTGGGGCCGGGCCTGATCACGGGCGCGGCCGACGACGATCCCAGCGGTATCGCCACGTATTCGCAGGCGGGTGCCCAGTTCGGTTTTGGCATGCTGTGGACCGTGTGCCTGACGTTTCCCCTGATGCTGGGCATCCAGGTGATCAGCGCCAAGATCGGCCGGGTCAGCGGGCATGGGCTGGCGACGAATATCCGCCGCCATTATCCGAAATCCTTGCTGTACGCCATCGTCAGCTTGCTGCTGTTGGCCAATGTCATCAATATCGCCGCCGACGTGGCCGCCATGGGCGATGCCTTGACCCTGATCATAGGCGGTCCCACGCACCTGTACGCTGTCGGCTTCGGCCTGCTATCCCTGCTGCTGCAAGTGTTCATTCCCTATCAACAATACGTGCGCATCCTGAAATGGCTGACCCTGGGCTTGCTGGCCTATGTGGCCACCGTGCTGACGATCCACATTCCGTGGCGCGAGGTGGTGCTGCGCACCGTGTGGCCCCAGTTCACCTGGTCGACCGCCTCGGTGACCATGATCGTGGCCGTGTTCGGCACGACGATCAGTCCATACTTGTTTTTCTGGCAGGCATCGCAGGAAGTGGAAGACTTGCAGGCCGATGCTGGCGCGCAAGCCTTGCGCCGCACGCCCGAGCAGGCGCCGCGGCAATTCCAGCGCATCAAGATGGACACGGCCATCGGCATGGGTTTTTCCAACCTGGTGGCGTTTTTCATCATGCTGACGACGGCCGTGACCCTGGGCGCGCAAGGCATCACGCATATCGACACCTCGGCCCAGGCCGCCTCCGCCCTGCGCCCCATCGCTGGCGACTTCGCCTTTGCCCTGTTCAGCCTGGGCATCATCGGCACGGGCTTGCTGGCCATTCCCGTGCTGGCCGGCTCTGCCGCCTACGCCATGGCCGGCGCCTTTCACTGGAAAAACAGCCTGGAACTGGCGCCCAGGGCGGCCAAGAAGTTCTACGGCATCATCGTCACGGCCACGGTGATCGGCGCGGCCCTGTGCTTTTCGCCGCTCGACCCCATCAAGGCCCTGTACTGGAGCGCCGTCATCAATGGCGTCATTTCCGTACCCATCATGGCCCTGATGATGGTGATGGCGTCGCGCCCAACCATCATGGGCACCTTGACCATTTCGCGCCGCCTGCGGGCGCTGGGCTGGCTGTCGACCATCGTCATGGCGACGGCCGTGCTGGCCATGTTCGCCACCATGGCGTTTTGATGCGCATCAAGTCCGTGGCTTGAGCATGCCTTCCACGATGCCCAGCACGGTCTGGCGGGGCAGCAAGCGCGGCAGCCAGGCCAGCAGCCGGTTGGGCCGGCCCGCCACGTGGCTGCTGCGGCCCCGGTCCAGCGCCCGCAGCGCCTCATCGACGACGGCTTGCGGCGCCATGCGCTTGCCCACGGCCGCCTCGGGCGCGGCCACCACGTCGAAGAAGGCCGTTTCCGTGGCGCCCGGGCACAGGGCCAGCACGCGCACGCCGCGCTGGCGGTTTTCCGCCCACAACGCTTCCGAGAACGACAACACGAACGCCTTGCTGGCGCCATACACCGCCATGTAGGGATCGGGCTGCAGGGCCGCCGTGGACGCGACATTGATGACGGCGCCCCGCCCCTGGGCCAGCATGTGCGGCAAGGCGCAGTGCGTGAGTTCCATCAGGGCCGTGCAATTGACGGTTACTTCGGCCGCCTGGCGCGCGAGGTCGATGCTTTCGAAGCGGCCATGCGTGGCGAAACCCGCGTTATTGATCAGCACATCGGGCGGCATGCCCAGCGCGCACGCCTGCGCATGGGCTTGTGCAGCGGCGCCGGGCAGGCTCAGATCGGCCACCAGCGCGTGGGCGCGGATGCCGTGGCGCTGGGAAAGGTCCCTGGCCAGGCTGTCGAGCACGGCGCCGGAACGGGCCAGCAGCAGCAAATGGGCGCCGCGCGCGGCCAGGGTTTCCGCAAAGACGCGGCCGATGCCGGACGAGGCACCCGTGATCAGCACGGTCTGCTTGGTATAGTCGTATGGGAGCATGGCAAAAGTGTCGTAGTTGAAAGTGTTTCTACTGTAAACTGCGGTCTTTAGTCCACGGTCAAGGGAAAACGATGCGCATCGGAGAAATTACCCGCCTGACGGGCGTCAGCAAGGACACGGTGCGTTTCTACGAGCGCCAGGGTTTGCTGGACGAAGCGCCGCAGCCGGGCCTGACGAATAATTACAAGGAATATTCGGCGCAAGCCTTGCGGCGCATTGAGCTGATCGGTCACGCCAAGGCGCTGGGCTTTACCTTGAAGGAAATCGCCGAAGTCATAGTCGTCTGGCAGGAAAATGCGCTCGATGCGCAGACCAAACGAGCTATGCTGGAAACGAAAATTGCCCAGATCGACGAGAAGGCCCGTTCGATGGCTGTGCTGCGGGCCGGCCTCGTCGATGCGCTGGCCAAGGTGGAGACGGGCTGCGAGGACGGCGTGGCGGTCAAAAAAAATTTACAAGGATAATCAATGACTTATTACACGCAATACCGCCACCTTGCGCTCGAGGGCGCCAAGCCTGCCCCCACGGCGCAGCAGATCGCCGCCATCGAAGCCTTGCTGGAAGCACCGTTGCCGCCCGCCTTCCTGGCGTTCTTGCGAGTGGCCAACGGCGCCTGGTTCGACTACACCAGCGATGTGCCGGACGGTAATGGTGGCGTGGAAAAAATGGGTTTTAATACCTTTTTCAGTGCCGACGAGGGAGATTTCTGCGATGAAACCTTGGTGGGCGAGATCCGCGCCGCGCGCAAACATACGGACATGCCGGCGCGCATCCTGCCGTTCGCCCGCGATGGCGGCAATTCCATGGTCTACCTGGACTTGACGGAAGAAGGCGCCGGCCGCGTGCTGGCCTATGTGCAGGAGTTGCCGGACTGGACGGGCAAGCGCGCCCACGGCCTGATGGAATTGGCGCCCTCGTTCGACGCCTGGCTGGACAGCCTGTATATCGACCGCGACACGGTGCTCGACGAACTCGAACACAGCGTCTCGGAGCCATCGCACCTGGATGCGTTGGCGGAATGGCTCGATATCGGCATGCCCGCCTGGCGCCGCGATGCCGGCATCGCCGCCTTGTTTGCTCTTAAACAAGTCGAATTGTGCGCCAACGAACAGGACTAGTCCTGTGAGGCGTGCGACAGCGGCCTCAAGACTGGCAAGATAAAATGCTGTTCAGTATTGGCTGAACAGCATCGGTTTGCAGACTGCCTTTTCACGAAACGCTATCAATGGGATTTTTTACGCCGTTGCGGAGACAAGGAAGCGGCAAATGCAATTGCATTAAAAATGATTACACTCGATAGCAGATTCCAGTCATTGAAGCTTGATGGAGACGTCATTGCCCATGCGATCAGGCCACCGCAGGTGCCAAACGACAGAATTTTTAAGTAACGCATGTTACTTTCCCCATGGCAATTAAGAATCAACAATCCAATACTATGCATAGTGATTCGCCCTGCATATCAGACTCCTCTTAAATTTGCTGTCGCAGCAATCTGACGACCGCCCTCTTCGAACCTTCTCCGGCGAACAGGATCAATCCTACAGAGAAGATCGTTCGTGTCCTATGGGTGTGTGTGACTGGCTGGATTAACATTCCAATCAGCTTGCAAAAAAATCACGCACGATTTGGCGGCATGACCACGAATGTCATTCGATTTTCTGCGCCATACACGAAAGGAGTTCTTATGCCTATCTCCACCACCACTTCCCGTACCCCCTCCCTGAAAAACGTGGCCATCGGCGCTGCCGTGGCGCTGTTGAGCGGCATCGCCATCAACAGCATCGCGGCCGCCGCGCCGGGCGCGTATGACAAGCAATTCCTCAGCAAGGCCGCCGACGCGGGCAGCACGGAAATTGCCGCCAGCAAAGTGGCGCAAAGCAAGAGCAGCAATCCCGAGGTGAAGAAATTCGCCGATGCCATGGTCACCGATCACACGAAAGTGGCAGAGGAACTGAAACAGCTGGCCAGCAGCAAGCAGATCGAGGTCAGCGACCAGCCTGGCGCCAAGCACCAGGCGCAGATCGACAAGCTGGGCCGCCTGGAAGGCCCGGCCTTCGACAAGGAATATGCGGTCAGCATCGGCGTAGCCGCGCACAAGGAAGCCGTGAAATTGTTTACGGATGCCAGCCAGAAAGCCAGCGACCCCGATATCAAGGCTTTTGCCAGGAAGACCTTGCCAGCGTTGCAACATCACCTGGAGATGTCGAACGCCCTGCAGGCGGCATTGGCGAAATAGACAGCCATACGCGGGGAAATACTTGCCGTACGTGCTGTACAGCAAGTATTTCTGCTCTTGACATACAATGCCGCAACTTCGTTTTCGGCCATGCCATGACCTCATGCAGCTACTCAAGAAAACCGGCCTGATCGCCGCCGCCGTCCTGCTCATCTTCCTGCTGGCAGGCTGGCTCTTCATCAAGGTAAGCGCGGCGCGCAATGCCACCGTCTATGCACAGCAGTGGAACGACCAGGGCACATGCGTGATCAAGACCTATGTACCGCATTACGGCAACGGCGTGCCGCAGAACATCGTGCGCGCGCTGAGCACGTCCACCTTCTTCCGCGTGTACCACAAGGATGGCACCTTGCTGGAAAGCACGGAATGGGTGCTGGACATGCATGAAGACGGCATCCTCGACCATGCCCGCTGGGGCGAGAACCAGACCCGCGCCATCTACCCGACCGACCTCGGGGATGAAGGCTGGACCTTGCCTGTATGCGCCTGAACGGGGAACCATCATGCAAGAACTAAAACAAAAGGGCCTGCGCGGCCCCTGGAACGACGCTCTCTACGTTCCCACCTTGTACCATTTCCTCGGCCCCTTCGACGTGTATGACCGCGAAGAAACCCTGGGCGTGGAGCTCGAAGCCTGGAACATGAACGATCCAGCCCAGCGCGCGGCCCTGATACGCCGCGACATCACGTCGCAATACAAGGAACTCAGCTACCGCCACCGCCATGCGCTGGTGGCCGTGCTGGCGCAGGCCTTGCAAGACCCTGATTTTGATTTCCAGGCCATCCTCGAGCACGACCCCGAGAGTACCTATGCCCTGCCCGCCTTGTGGGACGAGATGGCTGACCCGCGCGCCTTCTTTGCCGATATTTACCGCCTGGTGCAGCAGGACTGGCGCGAGGACCTGGTGCGCGCGGCGGCGGAAGACCCTGCCAGCTGGTAGCGCGGCACCGGCGCCACACTATCGACTCGATAGGCTGCGCCCTCCTTTTCCCTATGAAATATCTATTGCGGCAATGTGCACGCGACGTTGCAAAAACGCCCGTCTGAAAAAATATCTGTTGCACCAGCGCATGTCCACTGGCATCGCGCTACCATGAACCGTCGGCACTTCGATAGGCGCCGCCTTACCGCACCGGTTCCCCCGCCGGATTTCCCTGCCGCAATGTGAAGGAGATTCTCATGCCCAAGTTCGCCCCTGCCATGTGCCTGTCGCTCATGCTTGCCGCCGCTACGCTACCCTGTATCGCCAGCGCTGCCGAAGGCGGCGCCACGCGCGCCGACGCCGAAGCCATGGTCAAGAAAGGCGTGTCCTACATCAAGAGCGCCGGCGACGCCAAGGCGTATGGCGAAATCACGGCCAAGTCGCCGCAATTCATCCTGCATGACCTGTACCTGGTCGTCTACAAGCTCGACGGCGCGGTGGCGGCGCATGGCGCCAATCCGAAAATGGTGGGCAAGAACTTGATCGAGCTGAAAGATATCGATGGCAAGGCCTTCGTCAAGGAGCGCGTCGACCTGGCCAAGAGCAAGGGCACCTTCTGGCAGGAATACAAGTTCACGAATCCGGAAACCAAGAAAATCGAGCCGAAAGTGATGTACTGCGAAAAGCTGGCCGAGACCGTCGTCTGCGGCGGCATCTACCTGTAGCCAGCCGCCGCGCCGCCAGCGCCGCCAGCGCCGCGATGGTTTTCCGCTCTCTTGACGATATGGGTTCCGATGAAAATCGCACAGAAGATGTTGATCGTCCCGGTGGTCGCGCTGGCTTGCCTGCTGGCCATGGGGGCCTTGTCCTACTTCGCCATGCAGCAGAACGAGCAGCGCATGCACGAACTGAAGGACGTCACCCTGACGGCCGAACGGCTTGCGAACCAGCAAGCTATTGCCCTGGGCCAGGTGCACGCCGACGTGTATGCGAAGATCGCCATCGCGGCCAGCCTGTCGGACGAACAGTTCAAGCAATTCGGCGCGCAAACGGATGGCCAGCTGAACGCCATCGCGCAAGGCTTGAAGGAATTGCAGAAATTCTCGGGCGCCGCCACGGAAGCGGGCCAGGCGCTGCCCGGTGTCGAGCGCTACCGCGCCAGCGTGGCGCAGGCGCTGGATCTGGCTTCGATGGACCCGAATACGGGCGTGGCCGCGATGCAAAATGCCGCCGGACACTACCAGCAAGTGCGCGGACAGCTGCGCCAGGTGCTGCTCAACCTCGACCACCGCACGGTCGATGCCCTGCAGGATACCAAGTATGCGGGCCAGCGCGCCGGCTGGCTGTCGCTGGGCACCATGGCCATCGGCTTTGCCCTGCTGGCCCTGATCGCCACCTGGGTGGCGCGCTCCGTGGTGGGCCCCATCGACGAGGCGTGCCGCGCCGCCGAATCGCTGGCCGCCGGCGACCTGACGACGCGCATCGACGCCCGGGGCGACGATGAGGTGGGCAAGCTGTCGCGGGCGCTGGCCACCGTGCTGAAGAACTGGAACACCTTGTTGGGCGAGATACGCCAGGCGGGCTCCACCATCACGGTGGAAGCGAGTGAAATCGCGCTGGGCAATGCGGACTTGTCGGCCCGCACGGAGTCGCAGGCTCATTCCTTGCAAGAAACGGCAACCTCCATGCATGCCTTGACGGACACCGTGCGCGAAAATGCCAGCCACGCGCACCAGGCCAACCAGATGGTGTTGTCGACGTCGAACGTGGCACTGGAAGGCGGCCGCGTGGTGGGCCAGGTGGTCGAGACGATGGGCTCGATCAAGGCCAGTTCCGGACGCATCGTCGATATCATCGCCGTCATCGACGGCATTGCCTTCCAGACCAATATCCTCGCCTTGAACGCGGCCGTGGAAGCGGCGCGCGCGGGAGAACAGGGACGCGGCTTTGCCGTCGTCGCCACCGAAGTGCGGGGCCTGGCGCAGCGCTCGGCCACGGCGGCGCGCGAAATCAAGCAATTGATCGAGGATTCCGTGGCCCGCATAGAAACGGGCAGCGAGCTGGCCGACAGCGCCGGGCGCACCATGGGAGATATTGTCGCCTCCGTCCAGCAGGTGACGGAAATCATGAACGACATCACGGCGGCCAGCCAGCGCCAGAGCAAGGGCATCGAGGAAGTCAACAATGCCATCACGGAAATGGACGAATTGACCCAGCGCAATGCCGCCCTCGTCGAACAATCGGCCGCCGCCGCGCAAAGCATGCAGGACCAGGCGCACGATCTATTGCGCGTGGTCGACGCCTTCCGCCTGGGTGATGGCGGCCCGCCCTTGCTGCCGCGTTAGTGACGTTGCGGCATGGCGGCCTTGGCACAGGCCAGCATTTTCCTGCCCGCCTCGGCCAGCGCGGTGTCCGGGTCTGCCTGCAAGACCTCGCCCCGGCTGTTCTGATCCTCGTAACTGCCCAGCATGGCCGCATACAGCGAAGCCTGATCCTGCTTGCGCCAGGTGGCGCTGGGCATATTGCCGGGAGTGACAGGTATGCCGGCGCTGAAGTAGCCATACAGTCCGCCGATTTGTTTCTTGTGCAGCCATTCCATCAATTGCACGATGCGGTACTGTTCCAGCAGGCTCAATTCGCCGACATTGACGCTGGACAAGGTGTAATACAGTTCCAATCGGGCCATCCAGTTGCCCTTTTCGCCGGCCGCCACCAGCGCATCCCAGGCGGGACCGGTACGCACCTTGCGCACGGCGCGCGGTGCGCCTATCCAGGCGTCGACAGCGGCCTGGTCCGGCACGGGACCGTAGTAGTCGGGCGCGCGGCAGACGAACTGGCGCGCGTCGGGACCGCCATCCTTGAGCGCGTCGCCAATCTGTTTGGCCACCTTGTCGCCGATGCGCAGCAGGCGCGTGCCATAGCTCTCTATTGTCCAGCTCGAAGGCAAGCGCCCCAGCCAGGCCAGCGCATCGTCGTTGGCCTGGGCCTCCACCGCGTAGGCGGCGATCCTGGCCTGCATCTTGGCTTCCTTCTGCTGCTCAGCCAGCTTGAGCGCATCCTGCTCTTCATCATGGCGGCTCGTGGTTTTGGCCAGTTGCATGCATTGCTGGAAGGCGTCAGGAGCGCCCAGCCAGCATTGCGCGGGGACCTTCAGCTGCCAGCGCATGCTGACGGTTTTCAGGATGTAGTTTTCTTCGCCCTCCTCTGCCTTGACATAGGCGCGGCCGTCCGCCTTCGTTACGCCTTTGCTCAGCTGCTTGCCGCCAACCGTGCTCCAGGTGTACGGGTCATCGTCTTGCGGCACGCCGGGTGCGGCGTACAAGGTCAGGTAGTGGCCGGCTGCGGCAGGCGCATCGGCAGCATGGCAGAGTGGCGACAGCAGGGATAAGGTGAGTAAAGTTTTTTTAGGCAACAGTTTCAGCATGTAGCAATCGTCAATGAAGTTCGGTATGGCAGGCGCAGTCGTGGCCGCTGGCCGCCTCGGACAGGTTTTGTAAAATCGCGCAGTCTTGCGACGGCTGCGGCTGGTCGCACTGATGGCGCAGGGTCACCAGTTGCTGCTGCAGGGTTTGCAAATTCGCCATCTGCTCGGCAATACGCAAGATATGATGGTCGAGCAATTCATTGACGCTCTGGCAACCTTCGGCCGGGTTGTTCTTAAATTCCAGCAAGGCGCGGATATCCGTCAAGCCGATCTGCAGCGAGCGGCAATGGCGGATGAATTGCAGCCGTTCCTGGTGTTCTTCGCGGTACTCGCGGTAGCCGGCGCTGTTGCGGCCCGGTTCCTGCAGCAAGCCCGCCTTTTCATAGTAACGCACGGTTTCCACGTCACAATCTGTCCGTTTGGCCAGTTCTCCGATACGCATGGCATCCCCTTTTCATTCTTTCATGCAAATTCCGCTTGACCCTGTAGCGGCTACAGGGTTTCTAATGGAAGCATACACGAAACCGGAAGGACGAATGCGATGCCGCACGATAGCCACGATCATACCCACGAGCACGACCACAAGCAGGAGCATGCCCCCAAGGCGGCCAGCTGCTGCTCCAGCCAGCACGCGTGCTCGTCCACGCCTGCCGCCCCATCCGGCCCAGCCTTGCCCAGCGCTGCCATCGCCGGCGCCAACACGGCCAAATACCGCATCGCCAACATGGATTGCCCCACGGAAGAACGCTTGATCCGCAACAAGCTGGCCACGATGGCTGGCGTCGTGGGCCTCGATTTCAACCTGATGAACCGCGTACTCGACGTGCACCACACCCTGCCTACACTGGCCACGGTGGAAGCGGCGCTGCACGGCATCGGCATGCAGGCGATTCCCATGGAGGCGGACGCCGTCGTCGCGCGCGACCCGAACGAAGGCAGCCTGTCCGGCCTGCAAAAAGGCTTGCTGGTGGTTTCCGGCCTGGCTGCGGCCGGCGCTGAGGCGCTGGCGTGGACCACGCATGAAGACAGTTCCCCTCTCGTCATCGCGCTGGCCCTGCTGTCGATCGCCACGGGCGGCTGGCCAACCCTGAAAAAGGGCTGGATTGCCCTGAAAACGTTCACCCTGAACATCAATTTCCTGATGAGCCTGGCTGTGTTTGGCGCCATCGCCATCGGCCAGTGGCCGGAAGCGGCCATGGTCATCTTCCTGTTCGCCATTGCCGAACTGATCGAAGGCTTGTCGCTGAACCGGGCACGCAACGCCGTGCACAGCCTGATGCAACTGGCGCCCGATACGGCGACAGTGGCCGACGCCAGCGGCGCCTGGCAGCAAGTCTCCGTCGCCACGGTAGCCATCGGTACCCTGATGCGCGTCAAGCCGGGCGAGCGCATCGCCCTCGACGGCATCGTGCAAAGCGGCGAATCGTCCGTCAACCAGGCGCCGATCACCGGTGAAAGCATGCCGGTGGACAAGGCCGTGGGCGACGTCGTGTACGCGGGCACCATCAATGAACGGGGCTTGCTCGACGTCACCGTCACGGCCAACAGCGGCAACAGCACCCTGGCGAAGATCGTCAAGGTGATCGAGGAAACCCAGGGCAAGCAGGCGCCCACGCAGCGCTTTGTCGACAATTTCGCCCGCTACTACACGCCCGCCGTCGTCGTCTTCGCCATCCTCGTGGCCGTGCTGCCGCCCCTGCTGCTGGGCCAGCCATTCATGGCCTGGATCTACAAGGCCTTGGTGATGCTGGTCATCGCCTGCCCGTGCGCGCTCGTCATTTCCACCCCGGTCACCGTCGTCAGCGGCCTGACGGCGGCGGCGCGGCGCGGCATCCTGGTGAAAGGCGGGCAATTCCTGGAAACGGGTTACCGCATCAAGGCCATCGCCGTCGACAAGACGGGCACCTTGACCATGGGCAAACCGGCCGTCACGGACGTGGTGGCCATGGACGGCAGCAACCGCGATACCATCCTGCTGCTGGCCGCCAGCCTGGACGCGAACTCCGCCCACCCCCTGGCCGCCGCCATCGTCAAGGCCGGTCCGCCTGCCGGCAGCCACTTGCCCGTGACCCAGTTTGCCGCCCTGCATGGCCGCGGCGTGCAAGGCCATATCGACGGCAAGACATATTATCTGGGCAATGCCCGCCTGATGACGGAATTGCAGGTCTTGACGCCGGCCCTGCAAGCCGTCCTGGCGCGCTTGGAACAGCAAGCCTATACGGCCATGGTGCTGGCCACCTCGGCCGGTGCGCTGGGCGTCATCGCCGTGGCCGACGTGCTGCGCCCGACGGCGGCGTCCGCCATCGCCAGATTGAACGCGCTGGGCGTGACCACCGTGATGTTGACGGGCGACAATCTGCTGACGGCGCAGCGTATTGCCGCCGAGGTCGGTGTCAGCCTGGTCAAGGCGGAATTGCTGCCAGAGAATAAACTGGACGAGATCAAGGCCTTGCAGCAGCAATTCGGCGTGGTGGCCATGCTGGGCGACGGCGTCAACGACGCCCCGGCCCTGGCGCAGGCGGACATCGGCTTTGCCATGGGCGCGGCCGGCAGCGACACGGCCATCGAGACGGCGGACGTGGCCCTGATGGATGATGAACTGGGCAAATTGCCTGAATTCATCAGCCTGAGCCACCGCACGCGCAGCATCCTCGTGCAAAACATCAGCTTTGCCATCGGCATCAAGGCCGTGTTCTTCGGCCTGGCGCTGGCCGGCACGGCAACCTTGTGGATGGCCGTGTTCGCGGACGTGGGCGCCAGCCTGCTGGTGGTGGCGAACGGTCTCCGCTTGCTGCGTGGCAGCAAAAGCAACTAAATCCTGCCAGAAATATTTCAATCTGGACAATTGCTGTAAAAAACGCTACTTTGGCGGCTGATCTCCACCTTCGCCAAAGTAGCCGATGACCTTTCTGCCCCGCCTGACCCTGCTGGCCACTCTGCTGGCTGGCACCTCCCTGCATGCCGAACCGATGTACTTCACCCCCTGCTCCGATACGGCCATGCCCGGCAGCCTGTGCTCGGGCTTGAACGTGCCCGGCAGCTACGATGATCAGGGCCGCGCTGTGGGCGACAGGGACGCCATGCACGTCTTCGTGCGCAAGTTTGCTGCCGACGTGCCTGCAGGCAAGCCCGCCAGGGGCACCCTGTGGCTGGTGGCGGGCGGCCCCGGCGAATCGGGCGCCTCGTTCTACAGCTTGCTGCCCACCTTGCGCCGCAGCTTTCCCGGCTTTGAATTCCTGATCCCCGACCACCGCGGCACGGGCAATTCTTCGCGCCTGTGCAAGGTGGAAGAATCCAGAGAAAGTCCCGGCGGGCGCGCCCTGTCCGGTGCGGAATGGGGCAGCTGCTTTGCCGGCATCAACTTGATGCCGGAATACGCGGCGCAGTTTTCCATCACGATGGCCGCGCGCGATCTGAAGGCCCTGATCGAAGGCGAGCGGGGTAGCAGGAAGCCGCCGGTCTATGTCTATGGCGTGTCCTACGGTACGCAGCTGGTCTTGCGCACCTTGCAGCTGGGGCCGCTGCCCGTCAAGGGCGTCATCCTCGACTCCTTGGTGCCGCCGCAAACGGATGCGCACCGGGACTTGAGCCAGCGTTCGCACGTGGTCAACACGGTCGGCATGCAGGTGCTGGCCGAATGCGACGCGGATGCCGCTTGCCATGCGGCATTGGGCGAGCCGGCCGCAAGCCTGTACCGCCGCGTGCTGGACAAGGCGCAAGCCGATCCCGCCCTGCTGGCGAAGATCCCCGGCAAGAACCTGAAAAACTTCCTGGGCGGCATGCTCGACGTGCCGTCCGCCCGCGTCCGCATTCCGTATCTGCTGCGCGAGCTGGACCAGGGGGGCGAGGCGGAACTGACGGCCGTGCGCGCCACCTTGACGCAGGCGGCGGCCAGCCTGGGCAGCTATTCCCAGTCGCCGCTGTCGATTCCGCTGGTCAGCATCATCAGCAATTCGGAAAACAATCTGCAGCCATCGTTGCGCCCCGGCTGGACGGCCGCCGACATCGACCGCGACGAGGAGAGTTTGCTGTTTACCAGTCCCCTGCCCCGTATCCTGCTTGGCGGCGGCTTGCCGACCTACCCACGCGACGCCTATTTCGGCGCCTTGCCGGCGAAAATGCCGCCAACGTTGGTGCTGCAGGGAACCTTGGACCCGAAGACGCCGTATGCGGGCGCGCAGGCGCAAGTGCAGGCTTTGACGCAGAGCAAGGCCGGCAAGGTGGTCCTGTCTACCGTGCGCAAGGCCCCGCATTTCCTGTTGTGGACGGCGCCCGCCTGTTTTGAACAGGCCAGCACCCGTTTTATTGCCGGCAAGGCAGCGCAGGATTGCACGCTGTAGTTCCCCCCACTATATAGAAGAGGACAATATGCGCATCACAGGCCTGGCATTGCTGCTCTTAACTTGTTTCAACACGGCGCAAGCGGCTCCCGTACCTGCGTGTGCCTCGCCCACGCAAGCCGTGCGCGAACAAGGCTATGTGCCCATCAACGGCATCGAGCAATGGATCACGGTCACGGGCGCCGCCTGCGGCAATCCCGTGATCCTGTTCATCCATGGCGGCCCCGGCAATGCGCTGAGTCCCTACGCGGATGCCATCTACGCCGGCTGGGAACGCCACTACACCCTGGTGCAGTGGGACCAGCGCGGCGCCGGCATGACGTATGCGAAACAGCAGCCAACAGAAGACGTGCCCTTGACTGTAGAGCAGATGCGCGACGACGGCATCGCCGTGGCGCGCTATATCGAACAGCATCTGGGCCAGCAGAAAGTCATTTTGATGGGCAGTTCCTGGGGATCGATACTGGGCGTGCACATGGCCAAGGCGCGCCCCGACCTGTTCCACGCGTATATCGGCACGGCGCAGGTGGTCAATGCGCGGGCCAACGAGAGCGGCATGTACCGGGAAGTGCTTGCGCTGGCGCAGGCGGCCGGCGATACCACTACGGTGGACAAGCTGACGGCGCTCGGTGCGCCGCCATGGACGGACCCGCGCAACTTCGGCATCTTGCGCCGCTTCGACCGCAAATATGAAGGATTGGCAACGGATGCGCCACCGAAACACTGGTGGCAGCCGGCGCCGTTCTACGCCACGCCGCAAGCCCTGGCGGATGCCGAGGCGGCCGATGACTACTCGTACATCCAGTTCATCGGCCTGCGCGGCGACGGCATGTTTGCCAAGGTCGACCTGCCCGCGCTGGGCACGCGCTTTGACTTGCCCGTGTTTTTCATCATGGGCGAAGCGGACTTGCTGACCTCGCCCATCATCGCGCGCACCTACTTTGACAGCATCACCGCGCCGGCCAAGGATTTTAACGTGGTGAAACGGGCCGGGCACGACCCCAACCAGGCTGTGCACGACGCCCAATGGACCGTCTTGCGCGACAAGGTGGCGCCGCTGCTGAAGCGCTGATCCATTAGATCGAGATCGCCCGGCGCGCCCGCAGATGCAGGTGGCGGATGGTGGCCGCGGCCGCCATCAGGATGGCGGAAGCCGTTGCCAGCACGACAATAAACGCCTTGTCGAAGGCCGAGCGGGCCAGTTCCGACACTTGCAAGCCCAGTTCGGCCGGCAATTGCTCGGCGGCCAGCAGCGCCGCATCGAGGGTGTCATGGGCGTTCGGCAGCAGACCCGCGCTTTCCGGGATCACCAGGGTGGCGCTGTAGACGGCCGACAAAATCGTGCCCAGCACCGTCACGCCGATCACGGCGCCCAGTTCATACGACACTTCTTCGATCGAGGCGGCCATGCCGGCTTGTTGCGGCGCCACGTTCAGCATCACGGCGCTCGATGCGGCCGTCATGACGGCGCCCAGGCCCAGGCCAAGGATTACCAGGCTGGCCACTTGGGCCGAGACCGCGGCGTCATGCAGCACCAGATACGCTGCCATGCCGATGCCGGACAGCAGCAGCGAACCCCACAACACCTTGGCCTTGTCGGCGCGCGGCAGCATGAAACCCGTCAGCGGCCCCGCAAACACGGACGCCAGCGGCAATGGCAGCAGCAGCAGACCCGCTTCCAGCGGCGACAGTTCCCGCACCAGCTGCATGTGCTGGCTCAGCGCCAGTTCCATGCCGATCAGGGCGGCGGACGCCACCATGGCGGCGGCCACGGCGCTGGAAAACGGCAGTTCGCGGAACAGGGCGAAGTCGATCAGCGGCTTGGCCTGGCGCTTCTGGCGACGCACGAATTTGAGCATGAAGAAGGCGCCCACGGCGAACGACGCGGCGGCCAGCGCATACGACGGCTGCGACTTGCCCAGCTCCTTGATCGCATACACACCGCCAAGCAGACCCATCATGATTTGCAGGGAACCCTTCAAGTCCCACGGCTTGTCGCGGTTACCGGCCCGTTTTGGCAGGACGACGGCGGCCAGCACCAGGGTCAGCAGCACGATGGGCACGTTGATCAGGAAGACGGAACCCCACCAGTAATGTTCCATCAGGAAACCACCGAGCACGGGGCCGAACGCGGCGCCGCCCGAGGCGATCGCCGCCCACACGCCGATGGCGAACGAGCGCTCACGGTTGTCCGTAAAGGTCAGGCGGATGATGGACAAGGTGGCCGGCATCATCAAGGCGGCACCGATGGCAAGCAGCACGCGGGCAAAGATCAGCCACTCCGGCGCGGGCGAAAATGCGGCGCACAGCGAGGCGATGCCGAACACGGCCAGGCCGGCAAGGAAAACGGGTTTGTGGCTCAAGCGGTCACCGAGGGTGCCGAGGCCGGGCAGCAGACCGGAGACGACCAGCGCGTACACGTTGATGATCCACAGTTTTTGCGAAGAAGTCGCTTGCAAGTCGCGCGTCAGCGCGGGCAAGGCGGTGTAGAGCACGGTCATGTCGACCACGATCAGGAACAAGGCGCTGGAGACGATGGCCAGCGTCAGCCATTTTTTCATTGGATGCATAAACAACTCATGGATTTTAGTGTAACTTTTAACAACTATCGGTTTGGATGAATTTGGTGCTGCGCAAATATTTACGTTCCAGGCTGCCACGGGCCTGGGCTGGTCGGGGGCGGCGGGCGTCAGCCACGGTCGCCATCCTTGTCATCCACGGCGGCCGTCACTTCTGGCACGTCGAGTTCACGCAGCATGACGACGGAGACTTGCTTGAAGCCGCGGCCCTGGAAGAATTGTTGCGCCGTCAGGTTATGCGCGCCGCATTCGAGGAACAAACGGGCGATGCCGTGGTTGCGCAGCTCGTCGGCCACCCATTCCACCAGCTGGCTGCCGATGCCGCTGCCGCGCACGGAAGGCAGCAAGACCAGATCGTCCAGCGCGGCGAACGATTTCGAAGCGCGCTGGCGCGTGTCGATGGAAACCAAGGCCATGCCGACGATGGCATCATCCTGCGTGGCAACGGCCAGCAGGGTTGAATCGCCATGTGCCCAGTCATGCGACAGGGCGGCGCGGATTTCACCACGGATGACCTCTGGCAAGTCCGCGCGCCAGTTGCCCGGCGCGTCGGCGCGCTCGCCCTGCAGCTCCGAATGGGAGATATAGTCGGCGCTGACGTTATCAAGATATAACTTGCACAAGGTATCTTCGGCAGTGGCGTCGTGACACCAGCTGAAGCTGATGGCGGTTGAATTGGCCTGGGCGTTTTTCATGGCGGATCTCGTGTTGTTGAAAATGTAAAGGCATTTTATGTCGGCCCTGAATGGCATTCAAGTTAAAATCCATCTGTAAAACAGATAGGTGGATGCCATGCAATGGACTTTGGAACAAATGCGCTACTTTGAAGCGGCTGTCGCGGCCGGCTCTTTCTCGGGCGCGGCGCGCCGGCTGGGTCGCGCGCAATCGGTGGTCAGCACCTCGATTGGTTTACTGGAAGCGGAATTCGGCGTGGAACTGTTCGACCGCTCGCGCCGCAGCGCCGTGCTGACGGAAGCGGGCAAGGTGATGCACCTGGAAGCGTGCGAACTGCTGCGCCAGGCCGAGCGCTTGCAACTGCGCGCGCAACTGCTGAGCGAGGCGCCCGAAGCCCAGCTGACCCTGGCGCTGGACGAAGCCCTGCCCTACCTGGCCATCGGCACCCTGGTGAAAGAACTGGCGGCGCGCTACCCGGCGCTGGAACTCGTGATGCTCAACGCCACGGCGTCGGAAGTGGCGCAATACGTGGAGCAGCAGCAAGCCGACGTGGCCTTCCACTTCGACCGCGGCCCCATCTCGCCCATACTGGAACAGCAGCACATCGGCAGCGTGGCGCAAGGCGTGTTCGTGGCAAAAGGCCATGCCATGGCGCACGGCCAGGAAGTGAGCCGCAACGAGCTGACCCGCTACCGCCAGCTGATCATGGATTCCGAACTGAACCGCGAACACGCCTTCAGCCCCGCCGTCTGGTTTTCCGACAGTTTTTACAGTATTGCCGAGATGGTCGCGGACGAGCTGGGCTGGGCCATCCTGCCCCTGAACATCGCCAACTACGACAATTACAAGGGTTACCTGCAGGAAGTGCCCTGCCCCGCGCTGGCCTTGTCACGCCTGCCTGTGCGCAGACTATCGATACATGGCAAAAAGCTCAGCGAGACCAGTTTGTGGCTGACGACGAGGCTGGCGGAGTTGCTGCTGGATGGGCCGCGGGGGTGATTGTCGCTGCGATGTAGTGGACTTGTTGCTCAGACTTTCATGAGGCATCCGGTGGTTCTTGCATGACATCCACAACGATTGTCCCTTGCTGCAACACCACTACCCTTTGCGCCATGGCGATGGTTTCCGGGCGGTGCGCAACGATCACGCGTGTGAGCTGGATTTTCCGGATCGCGGCGTTGACGGCTTGCTCGTTGTGCGTATCGAGGTGGCTGGTCGCTTCGTCGAGCACCAGCAGTTTCGGGTTTTTATACAGGGCGCGCGCCAGCAGGATGCGCTGTTTCTGGCCGCCGGACAGGCCGCTGCCGATGTCGCCCACCAGGGTATTGAAGCCCATCGGCATGGCGGCGATCTCCGCATGCACAGCGGCCAGGTGCGCGCAGGCTTGCACTTGCCGGTCATTCGGAGACGGGGCAAAGAAGCTGATGTTATCGGCGATCGAGCCGGCAAACAGGGTGTCTTCCTGCATGACTGTGCCCAGCAATTGACGGTAATTCGTCAAGCCCAGGCTGCCCAGCTGGATGCCGCCGATGAGGATATCGCCTTGCGTCGGCTGCAACAAGCCCAGCAACAGCTTGAGCAAGGTTGTCTTGCCGCCGCCGGACGGGCCGGTGACGGCGATGCACTGGCCGGCGGGAATGTGCAGATTGAAGCCGCTCAATACATCCGGCTCACCATCGGCATAGCGGAACGTCAGGTTGCGGATCTCGATCGACGGCGAGATATCGTCCATGTCCACCTCGACATCGTTGCCGTCTTCTTCCGCGTCCGTCAGGACGATGTCGGCCACCCGTTCGCCATGCAGGCGCAGCATGCGCAGCTCGAACAATTTGTCGACCAGGCTGGCCATGCGCTGGCTGAACTGGTCCTTGTAGCTGATGAAGGCGAACAGCATGCCCACTGAAAAGCGGTTGTCCAGCACGGCCAGCGCCGCCATCCAGATGACGATCACCCGCTCGGCGTTGAACAGCAACGTATTGGCCGTCTGGTAAGACACGGACAGCTTGGCGATGCGCAGGTCGGCATTGAACTGGTCGGCCAGCGCGTTGGTCCAGCTGGCGCGGCGTTCCGCGGCGCGGCCGAACAGGCGGATGCTCTGGATGCCGCGCACGGATTCCAGGAAATGCGTCTGTTGCCGGGCCGCGTGGATGATCTGTTCGGCCGTCGCTTCGCGCATGGCCTTGAACAGGGCCCAGCGCAGCAACACATACAGCAGCACGGCGATGCAGGCCACGCCCGCCAGCAGCGGGCTGTAGACCAGCATCATGCCCAGGGTGGCGAGCACCAGCACGCCATCGATGGCGCCTTCGACGAATTGCGTCGTCAGGCTATGTTGCATGGTCTGGATCGAATTGAAGCGCGAGACGATATCGCCCGTGTGGCGCTTTTCGAAGTACGGCAGCGGCAGCTTTAATAGATGGGCAAAGGCATTGCCCAGCCATTGTAAGTTCAGATTGGTGGCCAGCACCGTGGCGATCCAGGAACGCACGGCGCCGATGGCCGTCTGCACCAGCACCAGCAGCAAGAAGCCGCAGCCAAGCACGGTGATCAGGTCGCGGTCGGCGGCCAGCAGCGCCTCGTCGACCAGCCACTGCATGTAGAACGGCGCCACCAGCGCGCACACCTGCAAGGCCAGGCCCAGCACCAGCAATTGCAGCAAGCCGCGCTTCAGGCCCACCACGCGCCCCATCAGCGACAGCAGGGAGAACTGCTGTTTTTCCTCGGCCTTCTTGAATTCGGCGGTGGGCGTCAGTTCCAGCGCCACGCCCGTAAAGTGTTTCGCCACTTCGGCCAGCGGCAGGCGCCGTTCGCCCACGGCCGGATCGTGGATCACCGCATGGCTGCCGGAGACGGACTTGAGCACGACAAAATGGTTCAAGTCCCAATGCAGGATGGCGGGCAGCTTCAGCTCGGGCAAATGCTGCATGTCGAGTTTCAAGGGCCGCGTATGCAGGGCCAGCCCCTGCGCCATCGCCATCAACCCTTTTAACGTGACGCCCTTGAGGGAGACGGAAAAACGCCGGCGCATGCTGGAAATATCGGTCTGGTGGCCCCAGTAGCTGGCCACCATCGATAGACAGGCCAGGCCGCATTCGGCCGCTTCCGTTTGCAGCAGGACGGGCAGGCGCTGGCTGCGCCAGAAGGACAGGTGGGCGAGATCAGGGAGGTGCATGAAGCGCAGACGTAAAGTATTGTGGAAAATCAATATGGGGGCTTACAGCCGCCCGGAAATGCTGAACAGGGGTTCCAGCACCCATTCATACAGGCGCCGCTGTTCCAGCAGCACGCTGGCGTCGACCAGCATGCCCGACTTCAGGGGCAGGGTTTCGCCATACGCCTGCACGCTCTGGCGCTGCAAGCTCAAACGGATGCGGTACAAGGGTTCGCCATTCGTGCCGCTGACGGCGCCCGGCACCGCCAGCTCTTCGGGCCGCAGCGAGGTGCTGGCCACTTCGCGCACCAGCGCCGGATACTGGCCGAATTTCTGGTACGGATAGGCCTGGTAGCGCAGCAGCACCGTCATGCCCGGCTTGATGAAGCCGACCGAGCGCGACGGCGCGTAGATTTCCGCTTCCAGCTGGGCGCCTTGCGGCAATACGGAGGCAAGCACGCTGTTGGCCGCCACGGTCTGCCCCAGTTCGGTGGTGATGGCCGTGACCATGCCATCCTGCGCCGCGCGCACGAGGATTTCGCGACGCGCCTCGTTTTCCGTCAGGTCTTGCTCGATGGCGGACACATTGCGCTGCAAACCTTCCGTGTCGCGCTGCGCCTGCACCTGCAAGTCGCGCACGTCCGCTTGCGTGGTGGCCAGGTCGCGGCCGCTGGCCGACTTGATGCGCTGCAATTCCGCCAGGCGCTGGTGCTGGTCCAGCAGCTCGGCCTGCTTATCCTGCAGCTGCGCCGACGAAATGTAATGGGTGGCGTGCAGCTCGCCATAGCGCTGGTAGGACTGTTCCGCCAGGCTGATGCGGCGCTGCTGCAGCGCGATCTGGTCATCCATGCGGGATATCTCCGCCGCCAGGTCGCTGGCGCGGCGCTGTCCCGCCGCCATGCGCTGGCGCGATTGCAGGCGCGACTGCTGCAATTCCGCGTCATAGCTGTCGCGCCGGCTTTTCAACAGGCTTGATACGACCTGCTGGGGCGCCCCCGCATTGGTGCTGCTGCGCTCGCCCGACAGCACGAACAGCACTTCGCCCGCGCGCACGGCCTGCCCTTCCTTGACGCGCACCCCAGCGATGACGCCAGCCTGGCCTGGCATGACGCGGATCACGCCGCTGGTCGGCAACAGCACACCTTGCGACTGCGCCTTGCGCGTGGTGCTGAAGAAGATAAAGAAAGCGACGATGGCCAGCGCGATGGCGAGGAACAGCCAGGTCAGGAACAGATGGCTGACGGGCCGCGCCAGCAGCACCGTGCCGTATTGCTTGTTGCCCAGATGCTCGATTGCTTGCTGGCGGAACAGGGGCTTAATTGTGTGGGCGGATGCCGCAACAATAGCTGAAGAGATTAACTGGTCATTCAAAATAATGAACTTTTCAATGGCATGGTTGAGTGCTTCAATGGCCGTATCAGCGAGATTGTCAATCAGACCCGTTTCGGCTCTAAGTAATCCTCAGGAAATTATTGTGAAATTATGACGAACAGAACCAGATGCTATGCAAGGCGCCCGCTGCGACGCAGTGCGAGCACTGCTAGCAGCGGGCAACGCCGCAGAGCGCCGGTTATGGAAGTCAGAAATCACAATAATTTAGTGGGGGTTACTTAGGGGCGAACTGGAATCGACGCGACGAAACTATCTGAAAATAGAAAATTACAAAATCCCCCAACACACCCTGGATAATAAAATACTGATTCAGGCGATGAAAATATGGCAGGAGAAGAAGCCGAATTTATTCTTTAAACGCATCTATAACTAGGAAGTTCTTGATATATAAAATAATAGAGCGTTCGAATTGAACCCCGAACGCTCTAAAAACTACTTTTTGTTACGAGAGTAAAGAGTGAATGCAGCCATCATCGCGATGAAGAAGAACACAGACGAAATTACTACCGACGATGCCTTCCCATCGGCGCCGTTCACCAATGGGTAGATCAATGGAAACACAAAAGAAAAAATCAAAGTTGCCACCAAAGCCATTAATAAGTTCTTTGCCATAGAGGCTCCTTTTTTTTAAGCGATTTAATTACAATAAGAGCCGTTATCGGAGAATTTCAGACCGCCGGCGACAGCTCCACCAACCAAGCCGCCCAAGAAACCCGCAGCCATACCGGGGGCACCGGAAAATGCGCCACCTATGGTGCCCGCGATGGCACCACCGATAGCTCCTGAGGCCATGCCATCCCAGTCCCAAGAGACCATTTTTCTACCGCCATTGACTTCATCAATTTCCATCATGGTAAGTTCTTGCCATATTCACTCAGATGAAACAGTCGGTTTTCTGAAAATTCGGTCAGAAAATCCCATTGATTTCATGAAAATAGCATCCTTGAAAATAAGAAAAATAAAATAGAAAATTAAAGCCGCGCTGATAAAAAATAAACCGAAGACTGATTGCCTATATTGAAACTCAAATATAGGGCCAAACTTCGGCATAAATTCCGATCTATTACCCATTAAAAGCAGATGATTTAGATTCCAGGTAAAGTGAAATCCGATTGGCCACCATAAATTTTTTGTTCGAATCGCAACAAGTCCCATCCATAAGGAAAAGATAAACGTAGACAGAATAAACGGATTGATTTGAAATGATGACTGCAGATGTAGCCCGGAAAAAAACAATGCCTGCACAATAACTGCAAAGTAGCGAGGAACGAATTTTTGCGACAAAATCAGGAGAGCTGACATTAAAATTCCACGGAAAATTATCTCCTCAAATAATGCCGCCGTTAATGAATAGAGAATGACCGAGAATGCCGAATATACATTCATGTCAAATCCGATGAATTTGAAGCCACCGATTAACGCACAGAATATGAAAATGACGATTTTAAGTAAAAAGGCTGTCAAAGTTCCAGAAAAAAATGATTTAGCTGTTTGCCTGGCAAACAAAATTATCGACAGCCTCGATTTTTCACGGTAAAGTCGATAAAAGAAATAGAGCAGCGCCATGGTTGCACTAAACGCGAAATAATAAAAATTAATTTTACTTGGCATTATCTCTCCGGTAATCGTTTAGCAATGCTCCGCCATTCTGCATCTTTTATTTGAAAAACATATTTTTAAAAAATAAGAGGAGACATTAGCCCCCTCCTATTTATTGAAAATCGACTGATTTTTTGACGAAATTACCAAGAAAATACTATTGAATCAATGTTCATTCCAATCACTAAAGAGAAACTCCAGGCCTTTATTAAGAGCACTTCCATACCAACTATTATCCCAATCATACTGATCTTTTTCTTCCTGACTCATCTTGTTTGCTCTGATGACGACTTGCTGAATAGGTCGGCCACCAGAGATCAATCCTATTTCTTCCATTGTCAAAATTTGCATCAAATCTCCTCAATAAATTAGCTGAATAATACGTTCAGCTCCCCCGCCATCTCGCGTGGCGCCCGCTCATGCCGCGCGAAACATTCTACCTAACGCATTTTTGGTAAAAATTTTTTGTAACGCATATCATATATTGTTAGTCACTCCTAAGAATTTTTCATCATAAATAATGCGTGGAATATAAAAATTTTTAATGCTATAAACATGCAATGACAAAAACTCACGATCTAATCAATAACCATTCGAAACTTCTTAAAGACGGAAAATTAATCATCAACCATTACATTCCTGGAGAAGCGCTTGCTAATTCAATTTTCGGAAATTCATCACATTGAAAATCAAAGAATTACATACGAGTGTTGGTCGAAAATCCGAGTAAATCAGCGGCTCCCTAGTTGCATTTCTCGATCTTTTCAACTGCTCCCTTTCTTGACTTGTAAATATACAAAAAAACAAAAGTCAAGAAGATGGAAGATATGATGATTCCGTGAAAAATAAAAGGATGGCGCATTGAGAAATCAAGCAGCCAATAGGAAATCAATACGCATTTACTCAATAAAAAATATAGCAAGGCAATCGATGTCACGAAAAAAATTACTGAAATTATTTCACATTTATCAATATTTCTCATATATCATCAAGAGTGTTTGATGTTTATAAATATTCACGCTAGCGCTTGTCCATCGGTACTCGGGTTCTTTCAAAGTAACCAATATCGCTCAAAGCGCCCGTCGCCCACATGCCGGCAGAAACAACGCCGTGCTTCACCGTTCTCCCAAAAAATAAGTCATCAACTACGCAAGTGTCTTGCTATATTTTTATCGTAAAACCAATCATTTCCACCGTATATAAGATTGGTCCTAAAAATTTTCTCAGGGGTCTTGCGGCAACGCCTGGATGCATCCAAAAGCTGCGCGCCAGGCGGTTCCACTCGCGGTACTCAAGAAATCGGACATGTCCATCCACTCGCCGAGACGCCACCTCACTGCCGCGAAGAGCGATAGCACGTTAAACTGATGCCCCCTGTCCTCCCGTGCGCGAAGGGCGCGGAACGCCAGGCGGTGCTGGCGACGTGCTGGAGGCGGGGATCGAAGCCATGCGTGGAGACTTACTGAGTTATTTACTGAATTACTTACTGGAACAATGACATGATGAATTGCAAGACAGTCAATACCTGGCTGGAGATGGCGCGAAGCGATGAGGTGCTCGTTGATGCCGACGACATCAATCACGAAGCGAACACCAATATGTGGAGCTTTTCGCCGACGGAGGAGGAAACGCCGCAGATCCATGCGGCGGACATCGTTGCATTCATTGGAGAGTTGATCGCGGCATGCAGCAGCGCGCTCATTGGCGAGGATATGCTGTTCTATTGCTGGCACGATGCGCAATGCCGCCAGTTGCGCTACAGCCTGGTGTCACGCTCGCATGGCCGGCTGCCGTTTCGCTGCGAGCTGCGCGAAACGCAGGATCTGGCGCTGATCGCCGACCGCGTGGTGAACGGGGACTGGCGCAATGAGCACTATATGCAGGCTCCGCCGGAGGAAGGCGATGAGCAGGAGCCGGCGCCGTTCATCCTGCCCGTGTTTGTAATACCTGTGCCTTAAGAATCAGGACGCAAGAAAGCGCGCAGGCCGGCAAGCCTCCAGGGCTGATGCTGGCTCGCCAGTGACGATTTCCTCGCTGGCAAGTTGGCCCACGATGGCGGCCAGCACGACGCCCGGATGCATGGCGCACACATATACGCCTCCCACCTGCAGCAAATAGCCGATGACGGGCACGCCGTCAAAGGGCATGGGCCGCAGGCCAACAGCGGCAAATTCCGGCGCGATGGCGTCGGCGCCCGCAAGTTCGTTGCGGATCGCTCTGGCCGTGCGCAGCGCCATGGCGGCGGGCTGGTTGTCCGGCGCGTCGTCCACATAGTCTTCCGCTGCCAGCACGGTGCCATCCTCACCCTGCCGCACCTCCATTGCATGACTGGAAATAATGCCGCGCACCAGACCAGGCGGTGCCTGGTAGCGCAGGAAGATGGCGGGCGAGGCGAGAATCGGCAGGCTGGCGCCCAGTTTTTCCGCCAGCGCGGCGGTACCCGTGCCTGCCGCCAGCACGACCACATCCGCTTCAATGATGCCAGCAGTCGTTTCCACGCCCGTCACCTGCGCGTCCTGGACCACAAAGCCCAGCACGGGCATATGCGTGAGGACCGTCGCGCCCAGCGCCCGGGCCGCTGCCAGCAAGGCATGCGTCGCGGCAACGGCGTCGAGCGCGCCCTGCTCCGGCTCGTGGACGGCCTGTCCCGGCGGCTGCCGCAGCTGCGGTTCAAGCTGGGCGATGCGCGAGCGGTCAATCAATAGGGACTCGGGCGACACGCGCCCATCCTGCGTGCCATACGACAAGGCGCCATGCCAGCGCACCGTCAAGCCGGGCACCTGCGTTTCCAGCCGGCGCCAGGCGGCGATGGCGCCGCCGCGCAGGGCCGCAATGGGGTCAATCCCGGCGCAGGACGTGTTAATCCAGGCAAACGAGGTGCCCGTCACACCGGAAGCGATGCCGTCCGCCTCCACCACGGTAACTTGTGTTCCCTTGCTGGCAAGGTGGTATGCGAGCGACGCGCCGACGATGCCGGCGCCGATGACGACGATGTGTTTTGGGCGTTTTGGGACTTCACGATTCATATTTGACAACTTTGTTTTTTATAACAGGATAGAGTCTACCCCAGCCGCCCGCAAATCCAGCGCATACGCATGGCCATCGACAACGTTGCCTGCCACGATGGCAATATCGGGCACGGCAATTCCCTGCACAAAACCGCAGCGTTCCAGCACGCGGATCGATGCCGCATTGCCGTCGATGGCGTAGGCGCACAGGCTGGCCAGCCGCCACTCGTCTTGCGCCAAGGCGATCAGGTGGTGCAGCGCGGCCGTGGCCAGGCCCTTGCCCGCTTGCTGCTCGCCGATGCGGTAGCCGACTTCGGCCACGCCTTGCTGCCGGTCAATGTCCTTGAGGTTGGCGCGTCCGATCAGCTTGCCGTGTTCGTCGACGATGACGCAGGGGTGCATGCGGCCCTGTGCGTGCTCGTCCAGGAATTGCGCGACGTGGGCCTTGATGCCGTCGATGCTGTAAAAAGCGTCCGGACGCCGGTCGATATGGCGTTCGAACCAGGCCCGGTTGGCTTGCTCGAAAGCCAGCAGGGACCCGGCGTCGTCCGGGCGCAGGGTGCGAATGGTGTGTGTGCTCATGGATACTCCTGGAAAGGCATGAGTCTAGTGAGGCGCGGCCCGGCCCGTCAATCTTGATTCCATCAATCAATATAAAGTGACAAACGCTACAATGGCCGCCATGAACAACGATTTATCCGCCTCTGAGGCGGCGCGCCTCCTGGGCGTCAGCCTGCCCACCCTGTATTCCTATGTCAGCCGGGGCTTGCTGGCTTCCGTCAGCAATGGAGCATCGCGCGGCAAGCGCTATCCGCAGGAAGACGTGCTGCGCCTGGCGGCCCGTAGAAATGACGCGAAGCGCGGTGGCCAGACGGCCGTGGCTGCGATGCACTGGGGCTTGCCCGTGCTGGAAACGCGGATTTCCCACATTCTCGACGGCCGACTGCTGTACCGGGGCTGCGATGCGACAGCGCTGGCCCGGCACGCGACCCTGGAAGCGGCCGCCGGGCTGCTGTGGGACGATAACGCGAGCGACTATTTCCAGCAAGACGCGCCTGCCCTGCCGCCAGGACTGGCCTGCGCATCCGATGCGAAGCCGCTGGCACGCGCCATGCTGGCCATGGCCATGCTGACACCAGCGGCCATTCCGCACTCACTGCAGTCCGGCCCCGCCTTGATGCGCCTGCTGGCCGCCGCCCTGCTGCAGACGGCGCCATCCGCCCTGCCGCTGCACCTGCAACTGGCGCTGGCATGGCAGGCTGACGCGGAACAGGCGGAATTGCTGCGTGCCGCCCTCGTGCTGCTGGCCGACCATGAATTGAATGCGTCCACTTTTGCCGTGCGCTGCGTCGCTTCGACGGGCGCCAGCCTTCCCATGGCGCTCAGTGCAGGATTGGCAGCATTGTCCGGAGACCGACATGGCGGCGGCAGCGCGGCGGCCCGGTGCATGTTGACGCAGGCGCTGGCCGCGCCAGACGCCAGGGATAACATCAATGCCTTTTACAAGAACATTGCGCCGGAATTCGCCGGCTTTGGCCATCCGCTGTATCCGCGGGGCGACCCGCGCGCCGCGTATCTGCTGGACCATCTGTCGGCGCTGTCGCATGGGTACCCGCAGTTGCGCGCCATCCTGGCGGCGTGCGCGGTGGCGGGCGAACTGCTCGATGCGCGTCCGAACGCCGACCTGGCGCTGGCGGCCATGGAGCTGGCGTTCGGCTGGCCCGAGGGCGCTGGCATGGGCGTGTTTGCCCTGGCCCGCTCCGCCGGCTGGATAGCGCATGCCGCCGAGCAAGCCGCCAGCGCGGCGCTGATACGGCCACGCGCCCGCTATATCGGACGCCACCAGCGCGACTAGCAATTGACACTTGATTTATTACGCATACGTAGTAGTATACTTCGCATGCGTACCAATACTCCCTCTACCACAGACGTTCCCGATGCCGCCGCTTGCCCGCTGGGCGAGCGTTCGCCGCGCCTGTTCAATCTGCTCAACCTGGCGCGCCAGAACCTGTTCCGCTCGGCCGATGCCGTCTTTACCAGCGAACTGGGTTTTTCCGGCACACAAGTGGTCGCCCTGTTCGCCCTGAAGGGCGAGGAAGGCTGCCAACTCAAGGATCTGGGACGGGCGCTGCAACTGAAAAACTCGGCCGTCACGGGCCTCGTGGCGCGCATGGAAGAAAACGGCCTGATCGTGCGCGGCCAGTCGGCGCTCGATGCGCGCGCCGGCACCCTGCACATGTCGCCCAGGGGCGGCGAGGTGCTGGCCGCCGCCCTGCCCCTGCTCGACAGCCTGAATGAACAACTGAAGCAAGGTTTCAGCGAGGAAGAACTGGCCGTCGTCGCCCGCTTCCTGCTGCACGCCTCGCGCCTGCGTTTTGCGCAGGACGTCTGACCCACCCCCACACCACCACCACAGGAGTTACCCATGCACCCGAACGACATGACCGGCTTGCAACTGATGCAAGCTTTCGCGCAAGGCCTGTTCCCCCGGCCTGGCATTTCCAAGACCATGCCCATGGATGCGCACACGGTCGAACATGGCCGTGTCATCTTCACGGCGACGGCGAATGAAACGCACACCAATCCCATGGGCGGCGTGCACGGCGGTTTCGCGGCCACCGTGCTCGACACGGTCACGGGCTGCGCCACGCACACAGTCTTGCCGGCCGGCGAAAGCTACGGCACGACAGACCTGAACATCAAGATGTGCCGTCCCCTGCCCTTCAACGTGACGGTCTACGCCGAAGGCAAAGTCATCAATGCGGGACGCAACCTGGTCATTTCCGAAGGCACGATCCGCGACGAAGCCGGTAAAGTGTACGCGCACGCGACGGCCACCTGCATGATCATCCGCCCCCGGGAGCAGGCGGCCGCATGAGCCACACTGGCACCATTGCAGAAGTCTGACGCGTGCTGCAGGCTTGAAAGCATCACGCAACGTGGATAGTGTGTATCAGCACGCTATTCTCGCTGTTTATCATGGCAGTCTTGACCTGGTTTCTCTACAAGCAGCAACACCCCTGATTGGTTTGGAGGTCAAGTGAAACGTATTGGCTTATCACTAGGGTTTCTTATTGCTGGACTGCTAACAAGCTGGGCTGCAATGGTCGCCGGCAGTCACCTGCCGTTCTGGTTTCATGTCAAGCTGTTGCGCCACGACTCCAGCGCTTGCTACGAAATAGGGCCGTGTTCGGTATCCTGGTGGGTCACTGCCGCGCTTGTCGCCTATCTTCTTGGCCCATCGTTCATTTTTATGGTGACGGGATGGCTTAGCGCAAGGCCCGGCGTTACCACATCTAAAAAACTGAGCAGACTCTTGCTGCTGGCAGTCTTTACGGTTGTACTGTATTTGCTCGGGTATGTCATCAGTTGAATGTGGGATAACAGTCGGTCAACCGGCGGTCCGCCGCAAGGTATCGTCGGGCGCTTCAGCCCGCCGCCTTCTTCTTCGCCTTCAACAAACTCCCGGCCGCATTTTCCTCGAAACGCCCTGCCTCCTCTATATAGCCATGCACGGTGCCGTCGTGGCGCCAACCGCCCTGGCGCTTGATGGCCTGGAAATCGGCGCCGGCCCGGTGGGCGCTGGTAGCCATGCCGCGACGCAGGCTGTGGCTCGATAGTTCCGGCACGTAATCGAGCTCCGCCAGCCTGGCGCAGCCTTCCAGTATCGTGTTGATGCTGCTCGCGTGCAGCGCTTTCATACTCACATGGCCCCACTGGTTCACCTTGCGCAAGAGCGGCCCCGTGCGGATATGCGCCGCGGCCAGCCAGGCGCGCAAGGCCGTGGCCGGACAGCAGACGCCGTCGCCGAACGGGATCGCCTTGACGATGCCCTCCCCCAATTGATCCGTTTTCGAGCGGGGCAAGGTGATCACCATCCCCTGCGGCTCCCAACTCACGTCTTCCACCCTCAATCCCACCAGTTCGCTGCGGCGAAAACCGCCAAAAAAGCCCAGCTGCAGCAAGGCGCTGTCACGCAAGGCCTTGACGTTGCCCAGCGCGGCCAGTCTGGACACGATCGTTTCCAGGTCTTCCAGCGGCAGCGCCTTGGCCTTCTTTTTTGGCTTGCCGTGCAGGCGGGCAATGCCGGCCAGGGTCTTGCGCACGGTGGGCGTGGATGCGGGATCGGCGAAGCCCTGGTACACATGCCATTGCGACAGGGCCGTCAGGCGCAGGGCCAGGGTGCGCGCGTTCAGGCTGTCCGCATACGCCATCAGGTAACGGATGACGGTGGACTCGTCGGCGGGCAGCGCTCCGCCCCAGGCCTGGAAGTGGCGGATGGCTGAACGGTAGGTGCGGCGCGTGTTATCGGACGTGGCGGCGGCTAAAAAGGCATGATAGCGCGCGGCCAGCTCGGCATCGATCAGGGCGCCATGTAATGGCGCGGCGGCGACGGCGGTGCTTTTGGGCATGGCGGCACGGCGTTTCGAGAGGGGCAAATCGGGCATGGCGGTGGCGAAATCGCGGTTTTGTACTGGGAGAGTCACAGAATAGCATGCAAACCACCCCCATAACACGCGATAAGCGATCTTATCGCGACTTATATTTTGAAAAAATTTCGAAAATTTATATCGTAATATTATTTCATATTACGTATCATGTAATACGTTACTAAATTTCGTTCATAGGTGATTTTATGGCCCGCACCGGCATTTTGTACTCTGATGTTATGAAAGCAGCCCAAATCGTCGCTGCCGATGGCCGCAATCCCACGGTCGACAGCGTGCGCGAAGCGCTGGGCAGCACGGGCAGCAAGAGCACCATCGCCCCCCTGCTCAAGCGCTGGAAGGAAGAGTTCCAGGGCGCGGGGGCCGTCAAAACGGAGGCAGGCTTGCCGGCCGAGCTGATGGAAGCGATGCGCGGCGTGTATGACAAGCAGCAGCGCGACGTGGCGCAGCAGCTGGAAACGGGCATGCAGCAAAACCGCGCCGAACTCGATGCGGCGCTGGAAAAGCTGAAGAAGACGGAAACGGAGCGCTTGAAACTGACGGAGGCGCGCGCCGCCCTCACCCAGGAATTGCGCGCCACGCAGCATGCGCTGGCGCAACTGAAAGAAGAGCACCATTTTCGCGCCGTTACGCTGGCCACCTTACACAGCGATAACGCGGGACTGGCGCAGCGCCTGGCCGACCGGGGCGAGGAAATCGCGGCGCTGAATCGCCAGCTGGCGCAGGTGCGTTCGCAGTTCGACCATTACCAGGAAGCGGCCGCCACCCAGCGCAGCGAGGAACGGGCGCAGGCGCAGCAACGGATCAGCCGGCTGGAACAGGACAACGCCCAGCTGCAGCAGCGTTTGCAGGGCCAGCAAGCGACGCTGGTGCAGCAAGACATGCGCCTGAACCAGCTGCAGACGGAACACGCGCGCCTGGCTGACGACGCGGCGGCCGACCGTACAGCGCTGGCCACCGTGCGCCCGGAGCGCGACCAGTTCGAATTTCAATACTTGCAGGCCGCCGCGTCCGCCGACGCCCTGCTGGCCAAGCTCGATACGGCCTTGCTGGCGCTGAACGATACCAAGGTGGCCCTGGCCGCGCAAGACCGCCAGCTCGACATGCTGGCGGAGCATGGGCAACTATCGCAGCAGAAAATGGACGCATTGGCGCAGGAGCGCGACGGCTTGTTGCGCGACAACGCCGGCATGGCGGCGCGCCTGGCGCTGCACACCAAGGAGCAACGCGATGTCTGAACCCGTTTACATGGCCTGGGATATCTATGATGGCCCCCGGACGGGCATCGCCAGTTTCCAGGGTTCGTCCCACTATTTCGCCTGCGTATGCGCAACATTTCACCTTGACGCCGATCGGCGCGCCGCTGCTGGCGCACGCTAGCGCCGGCGCCCCTGCTACACGGCCGCGTTCCAGGAACTGCCGGGGCAGGAACCGCTGCCTGACGGCGTGCTGCGCGCTTGCGAAGCGCCATGGTTGCCTTGCGCATCCTTGTCAGCCACGGTGGCAACAACGGCATGCTGACAGACATCGCTGCCTATCTGCGAACAGGTCGTTGCCGATGCGCCCGGTATCATGACCGGCCTTGTCGGAGCGGGTCAGCGGCTGGCTCTCGCTTGCGCGCTTCCGATACGCCGACCACGAACAGGACGAGCGCCACGGCAACGCCAAAATAATCGAGGAAATCGAGGCCGGCGAGAAACACGGCGGTCTCGTTCGGGTCGCTCGGCCGGTAATGCACGCGGATGCGCGCGCCCGGCGCCATGCTGGCCAGCCGCCACGCGGTGACGGACTGGTCGCGGTGGCAGCCGGCGTTGCCGATGCGCGAGACGCCGATGCGCGAACTGCGGTAGGCCTCGCCCTCCACGCTGTAGCGGTAGCTCAGTTTGACGCACCAGTCCTGCGACTTGCCCGTGCGCTGATACATGCTGCTGCGTACGATTTCGGCGCTCGTCACGGGCCAGGCGGGCGATGTGAGCTTGTCGTACGCGCGCCAGAAGGAAAAATAGCCTGCCGGAATGGCAAGCAGGATCAGGAACCAGCCCATCATTCTCGCCAGGGCCGGGTCTATCGCGCCAGGATCCTTCATCGCACAGGTGCCCCGGCCTGGCAGCGCACACGTATCCACGCGCCGAGGCGGTCCATGCCGCCGTCGCCTTCGTCCTCGATCCAGCCCGCGCGCGCATAAAAACGCCGCGCGCCCGTGTTGGCCAGCTGCGTCTTGAGGCTCAGGTGCGGGCCGAAACGGGCCACGACGGCCGCCAGCAGGTGCGCGCCGATGCCCAGGCCGCTGTGCGCCGGGTGCACGTACAGATGGTGCAGGAAATAATCAGGGGCATCGCCCGTGTACACGGCGGCAAAGCCGGCGACGCTGCCATCGGATTCGGCAACGAGGATCTCTTCGCCCTGCGTGGCCGCCGTGAAAACGGCGCTGTCGGCGACAGGGCCGAAGGCGTCGCGCCCGGCCAGGGCCAGGATGGCGGTGCAGAACGGCGTGTCCGCGCTGGTAAAGGACCGAATCAGGCACATGGCTGGCGCGTTATTCATTCATTACAGGCGGCGGTTCAGCACGCTGTCGATGTCGTGGGTTGTCAGTTCAAGGTCGACCATGCCGTCTTGCAGCCAGTAGCCGTTACCACCCTGTTGCAGCGCCTCCAGGTCGAGCGTGCCCAAGCCTGGCGGGATGGCGCCGGCGAGCAAAGCGGCCGCGTCGTCCCATTCCCCGTAAAACAGTTTCAGATACCAGCCGTCGTCATGGGCAAAGGCGAGGAAGCGGCCGCGCAAGGCAGGCAGCGGCGCGAGCGCGCCACGGTGGTCGAGCATTGCGGCCACTTCCACTTCATGCACAGCGGGTGCTGCGCCTTGCCAATCGGCCCAGGCATGGCTGCCGCAGGCGTGCAGGTCTTCCTGGGCCAGGGCCGCCAATTGTTGCCCCGCCAAGGTCTGCCATGCGGCAGGCTTTTTGATTGTGCCGGCGCTGCCCCTGCGCAGCACGATGCCGCCGGACTCGCCGAGGGCCGGAAGAAAATCCTTGAATTCGATGCCGGAAGCGATCAGCATGCGCTCGGCAGGGTCGTGCCAGATATACAGATATTGTCTCAAGTCGTCGTCCGTTTTGGTTTCGGCGTCGTGTTTAGCGCCACGGCGGCGCGTATCAACGCCTTGAATGCCGCGGTATCGAGGTGCGCGCCTTCGTGCAGGTCGATGGCCCGGCGCGTGTTGCCGTCCAGGCTGGCATTGAACAGGCCGGCCGGATCGGGCAAGGCGGCGCCCTTGGCGAAAGTGAGTTTCACGGCCAGTTTATAGGTTTCGCCCGTGCAAATCATGCCCGCATGTGACCAGACGGGTACGCCGCGCCATTTGACTTCTTCGACCACGTCCGGGTCCGCCTGGCGTATCAGCGCGCGCACGCTGGCCAGGGTTTTGCCGCGCCAGTCCGCCAGCGAGGCGATTTTCGCATCGATCAGGCTGGCGGCGGAGGCGCTGCTCGCCGCTTCATCATCGGGTGGCGTGCCCGGTGCTGTTTTTTTCATGGCTGGCATCTCCTTCATGCATACACGCATTACTGCGCCGCATCGGCCATGCAGGCGGCCAGCGCAGCGATGAACTGGTCGCGCAAGACCAGGTACTGCGCATCCGTCGCGAATTCCCGTTTATCTGCCGGCTGGTTGAGCAGATAGGCGGTGGCGACCGTCCCGCTGGCGGCCTGCAGCAAGGTGTATAGACTGATCACGCCGGCCGATTGCGTGATATTCGGGTTGTTCAATCCTAGCACTTCCACGCCCTGGCGCGTGTCCGTTTCCAGCGACACAAGATGCGGAGCCTTGCTGTTGGCCGCCATCTGCTGCAGCTGTGCCACGATGGTGTCGCGGTCGGCGGCAAACCTGCCTTCGGCGCTGCGTTCGATTTTCAGATTCACGAAGGGCAAGCTGCTCTTGTGGAACAACATCAGCCGATAGCCGTCGGCCACCGATACCTGCCCTTCACCCGTTGCCAGCTTGACACTGCGCGTCGTCACCTGCGCGGGCAAGCGGTCCTGCTGCCTGAACTGGAACGCGCTGCGGTTGATGCATTGCGCCAAGGGATCGGCCGTGCGGTCCTGCGCCTGGGCGGCCAGAGCGGCAACGAGCAGGGGAATGGCAAGCAATTGGCGATGGTGCATGAAAGGCGTCAGTGATCGAGTCAGGATGCGGCGAGCATAACCGTCCGTATTGCCAGAAGGCAAATGTTTAGTTGTCATCCTCTAAATGGAAACAGCTTCTTAATATGAACTTCACCTGGTCCACGTAGCATTCAGCTTGGCAAGGCTCTCATTGTGCAGCGCCTGCCCTCACCGGCTGAACCATGAATGACATCGCTTTAACCTTGCGCCACGGCGCCGCCGTGCCACCCGCCGTGCGACCACCGCCTGCCAGCGGACACCGCCTGAAAGCGGCGCTGGGCGCCCTCTTCTTTCCCCGCCAGCGCACGCGCTGGCAAGCCTTCCTGGGCAGCATGCCCGGCTTGAGCTCGCTGGCGCAGCTGCATCCCTGTCTGCGCTTCAAGATTTACCGCCCGTACGCCTCGCGCCATCTCGGTTGCACGGATCGCCTGGCCTTGCTGGAAGGACATTACCGTTTCCTGTGGCAAGCGGGCGCGCGCGCCCTGGTCGAACTGGCCGCGCGCCAGCCCGTGGTGCTGGCCGCGTTCGAAGGCAAGGATGGGGCGCTGTACCGCCTGCAGCTGACGGCCATCCACGACAGCCACCGCGAAGGCGAACTGTGCCTGCGCCTGACGCGCGACGGCCAGCCTTTCTACCTGGCCAGCTTTTTGTTCCTGCCGCGCGCCGACGGCGTGTCCCTGCAGCTGGGCGCGCTGCAAGGCTTGCGCTCGGAAGCGGGCGCGCAAGCCGTGAAGGCGGCTACGCGGGCGCTGCACGGTTGCCGTCCGAAAAACCTGATGGTGACAGCCCTGCGCGATTTCGGTGATTTTTTTGCCTGCAATAACGTGTTTTTGATCAGCAATGACAACCGCATCGCCCTGAATGCGCGGCGCCGGCGCCATATCGCGGCCGACTACGACCTGGCGTGGCAGGAATTGCACGCCTTGCGCATGCGCGACGGTAATTATCACTTGCCCTGTGCGCCCTACCGGGCGCCGGACCTGGCCGACGTGCCGTCAAAGAAACGCGCCGATGCGCGCCGGCGCGGCGACTTGTTGCAATGCATGTCCGCCGACATGCGCGCCCAACTGGCGGGCTTGCTGGAAGCGCCGATGGCTGAAAATTGAGCCAGCGCAAGCCTTGCCATGCCCGAGCCATAAAACTCAGGCAGCCTTCATGTTGGCGCCGTATCCTTCACTTGACATGCCAGAGACCTTATCCAGGCACTGGCGTGCATTCGGCCCACCCTGGACAAGGTTTCCCATGACACCCACTTTCGCCCTCCTCCCCCTTTGTCTCGCCGGCACCGCTGCACTGGCCGCCCCTGCACTCGATGACGCCGTGCGCCAGCGCGCGGAAGAACTCACGCGCACGGGCATGCACGCCAGCATCGTCATCGCCGTGATCGACGGCAAGCACAGCGCCGTGTACGGCTTTGGCAGCGTGCATGCCGGCAAGAACATCAAGCCGGGCGCCGACACCGTCTACCAGATCGGCTCCGTCACCAAAACCATGACGGCCTTGCTGCTGGCCGACGCCGTCGCCGAAAACAAGGTCAAACTCGACGAGCCGGTGGCCACATTATTGCCGGGCTATACGTTGCCCGCCTTCGACGGCAAGAAGATCAGCCTGCTCGACCTGGCCACGCATTATTCTTCGCTGCCGCGCCTGCCCGACAACTTCGCGCCGAAGGACCCGGCCAACCCGTATGCCGACTACACGGAAGCCAGACAGCGGCAGTTTCTCGCCGCCTACCATCTGCCCCACGCACCGGGGACGAAATTTGACTACTCGAACATCGGCTACGCCGTGCTGGGCACGGCACTGGCCGCACAGGCCGGCAGCAGCTATGAAGCACTGCTGCAAAAGCGCATCGCCGTGCCGCTCGGCATGCGTTCCACCTCGAACCAGCCCACGCACGGCATGCTGGCGCGCCTGGCGCCCGGCCATCTGCTGTCGCGCGAGCCTACGCCGGCCTGGGATTTGAACGTGGTGGCGCCGGCCGGCGGCGTGTATTCGAGCGCGCGCGACATGGTGGCTTACCTGCAAGCGTACATGTTCAAGCCGCTGCGCCCGTATGCGCTGGCGATCAAGCCACAGCGCCCGCTGGCACCCGACGGCGACACGAAAATCGGCCTGTCCTGGCTGCTGGAGCAGCAACAGGGCCGCAGCTACGCCTGGCACAGCGGCCAGACGGGCGGCTACGCCAGCTATGCGGCGTTTACCACGGACGGCAAGCGGGGCGTGATGGTGCTGACGAATACGGCGCGCGATGTCGATGCGCTGGGCCTGTCCACCTTACTGCCCGGCACGCCCCTGCCGCCGCTGAAAAAGCCGCAGGCCGCCATCGAAGTACCGCGCGCCGCGCTGGCCGAGTACGTTGGCGAGTATCCATTGGACAAGGATTTCACGTTGACGGTGACCCTGGGCAAGCAGGGACTGGAAGCGGCCGGCACGGGCATGGGATCGGCGCCCTTGTTTGCCAGCGCGAAAGACCAATTTTTCTTCCGCGCCATCGATGCGGACCTGGCCTTTACACGCGATGCCGCGGGCAAGGTCGCCAGCGCCGTGCTCAAGCAAGGCGGGCAGGACGTGGTCCTGCCGCGCAAGCCGTAAAAATCAAGCTGCCGGGTCTTGCATGAACTGTTCGACCCGGGCAACAAATTCCGCCTTGCTGCGCGTGCGAAACTCGCCCAGGAAGGCATCGCTGCCTTGGACGATCTTGCCGTGGCGGTCGTATGCCACCTTGCCCATCTCCAGCACGAATTCGCCTTGCGGATCGTCTTCCGGCTCGAAGTGCGAATTGAAGCAGTAGCCGGTGTCGCGGCAGCTGCCCCACAGCAGCAATGCGCTGCTGAACCATTGCATGGTCTCGGGACCTGGCTCCACTTCGAACAGGGTATTGACGGTGATATGCCAGCCGCCCGGTACGCGCAGCGGCTGCAATGGGTAGGGAAAGCGTGGCTGCTTCATGTGGAAGATGGCGCGCGGCGCGCCCGGTAAAAGGCAAGGAATTCCGCGGCTGGCAGCGCTTTGGCAAACAGCCATCCCTGGCCGAATTCCACGTTGCGTTCCAGCAGATAGTCGGCTTGCTGCTGCGTTTCGATGCCTTCAGCGACGATCAGCATGTTCAAGGTGCGCGCCATGGCGATGATGTGCGGCGTGACGCTGCTGGTGGCCGCGTCCGTGCCGATGGTGTCGACGAAGGACTTGTCGATTTTCAGGGCGTCGAGCGGCAGGTTTTGCAGGCTAGACAGGCTGGAATAGCCGGTGCCGAAGTCGTCGATGGCCACGGCATGGCCCCGTGCCCTGGCCTTTTCGATGGTGGCGCGGGCCGCTTCCACGTTGATGAAGCCCCGCTCCGTCGCTTCCAGCCAGATCTGCTGCGCCTCGATGCCCGTGCCGGCCAATGCCCGTTCCAGCACGTCGAGCACCCGGCCCGTTTCGATATCGCTGGCGCACAGGTTGATGGCGATGTGCAGTTCGCGGTCGGCCAGCAGCGCGGCGCGCATGTCGGCGATGACGCAAGCGATCACCTGGTCGGTGATGGGCAAAATGAGTTCGCTTTCCTCGGCCACGGGGATGAACAGGTCGGGCCGTATCATGCTGCCGTCGGGACGGCGCCAGCGTATCAGCGCCTCGGCGCCCACGCACACGCCCGTGTCGAGCGCGATGATGGGTTGGTAATGGACAAAGAATTCGCGCCGGTCGATGGCGATGCGCAACTCTCCCATCAGCGACAGGCGACGGCGCGACAGCCACACGACGATGCCGACGATGAATGCCGCCATCAGCAGGCCCAGCGGCAAGAGCAGCAACTGCTCGCGCCGCAGCCTGTCGTTCAGCTTGCTGCGCGGCTCGATCATGACGGCCGTCAAGCCGTCGCGGTACAGCATCGCGTGGATGCTGCCATCGTGCCTGATGTCGCTCGCCATGGGTGTGCCGGCAAGCAAGGCTTGCACTTGTGCGGGGTCCGGATGGTGCAAGGTGTCGAGCACGCCTTCCTTGCCGATGGCCACGGCCATCTGGATATCGCTGTCGACGATGACGTCGGAAAAGCGCACGGGATCGATCAGCACCTTATAGGCACGGTAGGACAGCCCCACCATGCGCTTGCCGCCGCTGACGACGGGGCGCAGGTTGAAATCGAGGCCGATGCCATTGTCCAGGGTAAAGTCGGCGGGCGTGACGGTGATGCGCGCCTCTTCGATACCCGTGGACGTGCATTTGAGCAAGCCGTTTTCCACATAGCCGATATCGTCGATGCTGCGCGTGGTGATGGTGATGCGGCGCAGTTGCTGGATATGCGCTTCCGAACATGGCGCCAGGTCGAGCGCATCGGCGCTGCGCAGGGCGGCGCTGGCAGAAGCGATGGAACGGTGTGCCCGCTCGAGCGCGTAGCCGGCCAGCAGGCGCAGGCGTTCCTGCTCACCCTGCTCAGCGCGCACCGACGACAGGTAGAAGGCCAGGCTCAGTGGAGCAGCCACGCCGATGACTGCGACCAGCACGCTCGTGATGATGATGCGTTTTCTGCGCATACAGTTCCCTGCGGTAGTTATATGAATGCCATGTATTTCTCGATGGCATCATATTACATGTGCTGGCCGCGCACGCGGAACTTGCTGAACAGTTACACTTTTCCCGGCGGCCTGGCCAGCACGAACACCAGCGCCGCCACCACGGCCGCCAGTCCGCCAGCCAGGTACAGCACGCTGGCAAAGCCATCGATGAAGGCGTGGCGCGCCGCTTCCTGCGCCACGGCCTGCATCGCGGGCGGCAACTGGCCGAAGGCCTCGGCCGCGTTGCCGGCGACGATGCGGCCGATCATTTCAGGCGAGGCCTTCAAGCCGTGCAGCCACGCCAGCTCGTTGAACGATGCGGCCGTGCGCATGGCCAGCACGGCGCCCAGCGCGCCCACGGCCAGCACGATGCCGACAAAGCGCGTCGTGGTGCTGATGCCGGAACCCATGCCCGTGCGTTCGCGGGGAATGCAGGCAAGGATGGCCTTTTGCGTCGTGCCGTTGAGCAATCCCGCTCCCGCTCCCGTGACGAGCATGCCGGCCGCCACCCAGCCGTACTGCAGGCTGGCGGCGGCCAGGGCCGTGGCCACGTTGCCGACAGCGACAATCAGCAAGCCCGTCACTAAGATGCCGCGGTCGTCCAGGTGGCGCATGGCGCGCGGCGCCAGCCGCGACAGCACCACCATGGCGACGGCAAACGGCAGCATGGCGCAGCCGGCCAGCACGGCGGAAAAACCGAAGGCGTTCTGCAAATACAGGGGCAAAAAGGTCATCATCACTTGCGCGGCGGTGGCGTAGCCGAACATGCCCAGCACGGCGCCGACGAATACGCGCCGGCCAAACAGCGACAAATCGACCATCGGCACGCGCTGGCACCGTTCCACCAGCACGAAGACCAACAGCAGCGCCGCGCCAGCCACAAAGCGCAGCATGGTGGCGCGGCTGGACCAGCCCGCCACGCTGGCGTCGATCAAGCCCCAGATAATGCAGAACAGGCCGGCGGAGAACAGCGGCGCCCCGAGCGGGTCGAAACTGGCGTTGGAAACATCCTTCGACTCGTCCACGTGCTTGCCTACCAACCACATCAGGATGGCGACAACGGGCAGGTTCAGATAAAAAATCCAGCGCCAGTTGATGGCGCTCGTGATCAGGCCGCCCAGCAGGGGCGCCACGGTCATGGCCACGCCCATGGCCGCGCCCCACACGGACCAGGCGCGCGCCCTCTCCTTTTCCGCATGGAAGGTGTGGCCGATGACGGCCAGCGCGGACGTCAGCAGCAGCGCCGCACCGAGTCCCTTGACGGCGCGCGCCACGTTGAGCACGAACGGCGTCCACGCCAGGCCGCACAGCAGCGACGCCAGCGCGAACACGGCCAAGCCGAACAGCATCACCCTGCGCCGTCCCAGGCGGTCGGCGATACTGCCGGCGGGCAGCAGAAATGAGGCGAACGCCAACATGTAGGCGCTGACCACCCATTCCACATCGACGAAGCTGGCGTTCAGCGAACGGGCGATCGACGGCAGCGAGACGGCCACGACGTTGGTGTCGAGCATGATCAGCGCGCAGACGCCCGAGCAGGTATATAAGGTCCAGTTAGTATTCTTCATGCCTCGATTGTAAGCAGGCTTGTATTATTTCCTGTTATAAGACAGCCGCCTTATAATTCACTGATGGTGAATACAGATAAAGACATGGAACTGCGGCATTTCCGCTGCGTGCTGGCCGTCGCGCGCAGCCTGCACTTTGCGCGGGCCGCTGCGGAACTGGGCATTTCGCCGCCCGCGCTGACCAAGCAGGTGCAGGAAACGGAACAGTTGCTGGGCACGCGGCTGTTCCAGCGCAGCAAGCGCGCCGTGTCCCTGACGGCCGCCGGAGAATTGTTCGTCATCGAGGCTGCGCGCGCGCTGGGGCAACTGGCGCAGGCCCAGGAGGTGGCGCGGCGAGCGGGACGGGGCGAACTGGGACGGCTGGAAATCGGCTACGTGGCCTCGGCTGCCTACTCAGGCGTGCTGCAAGGCCAGTTTGTCCGCTTTCGCGCCAGCCACCCCGGCATCCACATCAGCGCGCGCGAATACGCGATGGATGCCCTGCCCGCCTTGCTGGACCAGGGCCGGGTCGACCTGGCCTTCGTGCGCCCGCCCCTGCACTTGCCGGACGGCTTGGACAGCGTGGTCTTGCTGCGCGACCGTTTCGTGCTGGCCGTGCAGGCGGACAGCCCGTCGGCTTTGTTTGATGTGGCGGCGCCGGCCGCGCTGGCACAGCAGGCGTTCATCGTGCCGGAACAGGAATTGGGCACATTGGAAGTGAGCCGGCGCGGCGGTTTTGCGGCGCAGGTGGTGTCGCGCCCGGGCAGCCTGGTGGCCGTGCTGACGGAAGTGTCGCTGGGCGTGGGCTGCGCCATCGTGCCCCATTCCGTGATGGCCAGCGTGCAATTGCCCGGCGTCGTATTCCGCGAGCTGGACGGGCCGCAGATCAGCTCGGAAATCGCCGTGGCCTTCCGCCGCCACGAACAGGCGCCCGCCGCGCGCGCCTTCATTGCCCAGTTGCGCGCGGCGGCACTGGCTTAATCTCGGTTCTTCAATACCGCCACGGCGTAGGTGCAGGCGGTGGCCGTTTCATTGCGGAACACGCAGTCGGCCGGTGGCCCCAGTTCCAGGCAGTCGCCTTCGTCCAGCACGTGGCGGGTCGCCCCTTCGATGAACACGAGGCTGCCGCTGAGCGACCAGATGAGTTGCCGCCGCGACGCATAGGCGGCGGCCGGCATGGCCACCACGGCGCCGGGCGGCAAGGTAATATGCACGAGGTCGAGCGGCATGTCGGACGCGGGCGACACGTGCCGCCGCACATAGCCGCTCTGCGGATCGACCCACACGGGCTGATCAAGCTGGCGCAGCAGGCGCCCCGCGCGCATTTCGGCGCGGGCGATGAGTTCGGACATGCTCAGGTCAAAGGCGCCCGACAGCCGCGCCAGCAAGGTGGCCGTGGGGCTGCAGTCGCCCCGCTCCACCTTGTGCACCATCGCGCGCGACACGCCCGAGCGGGCCGCCAGGTCCGTCAGCGACCAGCCCAGGTTTTCCCGCTCAAGGCGCACCCTGGCGCCGATCCGCTGGTTCAATTCGTCTGGTTTAGTGGACATATTTCAGCTTCCATTCGGATTTTATTGGACAAGGCGTGAGCGGCAATCTATGATTTGTCCATTATAGTAGACGATTAGCAAGGAGAGCAACATGCAGATACGCGATGCCCACGCGGCCGATATCGAGGCCATCACGGCCATCTACAACGATGCCGTCAGCCATACCCTGGCCATCTGGAATGAACGGACGGTCGATGCGGCCAACCGCGCCGCCTGGCTGGCCGACCGCGAAAAGGCCGGCTATCCCGTGCTGGTCGCCATCGATGCGCAAGGAACTGTCGCTGGCTACGCCTCGTTCGGCGACTGGCGCCCGTTCGAGGGTTTTCGGCATACGGTCGAGCATTCCGTGTACGTGCGCGCCGATAGTCGCGGCGCCGGCGTCGGCAAGGCCTTGATGGGGGAATTGATCGCGCGGGCGCGCGGCTTGGGCAAGCACGTGATGGTGGCGGGCATCGAGGCGGGCAATGCCGGCTCGATCGCTCTGCACAAGCAGCTGGGCTTCGCGGAAGTGGGCTTGATGCGGCAAGTCGGCACCAAGTTCGGCGCCTGGCTGGACCTGGCGTTCCTGCAGCTGCAGCTCGACACGCGCAGCGATCCGGACGGCATTGCGCCGCCCGGTTAAGGTCAAACTGACATCAAGGATCGATCTCCGGTGGCGGACGGCGCAGCGCCATATGTTCCCACACGGCCACCAGGACCAGCACGCAGCTGGTGATGCAGGCCAGGGTCAGGGGCGCATACAGCCTTCCGTAGGCCATCGGGATCAGCGCCAGGATGATCAAAATGCCCAGCAGATGCGACAGCGGCGGCGTGGAACGGTCATTGCTCACCCATTTAAATAATGCATTGCCCAGCAGATACAGGATCGGGCCACCCAGCAAGGCGCTGATGCCGGCGAAGCTCGCTTCATCCGGGTGCACGAGGGCCAGTTCATCGGCCACGGCGCTGACGATCACGCCGCCCACGATCAGCACGTGGATATACGTGTAAGCCTTGCGGGCGATGCGGCCCGGATCCTTCGAGTGGGCGATGCGGTGGTGGCCCGCCTCGGCGCCCGTGTCGAAATATATCCACCACATGGCGATGCTGCCCACCAGGGCCGACAAAAAGCCCAGCCAGTTGGCGGCCGTCCATTCCAGCCCGGCGAAGGTGGCGCCCGTCACCAGCAGGGATTCGCCCAGCGCGATGATGACGAACAGGCCGCAGCGCTCGGCCATGTGGCCGCCGTCGACATCCCAGTCGGCCGTCGAGGAGCGGCCCAGGCCAGGAATGCCGAACTGCATCCAGGGACCGGCCAGGTCGATCGCCAGTGCCAGCACCCACCAGAAGATGCGCTGCTCGGGCGACGCGATGCCGCCGGCGATCCAGAAGATGCCGGACAACACGGCCCACAGGGCGATGCGCTGAAAATTGCGGCGGCGCGACAGTTCTTCATGGCGCACGGCCCACCAGGCGAACAGGGGCCGGCCCACCTGCATGGCCACGTAGGCGCCGGCAAAGCCCAGGCCCCGCGTGCCGAACGCTTCGGGAATCGAGGCCGACATGATCAGGCCGCCCAGCATCAGCGCAAACAGGCTGATGCGCACGGGAATGCGCTCGGGGTCGAGCCAGTTGGTGATCCAGGACGTGAAGATCCACACCCACCAGACGGCCATCAGCAGCAGCCCCGTCTGCAGCCAGCCCATGGCGCTCAGATGCGCCAGCAAGCCGTGCGACAGTTGCGTGACGGCAAATACGAACACGAGGTCGAAGAACAGCTCGATCATGCCCACCTTGCCGCTGTCCTGCGCGCCGCGCTGACGCAGCAGGGAAATGCGATTATTCATTTTTTTCCTTGCATAAATATCGGACCGGCGCCCGCGGCACCGGCCAAAACGGCACGATGATAGCAGATGGGGATGGCGGCCATGGCGGCCATGGTGACGCGCTGCGGTCGGCATGCGTTTGCTCTTCCGGCGGAATTTCGCTACGATGGGCCGCATGCGCGGCACACCACCTCCACCATGTTTCAGCTGAATTGGCGCGGCCCCTGGCTGGCTGCCGTGCTGCTGCTATCGCTCGGTGGCGACGCCCCGGCGCTGGCGCGCCAGCTGGCCGAACCGGCCCCCGCGTGCCGGGCACCGCAAACCATGGCGCTGACGGTCAACAGCGACGCCATCGCCACGGCCAGCAACGATATCAATGACAACACCCTGGTGGCGCTGCGCGCCAACGGCACCGCGTACTGGACGGTTTTATTGTCGACAGCGAATATCATGCTGCAACTGGGCGCAGACCGCGGCGATACCATCGTGACATTCCAGAAAGGATTGACCCTGCGTTTCCAGGCACTCGGTCCGCAGCAATATCAAATCCTCATCGATGGCCCCATCCTCGATGACGGCACGCAATACACGCTGACTGGCAAGGTGGTAGCCGTTTTTGAGCGCTGTCCGGCCCTGCCCGCGCCTGCCGCGCAATAAAGCCGCGCATGCCATCTATTTAAATCAATAAACCGTTTATATTCAATTGCATTCCCTATCCGACTTGCATGCCGCCGCGAAAAATGGCCGGCGGCGCATTCCCGCGCAGCGTCCGGAAACCGCATTATTCTTGCCTTCGCGACAATTCGAGAGAATCGCGCAAAAAAATAGGCATAGAATCGCTACTCGTCATGCGCAAGAGCCGGCATGGTTATATTACGAATAGCCGGAAACTACTTTTTTGAATAAGCAAATACGAAATATATTAATCAATTCCGGATTGATTAATATCAAATGTCTTGTCTTTATTTGAAATTGCGTATTGTCCCGCCATATTTTTATGGCATGGTCGCAAAGCCGTCGCAATACCATTTCTACCGACTTACCCAACTGCCCCGAACCTGTCGGCCACGGGGCGCCCACCGCAAGTGCAGGCCGATATCACCTCATGGAGAATGTCATGTCTAACTTACCTCGCGTCGAAGTCACCAACCATACGCTGGCCTCCGGCCAAAGCGTCACCACCAACACCACGCCGAACAGCATCGCGCTGTCCATCGCCAGCGGCGACAGCAACAACCAGACCGGCATCGCTTTCCAGTTCCAGGGCCGCACCACGTACTGGAATCCCAGCGTCACCACGGGTTTCACCACGGCCAAGCTGGCTAGCGACACGGGCAACGGCGTCGTCACGTGGAAAGCCGGCCTGACGGTCACCTACTCGCCGCAAAGCACGGGGCTGTATAACGTGCTGCTCTCCGGCGACATCGTCGACGGCGGCACCGTGTATAGCTACACGGGCTTCGTGCTGGCCACCTTTACCTCCAACTCGCAGTAAGCGGCGGTTCCGCGCCCGCCTGCGGGCGGGCGCTCTGGATGGCCGCCCGCCACCGCATCCAGGCAAGCCGCCTGGCCATCCGACGCCCTTCCGGGCCCACCCGTTGTAAACGATTGCGAAGCCGCGCGGCCGCCATGCCGCCGCATCGCAGCCCGAGTCGCGTCTTGAGTGGAGGTAGTCATGGGTTTCAGTTTCGTCGCCACCGATCCCGCCAGCAAGGTCAGCCTGTATGAATCGCCGCCGCAGCCGGACCATGCGTGGGCCGGCTACCTGCTGCCGCCCGTCGCGCCGCCTGCCACGCCCCCGGACAGCATCAGCTATGCCGACAGCCTGTCGCCGCAGCGCATGGGCGGCTACGTGTTTGCCAGTGGCCGTCCGGCGGCGCTGGACGCGGCGCCCGGCCCCTTCATCGCCGCTCTCGCCGCGTATATCGACCGGCAGTCGTCGGCGCCGGGACTGAACCTGAACGCGCTGCTATGGCTGCGCGACGCCGATGCTGCGCCGGCCGATTCCTTCAAGAACTACGGCTGCAGCTACAGCTATAACCAGCTGACCAAGGGCTTTGCCACCAGCACCAATGTCAATTTCCGGCTGGGACAGGACCTGCTGTTCAACGTGCTGGCCAGCGTCGGCCTGTCCATCGACGCCGTCAGCGGCAGTTTGCGGCTGTCCGCGCCGCTGGCCACGCCGCCGGCGCTGGCCTTCCAGCGCAACGCCAGCGATATCGGCATACGCGTCACGGGCAGCGGCAACACGATCCGCACGTTCGTGCCGCTGACGGGTCCGAATGCGGGCTGCCTGACGTTTACGGCCACCGTCAACCCTGCCGTCACCTTCGGCCCAAGCGGCCTGGCCGTCGGCTTCCCGATGAGCGCGCGCGACACGGCCAGCGGCCAGCTGCAGCAGCTGTTCTACCCGGCGCTGAGCGCGCCCGCCGCCTTGCCGGCCAACCTGGCGTGGGTCGGCACGGTCGACCCGCTCGATCCCTACAATCAGAAGCTGTCCGCCAAGGCCAGGCTGGAAGGCGTATTGCGCTGCGGCTTGCTGCCGGCCGGCCGGCCCGCGTTGCCGTCCACCTACCGCACGGCGCTGGGCCATGCGACGGCCTTGCTGCCGCTGGGCGCTGCCAGCGGGCAGCCGCCCGTGGTCGGCCTGCAGTCGGGCGCCCTGGCCTTTGGCTGCGCCGCGCCGTCTCCCTCTCGGCCCGTTACCAGCAAGGCCCTGCTGACGCCAGCCGGGCGCTTCGGCCTGAGCGCCAGCGGCCAGGCTGTCGGGACGCAGACAAACTTGTTATGCGGCATCTTTGGCTCGGAACAGCTGAGCATGACCACCTATGATGGCGCCTCGCCGGAAAATGACAGTCTGCTGTTCGTGCCCGCCTCACCCGCCTACGCGGCCGTCTTCCCGTTCCAGGCCGCGACCCTGGACTTGCCCGATTCCGGTAATGTAGCCACGCCGCTGACGGCCGATTACCTCAGTTGCTGGGCCAGCGTGCTCAAGGGCGGCGCGGCCATGCCGCAATACCATGCGGAGCCGGCGGGCAGTCCCATGTACGGCCTGCCGCCGGCCGCCCGGGCGGCCGCCTTGCTGCGCGCCGTAGCCGCCGATACCGTGCTGGCCTCGACCCCGCCCTCGCTGCCCGTGCCGCAGGGCGCCGCGCACGCCTTTCCCCTGCTGCCGTATGGCGGCGCCGTCAGCGGCGGCCCGCTGGAGATCAGCGCCTCCCTGCTGTCGAGCTTTGAAAGCAGTATCGTGGCCGCCACGCGCAAGGCCGTCATTTCCAGCGGCGCCAGCGCCACCTGGCAGGCGCGCGCGGCCGCCAGCCACCGCGTGCGCGGGCTGGCTGCCGGCGAGGCGGTGGCGGAAGCGCCGCACTACCGCACCACGCCGCAGGGCGCTGTCGCCACCGTGTCCAGCCAGGAGCAGGACCAGGACGCCTTCCTGTCGGTGACCCTGGGCCAGACCCTGGGCGACGGCGGCCAGATCTTGCCGTTCGGCTTCCGCTTCCCGGACGCTACCTTGCAGGATGCCTTGCAGACCAACCAGCTGTTCCTGGTGGCCGTCAACGCAGCCCACCTGTCGGACGGCGGCGCGCGCTTCGACAATACCGTGGGCATCGCCGGCTGGACCATGCAAGCGCAGGTGGGGCTCGGCGTGACGCCCACGTCCTATCGCAACGTGATGCTGCTCAAGTATTGCAGCGGCAGCGTCAGGGAACGCGTCACCAATCCGAACGCCTGGTCGGGCGCGCCCGATTTTTCGCTGGCCGCCGACGCCGGCCCCGGCGTCCAGGGCATCGCCTACACGGGGCTGTCGCAGTGGCTGCAGGATGTCATCGAAGCGGCCGAGGTGCTGGCGGCGGACAATCCCGAATCGCCGTACCGGCATTTCCTGGAACTGGTCAGCGATCCCGCCTGGACGGGCGTGCTGGTGCTGCAGGCGGATCTGGATCCGTCCAGTCTGCCGGCTGGCCTGCAGGGCATCGCGGCCGGCCTCGACCTGACGCGCTTCGTCGCCCACCATTTCGGCTTCACGGCCAGCCGCGTGACGGTGCATGGCGACGGCAGCATCACCCTCGACGGCAATTCCAGTACATTCGGCCTGGTCGACTACCAGGACCCGGCCTTCGCCGCAGGCCAGCGCAACGGCTTGCCGCCCGATACCCCCATCGCCCTGCCCGACACCGACAACTATGCGTTCCGCGTGCTGCAATTGCAGGTGCTGTTCGACAATGCCGTCATCAAGACCTTCAAGAGCTACGTGCAGCTGGCCGTCAACGAGCTGCTCGGCTCGCCCGTGACGGCCACCACCTTCGGCGGCAATGCGATGCCGAACAACGGCGTGGTACTCGACGGCAGCTATATCGACCAGAATGGCACCGGCATCTACATCTTCGAGCAAGCCACGCCGTCGATATTCAGCCTCGACAGCAACCTACTGTGCCACGTGGCTTTCCAGCGCATCCAGTTCAACTGCCTGGGCACCATCGATGCGGGCGCGACCGTGCTGAACCGCTTTTCCGTCTGGGGCACGCTGGACTTCGCCAGCCTGGACGACCGCACGGGCGCCGTGCTGGATCTGCTGTCGTTCGGCGCGCTGGCGCCGGACCTGCCGCCGGACGGCGAAGGCCTGGCCTTTTCCAACCTGGTGATCGACATGCGCTATCCGCAGACGACGCCGTCGGCCGTGCGCTTTGACGAGGTGACGGCCAACCTGGCCTACGACCTCGACGCCAGCCAGGCCAGGCCGGACAGCCTGTTCAAGGGCTTCGGCCTGGAACTGTCGGGCTTTATCGCTGCCGCCGATGGGCAGAAACCGGCCGATTTCGGCTTCCTGCCCGTCAGCACGGCACTGAACCTGAGCACGCTCGACGGGCCCTGGCACGGCGTCGTGTATGACGTCACCATGGGCGGGCCGGGCGCGCTCGTCTCGGCCGCCGGCTTCCATTCGACCCTGCTGCTGGCCTGGTCGCCCGCCAGCACCGCCGGCGACGACGAGCAAGCCGTCTTCGTCGGTCTGTCGCTGCCCGGCGCGGCGCCGGGCGCCAGGCTGATCAGCCTGCAAGGCATCTTCAAGCTGGCCATCGACAATATCGGGCTGATGCGGCAAAAAGTGCCCGACGGCGACTCCTACTATTATTGCCTGCGGCTCGACAATATCGCCATCAAGTTCCTCGGCATTGCCAAGCTGCCGCCCGACGCGAACATCCAGTTCTTCCTGTTTGGCGACCCGAAGAATACGGGCAGCCTGGGCTGGTATGCCGCGTACATCGCCGATGCGGCCGCCCGGCAGGAGCAGGCACTGGCCGCGCTGCCATTGCCAGCCATTTCATTGGGGAGCGCAGCATGACCAACGTCGTGTACTGGAATATCGAGAACTTCGGCATCAACAAGGTCAACAATCCCAGCCGCAAGCGGCCCCGCTATGGCGAAGGCGGCCGCTGCGGCGGTAACCTGCCGGCCGTGGCCGCGCTGCAGCGCCGCAACCACATCCTGACCATCCTGCGCGCAACGCAGCCCGATATTTTCGTCCTGATCGAGGTGTCGGCCAGCGCGGCCGGCGTCGGCGACCTGGCGCCCGCCACTGGCGGCCTGCAGGGCGCGATCTTCCTGCTGCAACAGCTGCGCAGCGACCCCGCCGACCCCAACCGCGATGCCTGGCGCATGGTGCCGCCGCTGAAAGTGGGCACGGGCGGGCGCACGGAATCGGTCGCCGTGCTGTACCGCGGCATATCGGGCACGGCTGGCACGGCCACGGAAGTGCGGCGCTATTTCACGGGGCCGAACGTGTGGACGGGCGGCGGCGTGTCGGCTGTGGCGGCCGGCGCCGTGCCCGCCGCCTATCCGGCCGGGGGGCCCGGCGCGCCCAACATCCAGGATTTTCTCAACCCGCAAGGCCAGCAGGCGCGCACCATCCCGGCCGGCGCGCAGTACAACGGCGGCCTGGCCGAGGGCATGGCAGCGGCGCGCATCGCCTTCGCGCCCGCGCCGGCGCCGGCCGCGCCGCCCGTCGTTAGCGGACTGGTCAATTTCAACGGCTTGCGCCAGCCCTTCATGGTCAGTTTCGTGGAAACCAACCAGGCCAACGTCATCACGCGCAACCTGACCCTGTTTGCCGTGCATGCGCCGCCCAACCACGGCGGCGCCACCAATTTCATCAATATCCTGCTGCGCGGCGTGAACGACGTGGCGGCGGCGCCTGCCGGCCCGCCGCACAATGAAATCAAGCTGATCTGCGGCGACTTCAACCTGAACGCCATCTACGCGCAGCCGCCCGGGGCGGGCGGGCGGACCACGGCCTACGACCAGTTGCGCGCGATTAAATACGTGCCGCTGCTGGACCCGCCGCCGGCCATGCCGGTGGCAGCGAACCTGACGCTGGACGCGTATCAGGGCTACCTGGCCACGCATATCCGCCCCAAGCGCACCAAGCCGCAGCTGACGCAGCAATCGCGCTTCCTGTGGTCCGACAATACGGCCGGCGGCGCGCTGCTGGCGGCCCCGTATCCGGGCTATAACTATATCGGCAGCGATATGGTGAGCAACTTTTTCTCGATCGACAATATGCTCGTCAACCCGCTGGTGCTGGCGAATAACTACCAGTTCACGGTGATGAATCCCGTGTCGGGCACGCCGTTCACGCTGGTGGGCGGCATGCCAGCGGGCGTGCCCATCGGCACGCGCCCGCTGGCCGCGCAATTTCCGAACTTGCCTGTTGGCATGGCCTGGCCGCAATCGCCGGCGGCCGTGTATGCCGTAGGCCAGGCGCGCACGCTGAATGGCTGGGCCAATTACGGCTACCTGCGCAGCACCAGCGACCACCTGGCGCTGTTTGCCGTGCTGTAGACAGAGCGTCCGGGCGGGTGCGAGCGTCCGCCCTGGACATCATGACTGATTCAAGGAGCAAGTTCGTATGGCCACCACAGATACCGCGCTGGAAAACCTGCAGCAAGCCATCGTCAACGCCGCCAGCAGTGGCCCGTTCGCCCTCGATGCCGCCTTCCTGGAAGCGGGCCTGGCCGACCCGGACGTCGCGCCGCCCGAAAAATTCGACGCCATCATCGGCCAGGCATTCCAGATCGACGCGGCACAGTTCCTGATCAGCTGCGCGGTAGCCGACGTGGGCGCCGTGAGCGACGGTGTCTTTACGGTCAGCAAGGCAAGCCTGCCCTTTATCGGCGGCCTGCTGCAAACTCCGGCCACGCTGGTGTTTTCCACGCAGCCGGCCGCCGCGCGCACGCCGGGCGAGAACGGGGATGACGACGGGGATGATGCAGCCGTGCTGGTGGTGCAGGTGGCCGCCAGTCCCGCCGACTGGAACTGGGATAGCAGCTTTCCCTTTATGGGCGGCTGGCCATTCAGCGAGTTGCCGCTGTCGGGCGCGCTGCTGGTGTTTTCCAGCGCCGACGGCGTCTATCCATGGGGCGGCGACAGCACGCTGTCCGTCACGGGCGGCGCCAAGCAGAACCTCAGCGCCAGTGTGGCCCTGCCCGCCTTTGTGACGCCATTTCTGGAACTGTTTTCCGACCTGGCGGCGCCGCCGGGCAAGCTGCAGATCGGCGGCTACCTGGACATGGCGCTGTACGACGGCAAGACGTTCGAACTGGGCGGCCTGATGCCCAGCGGCGTGCTGTCGGCCACGCTCAGCGAGCTCGACTGCACCTTCGCCGGCTACCTGCGCGTGGCTGCGCCCAGCCTGACCGTGACGATCCCGCCGCCCGTCGATGCGCCGCCGCCCGACGCCCTGCTGCTCGACGGCGGCATGCAGCTACTGCTGGGCGGCGCCGGCGAAGGGGCCGACGAGGAAGCGGCCGACGGCGACCAGGCCGCCACGCTGGCCCTGACGGCCACGCTCAGCGTGGAAGGCGCGGGCGCCACCGACTACACGCTGTCGCTGCTGCTGCAGCCATCGAACGCCAATGGCGACGGCAACTACGTGGTCAGCCTGGAAGCGGGCAGCGACGGGCAGCCCCTCAGTCCCGGTGCCGCCATCAGCCTGATCGGCGGGGGCGCCAGCTATTTCCGCGCCACCCCGGCCGTGCTGCAGGAGTTCCTGACCTCGTTCGGCCTCGGCGGCATGACCATCAGCGGCAGCCTCCCGCCCAAGGCGGCGCCCACGGTAGACCAGGTCACGCTGCAGCTGCGCAGCGTGCGCGATCTCAGCTGGCAGCCTATCCCGGCGCCCACGCCAGCGCTGAGCTTTACCGTCACCTCGTTCTTCCTCGACTGGACGGCTTACCAGCCGCTGGCGAGCAAGGCCAGCGGAAAGTCGCGCTATGAATACCTGTTCGGCACCACCTTCACCCTGTTGCCCACGGTATTTCGCAATCTCGACGGCACGCCGGGCGGCGAATTCGACGTGCAGTTCAACTCGGCGCAGCTGTTCCAGGCCAGCTTTCCCGGCAAGGCCACGCTGTCGGACTTCCTGTCCGTCGTCTCGAACGGCCTCGTCAGCCTGCCTGACAGCATCCAGGCCGAGGTGTCGAATATTGTGCTGAGCATAGACGGCGCGGCCCAGTCCTTCGCGTTTTCCAGCGACTACGCCATCAGCCTGTCCTTCCTGACGGTGGGCGGCGCGCCCATCCTGAGCATTTCGGACGGCCAGATCAGCCTGTCGGGCATCAGCGCCACGGTGGCCGCGGACAAGCAGGAAGGCGCGCTGGCCCTTGTCGAGGCCGGCAATGCGGGCGCCGGCACGGCCTGGGCCGGGTCCATTTCCGGCTTGCTGGGCGTGGGCGCCAGCCTGCAGGCGGCCGTCAGCGTGGCCTACAGCAGTCAGGAAACGCCGCCCCGCTGGACCCTCTCCGCCTCCCTCGCGCAAGAACTCGACGTGGGCGAGATGATCAAGCAATTCTTTGCCGCCGGCGGCATCTATGATTTCCCCCTCTTCTTGCCGGGCAACCTGAAGATTTCCGCGTTCGCCATCGAAGCGGTCATTCCTAGCGGCAAGCCCAGCACGGACCTGGCCACCAGCTACACGGTCGACACGACGTTTACCTGGCTGTTCATGCTTGGCCAGCAAGAGATCGGCTTGCAGAAAGCCACGCTTTCGGTGCAGTATGACGGCGCCAAGCCGGCCGCGCAGCAATTCTCGGGCAAGGCCGATGCCGTATGGATCTATACCGCCATCAATCTGAAACTGGGCTTCGGCTATGCCTTCCAGCCGACGGACAAGGGGCCGAACCACACGCTGTACGTGAGCTGGGAAGGCTTTACGGCAACCTATACCAGCGGCAACGAGATGCTCAGCTTCACCCTGGCGGGCTGGTCTCTGGGCAGCCTGATCCAGGCGCTCGTGCGCACGCTGGGCGATCCATATTTCGTGCTGCCGTCGCCCTGGGACTTGCTGAACCAGGTCACGCTGGATGGCCTGTCCATCAACGTGTCGCTGAAAACCGGCGAAAAGAACCGCCTCAGCGCCACCTACACGCTCAGTTCCCCCCTCAACCTCGGCTTCATCGTCATCCGCAGCATCGTCTTCAAGCGCAATACGGACGGCAAGGTGACCCTGGCGCTGGACGCCACCGTGCCGCCATTGCTCAAAGGCAGCATGGGCGACTTGCTGGACCCGAACAAGGGGCAGGACGTGGAAGAAATGCCCAGCGTGCCGGGCGCCGGTTCCAGCTATTTCAAGGTCTTCCTGCTGATGCTGGGCCAGCGCGTGGCCATCAACGGCGCGTCCGACTTCAGCTCGACCAAGGCCGTCATCGACGCGCTGGCCGGCGTGCCGCCCACCACGGGCAAGAACAATCCCGTCAACCCGGGCAGCGGCGTGCAGGGCCAACCATATTACCAGCCGGACAGCAACTGGCTGATCGCCGCGCATTTCGGCGTGCTGCAGACAGCCGGCGTGTGGGCCGTCGACGTACAGATCGTCTTCAACGATCCCAACCTGTACGGCTTGCGCCTGACCCTGGGCAGCCCCAAGATGGGCGGCCTGGCCGGCCTGGTGGTCGATATCCTGTACAAGAAAATCAGCGACGACGTGGGCCTGTTCCAGATCGACTTCACCTTCCCCGACAGCATACGCAACCTGAACTTCGGCGCCGTCAGCGTGGTGCTGCCGATGATAGGCATCAAGATCTACACGAATGGCGATTTCCTGATCGACATCGGCTTTCCCTACAATATGGACTTTACACGCTCGTTCAGCTTTAGCGCCATCGTCTACGGCGTGCCGGTGATGGGCTCGGGCGGCGTGTATTTCGGCAAGCTGTCGAGCGCGACGGCAACGCAGGTGCCGAAAACCGATCTCGGCTATTTTAATCCCGTCATCGTCTTCGGCCTGGGCCTGCAGCTGGGCCTGGGCTACAACTTCGTCAAGGGGCCGCTGAAAGCCGGCTTCGCGCTGACCGTGTTCGGCATCATCGAAGGCGTAATCGCCACCTACCATCCGTACGACCGCAGCAACGCCGTCGCGCTGGCCAACGCCGGCGCGTCCGGCAGCGTTCAGGACAGCAGCTACTTCAAGCTGACGGGCACGTTCGGCGTGATCGGCATGCTGTACGGCGAAGTGGACTTGAAGATCATCAGCGCTTCGCTGCTCGTCAATATCACCGTATCGGTGCAGATCGGCTACGAATCCTACCGCGCCATCCCCCTGTCCGTGACGGCCTCGGTGCGCATCAGCCTGCGCGTCAAGATCGACCTGGGCATCTTCAGCTTCACCATTTCCGTGGGTTTTTCCGCCACCGTCAGCGCGCAATTCCGCATCGGCAGCGACAGCCGCGCGCCGTGGGATGGCGGCGGCGCGCTGCGCCTGGAAAGCCTGGCGCGGGGGCGCGCGCGCACCTTGCCGATGGAACTGCAGGCCGCCATGCTGCGCGCCGGGCCGCGCCGCCAGCCGCGACGCGTGCTGCGCACCGATGCCAAGCCGGTGCTGCAACTGGTGACGGCGCCGCAATTCACGGTGCTGGCGCCGCAGGGCGCCACCGCCAACAGCGCGCAGCAAGGCGCGTTCGTCTGCCTGTTCGCCATGGATGCGCCGGACCCGGCCGCCGGCGGCGCGGGCACAGGCACGACCTCGTTCGACCTGCTGTGCAAGGCGTATTTCCCGTGGCTGCTCGACACGTTGCAGCCGGCGGCGCGGGCCGACGGCGCGGCGCTGGACCTGGCTGCCGCCGCGACTGCCAGCGTGACGCTGGAGCAGCTGGTGGCGGGCATCCAGGTGCTGGCCGACCCCGCCATGCAGCCATTCGGCATGGGCGACCTGCTGCAATTTCTCGCCGACAGCTTCATCGTGAACATCAGCGCGCCGGGCGCCAATATGGACGGCGCCACGCTATTCCCCCTGTTCGACGGGCTGCGGCTGGACGTGCCCGCCCCGCAAGGCGGCACCGGCACGCAAGCGATCGACCTCGAGACCTACGCGACGGCGACGGAACAGTACCGCAGCACGGTGGCCGGCGTGCTGCGCCAGGTGGCCGCCAAGGTGGGCAAGGCGCCCGCCAGGCCCGCGCTGCTGGCGCAGGACGACGCTGGCGCCGAATCGATGGCAGCCTTCATCTTCGTCGACGTCTTCAGCCTGATCGGTCGCGCGCTGCTGCAATCGGCCATCGATGCCTTCGACAATTACAGCTATGCGCTGCAGCCCGGCGACAGCATCGCCAGCATCGTCGCCGCCTTCAACCTTGCCGGCAACGCCATCGATGCGGACGACGTGTCGCTGCCGAATGCCACGTATCCGCTGAACGGCGCGCTGCCGCTGCAGGTCGGCGGCCTGTCCGCCGTGATCCAGGCCGGCGATACGCTGGCGGCCATCGCCGCCCGCTACACGGATCCGGCCGGCGCTGGCGGGCGCTGGCAAACCACCGCGGCCCAGCTCATCGGCGCGAATGCGGCGCCGCGTGCGCTGCGCACGGGCGTGACCCTGGTCTTCGACTTCGGCGCCGGCACCGTCAGCCACGTCACCGCGCCCGGCGACAGCTTCGGCGCCATCGCCGCCGCGCTGGACGTGCCGCTGGCCGCCCTGGCGCAGCAGGCATCGCTGTATGCGCGCGCCGACCTGCTGCTGCCGACGGCCATCCTCGCCGTGCCGCCGCTGGCGTATGCCTCGGTTGCCGGCGATACCCTGGCCGGCATCGCCAGCCGCTTCGCCGCCACGGCCGCCGGGCTGGGACGCGACAATGCCGGCGTCGCCAATCTGTTCGCCGCGGCCCCGGGCCGGCTGGCCATTGCCCGCCTCGACGCCTTGCCGCTGGAGCAGCTGTGGAACGGCGTGCAGGCGAGCGGCGCCGTGGCCCAGGCCGCCGGCCAGGTCGCGCGCTTCATCACCTATGGCTTGCGCCTGCCGGTGGCGCCGGGCCTGAGCCTGTCGCCATCCTTCCTGTATAGCAAGACGCAGACCGACTACGCGCTGTACCAACTGACGGGCCAGCAATTTCCCACGCCCGCCAGCGCCGCCGGCGGCTACCGCATCGGCCTGGGACGCAATGCCATTTCGCATGGCGTCGCCCTCGATTTCATCACCTTCGCCGGCGCGCCCGGTACCAGCCTGCCCATCGACCTGGACGCCGCGTACGGCCTGCTGTCGGGCGTGCTGGCGTATGCGCAGGCGGGCAGCTTCGCGCCGTCGCCTGCGCTGGACATCCTGCCGCTGGCTTCCTTGCAGCCACGGCAGTTTCCTGCGGCAGGCTACGCCGCCTGGATCACCGCCGACCTGGCGCGCCTGACGGCCGTGACGTCCGGCGCCGCTGAAGCGGCGCGCGCCGCCAGCCAGGCCGCGCCCGCGCCGTATCTGTGGCAATTGCCTGACGCCATGCTGGCCAGCATCGCCCAGCGCCAGGATACGCTGCAGGCGCTGTACACCCAGGCGCAATACGCGGACATGCTGGCCCTGATGCCCGCCTATCGTCCCCGCATCGGCAACACGCCGCCCAACAGCAGCAGCACGGTGTTCCAGGACTTGAGCGCCTATGCCTACGCCACGCGCGTGGACTTCCAGATCACGCGCATGCCGGCCGCCACCGTGGCCACCAACGACGCCAGCGGCACCGCGCTGGCCAGCGCCGCCACCCTGGCCCACGTCTACGAGCTCGTGGGACCGTCGGCCGCCGATGCCCAGCGCCTGCAATACCTGCTGAGCGGCATGGCCGCCGTGGGCGAAACCCTGGTGGCTGGCCTGTTCCTGCTGTATAGCGAAGGCGGCAGCGACCAGGTGGCGCTGACGGGCCAGGCCGATGCCGACTACCTGTGCTTCCTGACGCAAACCAATCTGTCCACGGAAAGCCATCCGCCGGCCAGCCGCATGCTGCTGGATGCGGCGCAGACGGTCTTGCCGCGCGGCATAGCCAACAGCCCCTCGCAATTCATCAAGCTGCTGTGGGAGCAATCGGTGGTGCGCGGCGGCGGCTACTATCTGTATTTCGAGGACATGGTGTCGGGCGCCGGCCTGCCCCCATCCGTCTTCGACGCCACGGGCACGGCCACGCTGACCCTGGTGGTTCCGCTGGCGCGCCCGGCTGCGGGTGCCGCCGACACCGTGCCGAACTTCGTCAACGCCCTGCTGACGACGCAGGCGATCGATCCGCAGCAGGACGTGCTGGTGTTCGAATCGCTGAGCAAGCCGGCCAGGACCCAGCCTTTGGCCCTGGCGGCCACGAGCACCCTGGCCGCCCTGGCTGCCACGTATGGCATGGGTGTGGGACAGCTGGCGCGGCAAAACGCCGTGCGGCCGCTGCGCGCCGGCGCCAGCGTGCCCGTGGCCGGCATCCTGCACCAGCTGAATCAGCAAGACATGGCCGCGCCCGCACAAGCGCTGGCGCAGCTGGCCGCGTATTACTCGGCCGGCGCCACCCCGCTGAGCGCGGCGCAGATCGCCGCCTACAATCCCGGCGTGACGGTGGCGCTGGGCGCGACCATGCGCATTCCGCCGCTCGTCTATCGCGTGCCAGCCACGGCTGACGCTCCCGGCAATACCTTCGCCGCCCTGGCCGCCTACTATGGCTTGTCGGTGGACGCCCTGGCTCTGGGCGCGGCCGCCACCGCAGGCCTGTACGCCGATGGCGCCGTGCTCGACGTCGACAGCCTGGCCTTCGATGCGCAAGCGACCTTGGCGCCGGGCAACCTGTCGTTCCAGCTCAAGCGAGCCAACGACGGCGTGCCCGTGCTGCCGCCCGATCCCACGCCGCAGCAACAGCAGCAATATGCGCAGGCGACCCTGTCTGCGCTGTACAACACGCTGTCGGCCGGCCTGGGCGCCAACCCGTATTTCCTGCCCAGTCCCTACAGCCTGCCCTTCGGACCGCAGGACCATGCGAACGACAGCGACGGCGATGGCGGCGACGATGGCGAAGCCCACCGCCGGCGCTATGCGGCCGCGGCCCTGGCCGATTACGACTACCGCCAGGCGCTGGGCTACCTGGGCAACAACAGCCAGGGACGGCCGTTCGCCACGCTCAATGCGGCGCCTGCCAATCCGCCGGCCGGCCTGCCGCCCGCAGCCGACAATCCCTACCTGGGCGTGGGCGGCCATGCGTCGCTGGCCATGCGCTGGCAAGACCTGTTCGGCAACACCACCGTCACGCCGTTCGAGGCGCCGCCAGCCGGCTACACGGGTGCGCTGGACCAGGCCCCCGCCGCGTTGCGCTACACGGATCGCCTGCTGGGCCTGTCCGCCTGGCCGAAAGTCCAGGCCAGCTACCTGTATGACACGGATGCGGGCGGCGCGCCCGCGCTGCTGCTGACCTTGCGCATGGATGGCCTGGCCTATGCCACGCCAGCCGACGCGGCGCAAGACTTGCCCACCTACCAGCGCCTGTACTTCCAGCTGCACCAGGACTATACGGGCCTGGGCGTGCCCGGACTGAGCGGCAATGCGGTGAGCATCTCCCTCAGCAACTCCCTGCTGGCCACGCCGCTGCAGCCGCTGGGCGAGGCCCAGTCGCGGCAGGTGCGCGACTTCGTCGCCGCCTGCGCCATCTACTTGCAGGTCCTGGCCGGCGGCGGCAGCGCCACGGCGCCCGCCGCCACGCTGTCGGTGCCGGTGCCGCTGGCGCAACTGGCCAGCGTCAACCGCATCGCGCTCGACGTGGCACTGGTGCTGACGCGCCAGGCCATCCTGCTCGACCCCGTGCTGGCGGCCCTGCCGGACGGCGCCAGCGTGGTCAGCGCCGTGCTGCCGCAGGCCGACACGAATGGCGGCGCGTCCAGCTACACCACGTTTGCCAAGGCGCTCGAAGCGTGCCTGAAGACGCCGCAATGGTCGATGCGCGCGGGCGCGGGGCTGACGCGCGTGGGCAGCGCCGGCCAGCAGACGCAGCAGTTGTTCGCCGTGCGTTTCAGCGACACGCCCGGCCAGGGCATCCATTTCCGCCTGGGCCAGCAGGCCAGCTACTACGCGCCGTTGCCCGTCGCCAATTCGCTGGAAAGCCGCACGGTCAGCATCGACGCCTATCCGAGCAATACGCCGCATGCGCTGACGCTCAATAGCGTCGACCTGAACCTGTGGCTGCAAAGCTGTCTCGACGCCATCGACAAGTTCCTCTCGGCCACCTATGCGCCGCCCGCCTACATTCTCGATCGCCTCAACGGCATCGCCGATCCGCTGCAGAGCGGCCAACTGGGCCTCGTACTCAAGGCGAAGCAGACGCTGGCCGACGCCATCAGCGCCACAGTCAGCCCCGTGCTCAGCAGCAGCGCGGCGGACGAGGCCACGCGCGTCAGCGCGGCCGCCACCATGCGACAGCAGTTGCTGACCACCCTGGGGCCGGCCTTTGCCGCCGGCGCCGTGGTGGTGTACGGCGTGGACCAGGTCACGGGCGCGGACGGCAAAGACAAGGATGGGCCGCCCGCGCTGTACGGCCAGCCCGCCGGCGCCGGCACAGCCGACGGCGCGGTCGGTGACGGCAACCAGAACTACACCTTGTTCCCGACCCGGCTGCCTTTGCCAGGCACGGCCGCGCCAGACCAGAGCCGGCTGTCATTCAACTTCATCTCGAAGAATGTCGAAGGCCAGGCCTATGTGCCGCTGGACTTGCGCTATCAGATCACGCACATGGAATTCGACCAGCAAGCCGTGCCCGGCATCGAAAACTACATGCAAAGCCAGTGGCTGCTGTTCATTACCGGTCCGTTCGAGGTACCGCTGGGCAATGGCACGCAATATATCCCCGTGCTGAACCGTGCCCTGCCCGTGCCGCCCACGGTCAACCGGCAGACCGCCACCGCGTCCGCCGCGCCGCAGGCCGGTCGCATGCGCCTGGCCGCCGCTGGCTTGCAGCCGGCCCAGCTGGCCCAGTGGGATTACGGCTTCAGCTATACCTATCGCCAGGCGGCGCAGGATGCCGTGCACGTCAGCGTCGTGCTCAACGTACCGCCGCAGACGGCCAGACTGTACGCGGCGGCCGGTCCCGACCTGTTCACGGCGCTGGCCGCCTTCGTCAGCAATTATCCGCTCATTTCGGCTGACCTCGACGCGTTCCTCGCGCCCCTCGATGGCAAGCAGGACACGGCCGATAGTATCGCCAAGGCAACACAGGCCACCACTGCCTTCCAGCAGCTGGTGACCCAGGTGGCAGCCAGCTATGGCCAGCATTTCGGCGCAGCGCAGCTGGCGGCGGCGCAAGGCGAGACCAGCGTGGCCGTGGAATTCGACGCGCGCCTGGAAGACCATGGCGGCGACGCCTGGTATGCGCTGCTCAATGTCACCGTTGGCGGCGCGCCCGCCACCTACGACCCGCTGACCGGCACCCTGAGCAACGGCGCCGTCAGCGTGCCCGTGCCCGTGCTCGACATCGATGCGCAGCAGTACCGGGCCACGCCGGCCACGCCCACGCCGCCCGATGCGCTGCTGGCCTACCGCTACGCGGCCATCGCCGCCGACGCGCCCGACCTGTCGTTTGCCGCCGCGCTGGCTAATACCGGCCGCGAGGTGCGCATGCCGGGGCTGAACGTGATGGTGTACAAGAACGCCCAGGCCTCGCTGTACGTGCAGCGCAACCGCTACCTGTGCCCGCCCAGCCAGACGCAGGTGTCGACCATGCAGGCCTTCCTGTACCAGACGCCGGTCGTCAAGTTCAGTGACCCCATCCTGCCACGCCTGAGCTGGCAAGGCTATGATTTGCGGCAAGTCGCACCGGTGGGCGGCAGCGACGTGGCCGCCTACATGAGAGGCTTCTTCAACGCCCTCTTCACGGGCGCCTCGGGCAGCGTGCGCATCGCCATGGATGGCAGCTATTCCTACAGCGTGATGCCGGCCGTGGCGGGCTTCCCCCGCACCTCGCTGCCGGTCAGCCTGTTGCCGGCCGTGCTCGCGCCCATCGATGCGGCCCAGCCTCCCGCCGCGCCGATGGCGCTGGTGGCCCAGGTGCAGCAATGGTATGACAAGCAGCAGCCGACCACGGGTGGCGGCGCCGCCATGGATTTCCGCCTGAGCTTCTTTACGGACGGCGCGCCCGAGCAACTGCTGCTGTCGCTCGAAGACGTGCGCTGGGTGGTGCGGCCCTGACGCGGCGGCGCAGCGTCAGGGCACGGGGGTGCGCAGCGGCAAGCCGGCAAAGTGGGCGGCCAGGTTATCGACCACCAGTTGCCCCATTGCATGGCGTGTTTCCACGGTCAGGCTGCCCACGTGCGGCGTGAGCACCACGTTCGGCAAGGCGCGCAAGGCGGCTGGTACGCGCGGCTCATCGGCAAACACGTCGAGGCCGGCCGCGCCCAGGTGGCCGTCCTGCAAGGCGGCGATCAAGGCCACTTCGTCGATCAGCGCGCCACGAGCGATATTGATCAGCGTGCCTTGCGGGCCGAGCGCGTCAAGCACGCTGCGGTCGATGATCTGCCGCGTGGCCGGCGTGCCTGGCGCGCAGACGATCAGGTAATCGCTTTCCTGCGCCAGGGCCAGCAAGGATGCGGCGCGCGGCACAGTAGTGCCTGCAATGGCGCGCGGCTGGAAGTAGCGCACGTGGACGCCGAAGGCGACCAGGCGCAGCGCGATGGCTTGGCCGATCTGGCCGAAACCGAAGATGCCGGCCGTCTTGCCGCGCAGGCTGGACGCGGGGGCGATGGCCTCGCGGCGTTCCCAGCCGCCGTCGCGCACGAAACGGTCGAGCGCCACGATATGCCGCGCGCTGGCCAGCAGCAAGGCCAGCGCCACGTCGGCCACGTCATCCGTCAGCACGTTCGGCGTGGTGGTGACGGCGATGCCCCGCGCGCGCGCCTGGTCCAGCGCCACGCCGTCGAGGCCGACGCCATTGACGGCGACAATTTCCAGATTCGGCAGCAAGGCCATGTCGGTGGCGTTCAGGCCCAGCGCGCCCGTCGTGACGACGGCGCGGATGGCCGCAGCGCGCTGGGCCAGCCAGGCGTGGCGCTCTGGCGCCGGCACTTGCCAGGCGTGGTGGCAGGTGTATTGCTGTTCCAGCTGCGCGTTGACGGCAGCCGAAGGGCTGGGAGCGAGGATGAGGAGTTCGGGGAGCATGGGAGTCCTGGGTCATGTCACATGAAGTGCAGACGCAACTTAGCATATTTGACGCCTGGCCGGGGGCGGCTGCCCCGCAATCGCCGTCATGCCCCTGCAGTCTGCGCGGTCTTCAGCCCGGGCAAGGCACGCGTTTGACCTTGCCGCCAGTCCTGGCCGGATCGGCGCCGGCGCCGGGATTCTCGGCCATGCCATAGCACGTGGCGCCGCCGGCGCTGACGACGCGCGTGGCGGGCCGGCCATCGGCCGTCAGAAATTCCTCCACGCGGATGACAGGGCCGCCGCGCCAGGCGGAGGCGACCAGCTTCTGGAAAGTGCTTTCGCTCTTCATGTCGGCAGCGGCCAGCCATGGCTGGTCCTGCTTCAGTTCTCCACGCAGGGCCTTGTCGGCGGCGCCCGCCGCCAGCCGGGCGCGCGTGCGCAAGTCTGCCGTGGAAGGTGCCGTGGCCGGCGCGACAGGGAACTCCTCGGCCGGTACGGTGACGGCCTCCGCTGCCACGGCGGGCGGTGCGAAGATGACGGACGGCGCGGCGGGCGCCGCACTGGCCCGCGCGCGTGGCAAAGGAGCCGGCATGGGCATGGGCAAGGCCATCGGCGGCGTCTGCGTCAGCGGACGGGACGGCAGCAAGGTCATGAACGCCACTTCCGTGTATTGCTTGAGTTGCCGCGCCGGCAGCAGCAGGAAATACAGGCCCAGCACGTGCATGGCCAGGATCAGCGCGACGGCCGCGCCTTTCAGGCTCAAGCCGTCCCGTATGCGCAGGCGCATGGAAGCGGACGGTAGATGGCGGTGCAATGGCATGCTGTTTCCTGTGGGCGCGGGGCGCGACGGCACATTTTAGCGAAACTTGGATATGCGCATTAATAAATCCACAAGGTATCGCCTGGCGCGCCTTTTTCCGCCAGATTCCAGTCCCTGGCTGGCCCGGTGTTGTACAAATGGCGACTTTTTTGATCGCTTTCTCACACTTTCCCACGCGCTGCGCCACGCTGGAATATAATGATAATCATTCTCATTAATATCCAGATAACTCCATGCGCACCTTCCACCTCGCCCCTACCCCGTTCGCCCTGGCCGCCTTCCTGCTGGCCAGCACCGCCGCCCACGCTCAAACCACCTCCACCGCACCGGCCGGCGACGCGCAAACCATGCCGACAGTGGTCGTCAACGCGTCGGCCGATGCGTCGGCGGAAGGCTTGTCGAAGGCGTATGCGGGTGGACAGGTTGCGCGCGGCGGACGTCTGGGCTTGCTGGGCAATGTGGACATGATGGACACGCCTTTCAACAGCACCAACTATACGCAGGCGCTGATCCAGGACCAGCAGGCGCAAGGCGTGGGCGATGTACTGCAAAACGATGCCGGCGTGCGCGTCACGCGCGGATTCGGCAATTTCCAGGAGATGTACATGATCCGCGGCTTCGCCGTGAACTCGGACGACCTCGCGTATAACGGCCTGTATGGCTTGCTGCCGCGCCAGTTTGTCGCTTCCGAGTTGCTGGAGCGCGTGGAAGTGTTCCGTGGCGCGAATAGCTTCATCAATGGCGCGGCGCCCGGCGGTGGCGGCGTCGGCGGCACCATCAACCTGGTGCCCAAGCGCGCCACCAATACGCCGCTGACACAAATTACGGTCGGCACGGAAAGCGGCGGCCAGGGCTATGTGGCAGCGGATATCGGCCGCCGCTTCGGCCCTGACAACAATATCGGCGTGCGCATCAATGCCGTACGCCGTGATGGCGACACGGCCGTCGACCGCGAAAAGCGCGAACTGAGCGTATTCTCGATCGGCGCCGATTACCGCGGCCGCGATTTCCGTCTGTCGGCTGACGCCGGCTACCAGGAACACAAGCTGCGCAATCCACGCCCGAGCGTGAGTGTGGCCAGCGGTGTGGCCGTGCCCGCCGCGCCTGATGCCAGCAGCAATTTCTCGCAGAACTGGACGCACTCCAACGAACGCGATACGTTCGGCACCTTGCGCGGGGAATACGATATCGCCAAGGATGTCGTGGCGTGGGCAGCCATGGGCTTTCGCAACGGCGACGAATCGAACGTGCTGGCAGCGCCCACGGTAAACAGTGCATCCGGCGCCGCCGGCTCCTACCGCTTCGACAATACCCGCCACGATAGCGTCCGTACGGGCGAGATCGGCGTGCGCGGCAAGCTGCGCACGGGCAGCGTCGGCCATACCATCAGCGCCACCGCGTCGACGTTCTGGTCGCAATCGAAGAACGCCTACGGCATGAGCGATTTTGTGACAGGTTTTGGCACCAACATCTATGCTCCCGTGCAAGTGGCAGCACCGGCGCCAACCTGGTTCATGGGCGGCGACCTCGCGCATCCGCTGGTGACTTCCCGCACTATGTTGTCAAGCTTTGCCGTAGCCGACACCATGGCCTTTGCCGATGACAAGGTGTTGCTGACCGTGGGCGTGCGCCGCCAGACCATCAAGGATGATTCCTACGACTACAACACGGGCGCGCGTTTTGACAGCAGCAGCTACGACGAAAGCATTACCACGCCTGTGCTGGGCCTGGTGTATCGCCCCATCAAGGAAGTATCCCTCTATGCCAACTACATCGAGGGCTTGCAAAAAGGCGCGGTCGCGGGCGGCGCGGGCGTGACCAATGTCGGCGATGCATTTGCGCCCTACAAATCGAAGCAGAAGGAAATCGGTGTCAAGTATGACGCTGGCCGCATCGGCGCCAGCCTCGCGCTGTTTACCACCAAGCAGCCATCGGCCTATGTGGAGAACGGCATCTTTGGCGTGTTTGGCGAACAGCGCAACCGAGGCATCGAATTGTCCGTGTTCGGCACGCCGGCACGGGGCCTGCGCCTGCTGGGTGGCCTGACCCTGCTCGACACACAGCAGATCAGCGCCAAAGACCCCGCCAATGTGGGCAAGGATGCCCTCGGCGTGCCAGGCACCCAGCTGAACTTCGGTGCGGAGTGGGATGTGCCCGGCGTACATGGCCTGGCCTTGACGGGGCGCACCCTGTATACGTCGAAGCAATACCTCGATGGCGCCAATACGCAGAAAGTGCCATCCTGGACACGCCTGGATCTGGGCGCACGCTACCTGACCACCATCGCCGACCGCGCCGTCACCCTGCGTGCGCGCCTGGATAACGTGACCGACAAGAACTACTGGGCGTCCGCTGGCGGCGCATCGGGCGCGGGTTATCTGGTGCTGGGCACCCCGCGCACCGTCGTCGTGTCGGCGTCCGTGGACTTCTAAAGCTTTCCGTTCACCTGCACAAAGGCTGCCCCTTCCCTGGGGCAGCTTTTTTTTCGTGCGCGCCTGTGCCGCAAGCGGCGCTTCGGCGACAATGCCCGCATGAAACGACTCCCTGCCCTGCTACTTTTGCTTTGCCTGTCCCTGCCGGCCGCTGCCCAGAAGCAAGCCGCCTGCCCGTATGCTGCCTGGAAAAGCGGCTTCAAGGGCGATGCGCGGGCGCAAGCCACGTGCTTGCTGCGTCCCGTCAAGCTGTATGCGCGCCTGGGCGACAGCGCGCCGCTGCCGGATTTTCTTGCCGCCCGCATCGGCCAGCGCACGGGCTTCGACCCGGCCCGGTTGCGCGCCTGGCTGGCGGAACAGGGGATCGCCGAGGCGGACGTGGGCGGCGCCGTCGACGCCCCGCTGTCGCGCGCCGTGGGCCGGCTGGCCGCACCGATGGCCCGCTATTTCGTCATCCACGACACCAGCTACCCGAATTTCCTGCTGGAATCCATTCCCGCCCATATCAACGACGCCAGCTGGGATTTCAACGATTTTACGACGCGCAATCCGGCGCTGGGCGGCGGTCCGAAAGGCCATGTCTACGTCAACCGCCTCGGTGATTCATTGGCCGTGCGCGACTTTGGCACGGCCAGCTATGCCAGCAAGCTGGAAAAGGACAAGCCGTCGCTGACGGGCCTGTTCCTGCACGTGGAACTGGTGCAGCCGCGCCACTCCGTGCCCAGCGGCGGCAAGGGCAACGATGGCCTGGCGCCCGATCCGGGCTTTACGCCTGCGCAATACGAGCGCCTGGCCCTGTTGTATATCGCCGCCAGCGTGCGCAAGGGGACGTGGCTGATCCCCGCCTTCCACGCCGTGCTCGATACGGGCTTTGCGAATGGTCATGATGACCCACAGAACTTTTCCCTGGCCGAATGGTCAACCTCGCTTTCCCGCCTGCATGCGGCCCTGCGGCTGGCCGAAACTGGACAATAAAGCGTTTCCCTGACGGCTGAATTGGCGCATACTATTAAGAGCATAGCCATTCCTGTCAGGGAGTTCAGGTGAATATTGCGACGGATCATCAGGCGGATCACCAGGCCGGCGTGCGCCAGCCATTGCAGCGCGCGCAGCGCATCTTTGCCATACGCGACGCCGTCCTTGGCGCCTGGGAACAGCGCGTGCGCGCCAGCGTGCGCGGCGCGGACCGCTTGCTCACACCCATCCTCATCAACACCTTGCCAGCCTTTTTCGACAACCTGGCCGAAGCCCTCACCCCAGGTCACCCGCGCGACAATGCGACCAGCAACAGCAACGTACCCGCCGTGCATGGCAACGAACGGGCGCGCATGACCAATTACGGCCCGGAACAGGTGATCCAGGAATACCAGATCTTCCGCGACTGCTTCGCCGCCACCGCGCATGAGTCCGGTATCACCTTGCGCAGCAAGGATTGGCAAGTGATCAACAAGTCGATCGACGTGGGCATCCGCGAATCGATACGCGAATTTACCAGCATGCACGAAGGTTTCCGGCGCCGCGTTGCGGCCGGCCTGTCGCACGACATGCGCAATCCGCTGGCCGTCATCAGCACCAGCGCCCAGTTGCTGCTGCGGCCAGCGGACCCGGAACGGGTGGTATTGCTGGCGCACAAGATTGTCGAACACAGCAAGCGGCTCGACAGCATGATCGAGGAATTGCTCGATGGCCTCAGCTACCATCAGGGCCAGCAGTTGCCGCTGGTGCTGAGGCAGTTTGACGTGCTGCCGCTGGTACACGCCGTGGCCGGCCAGGTCAACCTGCAGCGGCCGGACAAATGCCAGGTCAGCGGGCAAGCCGTCGTCGGCTGGTGGTGCGAGAACTCGCTGCGGCGCGCGCTGGAAAACCTCGTCGGCAATGCCCTCAAGTATGGCGACGACGCACCCATCAGCGTGCACGTGGAAGCGGTCCACGAACGCCTGATCGTCACCGTGCACAATGGCGGCCACGCCATCGCGCCGGAACAGGCCGCACGCATCTTCGACTACTTGCGCCGCGAGAACGACAGCCCCGCCCCAGGCTGGGGCATCGGCCTGCCCTTCGTGCAGAGCGTGGCCGAAAGCCACGGCGGCAGCATCGCCGTCGACAGCGCGCCCGAAACGGGCACCAGCTTCATCTTCGACGTGCCCGTCGATTGCCGGCCCTTCGTCCAGCCCGCCGACGTCCCCAAGAGTGACGCTTAGCGCACCAAATTAGTGCAAAGAATGGCGCAACGCCACAAAAGTGGTCATCTTTACACCTTCCCTCGGCTCCCCCTGTTGGCACGCTTCCTGCTGAGCTATACGTAGACACGGCTCAAGGGAAATCACAACATGGCAAATTTTTTCAATGAAATGACTGCAAATGAAGTGGGTACGGACAGCAAGGTACGTGAACACTATCGTGAATTCAGCAATTGGCTGGAACAGCAATCCCCCGAGACCATCGCCCGCAAGCGGGCCGAAGCCGACCTGACGTTCCGCCGGGTCGGCATCACGTTCGCCGTCTACGGCGACGATGCCGGCACGGAACGCCTGATTCCGTTCGACACCATCCCGCGCATCATCCCCGCCGCCGAATGGGCGCAGATGCAGACAGGCCTGGTGCAGCGCGTGCAAGCCTTGAACATGTTCATCCATGATATTTATCATGAACAAAACATCATCAAGGCGGGTATTATTCCCGCCGAGCAAATCTACAAGAATGCCCAGTACCGCCCGGAAATGCAGGGCATTGCCGTCGCCTCCGACATCTATGCCCACATCGCCGGCGTCGACATCGTGCGCGCGGGACAGGGCGAATTCTATGTGCTGGAAGACAATCTGCGCGTGCCGTCCGGCGTGTCCTACATGCTGGAAGACCGCAAGATGATGATGCGGCTGTTCCCGGAACTGTTCGCCCGCAACCGCATCGCCCCCGTCGACCACTACCCGGACATGCTGCTCGACAACCTGCGTTCCGTCGCCCCGATGGGCATCGATGACCCGACGGTGGTCGTCATGACGCCCGGCATGTACAACTCCGCCTACTTCGAGCACGCCTTTTTGGCCCAGCAGATGGGCGTGGAACTGGTCGAGGGCAAGGATCTGTTTGTCAACGACAATTCCGTGTACATGCGCACCACGCGGGGACCGAAGCGCGTCGACGTGATCTACCGCCGTGTGGACGACGACTTCCTCGACCCGCTGGCCTTCCGCTCCGATTCCTCGCTGGGCGTGCCGGGCCTGCTGTCCGTGTACCGCGCCGGCCGGGTGACCCTGGCCAACGCCATCGGCACAGGCGTGGCCGACGACAAGTCGATCTATCCTTTTGTTCCCGACATGATCAAGTTTTACCTGTCGCAAGAGCCGATACTCAACAACGTGCCGACGTACCAGTGCCGCAAGCCTGCCGATTTGTCCTACGTGCTGGCGAACCTGGCGAAACTCGTCGTCAAGGAAGTGCATGGCGCGGGCGGCTACGGCATGCTGGTGGGGCCCGCGTCCAGCCTGGCGCAGATCGAGGATTTCCGCCAGCGCCTGCTGGCCAATCCCGGTGGCTACATCGCCCAGCCGACACTCGCCCTGTCCGCCTGCCCCACGTATGTGGACGCCGGCATCGCGCCGCGCCACATCGATTTGCGCCCGTTCGTGCTATCCGGCAAGACGATTTCCATGGTGCCCGGCGGCTTGACCCGCGTGGCGCTGGGCGAAGGCTCGCTGGTGGTCAACTCCTCGCAAGGGGGCGGCACCAAGGATACCTGGGTACTGGAAGCCACATCCGCTTTTGCAGGAGAAAAAACATGCTGAGCCGCACTGCCGATCATTTGTTCTGGATGGCCCGCTACACGGAGCGGGCGGAAAACACGGCGCGCATGCTCGACGTCAACATGCAAACGTCCATGCTGCCGCAGTCCGAGCAGGACGCGGAGCAAGGCTGGCGCGCCACCCTGGGCATTTCCGAGCTGCAAAGCGCGTACGACCACAAATATGGCCGCTTCCACACGCGCGACGTGCTCGACTTCATGGTGCGCGACCCGAACAACCCGTCGTCCATCCTCGCCTGCCTGACGGGGGCGCGCGAAAACGCCCGCGCCGTACGGGGCACCCTGACGACGGAAGTGTGGGAAATCCAGAATGCCACCTGGCTCGACATGCAGAAACGCCTGAAAAGCAACTTGCTGGAAACGGACCCCAGCCAGTTCTTCGAGTGGGTCAAGTACCGCTCGCACCTGTCGCGCGGCGTGACACTGGGCACCATGCTCAAGGACGAGGCGATTCACTTCATCCGCCTCGGCACTTTCCTGGAACGGGCCGACAACACGGCGCGCATCCTCGACGTGAAGTTCCACGGCGCGCGCGACACGTCGAAAGACATCACCCAGCGCGATTTCTACTACTGGGCGGCCCTGCTGCGCTCCGTTTCCGGCTTCGAGATCTACCGCAAGGTCTACCGCGACGTCATCACCCCGGAACGGGTGGCGGAATTGCTGATGCTGCGCGGCGACATGCCGCGCTCCCTGCTGGCCTGCATGGATGACGTGGTGGAAAACCTGAAACACATTCGCAACGATGTGTCGGCCGATACGGAGCGTTTCGCCGGGAAATTGCATGCGGAGCTGAAATTCGGCCATATCGACGACATCATGAAGGCGGGTTTGCACCATACCTTGACGGAATTTCTCGAAAACATCTATGACCTGGGCAACCGGGTCAGCCGCGACTTCCTCGTTCCCTTGGCGGCCTGATGCAGCTCACTATCCGCCACGAAACCCATTACGCCTACAGTGCGCCGCTGGCCTACACCATCCAGCAGCTGCACCTGACGCCGCGTATCGAGCCGCAGCAGCGGGCTCTCTCCTGGCAGATTTCCACGCCAGGCCAGTGCCACGCCTACACGGATGCCTACGGCAATCTGTCGCACATGCTGACGATTAACGGCAGCCATCACTCCCTGAGCCTGGTAGCGCACGGCGTGGTGGAAACCATCTACCCGCACAAGGGACGGCTGAACCTGGTCGATACCCTGTCGCCGCTGCTGTTTACCATGCCGACGCCGTTGACCCTGGCCAATCCCGCCATCCTCGACCTGGCGGCCGCCAGCCTGCCGGACCGGGACGTGACGGCCGGCACGGGCCACTTGCTGCGCCTGGCCGAGCACATCGTCGGCAAGGTGGCGTATGAAAGCGGCGCCACCATGGTCACCACCACGGCTGGCGACGCGCTGGCGCTGGGGCGCGGCGTGTGCCAGGATCACGCGCATCTGTTCCTCGCCTGCTGCCACGCCTGGGGCATCCCGGCCCGCTATGTGTCCGGCTATATCGATCCGGGCACGACGGGCCATGCGGCCAGCCATGCCTGGGTCGACGCATGGACGGAAGACACGGATTTCGCGGGCTGGGTCAGCATCGACGTCACGCATGCACGGCTGATGACGGATGCGTATTGCCGCCTGGCCATCGGGCGCGACTACGATTCGGCAGCGCCCGTGCGTGGCGTGCGCCAGGGTGGCGGCACGGAAACGTTACGGGTCGATGTGCAGATCGTGCCTGTCTAAAATGGCCAGGAATGAGGCTGGCCGGGCCTTGCCAGCAGGTGGCAAGGCCCGGCTGGTGTAGAATGCTTCCCCTTTGACTTGATTTACGACGATGACTTATTGCATAGGCATGCGCCTGAACGAAGGCCTGGTCTTCCTGTCCGATTCCCGCACCAATGCCGGCGTGGATCAGGTGGGCACCTTCCGCAAGATGAGCGTGTTCGAAAACCCGGGCGACCGCATGCTGGTCCTGATGACGGCCGGCAACCTGTCGATCTCGCAGGCGATCCGTCAGATCGTTTCCGAACACGTCGATGCGGACGGACGCAGCATCTGGAACGTGGCCAGCATGTACGATGCGGCGCGCATCGTGGGTGAAGCCGTACGCACCGTGCACTTGCGCGAAGCGAAGGCCCTGGCCGACTGCGGCATCGATTTCAATGTCAGCATTATATTAGGCGGCCAGATAGGCGCCGAGCGCTGCCGATTGTTCCAGGTGTATTCGGCCGGCAATTTCATCGAATCGCACGATGAAAACACGTATTTCCAGATCGGCGAAGCGAAATACGGCAAACCCATCATCGACCGTGTCATCAACCCGTTCACGCGCCTGGACGAAGCGGCCAAGTGCGCGCTGATCTCCATGGATTCGACCCTGCGCTCGAACATTTCCGTCGGCTTGCCGCTGGACTTGCTCGTCTACGAGACGGGCAGCCTGGCCGTCACGCGCTTCGTCACCATCGATGAAAAGAACCAGTATTTCCGCATGATCCGCGACACGTGGGGCGAACAGTTGAAACATGTGTTCGAAGGCATCGTCGATCCCGTGTGGAACGCCGCGCCGGAAACGACGACGAACGTATTGTCATCGGCCAATATGCACAGCAAGCCCGTGCGCGTAGCCATCCCCGAGCACGTGAGCCGCGGCGGCCTGACCGTGGCGCCCCTGCAATCCTTGGCGCAGCAGTTCAGCGACGACAAACAGCATTGATGTTAGCCGCACCCGCTGCGCGGGGCGCTGGACAAATCGCTTTTCGCGTGCTTTTATGGCAATATGGGTTGACATTCAATCCAGATTGACATGAAAGGCAGGTGGCGCATGGACTTGATCACTTCCGCTGTCGTGGCGGCCATCGGGCATGGCGCGCCGGGCCACGCTCCCGAAGCCGTGGCCAGCCACTATGAACGGCTCAAGCAGGCCATCGCCAGGTTCGACGGCGCCGCCGCCATCCTGGCCGCGATCGCCGCGCTGGAAGCCGAGCCCGCCAATACCCAGCTGCAACTGGCCCTGTCGGCCGCCCTGTCCGGCGCGAAAGTGCCGGACGACATGGGAACCCTGTTTGCCGCGCAAGGCTTGCTCGATGCGCTGCAGCGGTCTTTTTCCCAGGCGCCCGACGTGGAAGCCGTGCCCGCGCCGGCCGATAAAGGCGCCGTCGTGTCGAACTATGCCGTCGTCAAAGTGTATTTCGCCACGGACCGCCAGCGCGACGTGGGCAAGCCGCCGGCCCAGCGCTTCAGCGGCGAACGCAACATCAAGAGTGGTAATGGTCCGCTCAGCTATGGCAGCTGCGACATCAGCATCCCCCGCGACCACCGCATGGGCCAGCTGGAATCGCCGTCGCTGTGGCGCCTGGAATTTCGCGACGATCCGGCCAAGCACGTGGTGCTGCTGTCCGCCGAGGTGCAAGACCGCGACAACTTCTTTGCCGCATTAAAAACGCAGATCCGCGCTTCGGCCGGCAAGAGCACCTTTGTCTTCGTGCACGGCTACAACGTGAGTTTCGAGGATGCGGCGCGGCGCACGGGACAGATGGCCTACGACCTGGGCTTTGACGGCGCGCCCGTGTTCTACAGCTGGCCGTCACGCGGCGAGGTGGCCGGCTACACGATCGATGAAAACAATATCGAGTGGAGCACGCCCCACCTCACCGACTTCCTGGCCGACTTTCTTGCCAGCACGGAGGCGGCGCAAGTGTATCTGGTCGGCCACAGCATGGGCAGCCGTGGCCTGGCGCGGGCCGTGGCCGACTTGCTGGCCGCGCAGCCGCAGCTGGCGCAAAAGATCACGGAAATCATCCTGTCCGCGCCCGATATCGACGCGGCCATCTTCAAGCACGATATCGCGCCGAAACTGGCCGGCGCGCGCAATCCCGTCACCTTGTATGCCTCGTCGCAAGACCTGGCCCTGGCCGCCTCGAAAACCGTGCACGGCTACGCGCGCGCGGGCGACAGCGGCGCCGGCATGCTGATCGTGGCGGGCGTGGAAACCATCGACGCCACCGGGGTCGACACGAGTTTCATGAAACATGCGTATTTCGCGGAAAAGCGCTCCGCCCTGTCCGACATGTTTTATCTGATACGCAACCATGCGCGCGCCGACCAGCGCTTTCTCGACCCCGTCGATACGGTGGCCGGCCGCTATTGGACGTTCAAACCATGACGCCGTTCCATCGAGTGCGGCACGCATGCTAAGATACGGCCCAGAGGGTGGCAAAGGCACGGCGATGACGCCGCCAGCCGATCCCCCGCAAGCAGGCCTATCATGTTGACATCATCTTCTACACCGCAAGCAGAATCGCTGATCCGCAACACCAACGCCCGCGTCACCAAGACGCGCGTGAAGGTGCTCGACTTTTTAATGGCGCAAAGCCGTTCGCTGACCCACCATGAAATCCAGCAGGCGCTGTCGCAGGACAGCGACATCGATTCCGTCACCCTGTACCGGGTGCTGGAATGGCTGACGGAAAATGAACTGGTGCACCGCATCGCGAGCGCCGACCAGGTGTGGCGCTTCAGCGCGGGCGCCGGCCACCAGGCGCACGAACACGCGCATTTCCAGTGCACCAAATGCGCGAACGTCACCTGCTTCAATGAAGTCAAGCTGCCGCCGCCCGTGCTCTTGCCGGAAGGTTTCAGCGGCGGCGAAGTCGATTACCTGATCAAGGGCCTGTGCCCGCGCTGCAAGTAATTCTCAAAAAGACATCACCTGATCAATAGAGCCAGGTGATGCTCGTCATAGAATAAGTCGCCCACGCGCATCGAGCGCGGTTCCGTGCCATACGCGATAAATCCCAGCGATTCATACAGGCCCAAGGCAGCATTGTTTTCCGCATTTACGCTCAAATGCACTTGCATGACGGCAGGGTCCGTCTCGGCCTGTTCGATGCAGGCGTTCACGAGACGCCGCGCCACGCCCTTGCCCCGTTGCGTCACATCGACAAACACGCCCCACAGCAAGGCCTTGTGCGACAGTTGCCGCATGGATTCGCGCCGCAAGCCGGCAAAACCGACCAGGCGTTCGCCATCGAAGGCGCCGAAAGCCCTGTGCAGCGGGCCGCCGGCGATGCGCTGCACATGTTCTTGCGGCGTGCGCGCCAGCTCATCCTCGCGCGACGAGGAAAACGAGCTGGGCGAATCAAGGATGGCGCGCAGGCGCAGCGCGCAAAACGCGGCGGTGTCGGCTGGCGTCAGCAGGCGGATGACGATTTCAGGTGCGGGCATGGTGGAATCCGGCAGTTTTTTTCCATTATACCCACGCCCCCGTCTCAGGCACGCACGCGGCGCAAACCCAGCAAGGTCCAGCCGTACAGGGCCGCCATCAGCAGCACCATGGCCGCGCCGAGGGCCGCCGTCCAGCTTTCCGGCAGCGACCAGGCGGAGTCAAACTTGCCGGCCGCCATGGTGCCAGCCATGGCCACGCAGATGGCGACGATGGGCCAGCCCAGGCGGCGCCGGAAGGCGCGCACGATATCCGCCTGGCCGGTGCGCATGACTTTCGCCGTGACCCAGCCATCGAAGGTATCGGTCACGCCCATGCCGACGGCAAACACCAGGCCGGTCAGCAAGGCTGGCTGCATGCCGCCCAGCGCGACGGCCGCATAGCCCCAGGCGGCCGCCTGCAGGGCCGTGTCGAACACCAGCGCGAACAGCATGCCGACGAGGATGGCGGCCAGCGGCCCCGATGCGCCCCGCAACCAGCGTGGCAACAGCCGGCCGCGCACGTCGGCCAGTTGCGCGCCAGCCAGCAAGCTGCGCGCATTCATGCCGGCGATGAGCAGCAGCAAGGCGATGGGCAGCCATTCCAGCCAGCCAAACACGGCCTCCGACGGCGTAAATTGCTGCGACGCGACGGCGGCCACGGCCACGATGGCCAGCACGGTGAGGCCATGGCCCAGTGCAAACAGCGCCCCCATCCACGGCGCCCAGCGCGGCGCTGCCGCCTGGCTGCGCAGGGTCAGACCATCGACGGCGGCCAGGTGGTCCGGTTCCAGCCCATGTCGCATGCCAAGCAGAAAGATCAGCGCCAGGGCGGGCAAGCCCGCTTCCACGCTCATGCGGCCACCTCGCCGGGGCTGTCCGCCGTGGCCAGCGTGGTCACGCAGCGGTCCAGGCCCCGGATCAGCATATCCTGCGGCAAGTCGCGGCCGATAAAGATGATCTTGCTGGCGCGCGTTTCCCCGTCGCGCCACGGCGCACCCAGTTCCGAGCCCATCAGCATGTGCACGCCCTGGAACACGGCGCGGCATGGCATGTCGGCAACATACAAGATGCCCTTGTAACGCATCAGCTGGGCGCCGAACAGCTGTACCACGGCATCCAGAAAATTTTCCACCTGCAGCAGATCCAGGGGCTGGGACTGGTGGTAGACGAACGATTGCACGCCGTCGCCATGGCGGTGGCCCAGTTCCCCCAGGAAATCCGGCTCCAGCTCGACGATGGCGTTCAAGTTGAAACCGCGAATGTTCAGGATGTCGCGCAGCGGCACATTGCCAAAGCTTACTTTCTGGATGCTGGCGCGGCCATTGATGGCGACCAAGCGCTGGCGCAGCGCGGCCAGCTCGTCCTTGCTGACCAGGTCCGTCTTCGACAGCAGGATGCGGTCGGCAAAGCCTACTTGCTCCTGCGCCTCCTTGTGCGCCGTCAATTGCTGCTGCGCGTGGCGCGCATCGACCACCGTCAAAATGGCGTCGAGCATGTAAAACTCGCTGACGGACGGCTCCGCAAAGAAGGTTTGCGCCACGGGACCAGGCGCGGCCAGGCCCGTCGTTTCGATGATCACGTGGTCGAAATCGATGCTACCCGCTGTGCGCCTGGCGTGCAATTCGCCCAGGATGCGGATCAGGTCGCCGCGCACGCTGCAGCAGATGCAGCCATTGTTCATTTCCACGATCTGCTCGTTGCTATCCTGCACCAGCAAGCCATGGTCGATGCTTTCGGCGGCGAATTCGTTTTCGATCACGGCAATGCGCACGCCGTGATCGCCCTGCAATATGCGCTTGAGCAAGGTGGTTTTCCCGCTGCCGAGAAAACCCGTGATGATGGTAACGGGGATCAGTTCTGTCATAGTGCATTCCTATCGATGGTTAATCTTCAAGTTCTTCCATGCGCTGCCATTGGGGAAACGGGTCGGGCAGCTTGCGCCAGGCGGCCATGCCCTGGCGCGTTTCCGTGTAGTTGAGTTGACATTTCCTCAAGTCCGCCTCGATGGCGGCCTGGTCCATGTCCTGGCCGATGAAGACGAGCTCCTGGTAGCGGTCGCCATACGTTTCGCTCCAGCCCGCCTTGACTTCCGCCAGCGAGGCCGCATCCGTGGGCCAGCGCTCCTTCGGCACGGAGGCCCACCACAAGCCCACGGGCTCGATATTCATCAGCTTGCCCGCGCCGGACAGGCTAGCCACCCATTCGGGACGGCTGGCCAGCCAGAAATATCCCTTGCTGCGCACCACGCCCTTGATCGGCTGGGCAATGTAGTCATGCAAGCGTTGCGCGTGGAACGGCTCTTTCGCCCGGTAAACGAAGCTGTTGATGCCATATGTTTCCGTCTCCGGCGTGTGGGTGCCGGCCAGCTCCTGGGCCCAGCCCGGCATGCCGGCCGCCTGCTCCAGGTCGAACAAGTTCGTGCCCAGGATAGCGTCCAGCGGCACGATGGACTGGTTGGTTTCGATGATGCGCGCGCCGGGATTGAGGGCTTTTAAAATGGCCAGCACGCGCAGGCGCTCGTCTGCGTCGACCATGTCGACCTTGTTGAGGACGATGACATTGGCAAATTCGATCTGTTCCGTCAGCAAGTTGGCCAGCTGGCGGTCGTCGCCCTCGCCCGCGATCTCGCCGCGCTGCTCCAGGCTGTCTTCGCTGTGAAAATCCGCCAGCAAGTTGGCGCAGTCGACGACGGTGACCATGCAGTCGATGCGCGCCACGTCGTTCAGGCTGTCGCCGTGCTCATCCTCGAAGTCGAAGGTGGCGGCCACGGGCATCGGCTCACCCACGCCCGTCGATTCGATCAGCAAATAATCGAAGCGGTCTTCCGCCGCCAGGCGCCGCACTTCCAGCAACAGATCGTCGCGCAGGGTGCAGCAGATGCAGCCGTTCGACATTTCCACGAGTTTTTCTTCCGTGCGCGACAGGGCCGCACCAGCCGCTTCCGCGCTGTCTTTCACCAGCGAGGCGTCGATATTGACTTCGCTCATGTCGTTGACGATGACGGCCACCCGCTTGCCTTCGCGGTTGCGCAAGATGTGGTTGAGCAAGGTGGTCTTGCCGGCGCCGAGAAAGCCGGACAGGACGGTGACGGGGAGTTTGCGCTGGGTCATGGGGATTCCTTCGGCTGGCTGAGTTGCTGAGTTGGCGATGGTCGCATTAATGCAAATGAATTGCGTTTTCAAATTATAATGCAACAAACTTGCATTTGTGTGGCGATCTTTGTCTGCCACCGTGAAAAAGAGGAATCCATGCGCTACCAGCAGGATCAGGATCCCGGCCCTCGACGTGCTAGAGTGCAAGCTCGTCGGCGATGCCATCGAAGTAAGCGCATGGGGGCTGACTGTTGTCGGCAGCCCCTGGATGATGCGATGAAGACTGCTTCTGCCCCTCGTGCAGACATACAGCCGTGCTTCTCAGCCGCGCGGCCGCGTGAGCATCACATCGGCTGGCTTCGATTGTATTAGCCCTTAGCAAGCCGCTCTTAACTATTTTATTCTTGCCTAGCCTAATGAAAAAAATACTGATAATAAGCCTGCTCGCTCTCATCTCCATATATGTTTTTAAGCAAATGATTTACAACCCCTACATATGGAAACAAACCATTAACAGCCCTGAGCATAAATTGCAAATTGGAAGTTTTATTTTCAACAAAAGAACAGGGGTGAATGGTGGAAGCCAAAGCATTCAAACGGATCATTACATTTTCAAAGTAATAGAGATCAATGGCGATCATGTTCGGCTTTCTGTTGTCAGGCAATTGTCGAAAAATAACACCATTTCACAATCCGACTTCTCGACCACAAAAGAGCATTTTGAATATTTAAAAAAACATATCAATGAAATTACAGTTACAGGAATATTAACAAAAGACTTATTCGTTGGAAATTATGAGCCATATACCATGAATGATTATTTACTGAAGAAGTATCCTTCATTGGAAAAATCAAGGTATTACTTCGAAGATATCCCTGAAGATATGAAAAATTTGCCGTTACCGGCAGACCATATCAAACTACTGGATTATTTTAGTTCAATCTATTCCAAAAAAGAAATTATTGAAAATGGCAATCTTGTACTCTGGGTTTTAAATAATAGCGGTAATCCTGAATTAGCCAAAAACTCAGCAGAAGATGTAGATTTGATACAAAATTAGATTCTTGTCGCGCTTGATCAATTGTGCTTGCATGGCGCGTGAAGATACTCCATGTTGCCACAGTTCAATTTTCACAATCACCAAGGAATCGATGTTCTTACGCAACTCCACAAGGCTTCTTGCCGTACTTGTTTTAATGATGGGCAGTGCCATTGCCGCAGACATACAAAAGCCGATCCAACACTATCTTTACTTTAATCACCGTGAACTGAACGGGGAAAACATCCGCTCGGATAAAGCGTTAAACGATCCCCGCTTCCGTGGCGCGCAAATCGTCTACACCTGGCGCAGCCTGGAGCCACAACAGGACCGGTATGATTTTGCGGCGATCCGCCACGACATCGCCCATCTCGATTCAATCGGCAAAAAACTGTGGATACAACTGCAGGAAAAATCCTTCACGCCGCGCCATAATGTGCCGGCCTATTTACTCAGCGATCCCCTATATCAGGGCGGCATCATCAAGCAAAGCATGCTCTCGGCGCCGGAGCGCGACCCGCACAAACCGGTGACGGATGATGAATACGGCTGGTCGCCAAAGATGTGGGAACAACCGGTGCGCGACCGTTACCAGCGCTTGATCCGGGCGCTGGGCCAGGAATTCGACGGAAAAATCGAGGGCATTAATTTCAGCGAAAGTTCGATCGACATCGGTGTCGAGGACAGTAAAGGAAATACGATTTTTCCCGATGATTTCAAGCCGCAACAGTATGTCGATGCCATCAAGGAAAACATGCGGGTGCTGGCCGGCGCCTTTCCTCACACCACCACCATGGTGTATTTGAATTTTTTGCCAGGTGAATGGTTGCCGTGGAGCGACAAGGGTTATATGCGCAGCGTGTTTGCGCAAGCGCAAACGCTACAGATGGGCGTGGGCGGCCCCGACCTGATGCCGTATCGAAAAAGCCATATGGGCCAAAGCTACCGCTTCATCAAGGACTATCCGGCCGATCTGGTCAAAGGCATGGCCGTGCAAGACGGCAATCTGCGCCAGATCAATCCCCGCACCGGGAAAAGAAATTCGCTCGAGGATGTCCTCGACTTTGCCCGCAACTACCTGGGCCTGGACTATATTTTCTGGGTGGAGGATGAACCATACTTCAGCAATGAGGTGCTGAAAAAGCTGCCGGCGCATTGACACGCCGGCACGACGCCATGCGCCCTGCCACACTGTCATGGTGGCGTCATATGCAGGCGTTACAGTCGCGTCCTTTGAATCTCTCCGAGGGCGGTAATGAAAACAAATTGGGTCATGCTGGCGGCGCTGGCAAGTGCAGGTCTCGTCGGTTGCAACGGCAGTTCGAATACCCCGGCGGCGCCGGCCATTCCCGAGGGCACGACGGTCGCCGTGGCCTTGCTGGAAACCACCGATATCCATTCGAACGTCCTCAGCTACAACTATTACGCGCTGGCCGAAGACACGAGTCTGGGCCTGGAGCGCACGTCGACCCTGATCCAGGCGGCGCGCGCGGAAAATCCGAACAACGTCTTGCTCGACGATGGCGACGTCATCCAGGGCACTTTGTTGGCCGACCTGCAAGCCGTGGCCGCGCCCGTGCCCTGCCCCGGCACCTTGGCCGTGCACAAGGCGATGAACGCGCTGAAATATGACGCGGGCGGCATGGGCAACCATGAGTTCAACTACGGCTTACCCTACCTGAGCCAGATCACCAACACGGATTTCGGCATACCCGGCGTGGCCAAGCCGACGGGTACCTGCGGCGCGCCCGCCTTCCCTTCCGTGCTGAGCAATGTCGTCGGCGTGTCCAGCGGCAAGCCGATTTTCCAGCCCTATACCCTGCTGCCCCGCGATTTCGCCGCCACGGCGCCCGATGGCAGCAAGCTGACCGTGAAAATCAATGTGGGCGTGCTGAGCTTTGTGCCGCCGCAAATCCTCGAATGGGACCAGAAAGTGCTCGCCGGCAAAGTCAGCGTGACGGGCGTGCAGGAAGCGGCGAAACAATACGTGCCGGAATTGCGCAGCAAGGGCGCCGACCTCGTCGTGGCCCTGTCGCACGGCGGCCTCGATACCACTCCCTACAGCCCGAAGATGGAAAACGGCAGCTATCACTTGACCAGCACGGGCATTGACGCGCTGATGATCGGCCACTCGCACTTGATCTTCCCGAAAGGCAAGGAAGACGGCGCGGCCGCACTGGACGCTTCGTTTGCCGCCTTCCCGGCCAGCGCAAAGATCGACGCCGTCAACGGCTTCGTGAACGGCGTGCCCACCGTCATGGCACAAAGCTGGGGCCGCCGCCTGGGCATCATCAAGCTGACGATGGTGTACCAGGGCGGTAAATGGGTGGTGCAGCCAGCGAAGACGTCGGTCGAATCGCGCGGCTTCAAGTACACGGATGGCAAGACCCTCGTGAACGCCGACCCGGCCATCGCGCCGCTGGTGGCCACCGAGCACGCAGCTACCATCGCCTACGCCAAGCAGCCGCTGGGCATCAGCACGGACTTCGAGATGTCCGCCTATTTTGCGCTGGTGGGCGACGTCAGCGCCATCCAGTTGGTCAACCAGGCGCAGCTCGATTACGTGAAAAATTTCATCGCCACCAGCACGGATGCGACCTTGTCCAGCTACAAGAACATCCCCGTCATTTCTTGCAGCGCGCCGTTCAAGGCGGGCCGCAACGGGCCATCGGACTTCACGGACGTGGCCTCCGGCGCGACGCCTGCCGCACCGGTCGGCTTGCAAGTGCGCAATCCGGGCGACCTGTATTTATATAGCAATAACAACCTGCAAGCCGTGAAAATCAAGGGTTCGGACTTGAAAGCGTGGCTGGAAACGTCGGCCAAGCAATTCAACCAGATTGACCCGGCCAGCAGCGCCGAGCAAGACCTGGTGCCGTCGTATGGCACGATTTATAACTATGACGTGTTTTATGCGGAAAACAATGCGCTGACGTACCAGATCGACGTGACGAAAAAGCTGGGCAACCGCATCGTCAACCTCACGTACAAGGGGGCACCCGTGGCCGATGGCGATGACTTTATCGTCGCCACCAACGACTACCGTGCCGGCGGCGGCGGCGCCGTGCCGGGCATCGATGGCAGCAAGACCATCATCAAGTCGCCCGATGCGAACCAGGCCGTGGTCAGCAATTACCTGGCGTCGCTGAGCACCAAGGGCGGCAAGGTGACCCTGGCGGCGAATGGCAGCGCGCGCAGCTGGAGCTTCGTCAAGACGGCCACGGCCGGCCCCGTGATCCTGCGCTCGGCACCGGGCCACCTGGCGCTGGCGCAAGCGAGCGGCATCGCCAACGTGGCGTCCGAAGGCGGCCTCGACGCCAGCGGATTTGCCAAGTACCGCATCGACCTGAGCAAATAAGGTCCATGGGCCGGCACGAACGATGTGCCGGCCTGTTTTGATGAAAGGTGAACAAGATGAAACACGCGCTCTCCCTCCCTGCCGTCGTGCTGGCCACGGTTCTGGCCGCCTGCCAGGCGTCGCCACCGCCCACGGCGGCGGAAATCGAAGCCGTCGCCATGCATGCGCGCCAGGCGGGCGACCACCAGGCCGAGCGCAAGGTGCGCAGCTGGGCCGGCAAGGACATGCCCGTTGCCGAGCGCGAACTGGCGCTGATTTACCAACCCCGTCCCGAACGCCGCGCCGAGGCCTTGAGCCTGTTTGAACAGGCGGCCCGCGCCGGTGACACGGAAGCCGCGTTCGAGCTGGGACAAATGCTGCGCGCCGCCACGCCAGCCCAGGCCTGGCTATGGTACCGGCAGGCGGCGCAGCAAGGTCATGCGAAGGCGGCCCTGATGCTGGGCTTGCTAGCGGCGAATGGCGAAGGCGTGCCGCAAGATCCCGTGATCGCCGCGCACTGGCTGGACAAGTCGAGCGAACTGGGTAATCCTCACGCCATGTTCCTGCTGTACAACGCCTACCGCGAAGGCCGCGGCGTGCCGCGCGACCCGGCCAAGGGCCGTGCATTGCTGGAAGAAGCGGCCCACCATGAATACCCGCCCGCCCTACAGGAACTGGCCATGACGGTGCAAGCCGACGACGCCCTGCGCGCCGGCCACCTGATGAAGGAAGCGACGGAGCATCGGCACAATAACTGGAACCGTTTCTGACGCGCCAGCCGCTCGGGCCTGTGTTTCAGGCCAGCCGCTCGCGCAGGAATTCGATGAAGCGCTGGGTCTTGGCCGGCAGCAAGCGCGTTTCCGTCATGGCATACACGGAGGCAGGCATGCCCTGCCATAGCGGCAGGATGCGGCGCAGCTGGCCGCTCGCCAGCTCGTCGGCAACGATTTGTTCGGGCATCAGGATGATGCCCATGTCCAGCGCGGCCAGGCGCCGGCTCATGCCCACGCTGTTGAGCGCGAAGCGGCCTCCCACGGGCACCGTGACGCCTTGTCCGCCGCCCTGCTCCCCACCTTGCAAGCTCCAGCTGCCCGCCTTGATCATGCTCAGGCATTCATGCCGCTGCAAGTCTGTTGGCTCATGCGGTTCGCCCGCGTGCGCCAGATAGCCCGGTGACGCGTATAGATTGGTGGGCAGCAAGGCCAACTGGCGCGCGATCAATTGCGAATCGGCCGATGGCCCGATGCGGATGGCCACGTCGAACGGTTCGCTGACCAGGTCCACCCGCCGTGGCGTGAAGTCGAAATCAAAGCTCAAGCCCGGATAGCGCGCGGCAAATTCGGCGATCAGCGGCGCCAGGTAAGTCACGGCAAAATCCACGGGAAACGACACGCGCAGAACGCCTGTCGGTTGCGCCAGCATGCCGCCCAATTCCTCATGGGCAAACCTCGCCTCATCGACGATGCGCTTGCAGCGCTCGAAATACTGCTGGCCCGCTTCCGTCAATTCCACCTTGCGCGTCGTGCGGTGCAGCAGGCGCAGGCCGATGGCCTTTTCCAGCGCGCTGATGCGGCGCGACAAGGTCGAATTCGACATGCCGATCGCCTGCGCCGCACCGCGAAAACCTTTCGCCTTGACCACTTCCACGAACAGGGCCATATCGTTCAGCAACTCCATCGTCTTGATTGCTCCATTTTTGCACCAATGATTCTCAATTTACCATATTTGTCTCAAACGAAAAGCAGGCGATGATGTTCCCATCTTGAACCTTCACCTTTTGAGGATAACCATGTTGCCCCTGTTGACCCCCATTCATGTTGGCCGCCATAGCGTGCCGAACCGCCTGGCCATGGCGCCGATGACCCGTTCGCGCGCCGACAGCGACGGCACGCCCGGCCTGCTTGCCGCCGACTACTATGCGCAACGCGCCAGTATCGGCCTGATCGTTACGGAAGGCACGCAGCCATCCGCCGATGGCCAGGGCTACCTGAACACGCCCGGCATCCATACGCAGGCGCATGTGGCCGGCTGGCAAACAGTCACGGCGGCAGTGCATGCGCGCGGCGGCCGCCTGTTCATGCAGCTCATGCATGCGGGCCGCATGGCGCATCCGGACAATACGCCCCACCATCGCCAGCCGGTGGCGCCATCGGCCATCGCGCCGGGTACCGACATGTTTACGGCCACGGGCATGCAAGCCATACCCGTGCCGCGCGCGCTGAGCACGGACGAAGTGCGACAAACCGTACAGGATTTCCGTACTGCCGCCCGGCACGCCATCGAGGCCGGTGCCGATGGCGTGGAAATCCATGGCGCGAATGCCTATCTGGTCCAGCAATTCTTCGCCCCCAGCGCGAATGTGCGCAGCGATGCGTATGGCGGTTCGATTCAAAACCGCGCCCGCTTCGCCATCGAAGTTGCCGTCGCCATTGCCGACGAGATCGGCGCCGACCGGACGGCGATCCGCCTGTCGCCCGGCACCACCATGTGGGGCATCGACGAAGGCGAGGATGGCCCGGCGCTGTACCGCTACCTGGTGGCGGAACTCGACAAGCTGAACCTGGCTTACCTGCACGTCATGCATCAAGGCAATGAACCCTTGCTGGCCGATATACGCCAGTTGTGGCGCCAGCCGCTGATGGTGAACCGGCCTGGACGCCCGCGCGAACAGATGGGCGAGGACATCGCGGCAGGCCTGGCCGACATGGAATCGTATGGCCAGGCTGTGCTGGCCAATCCCGATTTCGTCGAGCGGTTAACGACGAATGCGCCGTTCAACGAAGCGGACCGCGCCACCTTCTTTGGCGGCACGGCTCGCGGCTACACGGATTACCCGGCGCTGGATCTGACCCAAGCGGCCTGATCCATTCATTGAAACAAGACAGCGCGCCACTTGCAAGCATCAGGAATCTGGCACAGGGCAATCGTGTTGAGCTAGTTCTTTCCCAGAGGCTATGATGGACGCGCTGCCTCCAAGGCGGCGGCGGGGCTGTTGCCGGCCCCGAAATCGATTACACTGAATTTGCTTTTTAGAAATTTGTTACTCTGGACCAGCCTCGGTGAGCACGTCGTACACGCTCAACCCAGCCAGTGTTTGGGTAGGCCCTGGCTCGTCCGTTGACCTCCCCTATAAAGAAAGAGTCCAATGAAAAAGCTGACCACCGCCTTTGGCGCGCCTGTTGTCGATAACCAGAACATCCAGACGGCCGGGCCACGCGGCCCCGCCCTGCTGCAAGATGTGTGGTTCCTGGAAAAGCTGGCCCACTTCGACCGCGAAGTCATTCCCGAGCGCCGCATGCATGCCAAGGGTTCCGGTGCGCACGGCACGTTTACCGTCACGCACGACATCACGCGCTATACGCGAGCGAAGATTTTTGGCGCGGTCGGCAAGCAAACGCCGATGTTCGCGCGCTTTTCCACGGTGGCCGGCGAACGGGGCGCGGCGGACGCGGAACGCGATATCCGCGGCTTTGCCCTGAAGTTTTATACGGAAGAAGGCAACTGGGACCTGGTCGGCAACAATACGCCCGTGTTTTTCATGCGCGACCCGCTGAAATTTCCCGATCTGAATCACGCCATCAAGCGCGACCCGCGTACGGGCTTGCGCAGCGCCAACAGCAACTGGGATTTCTGGACCTCGCTGCCGGAAGCCCTGCACCAGGTCACGGTGGTGATGAGCGACCGTGGCTTGCCGCGCAGCTTCCGCCACATGCACGGCTTCGGCAGCCATACCTTCAGCTTCCTGAATGCGCAAAACGAGCGTTTCTGGGTCAAGTTCACCTTTAAAACCCAGCAAGGCATCCAAAACCTGACGGATGCGCAAGCCGAGGAACTGGTCGGCAAGGACCGCGAAAGTTCGCACCGCGACTTGTATGAAAGCATCGAAAACAAGGATTTCCCCCGCTGGACCTTGTATGTGCAGATCATGCCGGAAAAAGAGGCAGGCACGTATCACCTGAACCCGTTCGACCTGTCGAAAGTGTGGCCGCACGGCGACTACCCGCTGATCGAAGTGGGCGTGCTGGAACTGAACCGCAATGCCGACAACCACTTCGCAGAAGTGGAACAGGCCGCCTTCAATCCGGCCAACGTGGTGCCTGGCATCAGCTTTTCGCCAGACAAGATGCTGCAAGGCCGGCTGTTTTCGTATGGCGACGCGCAGCGCTACCGCCTCGGCGTCAACCACAGCCATATTCCCGTCAACGCGCCGAAGTGCCCGTTCCACAGCTATCACCGCGACGGCCAGATGCGGGTCGATGGCAACCAGGGCGGAACCTTGGGCTATGAACCGAACAGCGAGCAGGAATGGGCCGAGCAGCCCGATTTCCGCGAGCCGCCGCTCAGCATCGAGGGTGCGGCCGACCACTGGAACCACCGCGTCGACGAAGATTACTATTCGCAGCCGCGCGCCCTGTTCCAACTGATGACCCCGGCGCAGCAGCAAGCCTTGTTCGACAACACGGCGCGCGCCATCTCGGGCGCGTCGGAGCAAGTCAAGCAACGCCACATCGGCAACTGCACCCTGTGCGACCCCGCCTATGGCGCTGGCGTGGCCGAAGCGATAGCCCGTCTGAGCAAATAAGGCAGGCGAAAAGTCAACCCGGAAGGCCTGGCGACAGGCCTTCCGCCGCAGCCATCCGCGGCATGACGCAAAAGTCGCCCGGCCTGCCTGCTACCAGCGCTGGATATCGATCTGGCCCGTGATGCTCGTTTCTACCGGATAACCTTCAACCTGCAACGGCACGCGCCGCTTGACGGACGAGTCGCGCAGGTACACGACGAGCGCTTCCTTGCCCACGGCCGTCTGCCCCAGGCTGACGCCTTCCACGCCGTCGATGGCCATCAGCGCCCGCTCGTTGCGCCGCTTTGCCGCTTCCAGATGGCCCTGGGGGGCGGCAGGGGCATACTGTCCCATGCCCTGTCCAGGAGGCGCATCCGGCAAATACGGCATGGCGGCGTCTTCGAAGACGGCAGATGGCGATAGTGCGAATTTACTGTTAGTCATGACACACCCTCCTGATGCTTTCCATGATACACCCGCCTATCCGGCGCTGCAGCACGCTTCGCCAGCCCGAACCAGGCGTGGCGGCGGCCCTTGCCCAAGATCATCATCGTGCAAAAGGCAGCGATATGCAAGGCGCCCCGCCAGGTCTTGAAAGCGTGCTCAGGTATACAAATTGATATCGAGCGCCGCCACCACCCGCCGCATCTGGTTGGCAAACGTGATATTGCCGCCGCCGGCAAACAACAGGCCGACGGGATTGCGCTGCTGGTTCCAGGTCCAGATGGACGAGCCGGAGTCGCCGCCCGCGCTGAACGCGCCGCTCATGCCCGTGATGGCGATCTGGTCCTGGAACAGCGCGATCCTGCCGCTGCCGTAATTGACGTTGATGGTGGCGCCCAGGCCCGTGATGCGGCCCTGCGTCAATTGCGTCGTGCGGCCGGACTTGCCGACCACCATGCCCAGCGCGGGCGCCACCAGCGCATTGCTGATGCGGAAGTACGCCGGCACGCCGCCGCTCAGGTAGACCAGTTCGGGACGCACGCGGTCTGGCCAGGCCCAGCCGGTGGCGCAATCGACGAAATTGACGCCGCCGCTGAAATTGATGGGCACGAAGCGCTCGAGCACGGCCACCTGCTCTTGCGGGCAGCGGCCGCCGTCGATGGGGCCAGGCTGCACGATGCAATCGTTGAACACGCCACCGTTGGAATTGGCCAGCACGTGATTATTGCTAAGTATCATCAAACGGCTGTTGCGCGGCGCGCTGCGCCCCACGGCCAGGCAGCCGATGGTGCCGGCCGTGATGCGGAAATGCCCGACCGACACGCCGCCCGGCGCCGGGCGCAAGCGGAAACGGTGCGGTTGCGCATCGATCACGCCCGTGACGACGATGTTGACGGGCACCCTGTCGCTGGCCACGGCGCGCACGCCCATGGCCGCCACGATGGCGGCCTTGGCGCGGTCGACGGAAGTGGGCTCGGCCACGTACAGGGTCAGGGCAGGCAAGCCCGGCTCGCCGGACGAACTGTCGCTGGCGCCCTCGCCCAGGCCGATGGACACGCCCTGGATATTGCCGCCGTCGCTGAAGGCGTCGGCTGCGCGCACGCCGCCCGCCTGGGAAATTCTTTGGCGCATGCCGTCTTCGATGCTGCGCTTGATTTCCAGCAATTCCATACTGACGCCGCTCAGGGCGTCGGGCACCTCCGCGACGGACGCGCTCTCGATCGTATTGTCGTCTTCGCCCGGGACGGAAAATTGGCCGACGGCCTCTTCATCGTCCGCGCTTTGTCCCCTGCCGCTGCTACCGGGCGGGGCGCTGAAACCATTCTCGTTGCCTATCATCATGTTCTCCTCGTGGGTCGCCGCAAGCCACCAGTGTGGACGGGCCGCGCGGGCCGGTATTGATCTGGATTGAACCGCGCCCACGCATGGCGACCCGGCCCCCATGGCGGCAACGAGTGCAAAAATAGTTCCCTCGCCAAGGTTGAGCGAGATCAGGCGTGCGGGCAGAGGCGCCGCCGTATACTTGGCCGACAGGCTGGCACTGGGCCTGCTCCACGGCAGCAACGGTATGGATGGGGAAACAATGACGAGCCCTGATATGACACGCCACGACGACGCGCCCGCGGGCGAGCAGGCAGGCCAGCATGCGGATTTTGTGCACGGCATGGCGGCCTGGGCGGCAAAGCACCGCATCAGCCCCTGGCGCGGCAGTTTTGCCGACTTCATCGAGCAAATCCTGCCCGGCCGCGCCGCCCTGCTGACGCGCAGCGCGCACCAGTACCTGTGGGACATGATGCGCTGGAATGGCCAGACGGATGACAACGGGCGCTTCCGCTGCCACCTGTTCGACGACGAGCTGTTCGGCATCGACGAGGCGATCGACCGGGTCGCCGCCTACTTCAAGGCTGCCGCCGCCGGCTCGGAAGTGGGCCGGCGCATGTTGCTGTTGCTGGGCCCGCCATCGGGCGGCAAGTCGACCATGGTGATCCTGCTCAAGCGAGGGCTGGAAGAATACAGCCATAGCAGCGAAGGCGCGCTGTACGGCATCGCCGGCTGTCCCGTGCACGAATCGCCGCTGCATCTGGTGCCGCACAGCATGCGCGCCGACTTTCGCGCCAGCTATGACGCCGAGCTGCAGGGCGAACTGTGCCCCCATTGCCGCGCCCGCCTGGAAGAACAGTACGGTGGCGACTTCCTGCGCATGCCCGTCGAGCGCATCCACCTGTCGGAAGCGGGCCGTTGCGGCATCGGCACGTATGCGCCGCACGATCCCACCACGGCCGACCTGGCCGACCTGGTCGGCTCCGTCGACCTGTCGAAAGTGGCGCAATACGGCGACGAGGGCGATCCGCGCGCCTGGTCGTGGTCCGGCGCCGTGTATGCGGCCAGCCGCGGCATGCTGGAAATGATCGAAATCCTCAAGGTGAAGCGGGAATTCCTCTATTTACTCCTCACCCTGACACAGGAAAAGAATGTCAAGGTGTCGCGTTTCCCCCTGATTTACCTCGATGAAACCATCCTCGCCCACACGAATCTGGCCGAATTTCGCAAATTTCTGCAAGAAAGCGAAAACGAGGCCTTGCTCGACCGCATGGTCATCGTGCAAGTGCCCTATACGCTCAACTACCGCGAGGAGGCGCGCATTTACCGCAAGTTGATCCTGGCTGCCGCCCCCGCCTTCCGCGACGTGCACCTCGATCCCCACGTGCTGCATGCGGCGGCCGTGTTTGCCATCCTCAGCCGCTTGCCAGAGGGCGACGACAAGGAAGCCGACCTGGTCAAGAAACTGCGCATCTACGCCAACGAAGATGTGGACGACTTGCAGCCGGCCGACATCCGCCGCATGCGCGAGCGCGACAAATCGCCCGACGAGGGCCTGTCGGGCGTGTCGCCCCGTTTCGTCATCAATGCCCTGTCGCACGCCATCATTTCCGCACAGCGCAACAGCCTGTCCACCATGGACGTGCTGCTGGCCCTGAAGGACGGCATCGAGAACGATGCGCGCATCGAACCGCGGCGCAAGCGCAAGTGGGTCGATTACCTGGTGCTCACGCGCAAGGATTTCTATAACCGCTGGGTCAAGGCCGACGTGCACAAGGCCCTGTTCGTGTCGTTCGAGCAAGAAGCTCAAGACTTGCTGAACAAATACCTCGATGAAGTCGAAGCCATGCTCGACAACCGTCAGATCCGCGATCCCATCACCAGCGAAGAACGCCGTCCCGATGAGCGCTTCCTGCGCGCCGTGGAAGAAAAAATCCACATCAGCGACTCGGGCAAGCAATCGTTCCGGCAAGAAGTGGTACGCAAGGCCATGAGCGCCTTCAAACGGGGCGAGGCGTTTGGCCTGGGCAGCCATGCGCAACTGCACGACGCCATCCAGCAATATCTGTTCGAGCAGCGGCGCGACGTGCTGCGCCTCGTCGGCTCGGCCAAGCGCCCCGACGACGACGTGCGGGCGAGAATCTCCGCCGTCGAGCAGCGCCTGGTCGACGAATATGGCTATGACGCCCACAGCGCGCGTGAAGCGCTCAATTACGTGACCACCTTGCTGGCGCAGGAATAGCCATGGCCGTCGCGACCTCGCCCGCTTCCGCCGCGCCAGCCTTGGCCCGGCCGTGGTACGCGCTGTTCTCGCGCGGCGCGCGCGACTGGCTGCGCCACAACCAGAAAGTGCGCGAAGCCGTGCAGGCGCACTTGCCCGACCTGGTCGCCACGCCTGACCTGATCGGCGGGCCGCAGCAGCGCACGGTGCAAGTGCCCATGCGCCTGCTCGAACATGCGCATTTCCGCCTGGCGCCCGCGCGCAACAGCGTGGGCGCGGGCCAGGGAGACGGCCAGCCTGGCGATATCCTGCGCCCGGCCCGGCCCGCCGCCACGGGCGGGGCAGGAACGCAAGGCGAAGGCGGCGATGGCGAGGGGGCCGTGCGTCTGCTGCTCGAGTTTCCCATCGACGACATACTCGACTGGCTGTGGGACGCCTTCGAATTGCCGCACCTCAAACCCCGCCACCTGGGCGCCACCGACGACGTGCGGCTCGTGCGTAGCGGCCTGGACCGGCATGGCGCCCGTTCCCGGCTGGACCGGCGGCGCACGGTCAAGGAAGCGATCAAGCGACGCGCCTTGCAAGCGCAGCCCGTGCCCTTCACCAATGATGACTTGCGTTACCGCCAGGTGCTGCCACAGCCCCGGCCCAGCACGAACGCCGTCGTGTTTTTCGTGCTGGACGTGTCGGCCAGCATGGCGCAGGCCGAGCGCAGGCTGGCCAAATCCTTCTTTTTCTTTGCCTTGCAAGGCTTGCGCCGCAGGTATGCGCGCGTGGAAACGCGCTTTATCGCCCATACGACACGGGCCTGGGAATTTTCCGAAGCCGAGTTCTTCCTGGTCAATGGCATGGGCGGCACCATGGCTTCCACCGCCTTTCGCCTGAGCCGCGAACTGCTGCAGCAACACTACGCGCCGGGCCGCTACAACGCCTACCTGTTTTATGCCTCCGATGGCGAGAATTTCAGCGAAGACCGGGGAGCTGCCAGCCAGGCCCTGGGCGAACTGGCCGCCTTGCTCAACTATATGGGCTATGTGGAAACCATCCCCGGCGTGCCGCGCAGCCTGGAAACGGAAATGCACAGCTTGTTCGCCGAGCTGGAACGGCGCGGCTTGCCCTTGCACAGCAGCATCCTCAGCAGGACTGACGACGTGTGGGAAGCCATCCGCACCTTTTTCCGGCACGAGGCGGCCGATACGGAAGAAGTCCCATGACGCTGGCTGACACAGCCGGCCTGGACGGTTACGCGGCCCGCATCGAAGCGCTGGCGCGGGAACTGGGGCTGGAGTTCGCCCCCGTCGAGTTCGAACTGGTGCCGGACAGTTTCATGGCCGAGATCGCCATCTATGGCTTGCCAGTGCGCATGCGCCACTGGTCGTTCGGCGTGCGCTATATCCACCAGCTCGTGCATCAAAAGATGGGCAACTCGCATATGTTCGAAGTCATGTTTCCCGGCGATCCTTGCCATGCCTACATGGCCGAACACAATTCCGTTGCCGAAAACACCCTCGTCACAGCGCACGTGCTGGGCCACGCCGACTTTGCCAGCCGCAATGCGCTGTTCCTGCGTTTCGGCGCCATGGCGGGCCAGCGCATCCTGGAACAGAGCGCGGCGCGGGCGCAACGTCTGGAAATGGCGCTGCAACGCCACGGACAGGAGCAGGTGGAAGCCGTGCTCGACGCGGCACTGGCGTTGGAGCAGCACGTGGATATCCACGCCGAGCTGCACCGCCCGCCATACTCCGTACCATCCGTACCATCCGTACCATCCGCGCCGGCGAGCCTGGCCAGCAAGCAGGAAAGGACCGCCGTGGACGATCCTTTTGCACAACGCTACCGGCGCTTGCCCGGTGAAGCGGCCGCGCTGGCGGCGCGCGCGGCGGCGCGTGCGCGCGTGACACAGCACCCGCTCTTGCCGCCGCAGCCCGAATACGATTTGCTGTGGTTCCTTGCACAGCATGGGCCGGAGCTGGCCGACTGGGAACGCGACATTTTCCTCGCCGTGCGCGAAGAGTCGTTTTACTTCTACCCCGTGTACGCCTGCCAGATCATGAACGAAGGCTGGGCCTCATACTGGCATGCGCGGCTGCTGCGCGAAGCCGACTTCCTGCCGCCGGCCCTGTACCTGGCCGCCATCAAGTCGCATTCGGACGTGGTGCGCCCCTATGCGGGCGAGCACCAGCAGGCGCTGGCCGTCAATCCCTATCACCTGGGCTTTTGCATGTGGGAACACATCATCGAGCGCGAAGGACTGGCGCGGGCGCGCCAGATTTGCCGCGACGACGATGACTGCAGTTTTGTACGCAACTATCTGGACGGGGAACTGGCCGACCGCCTGGGCCTGTTCGTGCATGAAAGCCGCCGCGATGGCGAAACGCGCCTGGCCAGCCGCGATTTGCAAGCCATCCGCGAAGCCATCCTGGCGCCCAAATACAACTATGGCGCGCCGTGCATCGCCGTCACCCTGCTCAACGACGACGGCAGCCTGGTGCTGCGCCACGATCACCAGCGCGATGGGCGCGGCCTCGACCTGGAACGGGCGGAACAGGTGCTGGCGTATATCGCCCGCATCTGGCGCCGTCCCGTCACGCTGCATACGGCCGATTTTCGGGGCACGCCGCGGGTTCTGCGCAGCAAGAGCGAGGGCATACCGGAACCGCCCGCGCCGGCAGCGTCATCAACAACGTCAGCAACGCCGACAGCGCCGCCCGTGCAACACTGAACGCTCACGCACGGCCAGCGTGTCCGGCCAGCGTGTACCTCGGCCTGGGCTGCCTGTTTCTCACACTGGCCAACTGGCCGGCCGGCATCTGCCTCACGGCTGGCCAACTGACCGGCTGGCACGTGCCTCTCGCCGGCCCGGCCCTCAAGCCCGGCCCGCCTGCGCCACATACCAGGCGATGGTCTGTCGCAAGCCTTGCGCCAGGTCGTGCGTGGGGGCATAACCGAGCAAGCGGGCCGCCTTGGCGATGTCGGCCTGCGAGTGGCGCACGTCGCCGGCGCGAAACTCGCCATATTGCGGAGGCTGCGGCACGTGCTGCGGGCGGGTGGCAAGCAGCATCTGCTGCATGGTGGCGTGCAGCTGCGTCAGGCTGGTGCGGGCGTTGACGGCCACGTTGTAGACCTGGTTCACGGCTGCCGGATCGGCACACGTGGCGGCCAAGATATTGGCTTGCACGGCATTGTGCACGAAGCAAAAGTCGCGGCTGGTGACGCCATCGCCATGGATGTGCACGGCCTGATTGTCCAGCATGGCGGCGATCCAGCGGGGAATGACGGCCGCATAGGCGCCCAGCGGGTCCTGGCGCGGACCGAAGACATTGAAATAGCGCAACCCCACCGTCTGCACGGCGTAGCAGCGCGCGTACACTTGCGCATACAGTTCATTGACATACTTGCTTAGGGCATACGGCGACAAGGGCGCGCCGATGTGCTGTTCCACTTTTGGCAAGGCCGGATGGTCGCCATATGTGGCGCTGGAGGCCGCGTACACGAAGCGCTGCACGCCCGCGTCGCGCGCGGCGGCCAGCATGTTGTGGAAGCCGCTGACATTGACGGCGTGGCACAGCAGCGGGTCTTCCAGCGAACGCGAGACGGACCCGAGCGCCGCCTGGTGCAGCACATAATCGACGGCGGGGCCGCCCGGACCGGCACGACCGCGCCCGGCCAAGCTGCCGCTGGGGCCGCTGGGGCTGCTGCCAACGTCGGCCGCAGTTGTCCCGCCGTCTGCCCCACCGTCTGCCTCGCCGCCGTCAATGCTGCTGGCGGCCTGTACCGGTGCGCCGCACGCCCACGCGCACGCTTGCGGGTCGCGGATATCGCCTTCGATGAAGGTGAAGCGCCGCCACGCCTGTTCGCCCACGCTGGCGCGCACCAGTTCCAGGTTGTGCCGGTGGCCCGTCAGAAAATTATCCAGGCCACGCACTTCCTGTCCCAGCTTCAGCAAGGTTTCCAGCAGGTGCGAACCGATGAAACCGGCCACGCCCGTCACCAGCCAGCGGCGCGGTGCGCCGGCCAGCTGCGCACAGGCCAGCGCATACGCGCCAGCAGCCGGGGCGCCAGAGGGGGCGCCAGCGGCGGCACCTTGAGCCGTGTTTGCAGCCCGCTCGAAGGCATCGGCCGCCATCACAGCCGCCACACGTGCAAGCCGCCATCCGCCAGCGGACGGGGGTCGAAATGCGATTTGATGTCGATGAAGCAGCCGTTTTCCTGCACCTTGGCCTGGAAATCGGCCAGCGGGCGGGCCAGCAGGGCCTGGTGCGAGACGGCGCTGATGATAGCCTCGGCGCGCGGCAGCTGTTCCCAGCTTTCCAGCGATAGACCGTATTCTTCCAGCGCTTCGCGGCCATCGGCGACGGGATCGTGCACATGCACCTGCACGCCATACGATTGCAGTTCGTGGATCATGTCGACCACTTTCGAGTTGCGCAGATCCGGGCAATTTTCCTTGAAGGTCAGGCCCAGTACGTTGACGTGTGCCCCCTTGAGCTTGAAACCAGCGCGCACCATTTCCTTGATGGTTTTTTCCGCCACGAACTTGGCCATGCCGTCGTTGATGCGGCGTCCGGCCAGGATCACGTGCGGGTGGTAACCAAGCATTTCCGCCTTGTGCGTCAGATAATAGGGGTCGACGCCGATGCAGTGGCCGCCCACCAGTCCGGGGCGGAACGGCAGGAAATTCCATTTCGTGCCCGCCGCCTGCAGCACTTCCAGCGTGTCGATGCCGATGCGGTCGAAGATGATGGCCAGTTCGTTCATCAGCGCGATATTCAAGTCACGCTGCGTGTTTTCGATCACCTTGGCCGCCTCGGCCACCTTGATGCTCGACGCCCGGTGCACGCCGGCCTCGACCACGCCTTCGTACAGCGCTGCCACCTTGTCCAGGGTGGCAGCATCGTCGCCCGAGACCACCTTGCGGATGCTTTGAAGCGTATGGTCCCGGTCGCCGGGGTTGATGCGCTCGGGTGAAAAGCCCACATGAAAGTCTTCCTTCCAGCGCAGGCCCGAATGCTGTTCCAGGAGGGGTATGCAGATTTCTTCGGTGGCGCCCGGATACACGGTGGACTCGTAGATGACGATGGCGCCGCGCCGCATGTGGCGGCCGACGGCCGCGCTGGCGCCGGCCAGGGCGGAGAAATCGGGATTGTGCGCGCTGTCGACGGGTGTGGGCACGGCCACGACGATAAAATCGGCCAGTTGCAGCTCGGCCGGATCGCAACCGACGCTCAGCCCTTGCGCCGCCAGCAACTGTTCATGGCTGACTTCGCCTGTCGGGTCGATGTGGCGCCGGTAGCTTTCCACCTTGCGGGCCGACAAGTCAAAGCCGATCGTGCGCTGGCGCATGCCGAACGCCACGGCCAGCTGCAAGCCCACATAACCGAGCCCCACCACCGCCACCACGCCCGCCTTGCCATCTACCTTGCTATCGACTTTGCTGTCCATATGCCTGTGCTCCGAAGGGTTGCGGCCCGAGCAGCGCCGTCCGGGAAATTCTACGGTTGCCGGTTTGGCCATTCTTGAGCGGGAACAAGAAACACGGGGCGACAGCCAGCAGGCGCGCTGACAATCGGCGGCTTGTTGAGCGCAATCAAGGAGACCGGCGGCCATCTTTTTAAGCTAGGCCATGCCTATCCCTCATGCACGCCGCTACCGGAGACTTCCATGGCCCGTTCCCTGTCCCGCCCTTTCCCTGGCTTGCCGGCCGCCGCGCTGTGCTGCACCCTGCTGCTGCCCCTGCTGACGGCGTGCCACGGCACGCAGAGCAGCGAGACCCTGCTGGCCGATGCGCAGCAATACCGCCAGAAAGGCGAAGCGCGGGCCGCCATCATCCAGTTGAAGAACCTGCTGCAAAAGGAGCCGGACAACGCGGCTGCGCGCCTGCTGCTGGGCAGCATCTACATCGACACGGGCGAAGCGCTGTCGGCCGAGAAAGAATTGCGCAAGGCCAAGTCGCTGGGCCTGGCCTCGCAGCAAGTGCTGCCATTGCTGGGCAAGGCCTGGCTGATGCTGGGCCAGTTCGACAAGGTGCTGGCCGAGATCGCGGACGATGCGGCGCAGCCCGCCAGCGTGCTGGCCCTGCGCGGCGACGCCTTGCTGGCCCTGGGCCGCCAGGACGAGGCGCGCGCCCTGTTCTCGCGCCTGCTCGAAGCCCATCCCGACCAGGTCGAAGCCTTGCTGGGCCTGGCACGCCTGGCGGCGCTGCAGCAGCAGGTGACCGCGGCCGAGCTGCTCCTGGCGCAAGCGTTGAAAAGCGCGCCCGCCAACCTCGACGCATTGCGCCTGCAGGGCGACCTGCTGCGCCTGCAAGGCAGGAATGGCGCGGCACGGCTCGCCTACATGCAGATCCTCAAAATCAAACCGGACAATACCCAGGCGCACATCGACCTGGCCAACCTCGACATCGTGGAAAACCGCTACCTGGAAGCGGCCGCCCAGCTGGCCACGGCGCGCAAGTCGGCGCCCAACAGCCTGGGTTTGCTGCAAGCCCAGGCGCTGCTCGATTTTCGCCAGGGCAAGCACAAAGCGGCCTTGCAAGGCTTGCAGCTGGTGCTCAAGGCGGCGCCCGATCACATGCCGTCCATCCTGCTGGCCGGCGCCGTGCAACTGGCGCTCGGCTCGCCCCCGCAGGCGGAAAACTACCTGCGGCGCTTCCTGGCCGTGTATCCCCGGCATTTATATGCCGTCAAGATGATGGCGTCGATCGAATTGATGCGCAACAAGACCGACGCGGCGATCGGCTTGCTGCAACCGATGCTGGCCGCCTTTCCCGAAGACGTGGAATTGCTGTCGCTGGCCGGCGAAGCCCACTTGCGCGCGCGCCAGTACGACAAGGCAACGGCGTATTTCGAACAGGCCATCACCCTGGCGCCGGACACGGCCAGGCTGCACGCGGCGCTGGGCATCAGCCGCCTGGGCATGGGCGAGAACAGCCGCGCCATCAATGAACTGGAACGCGCCAGCATGCTCGACAAGAGCACGCCGCAAGCGGGCACCATGCTGGTGATGACCTTGCTGCGCAACAAACAGAACGACAAGGCCCTGGCCAGCGTCAAGGTGATGGAGCAACAGCAGAAAGGCACGAATCCCTTGCTGCTGAATCTGAAAGGCGGCGTCTACCTGGCCTTGCGCGATGTGCCGGCTGCGCGCGCCAGCTTCGAGCAGGCCCTGAGCATGGACCCTGTGTATTTGCCCGCCCTGAACAACCTGGCGCAGATCGACCTGGTCGAGAAAAAGCCGGTGCAGGCGAAACAGCGCTTCGAAAAAGCGCTGGCGAAGGCGCCGAAAAATGCCGACCTGTGCGCGGCGCTGGCCAAGCTGGCCGCGTCAGAGGGCAAGACGGACGAGGCGCGGCGCTGGCTCGAACGCGCCCACCGCGACAATCCCGACAGCGTCGCGCCGGCCCTGCTGCTGAGTAACTTTTACCTGAAGACGGGCGCGCCCGAGAAGGCGCTGGAACTGGCGCGCACCTTGCAGGCGGGCCATCCGGGCGACGCCGATGCGCTGGCCCTGCGCGCGCAAGTGGAGTACAGCGCCGGACAGGCACCGGCCGCGCTCGACAGCTACAACAAGCTGGCCAGCATACAGACGACGTCCGCGCCCTTGCAGATGCGCATCGCCAGCCTGCACCTGGCGCTGGGCGACCAGCATAATGCGCTGCAAGCCGTCAAGCGGGCGCAAGCGCTTGACCCGGCCCTGCTGGAAGCGCGCGTGGTGGAAGTGGCGATGCTGCTGACCCTGAATCGCCAGCGCGAGGCACTTGCCGTGGCGCGGCAAGTGCAGGAACAGCAGCCGAAGCTGGCGGCCGGCTACAAGCTCGAGGGCGACGTGCTGATGGAGCAAAAGCTGCCGCAGCAAGCCGTCAAGCTGTACCAGCACGCCTTCGGCATCAGCCCCATCGGCCCCTTGCAGGTGCAGCTGTATCGCGCCTTGCAGGCGTCGGGACAGGAGCGCGAAGCCGAGACGCGCATGGTCACCTGGCTGAAAGCGCATCCGGAAGACTTGTCGACGCGCACCTATCTGGCGGGCACCCGGCTGGCAGCGAAGCAATACCGCGCCGCCATCGAGCATTTTCAGTATGTCGTCGCCAGGGATGCGGGCAACGTGGTGGCCTTGAACGACCTGGCTTGGGCGTATCAGCAGGAAAAGGATCCGCGCGCGCAGGCCACGGCCGAGCAGGCGCTGAAGCTGGCGCCCGATAATCCCGCCGTGCTCGACACCCTGGGCTGGATCGTGCTGGAGCAAAGCGATGTCAAGCGCGCCACGGCCCTGCTGCGCAAGGCGGCGGGCCTGGCGCCGGCAGCGCTCGAAGTGCAGTACCACCTGGGTGCGGCCCTAGCGAAATCGGGCGACAAGGGCGGCGCGCGCAAGCAACTGGAACAACTGCTGGCCGCCAACAAGGACTTTCCCCAGCGGGCCGCAGCGCAGGCCTTGCTGACCCAGTTGTAGGCCATGGCTGTGCACGCGGCCATGCCCGGCGTGGCGGCGCGGCCGCTGGCCCTGCTGGCGGGCGCGGCCTGCGTGGCGGCCTTGCGCCATTATCCGCTGGGCCACGGCTGGCCCGGCCTGCTGTTTGCCATCCTGCTGCCCGCGTATTTCCTGCTGCTGTGCTGGCGTCCCGCCAGCTGGCTGTTCTGCGTGCCCGCCCTGCTGCCCGTGCTGGACCTGGCGCCGTGGACGGGCTGGTTTTTCCTCGAAGAAATCGACGTGCTGCTGTTGCTGACGCTGGCCTGCGGTTACTGGCGCCTGGGCGGGTCAGGCCAGCCGGCAGCGGCGCGGCTGTCGCCCGCTGCCCGCGCCTGTTTGCTGCTGTGCAGCCTGGCCTGGCTGGCGGCGCTGCTGCGCGGCGTCCTGCCGCTTGCGCCCCTCGACCTGAATGCCTGGGACAATTATCTGAGCCCCTACAACAGCTTGCGGCTCGGTAAAGCCTGGGCCTGGAGCATGCTGCTGCTGCCGATGCTGCTGCGCGACGCGGACCCTTCCTCCTTGCGCCGCTACGCGTTGCCGGGCATGCTGGCCGGGCTGGCCATGGTGTCGCTGTTCGCCCTGTGGGAACGGGCCGTGTTTCCCGGCCTGCTGAACCTGTCCAGCGATTACCGCATCACGGCGCCATTTTCCGCCATGCACACGGGCGGCGCCGCGCTGGACGGTTACCTGGCCCTGAGTTTGCCTTTCGCCGGCCTGTGGCTGGCGCACGCGCGCGGCCGCTGGCAGGCGGCCCTGGCCTTGCTGCTGCTGGGCCTGGCCCTGCACGCGGCGTTCACCACCTTTTCACGGGGCCTGTACGCGGCCTTGGCGGCGGCCATGCTGCCGGTATTCTGGCAGGCCCTGCGGACGGCGCCCGGTGCGGCGCGGCAATCGCCCGGCCAGCCGTCCTGGCGCAAACCTTTACTCAAGCTGTTGCTGGCCGGCCTCGGTACCGCCCTGCTCCTATATATGTTCAACCTGGCAGGCTACCGGGGCCTGATCGCCGCCGTCGTCCTGCTCGCGGCCAGCTTCGTGCTGGCGGCGCGGCCCTTGCCATGGCGCCTGGCGCCGGCCAGCCTGCTGTGCGCGCTGTGCCTGCAAGGCTTGCTGGCCGCCTGGTGGCCGGAGCCGGTTGGCCAGCACACGGCAGGCTGGCTGAAAGGCCCCTATTTTTTGTTCCTGCTGGCCGCCGTGCTGCTGGCGGGCGCGTTGTGGCCGAGTAAGGCGAGCGGAAAAGGGGCAGCCAGACTGGGCCTGGCGATGATGGCGTGGACCATGCTGGCATGCAATCTCGCCTGGATAGGCTGGCACTGGGCGGGACCGCCGGCCCTGCTGCCGGCCGGCCTGGTCGTGCTGCTGGCCATGCTGATGCTGTGCAACGGACGTTTGCGCCCGCCGCTGTGGCGGCTGGACCGGGCCAGCCTCAGCCTCGCGGGCGCGGCCGGCATCCTGTTGCTGCTGGCCATCCCCGTGTCGGCCAGCTATTACGCCACCGAACGTTTCGCCACCACCGCCTTCGACATGCAGGGCCGCTTGCGTCACTGGCGGCAAGCGCTGGCCATGCAGCCGCCCAACTGGGGCGACCGCCTGTTCGGCATGGGCAGCGGCAGCTTTCCCGCCACCTATTACTGGCACAATCCCCAGCGCGAGGTGCCGGCCAGCATCGCCTATGCCGAAGAAGGCGGCAACCTGGGAAACCGCTATGTGCGCCTGGCCAGTCCCGGCTATGGCGCCGGCTATGGCGAACTGCTGCGGCTTCTGCAACGCGTGCCCGTGCAGCCGGCCACGCGCTACACCCTGTCGCTCGACGTGCGCAGGACGGGACCCATGCCCGTGCTGCTGGTGCGCCTGTGCCAGCGACAATTGCTGTATGCGCAAGGCTGCGTGCCTGTCCCCCTGCGTCTGCGTCCTCCGGCACCGGGTAATCCGGTGGAGGCCTGGCAACACTATGACGTGCCGTTCGACAGCGCCTGGCTGGGTGCGGGCCGCTGGCTGCTGAGGCCGCCCGTGCAGCTGGAACTGGCGGCCAGCGGCACGGCCACCTCGTCCGTGCTCGAAGTGGACAATGTCAGCTTGCGCGCGCCCGGTGGCGAGGAGCTGATCGCCAACGGACGCTTTAGCCAGGCCAATAATTACTGGTTTTTCAGCAGCGACCACCATCACTTGCCGTGGCATATCAAGAACCTGGCGCTGCATGTGCTGGTGGAAACGGGCTGGTGCGGCGCCTTGTCCCTGCTGGCCCTGCTGACCCTGGCCGGCCTGCGCCTGCTGCGCCGCGCCGCGCGGGGCGATCCGGGCGCGCTGGCTTGCGCCGCCGCGCTGCTGGGTTTTCTCGTCGTCGGCCTGTTCGACAGCCTGCTCGACGCGCCGCGCCTCGCCCTGCTGTGCTATCTGATGCTGCTGTGCGCGCTGCTGCAGCCCGTGCCACCTCCTCCCGTTGAAAGTACGCCGCCATGAAAGCCTTGCTCTCCGCCTTGCTGTCCTGCCTTGCCTTGCTGCTCGCCAGCGCGCCGTGCCGCGCCGATGCGCCACTGGCGCACACCATTGCGCGCGTGAAACCGTCCATCGTCGGCGTGGGCAACCTGCAAAAGACGCGCACGCCGCCGATGAATTTCATCGGCACGGGTTTCGTGACGGGCGACGGCTTGAGCGTGCTCACTTGCGCCCATGTGATCCAGAAACTGCTCGACGCCAATCCGAACGAAGTCATCGGCATACTCACTGGCCAGGGCGAGGTGGCGCAATTTCGCCCCGTCAAGGTCCAGGCGCTGGACACGGAACACGACCTGGCCTTGCTGCGGCTGGCGGGCGCGCCCCTGCCCGCCCTGGCGCTGGGCGACGCGGCCACGGTGCGCGAAGGCCAGGCCATGGCGTTTACGGGGTTTCCGCTGGGTACCTTGCTGGGGCTGCACCACGTGACGCACCGCGCCACCGTGTCATCGCTGACGCCGGTGGTCATGCCCAGCGAAAATGCGCAGCGCCTCGACGTGCGGCGCCTGGCGCAGCTGCAAAAGGCGCCGTACACCGTGTTCCAGCTGGACGCGACGGCGTATCCAGGCAGCAGCGGCAGCCCCCTGTTCGATCCCGAGACCGGTCTCGTCTACGGCATCGTCAACATGGTGTACATCAAGGGTCTAAAGGAAGCGGCCCTCAGCGCACCGAGCGGCATCACTTACGCGATTCCAGGCAGCTACATGCAGGCGCTCCTGCTGAAAAACCCGTGAGTCATCAGTTGCGCCCCTGCCTCAGCCGGTCCGTAATGCCAGGCTCATCCCATGTCGGAAAAAAAAAGGGGTAAAACGACCGTTCACCCCCATGCTGTTCCATCAGGCCACCGTATTTGCGGATCTGGGCCCCCATGTAATCGAGGTCCAGCCGTAGCAGCACGGCCGGCGCCCCCACGCGCGTGCACTCGCGCTCGCCGCCGAAGTCCTGGAATCCCAGCATGCGCTTGTAAAACACCACGTGGCGCGGGTTAACTTCGATCACGTAATCCGTAAAGCCGTGAATATTGTGGGCATAGATATAAGAGATATGAATCAGCGCCGCAAACACGCGCTTGCTCACGCCCTTGTCGATGGCCAGGCGCGACGGTTCGCACAGGCGCCGGCCCTGCTCGCGCAGGATGTCGAGCTTGTCGCGGAAGTTTTCATCGGCGGGCAAGCCTGTCTCGTCATTGTCGAGGCACAGGGTCATGGTGCCGACGGTGCTGCCGGCCGTTTCCGCAAACAGCGTGATCTTGTTCAGGGCATGCGCGATGCCAGGATCGACGGCATAGCCGCGCCAGCCGTACATCTTGCGGATCAGCAAACTGGCCGCCTCGCGCCGGCCGCGCGAATTGGCCATGCGGATATGAAAGCGCTGCAGGTCGAGCTCGTGCTCCATGGCCGGGTCGATCTGCCCTTCGCCCACCACCAGGTCGCTGAAAGTACCGGGCGTGTCGAAGGAAATAATGGGTTCATCTTCAAAGCTCATCTTGTCCTCACGTTCATCGGCCGCCGTCGAGACGGACTGAAGCCAATGCCTTGTGACAAGAAAAAAACTGGAGAAGTTCCCACGCCAAGCAAAAAAAACAGAAGAAATGTGCTATTCAGTAGCAAAATTGCATGCTGAAATTTGCCTGCAAGTACAAAATGACAAATAAAAATGCTGTTTTGATATTGCCGAGGCCGCTATTAAAAAAAACTTTCCGGTATCAATAACACGTCGCCCGGCCGCATCATGACATTCGCGGAAATATCGCCGTCTTTCAATAAATCGTCGAGCCGCACGCGCAGCTGCTGCTGGTTGCCTTCGCGCATGCGGATGATGCTGGCCTTGTTGCCTGCCGCGAAATCGGTGATGCCGCCCACGGCGATGAGCACATCCATCAGCGACATGCCCAGGCGGTACGGCAGCGCCTGCGGCTTGGCCGCCTCGCCGATGACGCGGATTTGCTCGCCATACGGGCCCGAGAAATTGGTGACGATGACCGTCACCACGGGCTGCTGGATGAACTTGCCCAGGGCTTGCTCGATGTCACGCGCCAGCTGGGTCGACGTCTTGCCGCTGGCGGGTAAATCCTCGACCAGCGGCGTGGTGATCTTGCCATCGGGCCGCACGGCCACCGTCAGCGACACTTCCGGATTGCGCCAGACGATGATGTTGACGGAGTCGCCCGGTCCGATCAGGTAGTCGTGCATGGGCGCGCTGTCGTCGGAAGGGGCCAGCGGATGGGTCGTGCGGCAGGCGCCCAGCAGGCCGGCGGCAATGGCCAGGCCCAGCGTGTTGCGGACAAATGCACGGCGAAACGGATTCATGCGGAGCCTCTTCGAGTCGATGGCGCATCCATGGCCGGCCCCGCAGAACCAGCCTGGGCCGCGAACTTCCTATGATTATTAAAACTTGGCAAGAGAACCTTGAGGCGTATCAAGAAGCAATCATCTTGGGAAATCTTGCCTCACAGCCGCCCTATACTTTGCTTACTCAACAGGCAAGCATTTCTTGCAAGATGCCGTCGTTGTCCGCGCCGCCAAGCCATCTACCGTGCAGCACCGTCATCCGAAGGAAGCGACATGGAGCAATTGATACAGCAACTGCTTTCCAGCCTGAAAGGCATCTGGAAGTACCGCTGGCATGCGGTGCTGGTGGCCTGGCTGGTGGCCATCGCCGGCTTCATCCGGGTGATTACCCTGCCCGACGATTTCCAGACCTCGGCGCGCGTGTTTGTCGATACGCAAACCATCCTCAAGCCGCTGATGGCCGGCATGACCAGCGTGCCGAACACGGAACAGCAAGTGGCCATCATGAGCCGCACCCTGCTCAGCCGCCCGAACGTGGAGCGCGTCATGCGCATGGTCGACCTCGACCTCGATTCGAAGACCGCGCGCGAACACGAGGCCCAGCTGGACGACTTGATGAGCCGGATCAAGATCACGGGCACCAACGCGTATGACATCTATACCATCAGCTACAGCGGGCGCGACCCGAAGCTGGTGCGCGACGTCGTGCAAAGCCTGCTCACCATCTTTGTCGAAGGCAGTTTCCAGGGTAAAAAGGGCGATTCGCAAAAGGCCGTGCAATTCATCGACGAGCAGATCAGGAATTACGAGGACAAGCTGAGCGCGGCGGAAAACCTGGTGAAGGAATTCAAGATCCGCAACAACCTGCTGCTGCCGCGCCAGGGCATCGACTATGGCAGCCAGCTGCTGATGTCGTCCGATAGCCTGAACAATGCCAAGCTGGAACTGGTCGAGGCGGAACAATCGCGCAAGGCCATCCAGAGCCAGATCGAGGGCGACGAGCCCGTGCTCGACCTGGAGCCGAACGCGGCGGCCATCACGAATCCCGAACTCGACGAGCGCATCGCCTCGATCAACAAGAACCTCGACAGCCTGCGCATGCAATTTACGGAATTGCATCCCGACATTATCGCCTCGAAGCGCCTGGTGGCCCAGCTGGAAGAACGCAAGATCGAGGAAAGCAAGCTGAAAGCGGCCTCCGGCGACCCGGGCAAGAACTACAGCCCCATGTTGCAGCAACTGAAGGTGGCGCTGACGGACGCGGACGCCAAGGTGGCCGCCATCAAGGCCCGCGTGCAGGAATACAGCGCGCGCAACGAGCGCCTGCTGGCGCAGAGCAATGCCGTACCCGAGGTGGAATCGCAACTGGCGCAGCTGAACCGCGACTACGTCATCAACAAGGAAAACTATGAAAAGCTGATCGGCCGGCGCGAAGCGGCCAAGCTGTCGGGCGAGCTCAGTTCCACCACCGAAATGATGGCCTTCAAGATCATCGATCCGCCCACGGTGCAATATGCGCCCGTCGGCCCGAACCGTCCGCTGCTGTTCAGCGCGGCGCTGGGCGCGGCCCTGGTGGCCGGCGTCGCCACGGCTTTGCTCATCAGCCAGGTACGCCCCACCTTCCTCAGCCCCGCCGAACTGCGCGACGCCACGGGCTTGAACGTGCTGGGCACGGTATCGATGAACTGGACGGCGCTGCAGCAGGTGCGCCGCCGCCGCGCCCGCTACGGCTTTGGCGCCTGCCTGGGCAGCCTGTTCGTGCTGTACGGCGGGGTCATGACGGCCGCGCTGCTGAAATTCTAGATCCGGGGGGAGCGACGATGAGCAGCAAGGACAGCGGCAAGCAGGAACCCACGATCCTGGGCGTGGCCGAGGCCGGCGTGCCCTATGATGCGACGGGTGCGGCGGGTACGGATGGCGCTGACGCGGCCAGGTCGCCGCAATACCGCCCCTTGAATCTGGCCCGCCTGGCCGAACAGGGCATGCTCACGCAGGAAGGCGGACGCAGCTCGGTGGCCGAGGATTTCCGCATCATCAAGCGCCCGCTGCTGCGCCAGGCCCGCGCCAGCGGCGCCGAGGCCATCCGCCACGGCAACCTGATCGTCGTCACCAGCGCCATGCCGGGCGAAGGCAAGACATATTGCGCCGTCAACCTGGCCATGAGCATCGCCATGGAAATGGATATCACGGTGCTGCTGGTCGACGCGGATGTGGCGCGCCCGTCCGTGCTGAAAGTGCTGGGCCTGGCACCGGAGCCGGGGCTGATGGACGTGCTGCTCGACCCGCAACTGGCCATGGGCGACGTGATCCTGAAAACCAACGTGGCCAACCTGAGCATCCTGCCCGCCGGGCGCAGCAACAAGCACGCGACGGAATTGCTGGCCAGCCGCGCCATGAGCCGCTTGCTGGCGGAAATTGCCAGCCGCTATGGCGACCGCGTCGTCGTCTTCGATTCGCCGCCCCTGCTGATCACCAGCGAAGCGCACGCGCTGGTCGGGCAGATGGGACAAGTGGTGATGGTGGTCGAGGCGGAAACGACGACGCAGCACGCCGTCAAGGAAGCGCTGCGCCAGATCGAGTCGTGCGAACACATACATTTGATCTACAACAAGACCAAATCGTTCCCCGGCAATGACTACTACGGCTATGGCTATTACGATTAGCGGCCGGGTTTCGCTGCCGCTGCTGCCGTTGCTGTCCCTGCTGATGCCCCTGCCGGCCGGCGCCGTTGACTGGCTGGTGAAGCCGTCGCTGCGCCTGCGCGAAAGCTATACGGACAATGCCTTGCGCGCGCCGCCCGGCCAGGCGCAAGCGGACTTCATCACGGAAATCGCGCCCGCCATCGCCCTCATCGGCACAGGTCCCCGCCTGCGCGTGCACCTCGATTACAGCTGGCGCAAATACCTGTCCGGACAGCGTGCCGACACGGACAACCACGAACTGCACGCCTCGGCCGACGCCGAGCTGGTCAAGGACTGGTTCTTCATCGATGCGGACGCCAGCGTCAGCCGGCGCAACGTCTCGCCATTCGGCCCGCAACTGATCGACGACCTGCCCGACACGGACAATGCCAGCACCGTGCGCACCACCGGCATCAGCCCCTACCTGCGCCACCGTTTCCGCGGCCTGGCCACGGCCGAGCTGCGCTACACGCGCAACACGGTCGACAGCGGCGGCGACCTGCTGTCGATGCACAGCGATGAGCTGGAATTACTGCTCGGCGGCGAGCCGCGCGGCAAGGGCTGGACCTGGAACGCCAGCCACGACGTGCGCCGCACGCAGGACAGCAATCTGGCCCCCGTGCGCATGCAGCGCAGCAGCGTAGGCCTGCGCTATCCGTTCAGCAGCAAATGGGCGGCCACGGCCAGCGGCGGCATGGAAAAGGAAGGCTATATCTCGACTTCCGGCAAGGCGCCGGCGGGCCGCTTCTGGTCGCTGGGCGGCGTGTGGACGCCGTCGCCGCGCACCAGCGTGGCCTTCAGCACGGGCAAGCGCTTCTTTGGCACCACCTACAGCCTGGATGCCACGTTCCTGCAGCGCCATACCAACTGGCAACTCAGTTACAGCGAAAACATCACCACCATGCCGACGCAGTTTTCGCGCCTGGGCGACCGCGATGCGGGCCGGCTGCTCGATCAATTATGGCGCGGCATCTTCCCGAATGCCCGCGACCGGCGCCTGCGCATCGATGCCTTCCTGCGCTACGCCAACAGCCTGGGGCCGGAACGGGGCGCCATCAATTACTTCAGCCACCGCTATTTCCTGCAAAAACAGCTGAAACTGACGATGGCGCGCGCCACGGCGAAAAGCACGATGATCGTCGGCGTCACGGCTGTCGACCGCACGGCGCAAACGGCCAGCGGCGTCGACAGCGGCTTGCTGCCCGGCGTGGAGTTCGGCAGCGAAGACCGCACGCGCCAGATCGGCGGCAACGTGGGCTGGAACTGGCAAGCCAATTCCCGCACCAGCCTGAATGTCAATGCCGGCTACGCCGGCGTGCGTTCGCTGAGCGCGCCCCGGCGCGACAACAACATCACCGTGACGGCTGGCTACACGCGCATCCTGCAGCCGAACATGACGGCCAGCATCGACGTACGGCATACACGGCACGCCAGCAACCGCGGCGGAGACTACCGCGAAAACGGCGTCAGCGTCACGCTCACCATGCAATTCTAAGGAGCCCGCAATGTCCGACCCCTCGTTTTCCGCCGCCGCGCCGGCGCACCTGCTGTGCGTGGTGGCCGCGCGCCCCAACCTGATGAAGATGGCGCCCATCCTGGCCGCCATGGCCCGCCAGGCGAGCGCCGTGCGCGTGACCTTGCTGCATACCGGCCAGCATTACGACACGGCCATGAACGCACAGCTGTTTATGGACCTGGAGCTGCGCCCGCCCGACATCTGCCTGGACGTCGGCTCCGGCAGCCATGCGCAGCAGACGGCCGAGATCATGCGCCGCTTCGACGCCGTGCTCGACGCGCAGCCGCCGCTGGCGCCCGATGCCGTGCTGGTGGTGGGCGACGTCAATTCCACCCTCGCGTGCGCGCTGGTGGCGGCCAAGCGGGACATTCCCGTGATCCACGTGGAAGCGGGCCTGCGCAGCGGCGACCGGCGCATGCCCGAGGAAATCAACCGCGTGCTGACGGACCAGTTATCAAGCCTGCTGCTGACCAGCGAGGAAGGCGCGCGCGCCAACCTGCTGCGCGAAGGCATCGCGCCCGAACGCATCCATTTTACGGGCAACGTCATGATCGACAGCCTGCGGCAGCAACTGCCGCGCGCCGTAACGCCCGCCGCCACCCTGTGCGTCCACGGCCACGCCTGCCCGCCCGCGTACGGCCTGCTGACCCTGCACCGCCCCTCGAACGTGGATGACCCGGCGCAGCTCGAAGCCCTGCTGCAGGCGCTGGGGCAATTGTCAGTCCGGCTGCCGCTGCTGTTTCCCATCCACCCGCGCACCCTGGCCGGCTTGCGCCTGGCGGGCCTGGAACCGCTGCTGGCGCGGCATGCCATCGCCTGCCTGCCGCCGCTGGGCTACCTGGAAATGCTGGGCCTGATGCAGGACGCCCGCCTGGTGCTGACGGATTCGGGCGGCGTGCAGGAAGAAAGCACGGCCCTGGGCGTGCCCTGCCTGACCTTGCGCGACAATACGGAGCGGCCTATCACCGTCAGCGCCGGCACGAATACCCTGGCCGGCACGCAGCCGGCCGCCATCCTGGCGCTGGCGCGCGGCATCCTGGACACGGGCGGCAAGCGCGGCCGCCTCCCGCCCCTGTGGGATGGCCACGCGGCCGAGCGCATCGCCGCCGTCATCGCGCCCTGGCTGGCGGCGCGCCGGGGCACGCCATGACGCCGCCGCCTTCCTCTTTGATATTGCGCAATGCGCTCACCATCGACGTGGAAGACTATTTCCAGGTGTCCGCCTTTGCGCCGCACATCGCGCGCGCCGACTGGCCCCGCCTGGAATGCCGGGTCGAGGCGAATATCGAGCGCATCCTGTTGCTGCTGGAAAGCCGCCGCATCCACGCCACCTTTTTCACCCTGGGCTGGATCGCCGAGCGCTATCCGGCCATGCTGCGCCGTATCGCGGCGGCCGGGCATGAAGTGGCCAGCCACGGCTATGCGCACCTGCGCGCCTGCGACCAGTCGACCGCGCAATTCGCCGACGATGTGCGCCACAGCAAGACCATCCTCGAGCAGATAACGGGGCTGGCCGTGCACGGCTACCGGGCGCCCAGCTTTTCCATCGGCGCGGCCAATCTGTGGGCCTTCGACGTGCTGCAGGAAGCGGGCTACCGCTACAGTTCCAGCATCTACCCGATCCGCCACGACCACTACGGCATGCCGGATTCCCCCCGCTTCGGCTGGCGGCCGCGGGGAGCGCACGGCGTGCTGGAATTGCCCGTCAGCACAGTACGCTTGCGCGGGCGCAACCTGCCGGCCGGCGGTGGCGGCTATTTTCGATTGATGCCGTATGCACTGTCGCGCTGGCTTTTGCGACGCATCAATTCGCGCGACGGGCAAGCTGGCATATTCTATTTTCATCCCTGGGAACTCGATCCCGGCCAGCCGCGCCCGACGGGCTTGAGCGCCAGGACGCGCTTTCGCCACTATGTGAACCTGGGGTGCATGGAAGCGCGGCTGGGGCGCCTGACGCGCGATTTCTCCTGGGACCGCATGGACCGTATTTTTCTGGAAAGCACATGATGCACGAGGCCAGCCTTGCTCCCGACCCGCTACAGTCCCGCGCCGCCATCGCCGTGCGGTCTATGCAGGGGCACGAGCATGCGCGCTGGGATGCCTTTGTCGACACGTGCCCGGAAGCGACCTTCTTTCACCGGGCCGGCTGGCAAACCATCATGCAACAAGGTTTTAACCACGACAGCTATTTTTTGTACGCGGAACAGCACGGGCGTATCGCCGGCGTGCTGCCGCTGGCCCATGTGCGCAGCCGTTTGTTCGGTTCGGCCCTCGTCTCGCTGCCGTTTTGCGTGTACGGCGGCATGGCCGGCGGCAGCGCGGCCGTGCGACTGGCCCTCGACGACGCGGCACTGGCGCTGGCCCGGCGCCTCGGCGTGGGGCACCTGGAATACCGCTGGCGCGAAGTGGACGAAAATCCGGCTTCGCCCTGGCTGCAAAAAACCCTGTACGCGACCTTCCGCCGCCCCTTGCTGCCCGATGCGGAACAGAATCTGCTGGCCATTCCCCGCAAGCAGCGCGCCGTCGTGCGCAAGGCCATGGCTGGCGGCCTGCACAGCGCCGTTGATTATGACCTCCACCATTTTTACCCGATCTACGCGGCCAGTGTGCACCGACTCGGCACGCCCGTCTTCGCGCGCCGCCATTTTGCCATGCTGCGCACGGTGTTTGGCGACGCCTGCCAGATCCTCACCGTGTACCACGGCCAGCAGGCGCAAGCGAGCGTGCTGCTGTTCTATTTCCGCGATGAAGTATTGCCGTACTACGGCGGCGGCAGCGTGCTGGCGCGCAGCACCGGCGCCAACGACTTCATGTACTGGGAAGCGATGCGCCGCGCCTGCGCGCACGGCTACCGCCTGTTCGATTTCGGCCGCAGCAAGCTCGGTACCGGGGCATACGATTTCAAGAAGAACTGGGGTTTTACGCCGCAGCCGCTGCCGTACGCCTACCAGCTCGTGCGCGCCAGGGCCTTGCCGGAAGTCAATCCACTGAATCCGAAATACGCGCTGTTCATCCGCGCCTGGCGCCGCCTGCCGCTGCCGCTGGCCAACCTGCTGGGGCCGCACATCGTGCGGCAACTGGGCTAAGCAAGGGGACCCACCATGCGCGAACTGCTCTTCCTCACCCACCGCCTGCCATATCCGCCCAACAAGGGCGACAAGATACGCTCGTGGCACATGCTGCAATACCTGAGCCGGCATTTCCGCGTGCACCTGGGCTGCTTCATCGACGATGACGACGACTGGCAGCACGCGAAAACCGTGGCGGCCCTGTGCGCCAGCACGCGCTTCATCGCTTTACAGCGCGGCCCGGCCCGCTGGCGCGCCATGCAGGCGCTGCTGGGCCGCCAGGCCATGAGCGTGCACTATTACCGCGATACACGGCTGCTGCAATGGGTCGACGGCTTGCTGTCCGGCGGCAAGGTGCGCCATGCGCTGGCCTTTTCCGGGCCCATGGCGCAATACATCGACGGCAGCGCGGGCCGCGCCCTGCACCGCGTGATCGATTTCGTCGACGTCGATTCCGACAAATGGCGCCAGTACGGCGACAGCAAGCCGTGGCCCATGTCGCTGCTGTACCGGCGCGAAGCGCAGCTGCTGCTGCAGTACGAGCGCCATATCGCCCAGCAATTCACGGCCGCCAGCTTCGTTTCGCCGGCCGAGGCGGCCCTGTTCCGCCAATGCGCGCCGATGGCGCGGCGCAAGACGGGACATTTCAATAACGGCGTCGACTCGGCGTATTTCGCGCCCCTGCCGGCCCAGCCCGGCGTGTATCCGGCGGGCGTGCAGGCGCTGGTATTTACGGGCGCCATGGATTACTGGCCGAACATCGACGCCGTGCAATGGTTCGTGCGCCACGTCTGGCCCGCGCTGCGGCGCCAGTTTCCCCAGTTGCAGTTCTATATCGTCGGCAGCGCGCCCGTGCCCGCCGTGACGGCGCTGGCCAGGATTCCCGGCGTGGTGGTGACGGGCAAGGTGCCCGACATCCGGCCCTACCTGGCCGGCGCGGCCCTGGCCGTGGCGCCCCTGCGCATCGCCCGCGGCGTGCAAAACAAGGTACTGGAAGCGATGGCGATGGGCAAGATCGTGCTGGCCACGCCGCAGGCGCTGGAAGGCATCACCGCCCAGCCGGGCCTGGAACTGCTGCTGGCGCGCGACGACGCCGAATTCATCCACCATGCCGCGCGCGTGCTGCACCAAGCCCAGAGCGACGCGGCCGACGGGAGCGGTGCGGCCATGGGCGCGGCGGCGCGCCAGCTGGTCTTGCAGGATTACAACTGGGAACGCAACCTGCAGGGCCTGGGCGCCATGCTGGGCCTGCCTGGCGGGACCGAAGCCGAGGCCGCTGCCAGCGGGATCGCCGCGCCCTTGCTGCCCGTGCGGGAACCCTCCACATGAGCGTGCAACTCGACCAGGTGGCCCGCTTGCCGGACGCGGCCGTCTGGCCGCACGGGAACCGGCATGGCCAGCGGCAAGCCATGCTGCTCCTGCTGCTGGCCCTGGCCGCCGTCGCGCTGCTGTATCACGCCACCTTCTGGTCGATGGTGGAATTGTGGTCGCGTTCGCAAACCTTCGCGCACGGCTTCTTGATCGTGCCCATCAGTTGCTGGCTGGCCTGGCGCCAGCGCGCCCGTCTGGCTGCGCTGACGCCCCGGCCGTCGGGGCCGGGCTTGCTGCTGCTCGGTGCGCTGGGCCTGGCCTGGCTGCTGGCCGACGCCGCCAACGTGCCCGTGGTGGAACAATATGCGGCCACGGCCATGCTGCCCGCCTGCGTGCTGGCCATCCTCGGCTGGCCGGCCGTGCGCCTGCTGGCCTTTCCGCTGACGTATCTGTTTCTTGCCGTGCCGTTTGGCGAAGTGTTCCTGGAACCGCTGATCGACTTCACGGCCACCTTCACCGTCACCGCGCTGCAATGGACGGGCGTGCCCGTGTTCCGCGATGGCAGCAATTTTTCTCTACCCACCGGCAACTGGTCGGTGGTGGAAGCGTGCAGCGGCTTGCGCTACCTGATCGCCGCGCTGGCCCTGGGCGCCCTGTTCGCCCATGTCAACTTCCACAGCACGCGGCGGCGCGTAGCCGTCATGGCCGCCGCGCTGCTCGTGCCCATCCTTGCCAATGGCGTGCGCGCCTACCTGATCGTGATACTGGGCCACCTGAGCAACATGCGCCTGGCCGTGGGCGTCGACCACCTGATCTACGGCTGGCTGTTCTTCGGCCTGGTCGCGCTGCTGCTGTTCTGGCTGGCCGCGCGCTGGCGCGAATTGCCGCTGGCGCGCGCCGCCTTGCCACCCACCCGGCCGGGCGCCAGCGCCGCTGCGGCCACCCCGCGCGCCGTCGTGCGCGCCAGCATCGCCTGCCTGCTGCTGGCGGTGCTGTGGCCGGCGCTGGCCCTGGCCAGCCACCGCGACGACAACGCCAGGCTTCCGGCCATTGTGCTGGCCTTGCCCGATCCGCCCGCCTGGCATCGCCTGCCCGCTGTTCCTCCTGCCTGGCAAGCGCCGTATGCGGGCAATCCCGCGCGGTTTGCCGCCACGTATGCGCGCCAGGACGGCGACGGCGCGCCCGTGGGGCTGCAACTGCACTGGTATGCGCGCCAGGCGCGCGATGCCGAACTGCTGACGCACCAGCCCTTGCCCTACGGCGCGCGCTGGACGCCCCTGGCGCAGCGCGTGCGGCACGTCGACTTGTCCGGCGGATCCATCGGCGTGCGCGAAAGCGTGCTGGCCCACGGCGGCGAACGCCTGCTGCTGTGGCGCGTGTATCGCCAGGGCGGCATCGTCACGGCCAGGCCCGCGCTGGTAAAACTGCTGCTGGCGCAAGCCAAGCTGCTGGGCAGGCGCCAGGATGGCGCCGACCTCATCGTCTTTGCCGTCTACGACGAGCTGGCGCCGCCACCGCGCGCGCAGCTGCAAGCCTTCCTGCGGGCGGCGCTGCCCGTCATCGAACAACGCTTGCAGGAGTTGCCGCATGGCCCTTGACCTCGTTAGCGTCGGCACACGGGAAGCCGGTGTAGCGGCCAGCACGGCCCCGCTGATCGTGCACGTGATCCACCAGCTCGACGTGGGCGGGCTGGAAAACGGCCTCGTCAACCTGATCAACCACTTGCCGCCCGAACGCTACCGGCACGCCATCGTCTGCCTGAAGAATGCCACCGCGTTTCGCCAGCGCCTGACCACGCCGGGTGTCGATGTGATCAGCCTGGACAAGCGCGAAGGCAAGGATTGGCGCCACTACCTGCACCTGTACCGCGTGCTGAAACGGTTGCAGCCGGCGCTCGTGCACACGCGCAACCTGGGCTGCCTCGAAGCACAGCTGCTGGCCTGCCTGGCCGGCGTGCGCCTGCGCGTGCATGGCGAACACGGGCGCGACATGAGCGACTTGCACGGCACCCGCCGCAAATACCGGCTGCTGCGCAAATGCATGCTGCCGCTGGTGCAGCACTTCATCGCCGTCAGCGCCGACCTGGGGCAATGGCTGGTGGACGCCATCGGCGCGGCCCCCGCGCAGGTGTCGCACATCGGCAATGGCGTCGACAGCGTGCAGTTCCATCCGCGCCTGGGACCGCCGGCCGCAGTGGGCCCGCCCGGCTTCCTGTGCAACGGCACCTTCGTCATCGGCAGCGTGGGCCGCATGGCGGCCGTCAAGGATCACGCCTCGCTGGTGCACGCCTTTTTGCTGTTGCTGGCGCAGCCAGGCGCCCGCGCGCGCCTGCGCCTGCTCATCGTCGGCGACGGGCCATGCCGCCAGGCTTGCCTGGACCTGCTGCAGCAGGCCGGCGTGGCACACCTGGCCTGGCTGCCCGGCGCACGCGACGACGTGGCGCAGCTGCTGCGCGCCATGGACCTGTTCGTGCTGCCATCGCTGGCCGAAGGCAGCTCGAACACCATCCTCGAAGCAATGGCGACGGGGCTGCCCATCGTCGCCACGCAGGTGGGGGGCAATGCGGAACTGGTGCAGTCGGGCTGGAGCGGCACCCTGGTGCCGCCCGGTTCGCCCGAGATGCTGGCCGACGCCATGCTCGATTACTACAGCATGCCCGAACTGGGCCCGCGCCACGGCGCGCGCGGGCGGCGCCAGGTGCTGGCCGAACACAGCCTGCCCGCCATGGCCGGCGCCTACCTGGCCGTGTACGACCGGCTGATGGGCGCGCGCCAGCCCTCTCCCCTGTCCACCACTCCCTGAAAGGCCACCCATGTGCGGCATCAGCGGCATCTTTGATTTGCAGGGCCAGCGCGACATCGACGTGCTGCTGCTGGCACGCATGAACCACAGCCTGCGCCACCGGGGGCCGGACGAAGGGGGCTTGCACCGCGAGCCGGGCCTCGGCCTGGCGCACCGGCGCCTGTCCGTGATCGACCTGGCCAGCGGCCAGCAGCCGCTGTTCAACGCCGACCGCAGCATCGCCATCGTCTTCAATGGCGAAATCTACAACTATCGCAGCCTGATGGCGGAGCTGCGCCAGTTCGGCCATCAATTCCGCACCAGCAGCGACACGGAAGTCATCGTCCACGCCTGGGAACAGTGGGGCGAGCAATGCGTGCAGCGCCTGCGCGGCATGTTCGCCTTCGCCCTGTGGGACCGCCGCCGCCACCTGCTGTTCCTGGCGCGCGACCGCCTCGGCGTGAAACCCCTGTATTACGGCGAGGCGCAGGACGGCACCCTGCTGTTCGGCTCCGAACTGAAAGCCCTGCTGGCGCATCCGGCCATGCCGCGCGCGCTCGACCCGCTGGCCGTGGAAGAGTATTTCGCCTACGGCTACGTGCCCGAGCCGCGCAGCATCTTCCAGCACGCGCGCAAGCTGCCGCCCGGGCATACCCTGTCGATACGCGCCGGCCAGCCGCTGCCCGCGCCGCAAGCTTACTGGGACATCCCGTTCACGCCGAATCCGCCCGCCAGCGAGGCGCAGGCGGCCGACGAATTGCTGGCGCGCCTGCGCGAAGCCGTGCGCATCCGCATGGTGGCCGAAGTGCCGCTCGGCGCCTTCCTGTCCGGCGGCGTCGATTCGAGCGCCGTCGTGGCGCTGATGGCCGGGGCGAGCGCCACGCCCGTCAACACGTGTTCAATTTCGTTCGGCGACCCGGCCTGGAACGAGGCGCGCTACGCCGACCTGGTGGCGCGCCGCTACGCCACGGCGCACCACGCGCGCCAGGTGGAACAGGACGACTTCGAGCTGATCGACCTGCTGGCCACCCTGTACGACGAACCGTTCGCCGACAGTTCCGCCATGCCCACGTACAGAGTCTGCCAACTGGCGCGCCAGCGGGTCACGGTGGCCCTGTCGGGCGATGGCGGCGATGAAAGCCTGGCCGGGTACCGGCGCTATCGCCTGCACACGCGCGAGGAAAAAGTGCGCAAGGCGATGGCCCCCTTGCTGCCGGCCGGCCTGCGCCAGTCGCTGTTCGGCACCCTGGGGCGGCTGTACCCGAAGGCCGACTGGGCGCCGCGCTTCCTGCGCGCCAAGACCACCTTCGAAGGCCTGGCACGCGACACGACGGATGCGTATTTTCACGGCGTCAGCCTGCTGGGCGACGCCATGCGCGCGCGGCTGTTCAGCCCCGAGCTGCGGCGCAGCCTGCACGGCTACCGCGCCGTCGAGGTGCTGCGCCGCCACGCGCTGGCCAGTCCCGCGCAGGACCCGCTGTCGCAGGTGCAGTACCTGGACTTGAAGACCTACCTGCCCGGCGACATCCTCACCAAAGTCGACCGGGCCAGCATGGCGCACGCGCTGGAAGTGCGCTCGCCCCTGCTCGACCATGAACTGGTGGCGTGGATGTCCGGCCTGCCGCCGCACTTCAAGCTGCGGCGCGGTGTAGGCAAGTATCTGCTGAAAAAAGCCCTGCGCCCGCTGCTGCCCGACGCCCTGCTGTACCGCCAGAAGATGGGTTTTTCCGTGCCGCTGGCCGACTGGCTGCGCGGCCCGTTGCGCCAGCGCCTGCAACAGCGGCTGCTCGGTCCCACGCTGGCGCAGTGCGGCCTGTTCGACATGGACTACGTGCGCCTGCTGCTCGAGCAACATGCGAGCGGGCGGCGCGACTACAGCGCGCCCTTGTGGGCGCTGCTGATGTTCGAAGCGTTCCTGCGCCAGGTGCTGCCCGTCGATGGCCGCCAGGCGCCGATGCCCGCGCCAGCCATGGCAATGGAGTGAAGCCATGCGCATCCTGCACATCCTCGACCACTCGCTGCCCCTGCACAGCGGCTACACCTTCCGCACCCTGGCCATCCTGCGGCAGCAGCGGATGCTGGGCTGGCACACGACGCAGCTCACGAGTGCAAAGCAGGGGCCGTCGGATGGCGCACAGCAGCTGGTCGACGGCTGGCATTTCTACCGCACGGCGCCCGATGCGCACTGGTGGGCGCGCCTGCCCGTGCTGCGGCAAGTGGCCGTCATCGTCGGCCTGGCTGTACGCCTGCGCCGGCTGGCGCGGCGCCTCAAGCCCGACATCCTGCATGCGCATTCGCCGGCCCTGAACGCCATCGCCGCCCTCAACGCGGGCCGCGCGCTGGGCATCCCCGTCGTATATGAAGTGCGCGCCTTCTGGGAAGACGCGGCCGCCGACCATGGCAGCAGCCGGCCCGGCGGCCTGCGCTACCGTCTCACGCGCGCGCTGGAAACCTACGCGCTGCGCCGCGCCGACGCCGTCACCACCATCTGCGACGGCTTGCGGCGCGAACTGTGCGCGCGCGGCGTGCCCGCGCATAAAATCACCGTGATACCGAACGCCGTCGATGCCAGGGCCTTCAATGTCTCTGATAATCCAGCATTGGCCCGCACGCTGGGTTTGGATGGTAATCCTGTCATCGGCTTCATCGGCTCGTTTTATGCGTACGAGGGACTGGCCCTGCTGCTGCGCGCCATGCCGCGCCTGCTGGCGGCACAGCCGGCATTGCGGCTGCTGCTGGCCGGCGGCGGGCCGCAGGAAGCGGCGCTGCGCGCGCTGGCGGCGCAGCTGGGCATAGACCACGCCGTGGTCTTCGCGGGCAGAGTGCCGCATGCGCAGGTGGCCGCCTATTATCAGCTGGTCGACATTTGCGTGTATCCGCGCCTGCCGATGCGATTGACGGAGCTGGTGACGCCCTTGAAACCATTGGAGGCGATGGCACAGGGCCGCCTGGTGCTGGCGTCCGACGTGGGCGGCCACCGCGAACTGGTCGACCATGGCAAGACGGGCATGCTGTTTCGCGCCGGCGACGCCGAGGCGCTGGCGCAGGCCATCTTGTCGCTGCTGCTGGCACCCGCCAGCTGGCCGGCGCTGCGGCGCCAGGCGCGCGCCTTTGTCGAGACGGAACGCAGCTGGGGCGCCAGCGTGGGCCGCTATGCGCCCGTGTATGCGCGCGTGACGACGGCGCGCATGGCGGAGGAACTGGCCGGAGTCGCGCCATGATCTTCACCGGCTTGCGCATCGCGCTGGTCGGCCCGCTGCCCCCGCCTGCCGGCGGCATGGCGAATCAGACGGCGCAACTGGCGCGACTCCTGCGCGACGATGGCGCGCAAGTGCAGCTACTGGCCGTCAACGGCCCCGTGCTGCCGCCCTGGCTGGCGCGCATCCGCTACCTGCGCGCGGCGCTGCGCCTGCCCGTGCATTTGTGGCGCTTGTGGCGCACGGCCAATACGGTCGACCTGTTCCACATCATGGCCAATTCCGGCTGGTCCTGGCATCTGCAGGCCGCACCCGCACTGTGGATCGCCAGCCTGAAAGGCAAACCGGCCCTGCTCAATTACCGGGGCGGCGAAGCGGCCGTTTTTTTCGCCCGCGCGCCGCGCCTGGTGGCGTTCAGCCTGCGCCGCGCCAGCGCCATCGTCGTGCCCTCGGCTTACCTGGCCGGCGTCTTCGAGCAATATGGCCATACGGCCCATATCGTGCCAAACGTGGTGGACCTGCAGCGCTTTACCCGCGTCACACCCGCCGCACCACGCGCGCCAGCCGCCGATGACCCTTGCATCCTCGTGGCGCGCCACCTGGAAAGCCTGTACGACAATGCCAGCGCCGTGCGCGCCTTCGCCATCGTGCGCGAGGCTTTTCCCGCGGCGCGCCTGGTGCTGGCCGGCGGCGGGCCGCAGCGCGCGGCGCTGGCGCGCCTGGCCAGGTCGCTCGGCGTTCTGGACGCCGTGCGTTTCGCCGGCCCCGTCGACAACGCCGCCATGCCGGACCTGTACCAGGCCAGCGACATCGTCCTCAATCCCAGCCTGGCCGACAACATGCCCAATTCCGTGCTCGAAGCGCTGGCCTGCGGCGTGCCGGTCGTCAGCACCAATGTGGGCGGCATCCCCGTCCTGCTGCTGGATGGCGTGACGGCGCTGCTGGTGCCGCCCGGCGATCCGGCCGCCATGGCGCAGGCCATCCTGGCGCTGCTGCGCGATCCGCTGCGCGCGCAGGCGCTGGCCGACGCGGGCCTGGCGCATGCCGCCACCTTCGGCTGGCCCGGCATCGCACCCAGGCTGGCCGCGCACTACCGCCGCATCCGCGCCGCGCCGCGCCCCGGCATCTACACGCGCTGCGTCGCCCGCTGGCTGTTTCCCCTGCATGAATGGCTCAAAGGCCACAGCAGCGCGCGCCTGCTGCGGCGGCTGGAGCGCTCGCAATGGTGGAGCGCGCAGCAACTGGAAGAGTGGCAGCTGGCCCGCCTGCGCGCACTGCTGCGCCATGCGGCCGAGCACGTGCCGCATTACCGGGCCCTGTTCGCCCGCAGCGGTTTCGATCCGGAACAAGTGCGGCAACTGGCCGATTTGTCGCGCCTGCCGCTGCTGCGCAAGGTTGATATCGCCAGTGCGCGCGACAGTTTCAAGTCGGCCCACGCCGTGGGCTTGCGCCCGTTCGCCACGGGCGGCTCCAGCGGCGAGCCGCTGCAGTTTTTCCTCGGGCGCCGCAGGATCAGCCACGACATCGCCGCCAAATGGCGCGCCACGCGCTGGTGGGGCGTCGACATCGGCGACCGCGAAGCCGTCTTGTGGGGTTCGCCCATCGAGCTGCAGGCGCAAGACCACGTGCGCCGCCTGCGCGATGCGCTGCTGCGCACCACCCTGCTGCCCGCATTTGCCATGTCGCCCGACCGCCTCGATGGCTACGTGCGGCAGCTGCGCCGCTGGCGTCCGCGCATGCTGTTCGGTTACCCGTCCGCCCTGTGCCGCATCGCCAGCCACGCCAGCGCACGCGACCTGCCGCTCGACGGCCTGGGCGTGAAAGTGGCGTTCGTCACGGCCGAACGCCTGTACGACGAGCAGCGCGCGCAGATCGCCGCCGCTTTCGGCTGCCCCGTGGCCAACGGCTACGGCGGGCGTGACGCGGGCTTCATCGCCCACGAATGCCCGGAAGGCGGCATGCACATCACGGCCGAAGACATCATCGTGGAAATTGTCGATAGCCAGGGCCAGCCGCTGCCCGCTGGCGCCACGGGCGACATCGTCGTCACCCACCTGGCCACGCAAGACTACCCGTTCATCCGCTACGCCACCGGCGACGTGGGCGCGCTAGGCACCAAGCCATGCGCCTGCGGCCGCGGACTGCCCCTGCTGCAAAAAATCGAAGGGCGCAGCACGGATTTCCTCACGGCCGTCGATGGCACCGTCATCCACGGCCTGGCCCTCGTCTACATCGTGCGCGAACTGCCGCAAGTGCGCAGTTTCAAGATCATCCAGGAAAGCCTGCAGCGCACGCGCGTCCTGCTGGTCTGCCTGCCGCGCCTGGACGCCGCCACGCGCACAGCCATCGTCACCGGCTTCCAGGCCAGACTGGGCGCGCAAGTCGACATCGCCATCGAGGAAGTCGACGAGATCGCGGCGGAGGCGTCGGGGAAGTACCGCTATGTGCTGAGCGAAGTGACGCAGGCAGGCAGCCTGTAATTAGCTGGCAGCGCGGCCCGCCGGCAGCGACAGCAGAATTTTCCCATGCTCGGATTGGAAAAGCTGCCTCGCATTCGCCTCGACCGAACGATAGACCTCGCTGCGCTCTCCGGCGACGCCGCGTATCACTTCGCGGTGTAGCTCATTCATAAAATGACGGAAAATTTGCAGACCATCGTTGAATCGCCCCGCACCATCGAGCAGGATATGTTCTGCAAGCCGCAGTTTGCCAATACGCGCGCAAAGCAGGTATTCGATATGAATTCCCGCAGGCATCATGTCGAGCATTAATTGGGCGAAATTGGTGATCAGCTCAAAATGCGTTGCAGACACGTCTTTGGATGACTTTGTCAAGGCAAGAATATTATCGATAAAGGACAGGACTTCATTGCGTTTCGCCGCCATGCTGGTCAACAGCGGAATAGCAAGCTCACGTATTTCCGATACCAGGCTACGATCCTGCAACAAGGTTCGCGCTGCCTCCACCAGTCCTACATATTCACTGATCTTATCCATGTAAAATACAATGTGCTGCGAGCGCACATCTTGCGCAATGACATCGACAGTGGCCTGGATTTTATCCAGTTTCTTTGCCAAATATTTTGTCTGCACCACGATCGCGGCAAGAATAATGCCAGTCGACACGGCCGCGGCGATCACCGTCGTCGCCTGCGCCACTTTTAGCGCTTCTTCCACACTCTTGGCCGCACTTTCCTTGAACGGTAGATGCTGGATGATGCCAGACCCGCCGCTGCCCTCGGCCCAGTATGCCACGCCGTCATGTATGGCTGCCTTGCCTTCCGCCATCGCTTGTATCAATACCGGCTTCAATTTGGCCTGGTCGATGATCCATATTGTCTCTTGCAGCATTTATATTTCCTTAGAAAAATTCACGTGCTTCGCATTCCCGGCGCATATATGCGATCTGAATGACGGCAGGAATCGTTACCCGATAAGCGGCGCCGCTGATTGCGGGCACGGTGAGCGCGGCCGACACGGCCAGTCCGACGGGTCCGGCAAACATGGCCAGGCTTCTGCCCAGACCACCTGTCGCAATGACGCCAAGCGCCCGTCCCGCGAACATGCTTGCAGCGGATCTGGCGATCAGCGCCGATATTTGCAGAGAACCGATGCCGCTCAACAAGGCCGCTTTCAGCAAGGCCAATCCTTCCGCATCGCGTGAATTGTTGCCGATATCAAATTCCTTCAGCAGCGAAGCACGTTGTTCCGCACCGAGCTTTTCCCAGGCATCGCCGATGAATTTCTCCAGCAGCTTGTTTTCCATCGCATAGGCGGAACTATTTTTTTCCGTCTTGACTTTCTGGTTGTCGCATACGTCCGACAAAATTTCCTTGTACAGCACGCCATCGCCGCGAAACAGGTTGACGATAGTGTCGCCGCCGAAATGCTGAAGCTCACCGGCAATCAACTGCCAACAATGCCGGTACTGGTCCTTCTTTCCAGCGAATTTCTTGAAGCTTTCATCTTCAAGAAGTTCGCTGGCGATGCGAGCCGACTGATCTTTGTCGTGCGTGAGATAGCCAGCCAAAACACGCAGATCCTCTTCCTTGCAATACTGCAGGAATGCGAGGTCATCATCGATGCGATATTTGATACCCATATTTCCCCTTGGTAATTTTCTTGTATTGTATTTTTAATTGCGCCCAACTTACAAGGCAAAACAAGGAAAAACATGCAATATGAAGCCGATGCCGCTTTTATTCTCCCATTGGCGCATGACGGCCCGCAACTGGCACTGGCACTGGCACTCGAGCCTGCCACGGTCGCCGGTATATCCACGTTGAAACGTGCAGCCGTGCGGCCGTGCTGGCAGCATGTAGAAGTCAAAACGGCCAAGGGAGCTTGCGCGTTAGCGTATGGCCTTCAAGAGCATTCTTCAGCCGAGCGTGATTGCGGAACCACAGTCAGCACCTTGCAAAACGGATGATGCGCGGAGGTTCAGCTATTGCAAAAGGCTGCTGTTCATTACTATTTTCCTCACTTTTATTTCGAAATGGTAATTAACGCCACCATCTTCGCTAACTGATTTTCCAAAACAATGACATCAACATTTTTTTCACAGAAATAGATTTTTATCGAGGCAAAGCCCAACCCCTTCCCGGAGTGGCCTATATACTTGATCTCATCCTTGTCATTCACATAAACACCGTAACCATAACCGATTTCTCCGTCACCGAAAGCCACGTGCTGACTGGATATGGAATAATTCGTCATCAGCTTATAGGTTTCGACCTTAAAAATCTTCCCTTTATGAAATTTTTCATCCCAGATATTCAAGTCTTTCGCATTTGAAACAATTCCTCCTGCCGGGATGAAGCCTATCCAGTCTTTTCCCTGAACAGGATGTTCCTTCAGTGCGAATACATTTTTCGTGTTGACATATCCGTTGATGACGTTATTATTCTTGTTTTCTTCATAGCAAAAACCATTCATCATCCTCAGCTCTCTGAACAGCTCATGTGCAGCATCGACATACATTTTTCCGCTGACTTTTTCAAAAATATTGCTCAGCATTGAATAAGTCGTAACGCCATACAGAAAGTCCGTTCCGGGCTTGAAGCTGAGTGGCTTGTGAATTTCCGTGATTCCTGCTGAAAAGTTGAGCAATTGATGCACGGTCACCTCGTCGACCCAGGTGAGTGCGGGCCCAGGCGAGCAAAATAGTGATGGCTAGCCACGCCGGGCGTTCAGTCGTCAACCAGATCGAAGTCGGTCAGCAAACCGTCCGCGGTCAGGTAAACCAGCAATTTTCGCTCCGGCTTGATGCCGCTGACGTGGAAGGCAAGGACGCTGTCCACCTTACTGCCATGGCGTTCGATCGCTCGGCCAGCAACAGCTTGCTCGTGCAAAAAAGTGAGTGACTTGACATTGACGAGTTCGCCAATAGCTTGTGTGCCAAAGTTGTTTTTGACGCCCGCTGTGGCGAATGCCGAGTTGGCCAAGCCGCTACCGCCACGCCCAATGTCGGCAAGCAAGGCCTGCACATTCCGGGTGCGCGCAGGCTTGGGGTCGGTGCGTGCTGCCAATGTATGCATCAGCGGGCCGATGCGCGGCGCCTTGTTGGCTTTGTCTTTGGTCGTCACGACGACGCCTGTCACCTCTCCTTGTGCATCGACGATGAAAGCCAGTTCGCAATTGCGCGACGTCGAATGGAAGCGATGCGCGCCGACAGGCACGAAAGTTTCGTCGGGCAAGCCATCGAAAATGCTGCGTAGCTGACCACCCTGCATATCGAAGGTTCCCATCGTGTTGTTCGCCAACTCGTAGCGGCCCGTGTAGCGGATGAGTTCCTTGGCATCGATGTTGATGGCGGGGTGCTTGAGCAACACGTCATAGTCGGCTTCTGGCCAGTGATAAGCGCGGCCGATGGCGGCTGTCAGGCGGTCCATCATGCGGGAATTGTCATTTGCGTTAATCATGATCACGGCACCCTGGCCTGTGCCGGAAAATGCCGTCAGCAAGGTATCGAAGCCTTCGTCACGCCCGCCGTGCGAGAAGCGTTGCACGCTGCCGCTACCGTCAAGGAAGACGCCCAGGCCCACGTTCTCCTTTTGCGGGGTCAGCATCTGCCGGGTCAAGGCTGCCGAGATGACGGGGTTGGACGTGCCAGCCAGAGCCTGCTGCACGCCGATGGCGAAGCGCGCCAGGTCCGAGGCGTTGGTCCATAAACCGGCCGCCGCCATTTCCGGATACACATGCCAGCGTCCTGCCACCATGCTGCGATCGGCAAGGTGGCCACTGGCATTCAGGCGCGCGCGCTCGGCTGGCGGCGGTTGCAAATAGGAACTCTCATGCATTCCCAGGGGCTTGAGGACTGCGTCGCGCATGTAGTCGGGAAACGCCTGACCGCTCACATCGGCCACCATTTGTTGCATGACGGTATAGCCGCCACCGGAGTAACGCACCTTGCTGCCTGGAACGATGTCAACGCGAATTGCTGCGGTGTTCGCGGGCTTCTCGCCATCGAGCACCTGGACCACGCTGGGTACTGGCGCATTGCTGGCGTAGCCAGGGAAACCATGCACGGTCAGCCCGGCGTTGTGGCTGAGCAACCTGCGCAAGGTCACCTTCTGTTCGGCCGTCAGGGCGCTGTCCGGCAGCTTCCACGTGAGCAGCCGGGTATTGACGTCCTCGTCAAGGCCAAGCTTGCCCTGCTCTACCAGGTGCAGCGCCCCCAGCGCGGCCACCGGTTTACTGACCGAACCGGCCTGGAACAGTGTGTGCGGGCCGACCGGCGTCTTGCCGCCCTTTTCTGTGACACCGTACCCTTGCGCCCTGACAATCTTGCCGTTCTCGATGATGGCCAGCGACAGGCCGGGGATTTGCCGCATCTTCATTTCGGCCTTGATGATGTCGTCCAATGCGTCCGCCCGGGCGCCACTTGCGAACAACAGGGTAAGGACCAGTGCCAGGGGATGAACTCGCATGAACGATTCTTTCAACGGTGATGGACGGATGCCAGGAAGGAAACGTTGACGATACGTCAGCGCACCCTGCCGCCATGCGGGATTGCGACAGGCTGTCAAATATCAGTCACGGACGGTCATTTTCCCGGATGAGTTGCGGCCCGCGTTTGCTGGCGTGACGAATTCTGGCTGCTTGCCGCTGTTGGCAGGTTTTGCGCCGTTGTGGGCCTTCACGAATCGCCGGTACTTGAAATATTCTGCACCATACTTAGCTCCCAGTCCTTTTGCCATTTTTCTGAATCGTCCTGATCGAACCAGCCGGCTACGTAAGAGGATATTTCATCCGCATCCTGCAAGTTCGATTCTGCCAAATATGAAACTGTCGCTTGAAATCCCGCCCCAATAAAAAATTCCACGCCCATTGATGTTCCGACATCCATATTTATATGCTTTGCTACCCAAAGGCTATGGATATCGCTTGTGCTGCCGAGACGATAAAGCAAGAAGGCACAACGATAAATTCCTTCGTAAGAATCACCATCATCTTTTATTGTCCCATCCCAAAGCGCAATTCTATACCGCACTTCCTTCTCGAAGACTTGTCGAATTAGCGTGGAGTATGGCGCGAGTGGCCGCTCCAGCAGAATTTTATAGAGTTGTTGGCGTACCCGCGGCGAGTCGAGTTCACTATCGCTGTCAGGTGTAAGAAGTCCCTGGGAGTTTTCAAAATACTCAAGAATTTTTTCAGCGCACAAGAAGGATATTTTATTTTTTTCTGCAGACCTATTTTGACTTATCTCAACTTCAACCTGCGCCACAATCTGAGGCGTGATAGGCAATTCTGGCGTATTTTTACGCTTAAAAAAATTCCACATTAAACTTGGCCTTTTAGATCCTGTCCGCTCCCACTTGAGAGCACTTAACTGTCCTGCTTGCTCCTTGTGAAAACCGCCCAGGCAAGCACCGCAATGCCTGCAACGATACATCCGGCCAGACTGACGGCGGCACCAAAAATGTACCACGCCACATCGAATCCGTGACTATAGAATGTTCCAACAAATAGCCCGCTCACCAGCCAGACTAACACCGCCAATTTCAGCAGAAAGTTTTTTACTTTACGGATAGGTCGACCAAGGCGCATTTGTTGAATAGCGGCCATGCCCATGACTAAACAAGCCAAACTCGCCGCAATTATCAAGCGTGAAAATGAATACTCCATGTCGCAACCTGACTTGTAGCTGAGCCAGCGGGCCCATAGATTAAAAGACCGGGGGGCTTAAGTGCAACAGCCCATTATCGCTTGCAACGACGCCGCCGGCCTGAATCCGCACTACAAAACTCATGCGGCCACACGAATTGGCGAGCGTCCAGGCGTCCGCTACTGGCCGCTACCGGACGATAGCAATATCTCAGTAAAGGTCTTATTGCCATCCTGATAAAAATAAATTTCTCAAGCCCTTATATCACAGCGGCAAGGCGCAGATAAATTCTAAAGTGGCAAGGGGCCTGTACAAATTCTTTCCGTGCAGGACGGTGCGCCCCCATGTGCCACCCTTCACTCTTCAGCGCTATCTGCCCCTATCGGCGCATTTCTGGCGATCTCATCCAGATTTTCAAGCACCGTGTTCGTCAGGGGAACACTAAGCCCACGGACGAGAAGGCCAAGCAATCCGATTTCCCGCATCATCGCTTTGCGCTCATCGTAATCGGGATTTTCTGAGTAGTGGAGTACATCCACCGTCTCAAGCACTTTTTCTGCCGAAGCGCAAAAATCGGCAAGCTTGCCATATTGCATGTACTGAATCGCATAACTGGCTGAAATAAGCGCATTTTGTGCAAGATCGCCCTCGATATCGCCAAATTCCTCGCTGTCAGGAATTTCCGAATCAAGGGTCGCCAGCATATCCCCCCATACCTGTTCATCTTGAAAGCAGGCCTCCACATTCAATGACAGTTCGACCATGTTCAAAAAATACCGGGACCTGTTTTCACCATAGCGGACATCGAATTGCTCCATCAATGGCGCCTGGCGCTTGATGAAATTGATCAATATTGCAACATTTTCACGCTGCGAGAGCCTGGCCGCCGCATCAATGATGTGCTGACCATATTTATTTATAAGCAATTGTATTTCACTCTCTTTTTTCTTTGAATATCCTGTCCAGGCAGGGCAACGCTGCCATTCCGACGCGATCACGCACCAGATACTGGAGCCGCCCCAAAGCACTAGTAACTCGACGATGGGGCCAGCGCCGCGCACTCCCTGACGGTCTTCGCGCTATAGTCGAAATTGATGCTATTCGTGCCCTGGCCACGATACATGCTCTCACCTTCCCCGATGGTCGCCTGCGCGCCCATCTTGCACAGCACGGCCGGTGCACGCTGCGCCCAGTCCAGCCTGCGCAAGGTGGCGATATTCCTGTCGCGCAGCGCAGCGCTCCAGCCCTCGTCCTTGAAGCGCACCGAATAGACCACAGCATGCAGCTGCACCCGGCTCGTCCGGTCGATCACATTGCCGCCGTTCTGCAGCACTTCAGCCAGGTCGCTCTCGATGAACTGCATGACGTCGGGACCGCGCTTGGGCGTGTCATTGCGGCCCAGCTGGGAAAGAACGAAGAGCGCGAACACGACAAAAAGCGTCAGATAAATTTTTCCATCAAAAAAGGACTTCATTCCCGCTTTCCCATGTTGTTCAGTATGTATATCTGCCCCTAGGCCGGAAACGTCAGGCGATGTCCAGCAGCTTTGCCAGCCCCTGCTGATCCCCCGCCGCCACAAAGCAGGCACTCTGCCAGCGCTGCGTGCGCTGCGCCTGGATGGATTCCGGCGCGCACCACGGTGGATACACGCGCAGCGCGCGCTTGCCGCCCTGGCTGGCGCGCGACATCACGCCCCGTTCCAGCAGCACACTGCGCGGGAAAACGAAGAAGCCGTGCCGCGCGCCGTCGTCGTCCGCCACGGCGATGATGACGACGTCAAAAGGGTCGGCGTCATCCAGCGGGGCAATGTCGGCATCGGGATGGGGGCGCTTCCAGACGGTGACGAACTGGCCGATTTTCGTCGGCGTGGTTTTCGCCACGCGCAAGACCAGGCGCTTGCCGTGCAGTTCGGCGCGGCAGGCGCCGTAGTCCGCGCTTTCCGCTTCCGGCACGGGCGCTTGCGGCAAGCCTAGAAATGCCCATGGACTGGCCTTCATTGCGCGCTGAACTCGGCTGCGGCCTTGGCCGCCCACAGCGCCTCGGCGTGGCTGGCGAACGGGCTGTCGTAGCCGTCGACGGTGCCTTCCTCGTCGACAAAATACAGCCACCAGCCGTCGGCCTGCTGGCGGATGGCCGTGTGGCCAGGTGCGCAATGGGTTTCGATGGGGTCGCCGGCGGCCAGGGTGGCGATGCGGATGCCGCGGTGAATAATATGCTCGGGTGTCATGGGAAAATACGTCATGCGAAAAAATCAATGGCCGTAGTGTAGCCGGGCCGGCCCATCCTGGCCAGTGCGCTACACTATTGCTTCATATGGAGAAAAAATATGGCATCACAGCAAGGCACGGTGGATTTTTTACTCGACCAGATGGCGGGCGCGGGCAGCATCAGCGCGAAAAAAATGTTCGGCGAGTATGGCCTGTATTGCGACGGCAAGATGTTCGCCATCGTCGCCGACGACCAGCTGTTCATCAAGCCGACGGACGCTGGCCGCGCCTGGATCAGTACGCAAGGCTCGCTGCAGGAAGCGCCGCCCTATCCGCAAGCCAAGCCGTATTTCCTCATCGATGGCGGGCTGTGGGACGAGCGCGACTGGCTGGGCCAGCTGGCGCGGCGCACGGCCGATGCCTTGCCGCTGCCAAAACCCAAGCCGCCGCCCAAGCCTAAAAAACCGGCATCAGCTGCTTAAGACGCTGTTTTCGCAGGCCTTGCCTTCACGGAAGCATGCCAGGTTGTGATACGTGATGGCGGCGATCTCGCGCAGCGCTTCGATGGTGAAGAAACCCTGGTGGCCCGTCACGAGCACGTTCGGGAACGTCATCAGGCGCTGGAAGATATCGTCGTCGATGATGTCGGACGAGCGGTCCTGGAAGAACAGATTGCTTTCCTGTTCGTACACATCGATGGCCAGGGAACCGAGCTGGCGCGATTTCAATGCTTCGATGACGGCGCCGGTGTCGATCAGGCCGCCGCGCGAGGTGTTGACCAGCATGGCGCCCTTCTTCATCAGCGGCAAGGTTGCTTCGCCGATCATGTGGCGCGTGCTGTCCATCAGGGGGCAATGCAGCGAGACGATGTCGGACTCGGCCAGCAGCCGCGGCAGGTCCACCATCGTGCCCAATTCAGCGAACGCGGGTGCCGGATACGGGTCGTGGCCCAGCACCGTGCAGCCGAAACCTTTGAAGATGCGCGCCGTGGCCAGGCCGATCTTGCCCGTGCCGACGATGCCGACCGTTTTGCCGTGCAAGGTGGCGCCCAGCAAACCGTCCAGCGAGAAATTGCCTTCACGCACGCGGGCGTAGGCGCGGTGCGTGTGGCGGTTCAGGGTCTGCACGAGGGCCAGCGTGTATTCGGCCACGGCTTCCGGAGAATAGGCGGGCACGCGGGCGACAAACAGGCCCAGGCGTTTGGCCGCTTCCAGGTCGAGGTTGTTGTAGCCGGCGCAGCGCAGCAGGATGGCGCGCACGCCGTAGCCATGCAGGGCTTCCAGCACGGGCGCGTCGAGCACGTCGTTGACGAAGACGCACACGGCGTCGGCACCTTGCGCCAGGACCACGGTTTCCTGGCTCAGCAAGGCGCTGTGATAGACCAGTTCGATGCCGGCGGCGTCGGGCTGGGCCGGCAAGGCTTCGTCGAAGAAACGGCGGTCGTAGGGCTGGCTGGCAAAGAAGGCGATTTTCATGGGGAGTCCTGGAACTTGCTGGATGGCAAAACATCATCATAGCGCAAGCGCCCTGCCCCACCCTGTACGCCTGGCGCCGTGGATTGCCTATTTGGGTTCGCGGGGCAGGGTCAGCACGTGGCGCAGATACGCCGTTTCCTCGGCGTGCTGCGCGTGATAGCGCTCGCGCGCAGCGCGCATGGCCGCGTGGTGGGCCGCGATGCCGTTTTCCGTCAACTCCACGCCGAAGTCCGCCGGCACCGGCACAGGGCCGCCGAACAGGCGCGCCAGGATGAGACGGCCCACATTGTCGCGGTAATGCGATGCTTCCCAGTAATAGCGCATCGCGCGCGCGCCCGTCACCTGCGGGATCGCCTCGCTGGTGATGCTGTTGAAGCCCGAAAAATCAAGCAGGCGCACGTCGCAGCCCTGGCGCCGGTAGCGTCCGACCATCTGCGCCAGGTCGCGCTGCCATGTTTCCATGGCGCCCCACTTGCCGCGCCAGTACAGGGCGTCGAGCGTGAGCGCATGCGTGGGATTGATGTACAGGCGCAAGCGCGTGCCGCCCCGGCATAGTTTTCCGACACTGGCATCGAAGGCCTGCAGCGCGGGCGCCGTCGGCCCCAGGCCGTCGCCGAATTCCTGCAGGCGCGGCGTGAAGGCGCGCGCCGTGCCGGTCCAAGTACGGTTGCGGCTGGTGAGGCAGGATTCATCGCGCTGGCCGTGCAAGGCCAGGCTGGACAGGCACACGCCGTCATAGGTGCCGCTGAGGATGCGCCAGGTGTCGCGCGTCATGTCGACAGTCAAGCCGCGCTTGATGTTGAGCAAAGCCCGGCGCGCGAAAAACGCGGGGCCGGCGTCCGTCAAACCCGGTTCCACGCCGGCCGAGCCCAGCTCCAGCGAGAACGAGGGCGCGTCGATGCCCCACACCATGGTGTCGACATGGCTGACCCTGGCCGCGTGCTCGGCCAGGCGCATGGCTTCGCCGATGGAGGCGCCCGAGACGGCGCTGTTGAAGACGCTCTTGCCTTCAAACAAAGTGCGCACACTGTTCGCCGGCAAGCCCATTTCCGTGCGCGAGTTACCGATATACACGACGGCGGGCCGGTAGCGCGCCACGGCATACGTCTTGCCCCACACGCTGAGTTTTTCGGTCGTCGGCCGCAATCGCTGCAGCAGCGGGCTGTCCCACTGGTGCAGCAAGTATGGATCGACGTGGTAATTGACGGCCGAAACGAGGGCCAGCGCGGCCAGCGCGCAGGCAAGGAAGGTGGCGAGGTAGCGGCGGGCAATGGTATCCATGGTCAGTATTGGAAGATGAGAAATGACGTATGCGGCACCTTGCATCAACGCCGGATCAGCGGCCCGTCCAGCACCCGCTGCGCATAGGCCGCTTCGTGCGCGTGTTCCACGCGATAGCGGTCGCGCGCGGCGCGCATGGCGGCCTGGTGGGCGTCGATGTTGGCCTGCGTCAGTTCCACGCCGAAATCGGCCGGCGGCGGCGTGCCACCGCCAAACAGGCGCGCCAGGATCAAGCGGCCCACATTGTCCCGGTAGTGCGACACTTCCCAGTAATAATGCATGTCGGGCTTGCCGCTGACGAGCGGGGTCGCTTCCGTCGTGATGCTGTTAAAGCCGGAAAAATCATACAGTCGCACGTCGCAGCCCTGCCGGCGGTGGCGCTCGGCAATCTGCGCCAGGCCACGCTGCCAGGCCTGCATGGCGTCCCACTTGCCGCGCCAGTGCAGCGCGTACAAGGTCAGCGCATGCGTGGGGTTGATGTACAGGCGCAGTCGCATGGCGCCCTGGCACAGCTTGGCTATGCTGGCGTCAAACGCCAGTGTCGAGGGCCGCGTCGGCCCCAGGCCGTCGCCGAATTCCTGCAGCCGCACGGGAATGGCGTCCTTCGTACCGAGCCAGTGCTTGATGCCCATGAGGGTGCAGGTCTCGTCGCGCTGCCCGTACAGGGCCAGGTTGGAGCGGCAGGTATCGCCGGCCTTGCCGGTGAGGATGCGCACGCTGTCCTCCGTCATGTCCAGGGTCAGCCCGCGCTTCAGGTTGACGAGGGCGCGCCGGGCGAAAAAGCCGTGCCCGGCGCCCGTCAGGCTGTCTTCCACGCGCGCCGCCCCCATGTCCAGGGAAAAAGTGGGCGCGTCGATGCCCCACACCATGGTCTCGACGCGGCTGACCCTGGCCGCATGCTCGGCCAGGCGGATGGCGTCGCCGATCGAGGCGCCCGACACGGCGCTGTTGAAGACGCGCTTGCCGTCGAACAAGGCGCGCATGCCCGTCGGCAAGCCCAGTTCCGTGCGCGAATTGCCGATGTAGATGATGGCCGGCCGGTAGCGCGCCACGGCATAGGTCTTGGCCCAGGCGCCGAGCTTTTCATTCAACTGGCGCGGACGCTGCAGCAAGGGGCTGTCCCACTGGTGCAGCAGGTAGGGATCGACCTGGTAGTTCAGCAGCGAGACGGAGCCGAGCGCGAGGCAGACGCAGGCGAAGAAACCGGTGACGTAGTGGCGGGCGGCAGTGTCCATGCTCAGAATTGAAAATAGAGAAATTCGGTGACCCGGTTCATGCCGAAGATGCAGGCGACGAACAGCGCGGCAAAGCCCACGCTCCAGCGGCGCGTGGGCCGCCAGCTGAAAGCCCAGCGCCCTGCGGGTTGAAAGATTCTTTCAATGGCGGGCTCGTAGAGAAAGAATATTTCTTGCGTATTCGGCGCCTTGAAGGCCAGCAACATGGCGCCCAGCAGCACGGGCAAGCCTGGCCCCGCCAGTTCGATCCAGCGGATGCCGCCGAACGCCGGATGCAGGCCCCACTGCGCCAGGCTGGCCGCGTGGCTGGCCAGGCCGCGCGGCAGGCTGACGCCGTTCGCCCCCACCAGCGCGCCCGTGATGTCCCAGGCCGTGGCCACGTCGGGCGCGCGGAAAAAGATCCAGGCCAGCATCACGGCAAGAAAAGTCAGCAAGCTCGGCCACCAACGCGCCGTGGCCGCGCCAAACACCCGCTGCCACGCCTGCTGCAGCACCAGGTACAGGCCGTGCAAGCCGCCCCAGATGACAAACGTCCAGCCGGCCCCATGCCACAGGCCGCCCAGCAGCATGGTCAGCAACAGGTTGCGGTAGCGCATGGCTTCGCCGCGCCGGCTGCCGCCCAGCGGGATATAGAGATAGTCGCGCAGGAAGCGCGACAAGGTCATGTGCCAGCGGCGCCAGAAGTCGGCGATATTGGCCGCCTTGTACGGCGAATTGAAGTTCAGCGGCAACTTCACGCCGAACAGGCGCGACAGGCCGATGGCCATGTCGGAATAGCCGGAAAAGTCGAAATACAGCTGGAAGGTATAGGCCAGCACGCCGATCCACGCCTCGATCAGGGTCGGTGTGGCGCCGGCCGTGAAGACGGGGATGGCCAGCGGCGACAGGTTGTCGGCGATCAGCACCTTCTTTGCCAGGCCGATGGTAAAGATCGACAGGCCGATGGCGAAATTGGCGGCGCGCGGATGGGCGTTGGCCGGGTCGGCGAACTGCGGCATCATGTCGCGGTGGTGCAGCACGGGACCGGCGATCAGGTGGGGGAAATAGCTGACGAACAGCACGTAATGGATGAAGCGGTATTCGCGCACCTCGCCCCGGTAGCAATCGACGAGGAAGGCGATCTGCGTGAAGGTGAAGAACGAGATGCCGATCGGCAGGATGATGTCGAGGCCGGACCACGGCAGGCTGCCAGCGCCAGCTCCGGCGGCCACGGCATTGACGCTGTCGATGAAGAAATGCGCATATTTGTAGTAGGCGAGCAAGCCCAGGTTCAGCGCCAGCGCCGCCACCAGCACGCGCTTGCGGGCCATGCCCGCGCTGGCGCCGATCAGGCGACCGGCGCCGTAATTGACGCAGATCGAGGCCAGCAGCAGCGGCAGGTAGCGCACGTCCCACCAGGCATAGAAGAACAGCGAGGCGAGCGCAAGCCAGGCGGCCGGAGCCAGGCGCCAGCTGGCCTTGGTGCCCCCGGAAGACGCCCAGCGGTCCAGCAAAAAATAGCCGGCCAGCACGATGGGCAGATAGCCGAACAGGAAAGCAAAGGAATTAAACAGCATGTTGCCTCCTGGCAGGCAGCGACTGCACCTGGTAGTAACACTCGGCAATCTGCGCCGCCACCCGTTCCCACGTAAAACGTTCCACCAGGGCTTGCACGCGCTCGCGCTCGGGAGGCAGTGCCAGCCATTCGAGGATGGCCTGGCGCTGCGCGGCGCCGTCGTCCCAGGCCACCTTGCGCAGCGCGAAGACGGAATCGGGCAAGTCCAGCGCGCTTTGCGCCGTCATGACGACGGGCGTGCCGGCCGCCAGCGCTTCGAGCACGCTCAAGGGAAACACCTCGCCCTGGCTGGGCAAGGCCGCCACGGCCGCCGCGTGGAAGGCGCTGGCCAGCAGCGGATCGGCGTGGTCGAGCGCGCCCAGCCAGCTGACGTGCGGCAAGTCCAGCAATTGCTGCAGATACGCCTGCTGTTCGCGCGGCGCGGCGCCGATCAGCACCAGGGGCACGCCGGCGCCCGCCAGCGCCTGCGCCAGTCCCAGCTGGTTTTTGTAGGGCGAAATGCTGCCCACCATCAGCACGAACGGCCCGGCGATGCCCGTCTCGCGCAGGAATAAATCGCCATTGGCCGTGAAAAAATGCGGGTTGATCCCATTCGGCAAGACGCGAATGGCATCGATCGGCATGCCGAACCCTTGCACGATGGCGTCGCGCTCGGCCTCGCCCAGGGCGATCACCACGTCGGCCAGCTGCAAGGCGCGCCGCGTTTGCGCATAGCTTGTTTGCACCATCCATTCCGTCAGGCGCCCCGCCAGCCGGTCGGCCAGACGCGCGCGCCAGGCGCTGGCGCGGCCCCAGCCCGGCGACAGCAGCGGCGACAGTACCACGGGCACGCCTTGCTCGCTGGCCATTTCCATGATGCGGTAGGTGCCATTGCTGGCCGAAAACACGTGCAAGACGTCGAAGTCGGCCAGCCGCTGATGGTTGGCGTCGACCAGCTGCACGTCCAGGGGCCGCGCCGGTAACTGGGGCAGCCGGTTCAGCGCGGCAATGGTTTCGCGTACCTGGATCTGCAAGCCGCCGTCGCGCTGGAACAGCATCGGGTAGGACAAGATACCGACACGCATGGTCATCCTTTCGTCCATTTGACTGCCAGCCAGCGTCCCGCCAGCTTGCGTTGCAACAACAGAAACTCGCCGGCCAGCTCATGTTTCAACAGGAACAGACCCGCCAGCCAGCACAGCAAGGTGGCCAGCGCCGTGCCCGTCAGCGCCAGCAGCGCCGGGGTTGCCGTTGGCAGCCACAGCAGCGAAGCGACGGGCGCGACGGCGCTAAGGCCGCACAGCAGCAGGCTCTTGCGCAAGGCCCGCGCCAGGATGCGCCAGTCCAGGGCGCTCAAGCGCCGCAGGCAACGGTAGTTCAGCCAGCTGCGCAGCACATTGCTGAGGACCACGGCCCAGGCCACGGCCACCAGACCGAACGGCGCCGCCGCCAGCAACAGCGCCACCTTGATGACGCCGGCGCAGGCATCAAGCCGTACTTGCGCGTGCAGCTGGCCCGTCGCCACAAACAGGTAGCGGGCCATGCTGAACATGCTATACACGGCCGAAGACAGGCACATGATGCGGATCAAGGGCACACAGGCTAGCCATTGCGTGCCATACAACACCTTGACCAGGGGCAAAGCCATGCAGGCGAGAAAGAGAAAAAACGGCCAGGCCAGCGCCGTCATGTAGCTGATCGTGCGCAAATACACGAGTTCCGCCCCGCCCTGTCCACCACCCTCGCGCGCGCGCGCCGCGAACAGGGGAAACACCACGGGAGAAATCGCGCTGGTAATGGCCTGGTTAAAAATATTCAGCACGCTTTGCGCCTTGCCGAACAGGGCCAGGCTTTCAATGCCGATCAGCTTGCCAATGATCAGGTCCGGCGCCGCCACGCCCGCCTCGTCGACGAGACCGCCTCCCGTCGCATACGCGCCAAAGCGGGCAATATCGCCCATGCCGCGCCGTTCCGGCAGCCACGGCAGTTCCTTGGGCCGCACCAGCAGGCTCACCAGCAGCGAGGCGCAGGAACCGGCCAGCGCCGCCCACACCATGCTCATGTAACTGCAGCCCTGCAGCGCCAGCAGCACGGCCACCAGCAGGTTGACCACGCTATTGGCCGCGTTGATGGCGTAGATGGCGCGAAAGCGCAGTTGCCGGCGCAGCATCGGTAAGGTCAAGGCGCTGAACGGTATCAACAGGAAATTGATGGCCAGTAGGCGCAGCACGAGAGTCAGCCGGGGTTCGCCATAGAACTGCGCGAGCGGCGCGCTGGCCAGCAGCACCGTACCCGCCAGCAGCCAGGCGACGAGCAGGCTGGTAGCCAGCGCGGCCCGCAATTTCACCACATCGAGCTGCTTTTCCTGGATCAGGTATTGCCCCACACCGAAATCGCGCACCACTTGCGCCAGCGCCACCAGCACGGCGCCCAGCGAATACACGCCCACTTCGGCCGGCGTCAGCAGGCGCGACAGCACCATGGTGGCGACGATGCCCAGCAGCAGCACCGTGTATTTTTCGGCAAACGAAAAGAAAAACGAATGGCGGGTGGCGCTCATGCGGGCCACCCGCGCCTAGACAAGGCCGGCATAAAACTGGCGCAGCTGGCGTTCCAGGCGCGGCATCGAATAGCGCTGCACGGTTTCCTCGCGCGCCAGTTGTCCCATGCGGACGCGCCGTGGCACGTCCAGCAGCAGCTGCGCCACGGCCGCGCAGGCGGCGTGCTCGTCGTCCAGCGGCAGCAGCAAGCCGCCTGCGCTGTCGTGCAGGATATCGTGGGTGCCCGGCACATCCGTCCCCACGGCCGGCACGCCGCAGGCCATGGCCTCGATCGTGGCAATGCCGAAACCTTCGTTTTTACTCAGCAGCACATGCAGGTCGAAGGCCGGCATCAGCAAGTCGATGCGCTGCTGGAAGCCGGCAAACACGGTTCTGTCGTGCAAGCCCATCTGTTGCGCCTGCAGCCGCAGCATGGGTTCCAGCGGCCCCGTGCCCACGAGCACTACATATAAGTTGGGAAACTGCGCGGCCAGCCTGGCGAACAGGGTCAGCAGCGCTTGCGGACGCTTCTGTGCGGACAGCCGCGCCACGCAGCCGAGCACGAGCGCGTCCGGCGGCAGCCCCAGCTGCCTGCGCGCCAGTATTCTCCGTTCCGGCGAGACGATAAACCTGTCCGTATCGACGCCGTTGGGAATGACGGCCAGGCGCGTGTCCGGCGCCAGCATGTCGCGGTACAGGTCAAGGAAGTGCCGCATGGACGAGGCCGACACGGCATACACGCCCTTGACGCTGCGAAACGCTTCCTGCAGCCGGGGCCGCTGCCAGTCGCTGAAGGCTTCCAGGGGAAACGCATTGTGCACACTGATCACGGCAGGCAGCCGGCATCGCCGGGCCAGCCACAGAATGGAAGCGCCATAGCTGGTCCAGCAAAAAGCCACATGAACGAGGTCGGGCCGCAGCCGCCGCAGCCGCCACGCACCCGTCACCCTGGCGCGCAGCCAGTTCCAGCGGCGCCAGGCCCAGTGCTCGAGAAACAAGGGCGGCTCATACACGCGCACTTGCATCTGTCTTGCGCGCAAGCCTTGCGCCCAGGCAGTAAAACCGGGAAAGCGCCGCAGGGCCAGCACGCTGTCATAGCCGTTCGCGCCCAGCATGCTCGCCTCTTGGGCCATGCGCAGCTCCATACCGCCCAGCTCGCCCGAATAACTGCTGATGACGATGCGCGGCAAGCGTTTACGGCGTCCTCGCCACGCTTCATGAAAGAAGCCGCGCAGCCAGGCCCGCTCCCATTGCCGCAAGAACAGGTCGGCGTGGTCGCGCCGCAGCCAGGCCCGCACGGCGCCGAGGGTATCGCGCACGTATCTGCCCAGCATCCAGCGCGGCACACCGAGCAACTCCACGCTCGGTGCGAATGTCGCCAGCCGGCACTGGCCCCGGCCAAACAGCATGGCGCGGCGCAATATCCAGGCGCGCTGCACTTGCGGCACGCGGATGATGTGCGCCACCCTCGCCTGCGGACAGAACCAGGATGGATTGCCGGCAGCATGCATCTCCAGGTTGAGCCGGGTTTCGCTGCCCATGGCGTAATTGGCCCCCTGCGGGCCGATGCTTTCGTCATAGCGGGCGCCCGCCTCGAAGATGCGGCGGCGTATCGCCATGTTGGCGCCCCAGACCAGGCCCGGATAGATGGGGGCGTCGCGCAGGTCGGGGCTGGTGATGCCCCACGTCAGGCCAACGGGCGTCAGGCGCAGCAGCCAATCGGCCGGTCGCTCGCGCCAGGCGGGCATGATGGCGCCGCCGAACAGGGCGTAGCCGGGGTGATCACGCGCGCTGTCCTGCAAGCGGCACAGCCAGTCCGGTGCGGGCATGGCGTCGTCGTCGCCAAACACGAACAGCTCGGCGCCATCGCCACCCAGGCGCAAGGCGTGCTCGACGGCGCCGTTCAGGGCGGGACTGCGGCCGCGCCGCGCCACGCAGAGATGGCTCAAGGGCAAGCGGCCACGGAAAGCGGTGATCACCTGGGCCGTCGCGTCCGTGCTGCCATTGTCGGCGATGACCAGGCGCCAGCCGCCCACGGGCGGGCGCAGCCCCATGTAGGCGCGCAATACCTGGGGCAAGGTGCCGGCGCCATTGTAGGTCGCCATGAGAACGGTCAACAAGGACATGCCTCCTTGGTCTTACCATGACAAAACTATGCATCAAGCAGTGTTGATCCAGTGTACTGAGCCTGCCCGCCAGCCCGTTGACAGGCATCAAGACCTTGCCAAGCCGGGCACAACCAGGAGCGTTCCCCTTCATGCGCGACATATTAATCACCGTCATCATCCTGGGTTCGCTGCCCTTCATCCTGAAGGCGCCTGCCATCGGCGGCCTGATGTGGGTCTGGGTCAGCGTCATGAACCCGCACACGCAGGGCTGGGGTTTCGCCACCCACATGCCATTTGCCTTCATCATCGCCATCGCCACCCTGCTCGGCCTCGTGATGACGCGCGAACCGAAGAACCTGCCGCTCACGCCCGTCAGCGTGCTGCTGCTGTTGTTTGTCGCGTGGATGAATGTGACGGCGCCGTTCGCCCTGCTGCCCGAATCGTCGTGGGTGCAGTGGAACAAGGTCATGAAGATCATGCTGATGAGCTTTGTCGTGATGATGGTGATACGCACGCGGCGCGATATCGTGCGCCTCGTCTGGGTGCTGGTGGGCTCGATCGGCTACTACGGCGTGAAAGGCGGCATCTTCACCATCCGCAGCGGCGGCACGGAACGGGTGTGGGGGCCGGAAGATACGTTTATTGGCGATAACAATTCCCTGGCCCTGGCCCTGATCATCACCATCCCCCTCATGTATTATTTGCAGCAAAACACGGACAAGCGCTGGCTGCGCCACGGCTTGTCCGGGGCCATGCTGCTGTCGGCCCTGGCCGCGCTGGGCTCGTATTCGCGCGGCGGCCTGCTGGCCATTGCCGCCATGGGCCTGTTCATGTGGATCAAGAGCGACCGCAAGCTGGTGCTGGGCGCGCTGCTCGCTGCGGTCACGCCGTTGTTGCTGGCCTTCATGCCCGAGCGCTGGGCCGAACGCATGGACACCATCAACACGTATCAGGACGATGTGTCCGCCATGGGCCGCCTGAATGCCTGGCGCATGGCCTGGAACCTGGCGCGCGACCGTTTTCTCGGCGGCGGCTTCGACGTTTCCGACGCCGCCATCTTTGCTCGCTATGCGCCGAACCCCATGGATGTGCACGCGGCGCACAGCATTTATTTCCAGGCGCTGGGCGAACACGGCTTTGTCGGCTTGCTGATTTACTTGGCGCTGGGCATCGCCACCTGGCGCACGGCGGCCGCCATCATCCGCCGCACGCGGGGCAAGCCGGAACTGCGCTGGGCGCTGGGCCTGGCCACCATGAGCCAGGCCAGCCTGATCGGCTTTGCCGTGGGCGGCGCCTTCCTCAGCCTGCTGTATTTCGACATGCCGTATTACCTGATGGCCGCCCTGATCGCCACGCGCATCATCGTCGAGCAGCAAGCGCCGGCCTCAACTGCTCGGCAAGTCAAACCCCGGATCGCCGTCGCGGAGCAGCCATGACGGCCACCTTGTCCATCCTGATCTACCACCGCGTGCTGGCCCGGCCCGACCCGCTGTTTCCTGGCGAAGTCGATGCGGCCCTGTTCGAGCGCCAGTTGCGCCTGATAAAACGTTTCTATACGCCGCTGCCGCTCGGCGAGGCCGTGCAGCGCCTGCAAGATGGCAGCTTGCCGCCGCGCGCCGCCTGCATCACCTTCGACGACGGCTATGCGGACAATGCGCAAGTGGCCCTGCCGCTGCTGCAGCGCCACGGCTTGCATGCCACGTTCTTTATCGCCACGGGCTACCTGGACGGGGGGCAGATGTGGAATGACACGGTGATCGACGCCGTGCGCCAGGCATCCTGTCCCGTGCTGAACTTGCGCACACACGGCCTGGGAACCTTCCCCATCGCCAGCCTGGCACAGCGGCAGGCCACCATCGCCACCTTGCTGGGCCAGCTCAAATACCTGCCGTTTGCCCGGCGCCAGCAGCTGGCCATGTCCATTCGCCGCCAGGCGGGCACCAGGGCAAGCCCGCCAGCCATGCTGAGCACGGCGCAGCTGCGCCAGTTACATGCGGCCGGCATGGAGCTGGGCGCGCACACGGCCAGCCATCCGATTTTATCGACCTTGCCGGAGCGGGCGGCGCAGCTGGACATCGCCCACGGCAAGCGCCAGCTGGAAAGCTTGATCCAGGCGCCCGTCACCCTGTTTGCGTATCCGAACGGCAAGGCCGGACGCGATTATGGCGCGCCGCACGTGGCGATGGTCAAACGCCTCGGTTTCAAGGCGGCCGTCGCGACGGACTGGGGCGTGGCGCGCCCCGGCGCGGCTCTCGACTTGCTGCAGCTGCCCCGTTTTACGCCGTGGGATCGAGGACGCCTGGCGTTTCTGTGGCGCATGCGGCAAAACCGCCTTCAAGCGCACCCAGCGCGCCCGGATGCTGGCTGAGCCACTGTTCCAGCATCAGCAGCAGCCACACCATGGTGCCGTGATAGGCCGGGTGTTCCGCCAGCAAGCGCCCTTGCAGATCGTCGATGAAGGCGGGCCGCACGATGCCGCGCCCGCGCAGCTGCGTCAGGTTGTCGAACGCAAACTCGCGCAGCGGCACGTGGCTATGCAGCCACTGGCCGAAAGGCAAGCCAAAGCCGTGCTTTTTCTTGCGCACGATGGCCGGCGGCAAGATTTCCGCCAGCGCCCGCTTGAAGAACGGTCGCAGCCGCGTGCCGTCGAGCTTGTCCCGCGGCGCCAGGCCCGCAGCGAATGCCACCATCGCATCGTGCAGGAAGGGAAACGCCGCTTCCACGCCGGCCAGCTCGCTGGCCTTGCGCACCTTGAACAGGTCGTTGTCGGCCAGGGTAAAGCGCATGTCCAGGGCCAGCAGTTCATTGATCTGGCTCAAGCCCTGGCCTTGCCGCTCCCAATACGCGCCATTCACGCAGCCGGGCGCCATGCCCGGATCGATGGTATCGATAAAGCCCGCTTCCAGCACCGTGCGGTAGCCATGGCGCAGCAGCAGGTTGTAGCTGTCGAGCCTAGCCGGCAGCGGCAGGCTCGCCTGCTCGATGTAGCGGCGCGCCTTGTCGCCCAGGCGCCACGGCTTGCCACTTTGCTGGCGGAACAGCAGCGGCTCGATGATGGCCTGGCGCAACATGACGGGCAAGCGTTCATATTGCGACAGCAAGGCCTGGTGCGCATAACGCTCATTGCCGCCAAACAATTCATCGCCGCCGTCACCGCCCAAGAGGCGCGTCACGCCATCCTCGCGCGCCATCTGCGCGCAATAGTAAGCGGGAATGGCCGAGGCATTGCCGAAAGGCTGGTCGAAGATGGCCGCCATGGCGGGAATCGCGGCCAGCACGTCGTTTGGCGTCACGTAGCGTTCGTGGTGGATGCTGCCCGCGTGGCTGGCGGCCAGGCGCGCATAGGCCATTTCGTCATAGCCGGGCGCGTCAAAACCGATGGAATACGTGCGCGCGGGCCGGCCCGTCACTTGTCCCATGATGGCGGCCAGGGTGGAACTGTCCGTGCCGCCGCTGAGAAACGCGCCTGTGTCCGCCCCGTCCGCGCCGAGGCTGCTTTCCACTGCCTGACGCAGCAGGCGCAGGAATTCCTGCTTGTTCGCGGCAAAAGTGTCACGCGTGCGCGCCGTGCCTGGCTCCTGGAAGGCCAGTTGCCAGTAACTGCCCTTGCATTGCTTGCCGCCGCGCACATGCAGGTATTCGCCGGGCAGCAAGCGCTGCTGGCCAAGATAGGCCGTGGCCGGGCCGGGCACCATGTGGAAGAACAAATAATGATACAGCGCCTGCGGATCGAGCGCGCCCCGCACGGACGGATGGGCCAGCAAGGCGTCATGCGAGGAGGCAAAGAACAGCCCTTGCGCATTGCTCGCATAGCTGAGCGGATGCATGCCGGCGCGGTCCACTGCCAGCAGGGCCGAGCCGGAAAAGGCGTCGAGAATGGCCAGCGCAAATGGCCCGGACAGGCTGGCGCAAGCGGCCACGCCCCGGCTCAGCCACAGGGCTGCAAGGCGGCACGCCACGTCGTCGGCCGAGCCGTCGAGCTCGGGCCGGCCCCAGAGGGCCACCTGCAAGCCATCCTGCTGATACACATGGCGGCTGCCATCGATGGCAGCCACGGCCACGCCGCCCACTTCGCTGAGGCTGGCGGCCAGCGGCGCGCCATCGAATCGCGACAAGGGCGCGGCCATGCTTGCCAGCGCGGTGGGCGCGCCGCTATCGGACGCCGTGCCGCCAGCATCAGCCCAGTTCGCCGCCGCCAACCAACCGCACAGGCCGCTCATACGAGCACCTCGGCCGGCAGCGGATGGCCGAGAAACGCCGTCGGGCTGGCCGTCAAGCCATACGCGCCCGACTGGAACACCACCACCAGGTCGCCCTCTTCGGCGCGCGCCATCTCCATTTGATCAGCCAGCAAGTCCAGCGGCGTGCATAGCGGCCCCACAACGGACGCCACCTCGCGCGCCCCGCCGTGCAGCCGGTTGCCGATGGCAACCGGGTAATTCTTGCGGATCAGCTGGCCAAAATTGCCCGAGGCGGCCAGGTGATGGTGCAAGCCGCCATCCGTCACCAGAAAGACCTGTCCATGCGACACCTTGCGTTCAAGCACCTTGCACACATACACGCCCGCCTCCGCCACCAGATAGCGGCCCAGTTCCAGGTTCAGGCGCACGCCAGGCGCCGCCGGGGCCAGGATGGCCAGCTGCCGCTGCAAACCGTCCGCCACGGGGACCAGGTCAAGTGCCTGGTCGCCGGGGAAATACGGCACGCCGAAGCCGCCGCCGATATTCAGGGTGCGCAAGGGCGATGGCGCGCTGTCGGCCAGTTGCAGGGCCAGCTGCACGCTCAGGGCCTGCGCTTCGGCCAGGGCCGCCCCCGACAGGCTTTGCGAACCCGCATACAGGTGAAAGCCGTGAAAATCCAGTCCCAGCTGGCCGATGCGGCCCAGCAGCGCCGGCACCAGGGCCGCATCGACGCCGAACGGCTGCGCGCCACCGCCCATGCGCATGCCCGTGCGGCGCAAGGCGAAGTCGGGATTCACGCGCACGGCCACCCTGGCCGTCACGCCCAGCCGTTCACTGGCCAGCGCCAGCCGTTCCAGCTGAGCACCCGATTCCACATTGACCAATACGCCCGCCGCCACGGCCCGCGCCAGTTCCCCATCGCTCTTGCCCGGCCCCGCAAAACTGATGCGCTCCGCCGCCATGGGCGTATCGAGCGCCGTGGCAAGTTCGCCGCCCGACGCCACGTCGATGCCATCGACCAGGCCCGCCAGCCACTGCACCACGGCCGGCATGGGGTTGGCCTTCATCGCGTAATGCACATGCACGCCAGCAGGCAACGCGGCGCGCAGTCCGGCCATGCGGCGCGTGATGTGCGCCCGTTCATAAGCGTAAAACGGCGTGCTGCCCACCCGCTGGGCCAGCCAGCGCAAGGACAGGCCGCCGATCTGCAGCATGTCGCCATCCACAGCGAACTGGCGCAGCGGTGAGTGCGACGGCAATTCCGTGCTGTTCGAGCGAATCAAGTCCTTCATGCCGCATCTCCTGTTTGGACCGCATACGCGCGCGCCAATTCCCTGGCCAGCAGGGGACGGTCGATCTTGCCATTCGGGTTGCGCGGCAGCACGCCGTCGCGGATTTCCACCCACAGCGGCACCATATAGCTGGGCAGGCGGGCGCGGCAGGCGGCCAGCACGCTGTCGCGCAGCAATTCCACACCGGGCGCGGGCGTGACGAGCAAGGCGATGGCCTGGCCCAGCACAGCATGGGGCAAACCCAGCGCGGCGGCCTCGCCCACCAGCCCGCTTGCATACGCGACTTCCTCGATCTCGGCCGGGCTAACCCGGTAACCGGAGGTCTTGATCATGTCATCGCTGCGGCCCACGAAATACAGATAGCCTTCCGTATCGCGGCGCACGGTGTCGCCCGACCAGACGGCCAGTTCCGGCAGCACCAGGCCGCTTGCCTGGGGCGGCAGCGGCTTGAAGCGCTCGGCCGTGCGCGCCGCATCGTTCCAGTAGCCGAGCGCCACCAGCGCGCCACGGTGCACCAGCTCGCCCGGCTCGTCGGCGTCGCACGTGCTGCCGTCCGGACGCAACACCAGCACTTCCGCGTTGGGGATCGCTTGTCCGATGGAATCGGGGCGCCGCTCCAGCTGTTCCGGCGCCAGGTAGGTCGAGCGGAACGCTTCCGTCAAGCCATACATCAGGTAGACCTGCGTGCGCGGCAGCGACTGGCGCAGCCGGTCGAGCGTGGTTCTCTGCATGACGCCGCCCGAATTGGTGATGTAGCGCAAGGGCGTTGACAGGGGCCAGCTCAGTTGCGACAGCTGTACCCACAGGGGCGGCACGGCGGCCAGGCCCGTGATGGCTTCCTGCTCGACGGCTTCGACGATATCGCGCAGCAGCAGATAATTCATCAGCACGGCGCAGGCGCCGCTGGCAAAGGCCGTCGTCAGTTGGCTCAAGCCGTAATCAAAACTGAGCGGCAGGACGCACAAAATGCGGTCTTCCGGCGTGTTGCGCAGATAGCCCGACACGCTGAGCGCGCCCGCCAGCATGTTGCGGTGCGACAGCACCACGCCTTTCGGCCGCCCCGTGCTGCCCGAGGTATATAAAATGGCGGCCATGTCGATGTCGATGGCCCCGTGCGGCTGGGCCGAGGGCGCGCCAGCGACAGGCACGGCGTTCCACGGCAGCAGCCGTATCTTGCCCAGGCTCGATTGCGCCTCGCCTTCGCCCGTCAGCAGCACCGTGCGCAAGTCCGGGCAGGCGGCCAGCGCCGGGCCCAGCTGCGCCAGGCGTTCGCGCGAGGTGACGAGGATGGCCACGTTGCAGTCGGCCAGGATATACGCCACCTGATCCGGCTTGAGCAGCGGATTGACGGGCACGAACACGCCGCCAGCGGCCGCCGCGCCAAACATGGCGCTGACGTTTTCCGGGCGTTTTTCCAGGTACACGGCCACGCGCGCGCCGCGCTGCAAGCCCAGGGTCAGCAAGGTGGCGGCCGCCTCGCGCACGGACTGCGCCAGCGCGGCATAGCTCAACTCCGCGCCTTGCCACGACAGGGCCGGCGCGTGGGGGGTGCGCTGCGCCGTTTCGAAGATCAGATCGTGTATCAGTGTCGCCATCGTGTCATCCCCGGGTTGCCATGATTGCCATGCATCCCCCTATGATTCAGACAAACGGCCACAGCGGTCTTGATTTTGATCAATTAACAGTTTCAGCAACACAGCTTGAGCCGGCGCAAGACCGTCGCTGGCCGCTGCGCTCTAATGGACAGCGTTGGCGCATAGCCGCCCCATCCGTTACCGCCATGGCCCTGTCCCCGCAATTTCCCCTGCTGCAACGGCTGGCCGCCAGCCTCCATCAACTGGGCTGGCGCGACAGCGCCTGGCTGGCCGTGGCGCGGCTGCTGGCGATGGTGCCCGGCGGGCGCTGCGCGCTGTACCGTTATCAATTTGTGGCACAGGCCGTGGCGCCCGGTTCGCTGTGCCGCGGGCGCGGCCAGTCGGTCAGCGTCACGCCCTGCCTGACGGAAGCGGACTTGCCGCCCGGTCCCGAGCGCCGGCCCGGCGCGCTGCGCGAACGCTACCGGCAAGGCGCGCAATGCCTGGTGGCGCGTAGTTCGCACGACGCTGGCAAGGACAGCATGGCTGGCTGGATCTGGCTGCTGCGCCACGGCTGCCAGGAAGACGAGGTGCGCGCCCGCTATGCGCTGGCCTCACACCAGTCGTCGTGGGACCTGGACGTGTGGGTGCATCCCGAGCAGCGCGGTGGCCTGGTTTTCGCGCGCCTGTGGGAAGAAGCCAACGCCGTACTCCACGCACAGGGAGTGCGCTGGTCGTGCAGCCGCATCTCGCGGTTCAACCGCGCCTCGCTGGGCGCCCATGCGCGCCTGGGCACGCATGCGCTGGGCACGGCCACCTTCATGCGCTGCGGGCGCTGGCAATGGATGGCCGCCAGCCTGCCGCCGTATCTGCACCTGTCGCGCCGCCCTGACGACATCCCCTGCCTGGCCTTCGATACCAGCCGCCTGCCGCACTACCCTTCCCTGGAGCTGACATGCCGCATCTTGAAGCAGTAAAGCACATCCTCGACACCACCCTGGGCTTGAACGGGCGCGTGCTGGAAAGCCACACGCCGCTGCTGGGCAGCGTGCCGGAACTCGACTCGATGGCCGTGATCGGCGTGATCGCCGCGCTGGAAGACCATTTCGGCATCATTGTCGCCGACGACGACATTCACGCGCGCCACTTCGCCACCGTGGGCACCCTGCACGATTTTGTGTTTGCAAAGCTGCGAACATGAACCGCGCCGCCATCGACGCGCTGCCGCTGCTGCCCTTCTTCCTGCCCGCCAGCGGCGGCCAGCGCTACTGCCTGCTGCACCTGCCGCCGCCGGGCCAGGCCGCGCGCGGCGGCATCCTCTACGTCCATCCGTTCGCGGAGGAACTGAATAAAAGCCGCCACGTGGCCGCCGCGCAGGCGCGCGCCTTTGCCGCCGCCGGCTACAGCGTGCTGCAGATCGACCTGTTCGGCTGCGGCGACAGCAGCGGCGATTTTAACGAAGCGCGCTGGGACATCTGGCACAACGACCTGCACCTGGCCTGCGCGTGGCTGGCGCAGCGCGTCGACGGCCCCTTGAGCGTATGGGGCTTGCGCCTGGGCGCCCTGCTGGCCCTCGATTTCGCCAGCCGCGCGCCGCTGCCCCTGGCGCGTTTGCTGCTGTGGCAACCGGAACTCGATGGACGGCGCAGCATCGACCGCTTCCTGCGCCTGCGCCTGGCGACCGGCATGCTGGCTGGCGACTCACAGGAAGCGCCCGGCCAGGCGCGCGCCACACTGGCGAATGGCGAACCTGTGGAAGTGGCCGGCTACCTGCTGGCGCCCGAATTGGCGCAGGCCATCGATGGTGTCAGCGCCTCCACGCTGCAGCCTTCCGTGCCCGTCTACTGGCTCGACTACCAGGCGCCGGCACAGACAGCCGCACCCCTGCCATCACTCGCGCGGCAATGGCGAGACCACGGCGCCGCCGTGCACGTGGCCACCTTTGGCGACGGGCCGTTCTGGCACAGCGGCGAGCTGCTGGCGTGTCCGCAACTGCTGGACTCCACGCGTGCGCTATGCCGCGACTGGCTCGACGCGGAAAGGACGCCGCCATGAAGCGCGACAGCGGGCAGCAGCACCTCGCCGGACACGCCGTGCGCGAACTGGCCCTGCGCTTTCGCAGCGCAGCCGAAGACGACGAGGCGCAGGCGCGCCTGGCCGGCATCCTCAGCCTGCCAGATGCCCCAGGTCCGCACGGCGTCTTGATCGTCACGGGCGGGCCGCAGTACAGAATCGGCAGCCACCGCCAGTTCGTCTTGCTGGCCCGCGCGCTGGCCGCGCAAGGCTGGCCCGTGCTGCGTTTCGACTTGCGCGGCATGGGCGACAGCGAGGGTAGCGCGCGCGACTACCGCGCCGCCGGTCCCGACATCGCCGGCGCGCTGGCGCAATTCTTCGACGCCGTGCCGTCCTTGCGCGAAGTAGCGCTGTGGGGCTTGTGCGATGGCGCCACGGCCGCCGCCTGCCATGCGCCACGCGACGCGCGCGTCAAAGCCCTGATCCTGCTCAATCCGTGGGTGCGCAGCGGCGCCGGCCTGGCGCGCGCCACCTTGCGCCATTACTATTTGCCACGCCTGCTGCAAGGCGGTTTCTGGCGCAAGCTGGCCAGCGGCGGATTGCAGCTGGGCGCCAGCCTGGCGTCGCTGCGGCAGGTGGCGGCCGCCACGCAGGAAGCGGACCCGCTGGAAGACGACGCGCCCGCGCCGGCCCTGCTGCGGGCGCTGGCGCAATTCCAGGGCAAGGTGCTGCTGATCCTCAGCGGCGACGACCTGGGCGCGCGCGAGTGGCAATCCCTGCTCGATGGCGATCCTGCCTGGCGCGCCGTCACGGCACGCGCGCAATGGACGCAGGCGCAGGTCGATGGGGCCAACCACACATTTGCCAGCGCCGCCTGGCGCGGCGAAGTGGAACAGCGGTGCGCGCGGTGGCTGCAGTCATGGTAAAAACCTCGCCGAACGCGGCCCGACCGAACGCGGCCCGACCAAAACGCGTGCTGATGGTCGCCTACCATTTCCCGCCGCTGGCCGGCGGCAGCGGCATCCTGCGCACCCTGGGCTTTGCACGCCATTTGCCCGACCGCGGCTGGCAGCCGCTGGTGCTCAGTCCCGGCGCCAGCGCGTATGCGCAGCGGGGTGACGCGCAGCTGGCGCAGCTCGGCGCGCAAGCCACCGTGCGGCGCACCCTGGCGCTGGACGCGGCGCGCCATTTCTCCATCGCCGGGCGCTATCCGCGCTGCCTGGCGCTGCCCGACCGCTGGAGTTCCTGGTGGCTGAGCGCCGTGCCGGCCGGCCTGCGCATGATCCGGCAATACCGCCCCGACGCGATCTGGTCGACGTATCCGATCGCCACGGCGCACCTGATCGCGCTGACCCTGCAAAAACTCAGCGGCCTGCCGTGGATCGCCGACCAGCGCGACCCCATGCTCGACGACAGCGACCCGCTGGCGCCCTATCCCCCCGAGCCGCGCCTGCACCGCATGCATGCGTGGCTCGAACAGCGCATCGCGGCGCGCAGCGCGGCCATCGTCTGCACCACGCCGGGCGCCATCGACGCGCACCGGCGGCGCCTGGCGCAGGTGGGGCACGAACGTTTCCACCTGATCGAGAACGGTTACGATGAAGACGGCTATGCAGACCGCCCTGAGCGCACGGGCCAGCGCAGCCGCTTTTTGCTGCTGCACAGCGGCGTGATCTATCCGTCCGAGCGCGATCCGCAAGCGCTGTTCGAAGCGCTGGCCCGGCTGCGCCGTGATGGCATGCTGCATGTCCGCAATTTCCAGCTGGTGCTGCGCGCCACGGGCCACGATGCGTGGCTGGCCAGCCTGCTGGTGAAATACGGCATCCTCGACCTGGTACGCCTGGAACCCTTGCAGCCGCACGACGCGGCGCTGCAGGAAATGCTGGCCGCCGACGGCTTGCTGCTGCTGCAGGCGGCCAATTGCAACGGACAGATTCCCGCCAAGCTGTATGAATACCTGCGCTGCCGCCGCCCCATCCTGGCGCTGACCGACCTGGCGGGCGACAGCGCGGCCAAGCTGCGCCACTGCGGCATCGACACCATCGGCCAGCTGGCGTCCAGCGGCGACTGCGCGCGCGCGCTGCTGCGCTTCCTGGAACTGGCGCGCCAGGGCCGCGCGCCGCTGGCCAGCCCCGGCGCCATCGCCCTGCAATCGCGGCAAGCCCGCAGCAACACCCTGGCCGCTTTGCTGGACCAGGTCAGTCACAGGAGCCCGACATGAAGCATCCCCTGTTAGCCTGCGCCCTCGCCGTTTGCTGCGCCAGCGCCGGCGCCGCCGCGTGCCCGCCCTACGTCAGGCACACGCCGGGCGGCGACTACACGAGCGCGGAAGACCGCGCCGGCCTGTCCGTGGTAGAGAAATTCCATTTTTCGCGCGCCGTGGAAACGCTCACGCAAGGCATGACGGGCAGCCTGGGCGGCGACATCAGCTACACGCTCGAACACTTTCCGAATCACCACCGGGCGCTGGCCTCGATGGCGAAACTGGGCTTGCGGCTGAAAAGCGCGCAGCCGGTGGGCGCCCGCTACACGGTCAGCTGCTACTTCGAACGGGCCATCGCCTTCGCGCCGCACGACGTGACGGCGCGCATGGTGTACGGCAGCTATTTGCTGTCCACGGGCCAGGACGCGACGGCACTGGAACAGCTGGACGCGGCCAGCCGCCTGGCGCCCGAGCAGGCCACCATCCAGTACAACCTGGGCCTGATGTATGTCAAAAAGAAGGAATACGAGAAGGCCAGCGCCCACGCGCAAAAAGCCTACGCGCTGGGCTTTCCGCTGCCGGGACTGAAGAACAAGCTGAAGGCGGCGGGCAAGTGGAAAGAGCCGCCGCCCGCCGTCATGCAAGCAAAGGAAGCGCCGACAGAACCGGCCGTGGCGCCGGTCGAACTGCCTAGCGGGGAATGACGGCTGGCCGCCGGGCCACGCTCAGATGCGCCGTCGGGGACGCGGCCAGCGCCGCGACCAGGTCACGCCGCGACTGCGCCTTGTCTTCCGCTTCGCTGATGTACGCCAGTTCGGCCGGCTGCAGCACGGTAAGAGTGAGCAGCATCACTTCGCCATACGGCGTGGCGAACGATGGGGGAATGGTGCTTGCGCCCTGGGCCAGCAGCACGCCCACCTGTTCGTTTTCGTCTTCCAGTCCCTTTGGTGCATCTTGCAAGTCGAGCACCATCGACACGCTGCCGTGGCGCTGCACCAGCAAATCGATGGAGCCGTGGTCAGCCACGTTCTGGCTGACCTGGTAAATGAGGTCGAAGAGCCAGGAATGCGCCACTTCCTTGCCGTCGAAAGCGGACAGCGGCGCCTCGATGCACACTTCCAGCAGGTGACCGCGCGGGACGAACACGTCGTCATCATCCTCGAACGGATCGCTCAAGCCATCGCTGGCGATGAGGATGGAATCACTCCGTCGTATCACCCTCCAGGCCTGGCGCAACGACGGCCAGCGCGGGCCGCCCATGAAGGCCGGGTTGACCAGCGGCGCCAGCACGTCGGCGTCCATGGCGCCCAGGGTGGCATAAAAGGCGTCGCGCGCGGCGCAGGCCGTGGCCAGCATCTGCGCGCCGGCTTCCTTGCCGACGACGGCGTCGTCAGGTTGCGGTACTTGGGGGATAGCGTTTTCAGGCATGAGAATACTCTTTGAATTAGTCGGCGGGAGGAAAATCGTGATACGAGCGTGGCAAGTAGCCCCAGATGCGCGCCACCCGGTCGCGTACTTCGAAATCGAAGCCGATGCGTTCCAGTTCCGGCACGATCCACACGCCGTGGTCGATGATTTTTTTTGGCAGCAGCATGGCCACGTGTTCTTCCGAATACAGGCTGATGTCCAGCCACTCCACGCCCATGAACGGGAACGGCGGGTGGTAATCCCATTCAGTATCCCAGCGCGAGACATGGCCGGTGACGGAGCCGTAGCGGTACGACGGCGCCCAGTCGGTGCGCCCGCGCATGAAGGCCAGCAGTTCGTTCCACTTGCAATCGTTGGCGGCGCCGGCCAGGTTGCGCCGCGCGATGTGGCCGCGTAGCTTGCGCTTGATGTCCTCGCCGCCGGCGTCGGCCTGCGGCAGGCTGGCCTCTGCCATCAGCGGACCACCGGCTTGACCTTGGACGCGGCCAGCACGGCGCGCGCGCGGGCCGTGTCGATATCGTCGGCCGTGGCCAGGGCCACGCCCATGCGGCGGCGGGCGAACGATTCCGGCTTGCCGAACAGGCGCAAGTCCGCGCCCGGCACGCTCAAGGCGTCGGCCACGCCTTCGAAGGCGATGCCTTTCGCTTCCAGCTGGCCGTAGATGACGGCCGAGGCGCCGGGCGAACGCAGGGCCACGTTGACGGGCAAGCCGAGGATGGCTTTCGCGTGCAGCTCGAATTCGCTCTGCACCTGGCTGGCCATGGTGACCATGCCCGTGTCGTGCGGACGGGGGCTCACTTCCGAGAACCACACCATGTCGTCCTTGACGAACAGCTCCACGCCGAACAGGCCCAGGCCGCCCAGGTTATCCGTCACCTTGCGCGCGATGTCGCGCGAACGCTCGAGAGCCAGCGGCGCCATGCGTGCCGGCTGCCACGATTCCACGTAGTCGCCGTGCACCTGCAAGTGGCCGATCGGCTCGCAGAACTGCGTCTCGATCTGGCCCGAGGCGGCAACAAAGCGCACCGTCAGCAGGGTGATTTCATAATCGAAGTCGATGAAGCCTTCGACGATGACCCGGCCCGTATCGACCCGGCTGCCGCTGGCCGCATACGCCCACGCCGCGTCCACGTCTTGCGCGCTATCGAGCTTGGACTGGCCCTTGCCCGACGAGGACATCACGGGTTTTACCACGCACGGGAAACCGATCTCCTGGCATGCCAGCTGCAATTCCTGCAGGCTGCTGGCGAAGCGGTACGGCGACGTGGCCACGCCGAGCGTTTCCGCCGCCAGGGTACGGATGCCTTCGCGGTTCATCGTCAGCACGGCCGCGCGCGCGTTCGGGATGCACGTGATTTGTCCGGCCGCTTCCAGCGCCGCCAGCGTGTCGGTGGCGATGGCTTCGATTTCCGGCACGATCAGATCCGGCTTTTCCAGGGCTATCAGGGCTGCCAGCGCCACGCCGTCGCTCATGTCGACACGTGCGAGCGGTGCGCCACCGGGTGACCGGGCGCATTCGGATAGCGGTCGACGGCGATCACTTCCACGCCCAGGCGCTGCAGCGACATGATCACTTCCTTGCCCAGTTCGCCGGAACCCAGCAGCATGACCTTGATGGCGGTGGAAGACAGGGGCGTGCCGAAGGTGCGGGGCGCGATGGTGCTGCTGGTGATGGTGCTAGTGGTCATGGCAGTGTCTGTAGGCGGATGGAAAGATGGCTGGGACTATAGCAAATGCCGGCCCACTTGGACAGGGCGCGGCAACGGTGCAGCCGCTGGCGGCGGCACTTGCCAGCGCAGGCAGTCGATGCAATAATTGAGAATGATTCTCAATTAACTATCATCCATCATCGTCCTTGCCGCCATGAACCCAGCCGCACCGCCCGACCTTGCCACCCTGTACCGCGCCCACCACGGCTGGCTGCAGGGCTGGCTGCGGCATAAACTGGGCTGCGGCGCCGATGCGGCCGACGTGGCGCACGACACGTTCATGCGCCTGCTGCAGCGGCGCGAACGGCCGCAGCCCGCCCTGCGCGAGCCGCGCGCCTACCTGACGCGCATCGCGCAAGGCCTGGTGATCGACCATTACCGGCGCCGCGACGTGGAATACGCCTATCTGCAGGCGCTGGCCGCCCTGCCCGAGCAGACGGCGCCGTCGCCCGAAACGCGGCTGCTGATCATCGACACCCTGGTGCGCCTCGACACGGCGCTCGACGCCCTCAAGCCGCGCGCCAGGCTGGCCTTTTTGCTGGCCCAGCTGGACGGTTTGACGGGTCCCGCCATCGCCGCCAGGCTCGAAGTCTCGCTGGCCACCGTCGAGCGCGACCTGGCCAGCGCCTGGCGCGCCTGCTACCGCGTATATTTCCAGTGACCTTACCAGTGACGGCCACCACCTTGCCGGAAGACCCCGTGGAGCAAGCCATCGCCTGGGCCGTGCGCCTGCAGATGCAGGGCGCGACGCCGGACGCGCTGCTGTCGCTGCAGCGCTGGCGCGATGCCGATCCCGCTCACGAACAGGCGTGGCAACGCCTCGCCGCCATCGGCAGCCAGTTCTCGGGCTTGCCGCCGGAAGCGAGCCGCGCCACGCTCGACGCCAGCCTGGCGCGCCGCCGCCAGCGCCGCCAAGCGCTGAAAGTACTGGCCGGCATCGGTTTTGCCGGCACGGCCACCTGGTTCGCCATCGACACGCGCGCCGACTACCGCACGGGCACGGGGCAGCGCCTGGCCGTGCGCCTGCCGGACGGCAGCTTGCTGCACCTGAATGCGGGCACGGCCGTCCGGCTGCACTTTGACGGCGCGCAAAGGCTGCTGAGCTTGCTGCATGGCGAAATTGCCATCACCACGCAAGCGGACCCGCAGCGCCGGCCGTTTCTCGTCGAGACGGGCGAAGCGCGCATGCTGGCGCTGGGCACGCGCTTCACGGTGCGCCGCGCGGCTGGCGCCGATGGCACGCTGACGCGCCTGGCCGTGCAGGAACACGCGGTACGGCTCCAGGCCGCTGCCGGCGCGGTGCGGCCTGAGCTGGTGCAGGCTGGCGACAGCGTCCTGACGGATGGCGCGCGCATCTGGCGCGAGCCGGCCCATGACGATCCGGCCGCCTGGCTCGATGGCGTGATTGCCGCGCGCGACATGCCACTGGGCCAGCTGGTAGCCGAACTGGCGCGCCACCGGCATGGCTTGCTGCTGTGCGACGCCGACATCGCCCACTTGCCCGTTTCCGGCGTCTTCCAGCTGGACGATCCCGAGCGGGTCCTGCGCGTATTGCTGCACACGCAGCCCATCGTGGCCGTGTACCGCACGCGTTTCTGGGTCACGCTGAAAAAAGCGTAAAAAAGATGAGGGGATCGGGCTGGCCGCACGGCATACAGCTTGATACCACCCACCTGATAGCGACCCATGACCCACTCTTTCCTGCCCTGCCCTCAGCCATTTCCGGCATTCCCAACCCTTCCCGCGCGTTCCCGCATGGCCGGCGCCGTCGCCAGCGCCCTGCTGCTGCTTGGTGCGGCGCCCGTCCTGGCCCAGCAAAATCCACCCCAGGCCAGCAGCGCCAGCGCCATGCACGCCCTGCAGATCGCCGCCGGCCCGCTCGATGCGGCGCTGGAACAGCTGGCGCGCAAGGCGGGCCTGACGCTCACCTACCAGGCGAGCGAGGTGCGCGGCCTGCGTACGACCGGCCTGGCCGGCAACTACAGCGCCGCGGCCGGCCTCGAGGCGCTGCTGGCCGGCAGCGGCCTGGCGGCGCTGCAGCTGGCGCCCAACGATTTCGTCCTGCGCCCGCTGCCCAGGTCGGCGAATGCGGCGGCTGATGGCGCGCAGCAACTGGCCGAAATCACGGTCACGGCCGGTGGCGAGCCGGCGCTGGAAACGGAAGGCAGCGGCGCGTATGCGGCGGCATTGGCCGGCACGGCCACACGCTTTACCCTGTCGCCACGCGAAACGCCGCAATCGCTGACCGTCATCACGCGCCAGCAGATGGATGACCAGGGCGTCCTCAGCCTGGCCGATGTACTGCAGCAGACGCCGGGCGTGACCGTCTCGCACGACGATTCGGAACGCTATAACTACTATGCGCGCGGCTTCAGCCTGAACAGCTTCCAGTACGACGGCGTGCCCACCTTTGATTTCAGCACCAATTCGAACGGCCTGGGCATCCGCGACATGGCCATCTACGACCGGGTGGAAGTGGTGCGCGGCGCCAACGGCCTGATGAGCGGCGCTGGCAGCCCGGCCGGCGCCGTCAACCTCGTGCGCAAGAAACCCACGCGCCAGTTCCAGGCGTATGCGCAGGCGGGCATCGGCAGCTGGGACCGCTACCGCGCGGAAGCCGACGTTTCCGGTCCCCTGAATGCGGACGGCTCCGTGCGCGCGCGCCTGGTGGCCGCGCACCAGGATCACGGCTCCTACATCGACCATTACCAGCAGGACAAGAGCGTGGTCTACGGCGTCATCGAGGCCGATCTAACGCCGCGCACGCGCGTGCTGGCCGGCATCGACTACCAGAAAATCGATTCCAAGGGCTCGTCCTTCGGCCAGAATCCCCTGTTCTACACGGACGGCAGCCGGACGCGGTTCGCGCGCGCCTTCAACCCCGCCGCGCGCTGGACGGATGCGGGCAGCACCAGCACGCGCGTGTTCGCCGCCGCCGAGCACCTGTTCGACAACGGCTGGCAAGTCAAGGCGGAAGCGAGCCACTGGAAAGGCGATACGGACCAGTTGCAAGCGAATATCATCAGCTGGGGCCCCTATCCGGACCCGGCCACGGGCCTGGCCACCGTGCAGCGCGGCGCAAAAACCTATGTCATCGACAGCAATTCGCTCGATGCGTACGCCACGGGGCCATTCCAGTGGCTGGGCCGCCAGCATGAACTGGTGCTGGGCGTCAACGCCAGTCACCGCAAGTCCGACTACCTGGCCTATGGCGGCGGCAATGTGGAAATCGATTACCGTCACTGGAACAACAACGTGCCCCTGCCGGCCAGCATGGCTGTCAGCCTGACGCAAAAATACAGCTTCAAGGAATATGCGGCGTATGGCGCAGCCCGTTTCAAGCCGGCCGATGGCTGGTCGCTGATCGTCGGCAGCCGCCTCAACAGCTATGAACGCACGGGCGACCTGATCTACGGTTGGGGCGGCACGGGCCGCGACGACGCGAAGGAAAAACACCGGCTGGTGCCGTATGCGGGCGCCGTCTACGACTTGAACGGCACGTATTCCGCGTATCTCAGCTATGCCAGCATCTTCGAGCCGCAATCGGTCAGCGACGCCAATGCCAGGGCGCTGCCGCCCACCACGGGCAAATCCTGGGAAAGCGGCATCAAGGGCGAGTTTTTCGAGCGCAAGCTGAACGCCAGCGTGGCCATTTTTCACATCCAGCAAGACAATCTGGCCGATTACGTGGGCACGGACGCCAACGAACGGGAAGTCTACCGCCCGATCGACGGCACCACCACGCGCGGCGTGGAGCTGGAAGTGGCCGGCCAGCTGTTGCCCGGCTGGCAGGTGCAGGCGGGAGCGACGTTCAGCCGCCCGCGCGACAAGGATGGCCAGCGCATCGATACGACGCGTCCCGAACGCAGCGTCAAACTGGCGACCAGCTACCGCCTGGGCGGCGACTGGCGCCGCTTGAGCGTGGGCGGCAATGTCAACTGGCAAGGCCGGACGTATTACCACACCGTCCTGGCAGGCGATGTGCCGGCGCGCGCCGACGAAGGCAGCTTTGGCGTGGCGGGACTGATGGCGCGCTACGAGTTCAGCAAGCGGCTCAGTGCCGTGCTGAACATCAATAATGTCTTCGACAAGCGCTATTACAGCGGCTACGGTCTGTACGGCAGCGGCTACTATGGCGATCCGCGCAACGCGCAGCTGACCTTGCGGGCCAGCTTCTAACCGGCGTACGCCCGCTTGATCTCGTCAATGTTGATTTTTTTCATGCCCATCATGGCTTTCATCACGCGCTGGGCCTTGACGGGATCGGGGTCGGTCAGCAGCTTGATCATGAGCGTGGGCACGATTTGCCAGGACACGCCGAACTTGTCCTTGAGCCAGCTGCATTGCTGCGCTTCCGGCGGCCCGCCTTCGGACAGCAGGTTCCAATAGTGATCGACCTCGTCCTGGGTGTCGCAATTGACCTGGAACGAGATCGCTTCGGAAAACTGGAACAGGGGGCCGCCGTTCAGCCCCGTAAACGTCTGGCCGTCCAGTTCAAACGCTACGGTCAGCACGCTGCCCGGCTCCTGGCCGTGGATTTCCTTGCCCTCCTCGCCGTAGCGCAGGATCTGGCCGATCTTCGAATTGGGGAAAATCTCCGTATAAAACCGGGCCGCCGCCTCGGCGTTGCCGTTGAACCATAAACATGGGGTAATCTTTTGTACGCTGTGCATGATGTCTCCCTAGTCCGGTGTGTGGATTAGCGTCTCTAATATAGTCGCAATTGCGCCGGCATGGCGCGCGAATCGCGCCTGTTTTCAGCCTGTTTTGAACCGGCTACCGTCCAGGAATAGCCTCCCGCCCCAGCACGCCGGCGCTGGCAAGCAGGCGCAACCGGGCCGAACGCCATTCCGCCTGGCAACGAATGCGCTCCTGCTGCGCCTCGAGCAGCGCCGACTGCGTGTTCAGCATTTCCAGGATATCGGCCGCGCCCAGGCCGAACTTGCGCTGCACGCTGGTCTGGGCATCGCGCGCCGCGTCCAGCCACGTTTGCGAGGCGGTCAGGTTGGCCAAGGCCGTGCTCGCCTCCGCATGCGTTTTCACCAGCTCCATCAGGGTCTGCTGCTTTACGTCTTGCGCCTCGGCTTCCCTTTGCCCGGCCTGCGCCAGCGCGCCGCGCACCTTGTAATGGCGCGCAAAACCGTCGAACAGGGGGATGTTGAGCGAGATACCCACCAGGGTTTCGCGCGTGGAGGCGGCGGACAAGCCCTGGTTGGGGCGGCCGTTCTGGTAGATATTCGCCGTCAGGTCGATGCTGGGCCGGCCTTCCGACTCGGTCACGGCCACCCGTTCGCGCGCGGCTGCCAGCTGCGCCTGCGCGGCCACGATGGCCGGATGCCGCGCCTGGGCCAGCGCCAGCCAGGTGTGCAACTCATCTTGCAAACCATCACGCAGGCCCGCCGCCGATTCGGCCGCATCGTCGTCGAGCACCACGTCCGCCTCCGCCGGCAAACCCAGCGTATAGACGAGCACGGCGCGCGCCTTCCGGAACTCGCCATCGGCGCGGCTGGCGCCCAGGGCCGCCTTGGCCAGCGCGCTCGTCGCCTGCAGTGTGTCGCTGTGCGAGCCGAGGCCCCGCTGGGCGCGGCGCTGCGTGGCCAGCACCGTTTCATTTGCCAAGGCCGCGTAGTCCTGGCGCATCCGCACATTTGCCCGCGCCGTCTGCGCCTCGAAATACGCGCTGACGGTGGCCGCCAGGATTTTTTGCAGCACGGCGTCGCGGTTGGCCAGCGCCGCGTCCAGCACGGCTTGCGCCGAGCGCTGGCCCGCCGCGCGTCCGCCAAAATCGAACAAACGCCAGGATAGGTTCAGCGAGCCCGTATTGCTGTTCAAACTGCCGGAAGGCGTGCTGGCGCCCGGATAGGCCGTGCGGTCGTGCACCCGGCCCAGGCCCGCATTCAGGGTCGGCAAAAAGGCGGCCTTCGCCTCGCCCAGGCCGGCCGCCTGCAAGCGGATGCCGGCCCAGGCGCCGTGCACTTGCGCGTTGCGGCAAAGGGCCAGGTCGACGGCCGCCGGCAGGGTCAATGGCACAGTCAGCAGCACACCAGCCTCATACGCGGACGGGCAAGGCGCGGCATCGAGTTCGTCCGCCCGCGCCGCAGCACCAGCCAGCAGCAAACTGATGGCGATCACGCTGCATCTAGCGTTCATGCAGCGCCTCCTTCTGATGCTGCACCAGCGGCGAGAGCACATATTCGATCACCCTTCTCGTCCCCGTGCGGATTTCCGCGCGCACGGCCATGCCAGCCGACAGCGGCACCAATCTGCCGTCGATGACGATGGATGGCTGCTGCAGCGTGATCCTGACGGCATACACGGGACCCTTCTTTTCATCCTCGACGGCGTCGCGCGAGACGCTGCTGACGACGGCGGGCACGGTGCCATACTTTGTGTAGTCGAAGGCGTCGACCTTGATGGCGACCATCTGCCCTTCCTGCACGAAGCCGACGTCGCGGTTTTCCAGCACGGCGTCGATTTCCAGCCTGCCCTGGCGCGGCACGATCTGCATCAGCGCCTGCGCGGCCGGCACGACGCCGCCCACCGTATGCAGCTTCAGTTGCTGCACCGTGCCATCGACGGGCGCCGTCAGGCGCAGCAGGCTGCCGCGGGCGCCGGCGCGGCGCGCATCCTGGCCGCTGGCCGCCGCCACCCTGGCCCCTTCCGTCAGCGCGTCGTAGGCATCCTTGCGCGTTTGCGCCACCAGGGCCGCGCGCTCGCTGCGGGCCGACGCCAGCTGGCCGGCCAGGTCGATGCGCGCCTGTTCCTTTTCCAGCCACGCGTGTTCGGCCACGTCGCGCGTGGCCAGCAGCGCCTGGTAGTCGCCGGCCCTCTGTGCCGCCAGCGGCAGCGCCTGGGCGTAGCGGGCGATTTCTCCATCGAGATGCGCCAGCCTGGCGCGGAAACTCGCATACTGGCCATCGAGGTGGCCCTGCGCTTCCTCACGTTGGGCGGCGGAGGCGCCATCGGGCGCCGCCAGCCTTGGCATCGTCAAGCTGTCGATGGCGGCGATCAGCGCGCGCGAGCGGGCCATCTGCAGCGCGGCCGCCACGGCATCGCCGGCGGCCTTGTCGCGCTCGGCGTCCGGGCCACGGCTGTCGAGTTCCACCAGCAGCTGGCCCGCCTGCACGGCTTGCCCCTCGCGCACATGCAGGGCGCGCACGGCCGCCACATCGACGGAGGCGATGGTCTTGCTATTACCAGATGGAATGATCTTGCCGGCCGCGTTGACAATGATGTCGACCTGGCCAAAGACCGCCCACAGCAGCACGCAGGCAACCAGCAGCATCAGCACCCTGGCCGTCAGGCGCAACGATGGCGACACGGGCCGCTCCTGCAGCGCCAGCGCGGCCGGCAAAAAGGCCGCCTCGTCTTCGCTCAGCACGGGGCCGCTCAAGGCCGCGCGGTTACGCCAGCTGTGCCGCAGCACCTGGCCGTAGCGTTGCAACAGCTCGCCATACGCGGCCAGGCGGTGGCCGGCGCTCATGTTGCGTCCCCTGTTGCGCTCCCGCTCGTGCCCTGCTGCAGGCTGTACAGATGGGCGTAGATGCCGCCCGGCTGCGCCAGCAGCGCGTCGTGCGTACCCAGTTCGGCCACCTGCCCCCGCTCCATGACGACGATGCGGTGTGCTTCGCGCACGGCCGACAGGCGGTGGGCAATGATCAGCACCGTGCGCCCCGCGCAAATGCCGCGCATATTGTCCTGGATGATTTTTTCCGATTCGTAGTCGAGCGCGCTCGTCGCTTCGTCGAAGATCAGGATGCGCGGATCGCCGATGAGGGCGCGGGCGATGGCGATGCGCTGGCGCTGGCCGCCGGACAAGCCCGTGCCGTGCTCGCCCACCATGGTGTCGTAGCCTTCTGGCAATTCGCAAATGAAATCGTGGGCACCGGCCAGTTTCGCCACGGCGATGACGGCGTCAATAGGCAGCGCCGGGTCGCTCAAGGCGATGTTGTCGCGAACGGAGCGGTTGAACAGTATATTTTCCTGCAGCACCACGCCGATCTGGCGCCGCAGCGAGGCCGTGTCGATGACGGCGATATCCTGCCCGTCGATCAGCACCTTGCCCCGTTCGGGAATGTAGAGGCGCTGCGCCAGCCGCGTCAGGGTGCTCTTGCCGGAACCGGAACGCCCGACGATGCCGATCACCTCGCCGGGTGCGATGGCGATCGACACATTACGCAGCACTTCGGCCACATCGGGCCGGTAGCGGAAACCCACTTGCTGGAACTCAATGGCGCCGGCGATGCGCGGCAGGCGCGCCTTCTGGCTGCCCGCTTCCACCCTAGCGTTGAGGATGTCGCCGAGCCGGCTCATCGAGATGCCCACTTGCTGGAAATCGTTCCACAGCTGCGCCAGGCGCAGGATGGGCGAGGCCACCTGCCCCGCCAGCATGTTGAAGGCGACCAGTTCGCCCACCGTCATCTTGCCGTCGATGACGAGGGTCGCGCCCCACCACATGATGGCCGCCGTCACCAGCTTGCTGACCAGGGTGACGCCGCCGCTGGCCAGCATGCCGATGTTATTTGCCGACAAACCCGCCGAGACATAGCCGGCCAGCTGCTTTTCCCATTGCTGCTGCCAGCGCGGTTCGACGGCCATGGCCTTGAGCGTGTCGACGCCGCTGATGGTTTCGACCAGGAAAGACTGGTTTTCCGCGCTGCGGTTGAATTTATCGTTCAGGCGGCCCCGCAGCACGGGCGTGAGCAGCATCGACAGGGCCGCGTAGACGGGAATCGAGGCCAGCACGACGACGCTGAGCGCCGCGCTGTACCACAGCATGGCGGCAATGAAGATGAAGGAAAACAGCAAATCGAGCACCAGGGTCATGGCATTGCCGGTGAGGAAAGAGCGGATGTTTTCCAGTTCATGGATGCGCGCGACGGAATCGCCCACGCGGCGCGCCTGGAAATAGGCGATCGGCAAGGCCAGCAAGTGGCGGAACAGGCGCGCGCCCAGTTCCACGTCGATCTTGCTGCTGGTGCGCGCGAAAACATAGGTGCGGATGAGACCCAGCACGGCTTCGAAGACGATGGCGCAGATCAGGCCGATGGCCACCACGTGCAGGGTTTTCATGGCGTGGTTGACCAGCACCTTGTCCATCACCACCTGGAAAAACAGGGGCGTGGCCAGGCCGATCAGCTGCAGCACGAAGGAAATGAGCAGCACTTCACCCAGCAGCCTGCGGTATTTGACGATGGCGGGGATGAACCAGCTGAAGTCGAAACGGGCCGTTTCGCCCGCATAACTGGCCTTGCTGGTGAAAAAGATCAATTCGCCCGTCCAGGCGGCAAGGAAGGCTGCCCGGCCGAGGATTTGTGGCGGCTGGCCCGGATGCTGGACCAGCACCTTGCTCACGCCGTCGTCGTCCGTCTCGACCTTGCCGAGGATAAAGAAACGGCCGGCGCTATCGATGGCGATGGCGGGCAGCGGCGCTTGCGCCAGCCGTGCGGGCGCCTGGCGCACCAGTTTGGCCGTCAAGCCAAGTTGCCGCGCGGCCAGCAGCACGGTTTGCCGCGTGAACACGGCCTGGCCGAAGGCGTGCTTGAGCTGGGCCCCATCGGCGGCGATGCCGTGCAGGCTGGCCATCAGCAGCAGTGACAGCAAGCCCGTGTCGGGCGCGGTTTTTTCAATCGGTGGCGGATCGTTACGGTAGGAGAGGACTGTCATCGGGCAATATCAGAAATTCAATGGCGCAGCCGGGCAGTGGCGGGTCACCCCGGCCCGGCTGCGTGAGGGTGGATCTAGTTGCTCAACGGTTTAATGCGCCGCCGCCAGCTGGAGTTGCGTCGACGGATTGCCGTGGCCTGACCATGGCGCCGATGCGGCCGCCGGCACGGCAAAGCCGGCCATCGCTTGCACCAGCTGCGCGGCATCCGCTTGCCAGCCGCTGAAGCCGCCCTGGCTGGCGGCACTGAATGGCTGAGCGGAACGCCAGTTCTGCGCCAGCACCGGCGCCAGGATGGCGGCCGTGCCGGCAGGCAGAGTGAGCTGGCCGGCTGGCGGCGGCGTCAGGCTGGCCATCGCCTGCACCAGGTTTTGCACCTGGCTGCCCAGCAAGACCCGGCCATCGGCCATGCGGAATTCCTCGATGCGCCGCTCCGCGCTCTCGTACCAGCCAGTGACGGTGATCTTGTCCGTGGTGCCGATGGTGCTCACTTCCAGGGCCGTGCCCACCTGGCGGAACCACAGCTGCTCGGCGCTGACGCCTGCCAAAAAGGAGACCACGTCGCGGCTACCTGCCTCGTTGGCCTCGTTGATCAAGTCGGCACCGTCGCCGCGGGCAAAGATATAGGTGTCGTTGCCCAGCACACCAGCCAGGATGTCGTCGCCCTTGCCGCCTTGCAAGATATCGTTGCCCAGCACGCCCAGCAGGGTGTTCTTCAGTTCATTGCCGATCAACACGTCGTCGAACTTGCTGCCGACAACCGCGATGAAATTGGCCACCACATCCACGCCAGGACGCGCCGCCAGGGCCGTGCCCACGGGTGCGAAGGCAACCGTCGCGCCAGCGCTTGCATTGACGTAATTGAGCGTGTTGCCCGCACCACCGCCGTCGAGCACATTGCCGCCGGGGGTAGTGACGAAAAAGATGTTGTTGGTGAAGGCGCTGCCCGTCACCGTCAGGCCAGGGGCGCCGAGGCGCACATTCTCGACGTTGTCGGCCACCGTGTAGTTGACCGTGGTAAACACGGTGTCGCTGCCGCCATTGCCCCGTTCGACGATGAAGTCGCCACTGTGGTTGACGTGATAGGTGTCGTCGCCGCCCAGGCCTTCCATCAGGTCGGCGCCGGCCGTGCCCTTGATGAGGTCGGCATTTTCCGTGCCGACAAAGGTTTGCTCCGTCAACTGCGTGGGACCGTTGAAGTGCCAGGCCTGGGACAACACGGGCGCCAGGGCGGCGGCGGTGCCTGCCGGCAAGGTCAGCTGGCCCAGCGGCGGTGGCGCCAGGGTCGCCATCGCCTGCACCAGCAGTTGCACATCGGCGCCGCGCATGACGTGGCCGGCGGCCGTGCGGAATTCCTCGATGTTCGGCGCAGCCTTGTTCCAGGCGCGGATGGTGATCTTGTCCGTGGTGCCGATGGTGCTCACTTCCAGGTCCGCGCCCACCTGGCGAAACCACAGCTGGTCGATGTTGACGCCGGCCAGGAAAGCGATGGCGTCGTAATTGGCGTCGGCGGACGCTTCGATGATGACGTCGGCGCCGTCGCCGCGCGCAAAGACATAGGTATCGTCGCCCAGGCCGCCGGTCAGCACATCGTCGCCCTTGCCGCCTTGCAAGGTATCGTTGCCGAGGCCGCCAGACAGGGTGTTGGCCAGTTCGTTGCCGATCAGCACGTCGTCGTAGGCACTGCCTGTCACGCTGGAAATATTGACCAGCACATCGCTGCCAGGCAAGAGCGCGCTACTGCCGACGACGGGAACGATGGTCGCCGTGGCGCCTGCCTTGGCACCCGCATAAGTGGCCGAATTATTGCTGCCGATGCCATACAACAAGTTGCCGCCGGCAACGTCGACGTGAAAGACGTTGCCGCTGCCGTTACCTGTCACACCCACGTCCGCGGCGGCCAGGTGCACCTCTTCGATGTTGGCGCCCATGGTGTAGCTGACCGTCGTGTAGACAGTGTCGCGGCCGCCGCCCGGCTGTTCGGTCACCACGTCGTTGCCATGGTTGACGTAATAAATATCGTCGCCGGCCAGGCCCGCCATCACATCGGCGCCCGCCGTGCCCTTGATGATGTCCGGATTCGCCGTGCCAGTGAAGACGCCGTTGCCGGGCTGATTCGGTCCTTCCGTGCGCCAGTTCTGCGCCAGCACGGGAGCCAGGACGGTGGCTGCGTAGACAGGCAAAGTCAGCTGGCCAGCCGGTGGCGGCTGCAGCGCGGCCATCGCCTGCACCAGATTGGACACGTCGCTGCCCAGCAGCACGCGGCCATCGGCCGTGCGGAATGCCTGGATGCGGGGCGCGCTGCCTGCGCTGTACCAGCCATTGACGGTGATCTTGTCGCTCGTGCCGATGGTGCTCACTTCCAGGTTCACGCCTACCTGGCGAAACCACAATTGGTCGGCGCTGACGCCGGCCAGGAAGGAGACGACATTGTGGCTGCCCCCCTCCACCACCTCGGTGATGGCGTCGGCGCCGTCGCCGCGGGCAAAGATATAGGTATCGTCCCCCTGCATGCCGGCCAGCAGATCATCGCCCTTGCCACCGCGTAAGGTATCGTTGCCAAAGCCGCCTACGAGGGCGTTCTTGAGTTCGTTGCCGGTGAGGACATCGTCGAACTTGCTGCCGCCGATGCTCATCAGGTTGACCAGGATGTCGCTGCCCGCTGGCGCCGCCAGTGGGTCATTCGCGCCCAGCAGCGTCGCCGTCACGCCTGCGCTGGAACCGATGTAAGCGACCGAATTGCCCGTGCCGCCGCCATCTATCCTGTTGCCACCGGCCGTGTCGACGTGAAACACATTATTGGTATTGGCGCTGCCCGTCACGGTCAGCCCGGCGGCGGTCAGGTACACGCTCTCCACGTTCTCGGCCACTTGGTAATTGACGCTGGTATACACCTTGTCGTTGCCGCCATTGGCCAGCTCGACGATCACGTCGCCGCTGTTGTTGACGTAATACGTATCGTCGCCAGCCAGGCCTTCGAGCACGTCGGCGCCCGTGGTGCCACTGAGCACATCGGCGTTCGGCGTGCCGGTGAAGCGCTGCAGGGCCGCGGCAGCGGCACTGTTCAGGTATGCCTCGCTGGCGGCAACGCCATCGCCTGCGGAGGTGGAAGTTTGCGATGCAAATTTTTCAGTCATGTTGCAGTTTCCTGTCGTTAAACGTCAAAACCAAGAGTGAATATGTCGGCGCAAGCCGGCATGCAAAGCAAAAGTCCCGGCCGCATCCACCTGCCGTTCAGCGTGCACCTTCAACGGTCCGGCACTTTCGGCGCATGGACGGCGCGCGGTTGAGCGTCGCCTCGCATGCACGCCTTAATGACGGTCAAACGGGACAGCCACTGTTATTTGTCATGCAAATGTCACACTGCATGGAGGAAAGAAGAGAAACTTTTGCCAAGTTTTTTCTGTCGCCGCTGCATCCATTGTGCGAGAATGCCCCTCCCCCCTGTATGGTGCGCATGATGACCAAACTCGCCGCAAGCATCACTGTAATGACACTCGCGCTGGCAGCTTGCAAGCCGGCAGCCACGGCACCTGCGCATGACATTCCCGCGGCCATGCGCCAGACCGCGACCACCCTGCTGCAGTCAACATTGCTGCATGCGACCTCGATTGCCGTCGTTTATCGCGGCGAGGAATTCATGCTGCATCAAGGCGAGCTGGAGACCGGCAAAGCCAATCCGCCGAACGATACAACGCTGTATGAAATCGGCTCGGTCAGCAAGACTTTTGCCGGCCTGCTGCTGGCGAACGCTGTGCTCGATGGGAAGGCGGCGCTCGACGATCCCATCCAAAAGTACCTGCCGGCCGCCTACCCGAACCTGCAGTCGCAGGGGCAGCCAGTGCGCTTGCGCCATTTGATCTCGCACACCAGCACCATGCCGGGCATGCTGCCATTGCAGGTGAACACCATACTGAAGGATTTCACTGCACACGCCACGCCGGCAAAGCTCAATGCGGCCTACGCCAGCTACGGACAACAGCAATTCTGGCAGGACTTGCACACAGTCAGCATCACAGGTCCGCTAGGCAAGGACTACGCCTATTCAAGCGCTGGCACCGAACTCATTGCGCACACGCTCGAAACAATCTACGGCATGCCCTATGAAGTCCTGCTCACGCAATTCGTCGCGCGCGAAGCGGACATGCACGATACCAGGCTCAGGATCGCAGCCACGGATGCCGGCCGGCTGGCGCCCGGCTACCACAGCGACAATCCCGTCGTGACAACACCGATGCCGCAACTGCCTTGGGGAGCGGCCGGCAACCTGAAGTCGACCTTGCCGGACATGGCGAAATACCTGCGCCTGCAATTGAGCGCCCATCCCGCGGTCATCGAATCGCACCAGCCGCTGGTGCGCTTCCAGGACGATTTCAGCATTGGCTACTTCTGGAATATCGGCAACAATCGGCAGTTGGGCACGCATTATGTACACCATGGCGGCGTGCCGCGTGCGCAAAGCTACGCCTGGGTCGTTCCCAAATACCAGCTGGGGGTCTTCATCATCACCAACCAGAGCGGCGACGCGACCGCCGGCGCCATGGAAAGCGCGCTGGCGCATATCTTCGACACGGTGGCATCCCTGGAAAGCGTGGAGTAGGCCGCCAGCAATACGCAGGCTTCAAAGTTTGGCGAGGTGGCGCTTATTTGCCGGGCGCGGCGCGCACGGTAGCGCCGGCCACATGCAACTGCAATGGCGTCAGGGAATCGTCCGCCGTCATGGCAAGGCGCCAAAAGTTTGATCCTGTAACTGCTGCACCAGGAAATCGATGAACACGCGCAGGCGCGGCGGCAGGTGGCGGCTGGCCGGCCACAGCAGCCAGAATGCCGTGCGCGCCTGCGTATGCGCGTCCAGCAGCGAGACCAGTTGCCCTGCCGCCAGCTCGCGCTGCACGGCAAATGCGGGCAGGTAGGCGATGCCCTGCCCCTGCACGGCCAGGAAGACGCGCATTTCCACGCTGTTGCAAACCATGCCGGGCACCGGCTGGGTTACCTCGTCCATCAGCGGCCACTGTTCCAGTCGGCCCGTGGCGGGAAAGCGGTAGTCGAGGCGCGCGTGTTGCAGCAGCGCGGCGCCATCGGCGGGCCTGCCGTGGCGCGCCAGATAAGCGGGCGACGCCACCAGCAGGCGGCGGAACGTACAGAGTTTGCGCCGCATCAAGCCCGAATCGGCAAGCTCGCCCGTGCGCACGGCAGCGTCAAAGCCGTCGCTGACGATATTGACCATGGCGTCGGAAAAATCAAGGTCGAGTTCGATGGCGGGATAGGCTTGCATGAAGGCGCCGATAGCCGGCTCGAACAGACCGCTGTAGCGTGGCAGGCTGATGCGCAGGCGGCCGCTGGGTGCGCCGGACGCTTCGCCCAGCTCGCGCTCGGCCGCTTCCACTTCCGCCAGGATGCGCTTGCAGCGCTGCAGGAATTTTTCCCCTTCCGCCGTCAGCGCCAGGTGCCGCGTGCTGCGCTGGAACAGGCGCGCGCCCAGCCGCGCCTCCATGCGCGCCACGCTCTTGCCGACGGCCGACGAGGACAGTCCCAGCAGCCGGCCCGTCGCCGAAAAACTGCCGCTGTCGGCCACCTGCACGAACATGGCGATGCCACCCAAGCTATCCATTTGCGCTCCATTCACGACATTTATGTCCGATATGTTGATCAGTTTAGCCCATTTTTCTTCAATGACTGGCAGGCCATACTCGCCCCTCTTTCTTTCAGAGCCGACACCCATGCCCTCTTCCTCACGTCTTTCACTCCCCCTGCAAGTGCTGGCCGCTTGCCTGACGGGCTTGCTGATTCCCCTGTGCTTCACGGGCCCGGCCGTGGCTCTGCCCGCCCTGGGCGCCGAACTGCACGGCAGCGCCGCCGCCCTGAACTGGGTCATCAATGCGTATATCCTCAGCTATGGCAGCGCCATGATGGTGGCCGGCAGCCTGACGGACGTGCTGGGACGGCGCCGCGTCTGGCTGGCAGGGCTGGCGCTGTTTTGCGTGGCGACCCTGGCCATCGCCCACGCGCCATCGGTGGCATGGATCGCCGTGCTGCGCTTCGTGCAAGGTCTCGGCGGCGCGGCCGCGTTCGCCGCCGCCATGTCGTCGCTGGCGCCTTTGTTCCACGGCGCGGCGCGCAACCGCGTGATGAGCGTGCTGGGCACGACGTTCGGCCTGGGCCTGGCCTTCGGTCCGCTGGCGGCCGGAGCCATACTGGCGCTGGCCCGCTGGCCCGCCATCTTTTATGCCACGGCCGCGCTGGGCGCCATCGGCATGCTGCTGGTATGGTGCAGCGTGCCCACCGATCCCCCGCGCGGCAAGGGCCGGCTGGACTGGCCCGGCGCCATCAGCTTCAGCGCCGCGCTGGGCCTGTTGACCCTGGGCATGCTGCTGGCGCCCGAGCACGGCTGGCGCAACGGCGCCGTGCTGCTGTCCGTCGCCGCGTCCGTCCTGCTGTTCGTTGCCTTTGGCGCCATCGAGCGCCGAACGGCGCACCCGCTGCTGGATTTGTCGCTGTTCCGTCAGCGCCGCTTTGTCGCCGTGCAAGTGTTGGCCGCCTCGCCCGCCTTCCTGTTCATCGTGCTCATCGTCATGCTGCCGGGGCGCTTCATCGGCATCGACAACATGTCCGCGCTGGCGGCGGGACGCCTGATGATCGCCCTGGCCGCGCCGCTGCTGCTCGTGCCCATGCTGGCGGCGCTGCTGTCGCGCTGGATCGGTGCAGGCGCCCTGAGTGCGGCGGGACTGCTGCTGGCTGCGGCGGGACTGGCCTGGCTGGCGCAGGTGCTGGGCCATGGCGGCACCGCAGCGCTGGCCGGCCCCCTGCTGCTGATCGGCGTGGGCATAGGCTTGCCGTGGGGCTTGATGGATGGCATGGCCTTGAGCGTGGTGGAAACGGAGCGGGCCGGCATGGCGACGGGCATCTTCAATACCGTGCGCGTCAGCGCCGACGGGGTGGCGCTGGCCTTGGCAGGCGCCGTGCTGGCCAGCCTGATCGGCACCGGTCTGGCGCGGCTGCTGCCCGGCGACTTGCCCGTGCTGGCGGCCGCCAGCCGCGCCGCGCTCGGCGATATCGAGCAGGCGGCACAGCTGCTGGGCGGCAAGGAAGCGCTGCTGCGCGCCAGCTATGACGCGGCCTTCCGCCAGCTACTGCTCGGCCTGGCGGTGCTGGCCGTGGCGCTGGCGGCGCTGGTGCCGTATCTGCTCAGGAAGAAAGAAAAGCGCCTGACAAAACCGTAGCGAGCGGAAGGTAGAGGTGGTCGAGAAGCGCAACCGTACTAGAGTACGGTGAGCATCGCAGGCCGCCTATACCGACGCGCAGTAGGTTTTGGACGGTGCTTTAGGCGTCCAGGCCGTAAAACACCGCAACGAGGATGGCGATATTGTTGCAGGCGCGCGCGAACGCCGTCGTTGCATAGGCCACGGCCACACTGGGGCCGCGGTAGCGCAGGTAGACAAAGCTGAACATGGCGCCGGACCCCAGCGCGACGATGGCGTGCAGCAAGCCGCCGCTGATGAAATGCACGACGGCCCACAGGATGGCGCCGATAAAAATGCTCAGCTGGCGGCTGGCGCCCAGGCGCCGGAGGATTTCCAGCGGCAGCAGCTGGCCGAGGAAGGTTTCCAGGATGGGAGAATAGATGACGACCCAGAACACCAGCAGGGGCAGCGACATTTCGCGCTTGAACTTGGACAAGCCCGTGTGTGCGCCCCAGTATTCGGGCGGCAGCAGCCATTTGGTGATAAACAGGATGGCAAAGCACAGCATGCAGGTGAGCAGACCCCAGCCGAGACCGGCAAGGGCCAGCTGCAGCACGGGCGGCGCCGGTTTGTCGTCGTCCGGGTTGGATAGATCATGGCTGCTGCGCACTTGCATGAGAAGTCCTGGCGGTGATCCAGCTCTCATTGTAGCGCGGAATACGACGCTTGGCGCATGGCTGGTGGTGCGCGGCGCTGCCGTGCTCCCGCGTCAGGCCGCCAGGCGCAGCGGTCCGCTGGCCGGCTTGGCCAGTTTAAAAATGCCCACTTCCTGTTCCAGCTGCGCCGCCTGCTGTTGCAATTCGTGCGCGGCGGCCGCCGCCTGCTCGACGAGGGCCGCGTTTTGCTGGGTCACCCTGTCCATGTCGACGATGGCGCGGTTGACTTGCTCGATGCCGGCACCCTGCTCCTGCGTGGCGTGGCTGATCTCGGACATGATGCCCGTCACCCTACCGATGCCGGCCACCACGTCGTGCATGGTGACGCCTGCCTGCTCGACGAGCAAGGTTCCCGTGCCCACCTTGCTGACGGAATCGTCGATCAGCAGCTTGATTTCGCGCGCGGCGGCGCTTGAACGTTGCGCCAGGTTGCGCACTTCCGTGGCGACGACGGCGAAACCGCGTCCCTGCTCGCCAGCGCGCGCCGCTTCCACGGCCGCGTTCAATGCCAAAATATTCGTCTGGAAAGCAATGCTGTCGATCACGCCGATGATGTCGACGATCTTGTTCGACGAAGCATTGATCAGGCCCATGGTGTGCACCACCTCGGCCACCGCCTTGCCGCCCTGCTCCGACACCTTCGACGCTTCGCGCGCCAGATGGTTCGCCTGTTGCGCGTTGTCCGCATTCTGGCGCACGGTGGAAATCAGTTCTTCCATCGATGAGGCCACTTCTTCCAGCGAGCCGGCCTGCTGCTCCGTGCGCTGCGACAGGTCGCGGTTGCCCGTGGCGATCTCGGTCGAGGCCGTGGCGATGCTTTCCGTTCCGTGGCGCACCTTGCCGACGATGGTGGCCAGGTTGTCGCGCATGGTCTTGATCGCGAACAATAAACTGCTGTCGTCGCCCTGGCGCGTGTGCACGTCGATGGCCAGTTCACCGAGCGCGATGCGCCCGGCGATCGTGGCCGCATACGCCGGTTCGCCGCCCAGCTGACGCAGCAGGCCGCGCGTGATGACGGTGGCGACCGCAATGCAAATGAGCACGCTGAGGGCAGCCAGCACGCCGATCCAGCGCAGCGACTGGCCGTAAATGGCGCGCGCGGCCACGCTGGCCTGCTCCGATTCGCGCTGCACGTTTTTCAGCACCGTATCGATATCGGCGACGATCTGGCGTCGCAGGGGGCTGCACTCCTCGACGAGGAAGGTGCCGTACTGTTCCATCTGCCCCGTGGCGCGGAACTGGCGCGGACGCTGCAATTCCTGCGCCATGGTTTTCAGGCCCGTGCTGACTTTCTCGAATTGCGCATCGCCGGCGAACTGCGGCGCCAGGAGCGCCAGCGCTTCCAGGTACAGCGCTTTCTGGCTGTCGAGGATGGCCAACTCTTTCTCGGCGGCAGCCTGGTCATGGAAGATATACGCGTTGCGGGCGGCCAGGCCCGTCTGGTCGAGCGCTTCGCGCGCCACGTACAGCGGTTCGAGTTTTTCCAGCTGGACTCTTTCTTGCGCGTCCATGGCGCCGGAGATGGCGCCGATACGCAGCAGCGCGAAGGCCGCCAGCACCAGCATCAGTACCACCAGCAGCCCGAAGCCTGCGCTCAGGCGCGCGCCTATCGTCAAACGATTGAATGACATCATTGTTGTTATTGCCCTGTAATAAAGTTGATTGTTGCCGGTTCCGCTAGAACCAGCGATCTGCTCGCCGTCGTGTTGCCTTTCCTGCATGGCGCAGGATGGGTCTCTAACTGGCGTTTTTTGGGCAGTCAGCTTCTAATTTCGGGCAATGCTGGCGTGCGGGAATTATCCCTACGCCATACAACAGCACACTGAATTATAAGCGAACAGCGTTATGGATGATTCCACGTGTCCACTTTTAGTGCCTTGACGCATATCAAAAAAGACAATTAACTGTTGCCAGGGGTATCGATGACGGCCATGGTGATGCGCGAAATGCAGCATAATTTGCCGTCGTCGTCGGTGATGCGGATTTCCCAGACCTGGCTGGTGCGGCCCCGGTGGATCGGCGTGGCGCGCCCCGTCACCTGGCCGCCGCGCACGCCGCGCAGGTGGTTGGCGTTGATTTCCTGGCCCACGCTCACTTGGCGGCTGGAATCGAGGCAGGCATTCGCGGCCATGCTGCCCAGGGTTTCGGCCAACAAGACGGAAGCGCCGCCATGCAGCAGTTTAAAAGGCTGCATGGTGCGGTGGTCGACGGGCATGGTCGCCTCGATCCAGTCGGGGCCGAAAGCCGTGAATGCGATGCCCAGGTGGCGCATGGCCGTGCCTACACTGGCGGCGTTGAGGGTGGCCAGGTCGAGCGGTGCGTGCCAGATTTCCATTGTTGCCCCTTCAGTGATGAAATAAGCTATTGTAGGACAGAGCGCCAGCGCGCGCCGCTTCATCGTTCCTTCACCGTGGCCCGGGGTGGCGATGGCATTAACTGGTTATAATTGCCCCATTCTTAAAAAACGAGGTTGTGTATGAAGTGGGCCTTGCTGGGCATTTTTGTGTTTTCTGTTTTACATATTCATTTTCGTGGCAAGGTGCGCCTGCCGTTCCGCCGCCAGATCTTCGATCACTCCTCGTTCATGGCGCCGTTGAACCTGTTCATGCACACCTTTTCCAAGGTGCCGGCCACGCCATATCTTTCCGTCGATCAATTTCCGGAACTGGCGCCGCTGCAGCAGAACTGGCAGATCATCCGCGATGAAGCGCTGCGCATGCAGGAAATGAAAAAGATCAAGGCCGCCGAAAAGAACAATGACGTGGGCTTCAATTCCTTCTTCAAATATGGCTGGAAACGTTTCTACCTGAAATGGTATGACGCGAACCACCCGTCGGCGCAGCAGATGTGCCCGCAAACCTATGCGCTGCTGCAATCGATTCCGTCGATCAAGGCGGCCATGTTCGCGGAACTGCCGCAAGGCGGCAAGCTCAACCCGCACCGCGACCCGTTCGCCGGCTCCCTGCGCTACCATCTGGGCTTGCAAACGCCGAATGACGACCGCTGCTTCATCGACGTCGACGGCGAGCGCCACAGCTGGCGCGATGGCCAGGCCGTGATGTTCGATGAAACGTATATCCATTGGGCCCGCAACGATGCCGACAGCGACCGCATCATCCTGTTCTGCGACATCGAACGCCCGATGCGCTACCGCTGGGCGCAAGGCTTGAACCGCTGGCTGGGCCGCACTCTGATGACGGCCGCCGCCTCGCCGAACGAGCTGGGCGACCAGGTCGGCGGCGTGAGCAAGCTGTTCCAGATTTCCTGGACCATGGGCCAGTACCGCCGCCGCTTCAAGGCGTGGAACAAGACGGCCTACCAGGTCACCCGCGTGGCGCTGGTGGTCGGCATCATCGCGCTGATCTACTTTATCTAGACGCCGGCATCACATCGTTGATAAAAACCGCCTTCGGGCGGTTTTTTTTATAATGCGGTGCCACTGACGAGGAGAATGTTGAAAAATGACCGAACGTGACCGCAAGTACGATATCCAGATCGGCGATGAGACGTGGATCGAGTTCATCAGCATTGACGGCCGCTATGACCAGGCCATCGACATCGATGCCCTGCTGGACGGGCTGTGGCCGCTGATCTGCCGCCTGGAAACCCATTGCGACGCCGGCTGTTGCGGCATCGATGCCTTCGATTTCACGTGCGAAAGTATCGATACGGCGCTGCTTGAGCTTGACCGCGCGCCACTGCATGCCGCCTGCGCGCAAGCCCGCAGTGCCGTGGCAGCGGCCGCCAGCGACGTCTTCATGAGCAACACGATGAATCACATTACAGATAAACGCGTGTTCCTGCAATTGCTCGAGCATCTCGAGCGCTGCACGGCGGCCCCTGAAACGGGCCAGCCGGCAAGCCAGCCGCGCTGACATCGGCGATAATACGGGCTCACATCACTCTTTTCTTTTATTTATGCGCGACATCATTGCCGGATTTCTACGTTTCCAGAAGGAAGTCTTTCCTGAACGCCGAGAGCTGTTCAAGACACTGGCGACAGGACAGACGCCGAAAGCCCTGTTCATTTCCTGCTCCGACAGCCGCATGGTGCCGGAACTGGTGACGCAGCGTGAACCTGGCGAACTGTTCGTGATCCGCAACGCGGGCAACATCGTGCCTTCGTTTGGCCCGGAACCGGGCGGCGTAAGCGCGTCCGTCGAATTTGCCGTGGCCGCCCTGAATGTGACGGACATCGTCATTTGCGGCCACTCCGATTGCGGCGCGATGAAGGCCATCGCCACCTGCACCTGTCTCGATCACATGCCGGCGGTCAAGAACTGGCTGCGGCACGCGGATGCGGCACGCATGATCAATGAATCGATCGAGCATGCGACGGAACAGGACCGCATCGACGGCATGGTACGCGCCAATGTCGTGGCGCAACTCAACAACATCCGCACCCACCCCTCGGTGGCGCTGGGCATCACGCAAAAACGCCTGACCCTGCATGGCTGGGTCTACGACATCGAAAATGGCTCGCTCGATGCGCTCGACGAGGCTACCGGCCAGTTTGTCCCGCTGGCGGAACATCCGGCGTCGAAGATGTAAGGCAAGGGTCGGCCCACCACCGTCTTCCCCCGTATCGCCAGCACAGCGATGAATTCAAGAGTGCCGCTGTGGCGCGTACTCAGGTTGATAGGGCATCCGTTTCGCTGCTTGCCCGCGATCTGAAGATCAACACCAATCAGCTGTTCAGTTGGCGCAAGCGCTTCGGCGACGAGACGCTTGCTGCGCGCCAAGTCAACTGGCCACCGCTGGCGGCCACGCTGACGCTGTTGCTGGCACGGCGGCTGCCATGATCGGTTTGTCAGCAGGCACGAAGATATGGCTGGCCGCCGGCTTGACCGACATGCGCGCCGGCATGAACGGTCTGGCGGCGAAGGCGCAGACGGCGCTCGCCGAAGATCCAACAACGCATGAGCTTACAGCTCAAAGCAGTTGGGTTGACTTATGGCGTTAAAAAATACGTTGGCGGAAATGCCGATAAACCGCACTGGTCAACTACGGGACATTAATATGAAATTTTTCGCCGCCTTTCTGATCGCCGCATGTCTCCTGCCGACGGCGCACGCTGTAGAGTCCGTGCCGGCGCGCTTGATTGGCTACTACTCGAATATGCAGACCGAAGGCGCTGACGATCCACATTTTGTCTCCGGATACGACATCGTGCTTTACCAACGCGTAGCGGAAACGATAGGCCATGTCGCTGTCGCCATCGGCACCTCCGAACCAGTCAGAGCCACCATCAAAGAGATGACATACGATTCGAAGAAAAAAGTGCTGACCTTCACCGCCGAGTACTCCAGCGGCCTGGCCACCAATCCTGTGAAAGGAGCGCCCGACCGCGAAGCTTTGCAAGTGCTCATCTTCAGCGGCGTCGTGCGTCCGCAGTCGATCTCGGGAAAAGTGGGCATCAAAGATTTCTACTGCGGTCAATGCAGGCCGGTGTTCAAGCGCGTGACACTCAAACGTATCATTGAAATGGGGCGCACGGGCGAATTACGGGCCATCCCGTTATAGTCGCCTGAGCACTTGGGCCGACTGGAGATGCATCAATCTGAAAAGAGATTACGTCTGGGCTTCAGAACACCTTGGTTGACGAACACAAATATCGGACACTGCGGTATTCAGGGATAAGTTATGAGGTTTAGCGCCCAATTTTTTCCGTTTTCCCTCTACCCCACATCGCGCTTCAGAATCCTGGCATGAGCGCAGTTGGGGCCGGCAAGTTGGCCATCGCCACGCAGAACCATGACCGGCACGGCCAGACTGAAGGGTGTCGACCCCGAAGCCTGGTTGCGTCACGTGCTGAAGCATATCGCCGATCATCCCGTCAACCGGGTCGATGAGTTCTTACCCTGGAACAGCAACATGTCAGCAGCTCTTTAAGATACGCCGCTTCCCAGCGGTGCGATCGCATCATCGATCAATTTGCCATGGCATTCAATACGGCGCTGACCCGACGCTTACGATGTAAGCGCAGCAAGCCCTCGTTCAGGCGCAAGTTGCGCTTGACCTTATCAAGGCGGGAAGGTTCAAGGTAGCGGTATTCAAGCGACATCAAGGAGAATCCCGCATGCCAAAAATCACCGTCCTGCCCCATCCCGAGCTGGCGCCGGAAGGCGCCGTGTTTGACGCGCCGCAGAACATGAGCATTTGCGATGCATTGCAGCGCAACAAAATAGATATAGAACACGCCTGCGGCCAGGTAGGTGCCTGTTCCACCTGCCATGTGGTCGTGGTGCAGGGTTTCGACTCGCTCAATGAACTGGGCGACAATGAGGAAGACATGCTCGACCAGGCCTGGGGCTTGCAGCCCCACTCGCGCCTGTCGTGCCAGGCCCGCGTGTCAAACACAGACCTGACGCTCGAACTGCCCAGGTACACGCTCAACCACGCCAAGGAATAATCCCCCGGCGCGGCTGCCTGCCCTACCTGATTACCACATGATCACGCGCTGCTCGGGCGGCAAGTACATCGGGTCGCCCGGCTTGATGCCGAACGCCTCGTAGAAGCCGGGCTGGTTCTTGACCGTGCCCTTGGCGCGGAATTCGCCCGGCGAATGCGGATCGCTCTTGATCTGCGCGATGGCCGCTTCGGGACGCAATTTCGCGCGCCACTTCTGCGCAAAACCGATGTACAGGCGCTGTTCGCCCGTCAAGCCATCGATGACGGGCGACGGCTTGCCGCCCAGCGAACGCTGGTAGGCCTTGTAGGTGATCGACAGGCCGGAGTTGTCGCCGATGTTTTCACCCAGGGTCAGCTCGCCATTGATGTGGTAGCCAGGCACGGGGCTGTAAGCGCCATACTGCTTGACGAGCCCGGCGGCCAGCGCCTTGAAGGCCGTGCGGTCCTCTGCCGTCCACCAGTTGCGCAAGCGGCCCTTGGCATCATATTGACTGCCGGAATCGTCGAAGGCATGGCTGATTTCATGGCCGAAGGTGATGCCCAGCAAGCCGTAATTGACGGCATCTTCCGCTTTCACGTTGAAGAATGGCGGCTGCAAAATGGCGGCCGGGATCGTGATGGCGTTGAGCGACGGGCTGTAGCTGGCGTTGACGGTTTGCGGCGTCATCGACCATTCGTCGCGGTCGACCGGCTTGCCCAGCTTGGCCAGGTTTTGCTGGCGGCTCCAAGCGCGCGCGGCACGCACGTTGGCGATCAGGTCGTTCGGCTGCGTCTGCATGCTGCTGTAGTCGCGCCAGGTATCGGGATAGGCGATCTTCGGCTTCAACGCGGCCAGCTTGAGCTGGGCTTCCTTCTTGGTTTCCGGGCCCATCCAGTCGAGCTGCTCGATGCCATCCTTGAACGAGGCGACGAAATTGTCGAACATGGCCATCACGCGGGGCCGGGTTTCCGGCGGCAAATACATTTCCACGTAGCGCTTGCCGACGGCGTCGCTGATGGCGCCATCCGTGAAGCGCAGTGCCAGCTGCCACTGCGGTTCGCTTTGCGGCACGCCGCGCAGCACCGTGCCGTCGAAGGCGAAGCGCTCCTTGACCGTGGCGTTATCCAGGAACGAGGCATAGCTTTCGATGATGCGCCAGTTCAGATAGCTCTTCCACGATTCCAGCGGCACGGCAGCCACGGTCTCGGCAAAGCCCGTCATGAAGCTGGGCTGGCGCACGACGGCAGAAGTAGCCTTTGGCGCCAGGCCGGCGGCGGTAAAGTAGGCGTTCCAGTCGAAGGCCGGCGCCAGTGCCGCGAATTTATCGAAATCGACGCGGTTGTACGATTTGACGGGGTCGCGCATCTGCACGCGCGTCCACTGCACGGCCGCCAGGCGCGTTTCGATGTCGAGGATCTGCGCCGCGTGTGCGGCCGCAGCCTTGTCGCCGCTCATGGCCAGCATGGTTTCGATATGCTTGAGGTATTTGGCGCGCACGGCTTGCAGCTTGGCGTCGTCTTCCTTCAGGTAGTAATCGCGGTCAGGCAAGCCCAGGCCGGACTGGCTGATGTTGACCGTGTACTGCTCCGGGTCTTGCGCATCGGGCGCCACATAGGCGGAAAACGGCGTCGCGACGCCATTGCCTTGCAGATAGGCCAGCAACGCCGGCAAGTCTTTCTTGTCTTTCACGGCGGCGACGCGGGCCAGCTCGGCGCGCAGGGGCTTGAAGCCGGCCGCATTGCGCGCCTTGTCGTTCATGAAACTCGTGTACAGGTCGGCAATCTTGTGCGCCTCGCTACCCGGCTTGCCGGGATTTTTCAGGGTCGCATCGATCAGGCCGCGCAACTGGCCTTGGGCGATTTCGCGCAATTCGATGTAGGTGCCCCAGACGGATTTATCGGCCGGGATTTCCGTGTTGCGGGTCCAGACGCCGTTGACGTAGCCGTAGAAGTCATCCCGGGGGCTGACCGCGGGGTCCAGGGTTTTCAGGTCGATGCCGGAGACTGGTGCTGGCTGGGCGTACAGCGACGGCGAGGAGAAGGCGAGCAAGGCGCAGCAGGCGGCGCTGATCAGCGAACGTTTCACGAAGATTCCTTTAATTGTTTTCACTTCATGTTGGGGAACATGCTTGTCCAGGCATGAGAGGCTGGATTATAGTCCGCGTACCTGCGGGGAAACAATGTCCGTTAAACAAGTCCAGTGATCCGTTGGGCGTTGAAGCACGCCTCGAGCCCGTGCCGATGATCAGCAAATGTTACTATTTAGCAATAGCCATATCCCCCCCGCGCCATATCTATTGGACTGGCGCTTTGCCTGGAGAAGTTTGATGCAGGAATTCAGATTCAATATTTTCGGCACGCTGATCGCCATCCGGGGAAATCAGGGAGTATGGCGCGCATTCTATCTCGGTACCGAAGGCAAGCGCCGGCCCGCCGATTTCATTATTCCCGACGATATTCAAAACGATGCACTGTGCGAGTATTTGGCGGACCTGTTCCACGAAGAAGCGACGCCGCGCAATAACACGGCGACGCAAATCAGCTCGCCTGCATTGAAGGCCTAGCCTACTTCACCGGCTCGAACGTCACCGTCAGCCCATTGCCCGTGGTCCTGATCTGGGTGGGCACGAATTGCACGCCCGCGTAGTGCAATTCGTCAGGCTTGAAGGTGTAGATGGGCGTTTCATGCATGAGCTGGTCGGCCACCAAGCTGGCCACCTTGGCAAACTGGCGCTGCTGCGACTCGTCCATGCCGTCGATGGTGACCTTGTCCACGCTCGCTTCGCTCAGGTAGACGGCATTGCGCTGGGCGTCGAGCACGAGGCGGCCCGACATGGCCAGGCTGCCGCGCCAGCTCTGGCGTATGAATGGCGGCAAGACACTGGCATCGACGCTGAGGGCAACCCGTTCGCGCTCGGGCTGCAGCGACAATTGCGGACGGGTCAGCTTGACGTCCAGCACGGACAGCACACGCTTGTCGATCGGAAAGCGGCGCTCCAGGCCTTGCTGCATCTTGCTCAGCGACACATTCACGTCGCGCGGGCCGATCAGGGTGGAACACGCGGCCAGCATGGTGCAGGCCAAAGCGGTGATGGCGGCGGTTTTCAGCAAAGGACGGATGGCAGTCAAGGTCATGGATAGTCTCGGTGGAAAGATGGCGCCATATTACACATGCGCCCGCTTTCACGCAAAAACCGGCGCCCGCCTTGCAGCGGACGCCGGTTCCTGTGTTGCCCTTGTCAGCGCACGAACAGGGCGATCAGTATGACGATGGGCAATGGAATACCCAGCAGCAGCAAGAGGATGGAACGCATGGCAGACTCCTTGATTGTATGGGTGGCTTAAATGGTCACGTGGCGCAGCACTCTTTCATGGTCGCGCTGGCGGCCGCCAAACGTTGCCGCCAGGCTGGCCACGAAAGCGCCCAGCAGCAAGGCGACGAACATCCACAGTGCCGTGTGGGCACCGGCCTTGCGGGCCGTGTCGGCCGCTTGCTGTGCTTTCGCCTTGGCATCGGCGGCGGCCTTGGCGGCACGGGCGTAGACGGCGTCGACGCGCGCTTCCGCCTCAGCCTGCGTCAAGCCCGTGCGGCTGGCCACGACCTGGCCCAAGTAGGCGCGGTCATCGGCGGCCAGGCTGCCCGTGGACAGGCCAGTGGCAAAGATCTTGCCGATTTCCACGCGCAGGTCGGCGGCCGTGCCGCCCGTTTCAGGCGCCGGTGCGGCGCGCAGCAGCATGTCCGAGAAATAGTCAAGCGGATTGGCGCCGCTACCCTCGCCCGCCTTGGTGCCTGCAGCCCCGGCACCGGCCGCCGCGGCCGGGGACACCGCCGCCGCCACGCCGCTGCCTGCGTCGATGGCGCCGCTCAGTACGGCGCGCGTGCCGCCGGCCAGCACGGCCACGGTGATCAGGGTGGCCACGGCCCAGGCCAGCAAGCCGTGCGCAGTATCGCGGAAATGCACCTCATCCGTGTGAATCGAGCTCCATTTCACGCGCAGGCGTCCCGCCATGTAGCCGCCGATGCCGGAGGCGGCCAGCTGCATGAAAGCCAGCCAGGCGATGGTCGACACGCCGATGGCCGTCGCATTGAACGACCACGGCGACACGGACGACAGGCCCAGGCCCACGCCGAGGATCAGCAGGATGAAGGACAAGGCGGCCGCAGCGGCAGCGCCCGCCAGCACAGCGCCCCAGGACACGCCCGGATTGTTCAGGTCCGACACGGACAATTGTGTAGCTTGCATGGAATACTCCCTTGGTTGTTGATTTTTTAAGCCGCTCAGGCGGCCACGCCCGTCAGCTGTTCCTTGCGCGCGGCCATTTCCTTGCCCAGCGCGTCGAGGTCGACGGCCGTATGGCGCACCTTGGGAAACATGTCGCCCTCTTCTTCCTGGACGTGGTGCTCGATCTGCTCGGACAGTACCTTGACCTTGGCGTCGTACAGGTCGTCGGCAGGATCCATGGCGGCAATCTGCGCGATGAGTTCCTTGGCGCTCGCGTGCTCGACGACGGCTTCATCCATCAGGTCGCCATCGTGGATCGGGCGGCGCACGGCCGGATAGAAGATTTCTTCTTCCAGTTGCGTGTGCACGGTCAATTCCTGGCAGATCTGGTCGGCCAGCTTTTTCTTGGTGGCAAATGAGCGGTCGCTCAAGCCTTCATACTGGGCAAACAAAGCCTTCACGGCCTTATGGTCCTGCATCAATAAACTGATCGCGTTCATGGCGCCTCCTTGTTGTGGATGAGGCAAGGATGCGCCACGGCGGCGCCAGCGTATGTGCGACGCCTTACACAATCTTGATTTTTAATACATTCGCTTGTTTGGCTTCCTACTTGATGCCGTGATGGCCCATCAGGTCGTACAGGGTGGGCCGGCTCACGCCCAGCAGCTCGGCCGCCCTGGCGATATTGCCGTCGGCCCGCGCCAGCGCGCGCACCATCACCTTGTATTCCGCCCCTTCGCGGGCCTGGCGCAGGTTCAGCGGCTCATCCGGGGGCGCCGCCTGGGCGCTGGCAGGCAAGCCCAGGTCGTCGGCGGCGATTTGCGGACCGTCACACATGATGACGGCCCGCTTGATGCAGTTTTCCACTTCGCGCACATTGCCGGGCCAGCCATAGCTTTCGATCAGCTGCAGCGCGCCCACGCTGAAATGCAGGTTGCCGCGCCCCTCGCTGGAGCAGAACTTGTTCTTGAAATGCTGCGCCAGCAAGGTGCCATCGCCGACCCGCTCACGCAAGGGTGGAATGCGCAAGACGATTTCGCTGAGGCGGTAAAACAGATCTTCGCGGAAACGTCCCTGTTCCGCCAGCATTTTTAAATCCTGGTGCGTGGCGCAGACGATGCGCACGTCGACGGCGATCTCGGCACGCCCGCCCACGCGCTCGATCACCCGTTCCTGCAGGAAGCGCAGCAATTTCGCCTGCAGCGCCATCGGCATGTCGCCGATTTCATCGAGAAAGAAAGTGCCGCCATGGGCCAGTTCGATCTTGCCCAGGGTTTGCCGGGCCGCGCCCGTAAAGGCCCCCCGCTCGTAGCCAAACAGTTCGCTTTCCAGCAGGTTTTCGGGGATGGCCGCGCAATTGATGGCAACAAAGCGTTGCGCATGGCGGCTCGACAGCGCATGCAAGCCGCGTGCAATCAGTTCCTTGCCGCTGCCAGAATCGCCGAGCAGCATCACGCTGGCCGATGAGGGCGCCACTTTTTCCACGTTGCGGCACAATTTCAGCATGCCGGGATCGCGGCTGACGATGCCGGCCAAAGGGGAATCCGCCTGCGTCTGCAGCATGCGGCGGTTTTCCTGCTGCATCGCGTACAAATAGAACGCGCGGGCGATGACCAGGCCCAGCATGTCGGCCTCGAACGGCTTCTGGTGGAAATCGTAGGCGCCCAGCGCGATGGCTTTCAAGGCATGCGCGCGCTCCTGGTTGCCCGACAGGATGATGACTTTCGTGTCCGGCGCCAGCGCGAGGATTTGCTGCAAGGTGGCCAGGCCTTCCGTGGCGCCGTCCGGGTCGGGCGGCAAGCCCAGGTCCATCGTCACCACGGCCGGCTGGTGGCGCCGCACGAGCGCCAGCGCCGCCTCGCGCTCGCCCGCCAGCAAGACGTCATAACCGTCAAAGCTCCAGTGCAACTGCTTTTGCAGACCGGGATCGTCTTCGATGACCAGCAGTTTTTGCTTGCCCATGGCACTCCTTTGCTAGGCCGCATGCAGCGGCAGGATCACGCGAAACGTCGTGCCCACTTGCGGCTCGCTGCGCACTTCCAGGCTGCCGCCCACTTCGCGCAGGTATTCGCGGCTTTCGAACACGCCGATGCCCATGCCCGCCGTCTTGGTCGTGTCGAACGGTGTAAATAGACGTTCGCGGATGAATTGCTCGCTCATACCCTGCCCCGTATCGTCGAGCTCGACGACGGCCGTGTGCTGCACGCGCCGCAAGCGCACGGCCACCTTGCCATCGCTGGCCGTCGCCTCGATGGCATTCTGTATCAAGTGCCCCAGCACCCGTTCCAGGCGCGCGCGGTTGGCCAGCACCGTCAGCTCGCCATCGACGATTTCCAGCCGGGGCGCCGGCGCCAGGCTGGCCTTGGCCGCCACGGCCTGGCGCAGCAAGCCATCGAGCAGCAGCGGCGCCGACGCTTCCGGCGCCTCGCCGCGCGCCAGTTTCTGCAGCAGGGTCTTCATTTTCTGCACGGAATGGTCCAAAGTGCCCAGCATGTCTTCCTGGAAAGCGGGATTGGCACGGTGCTTTTCCGCATTGCTCAGTAAAAGGGATAATTGAAACACCAGGTTTTTGAGGTCGTGCACGATGAAAGTGGACATGCGGTTGAACGAGTCGAACTGGCGCGCCACCGTCAGGGTATCGAGCGATTCGCGGTGCGCCAGGTAGCTGGCGGCCTGGCTGCCGGCAATTTTCAGCACGTCGCGGATTTCCCAGTTCAAGCTGATGCGCGTGCGGGGCCGCGCCAACGCGACAAAGGCGAACAGCTGGCCATGCAGCATCAGGGGCACCAGCAGCCACACATCGGGCAGCGCCAGCAGCGCCGGCGGCAACAGCAAGCCGCCATACTGGCCCGGATTCTGCACGCAGTCGGGCACGTCGATCACCCATAACCTTGCTTCCAGGAACTGGCACAAGGGGCCGGCCGCCGGCTCGCTCCACGTGCCAGGCGGCCAGTTCCAGCTGGCGGCCGGGGCAAACTGGTCCTGCTCGCGCAAGATCCACAGCGCGCCGGCGCGGCTTTCCACCAGCTGTGCCATGGCCTGTATCGTGCGTTCGCCCAGCGCCGGACCATCTTCGGACAAGGCCCGCGTAAATCTCAGCCACTCCTCGCGGTAATCGAAGATGGCATTGTAAAAATGTTTATTGATAGTCACCTTGAGCTTGGCGCGCAGGCTGCCGGAAAACAGCACGCCCGCCAGCAGCAGGGCCGCGCCGCCCAGGTAAGCCATCTGCATCAAGGATCCCCAGGTGCCGCCGAAGTAGCGCAAATAATAGGCGCTGGCCGCCATGGCCAGCAAATAGATGGCCGAGCCCAGCAAGGCGGCCGAGCGGTACAGCATCTGGCGCGAGACGGACAGGCCCAGCGCCCAGCCCGGATTGCGCGCCGCCGAGATGGCCAGCAGCGGCGCGCACAAGGCATCGACGATGCCGCGCGCGGCCCAGATGTCATCGTTGACCGCCCGAAACAGCAAGGCGTCGCTGTACAGATAGAAATCGTAGGCAAACAGGCCGCCGACACCGAGGCACGCAAACTTGATGCCCCAGCGTTTCAACGGTGGCGTATTGCGGTACCACTGTTCCACCAGCAACATGCCCAGCACGGCCAACAGCAAACGGCAGACACTGGCGATGATGCGCGCCGGTAAAGGCAGCGCCAGCCAGGATGAGGCCATGAAGAACAGCCAGGGCGCCAGCGCCGTGAGAACGATGCCGGCCAGCAACAGGCGCAAGCGGGGCCGCGACGGTTCGATCAGCAGCAGCAAAAACACCAGCCAGGCCAGGGTGCGCAGCAATTCCAGCGCGTCGCCGGCCAGCGCGGCGCGCTGGCCCAGCAGCACCAGCACCACCGTGCCCGTGGCCCAGCCGCCCGTCGCCAGACAGGCAAGCAGCAAGGCGCGCACGTTCTGCCGCGCACGCCAGTTGCTGATGAGCAGCAGCGCCAGCACGAAGAAGGCCAGCGACGCCAGGCCATGGCTGAGGGCTGCCGCGTCGGCCGCCGCCAGCCAGTCCGACCGCTCCCGCATCACCGGCTGCCCTTGCCAAACAGCACCACCTGCACCGTGTCAAGCAAGATCAGCAAGTCAAGGAACAGGCTATTGTTTTTCACATAATACAAATCGTATTGCAGTTTTTTGACGGCATCGTCGACGGAGGCGCCATATTGATAGCGCACTTGCGCCAGGCCCGTGATGCCTGGCTTGATGCTGTGACGAATGTTGTAGTACGGCACCTGCTGCTTCAGTTGCTCGACAAAATACGCGCGCTCGGGACGGGGGCCCACGAAACTCATTTCGCCGCGAAACACATTGAGCATTTGCGGCAGCTCGTCGATACGCAGCTTGCGGATCAGCTTGCCCACGCGCGTGATGCGCGCATCGTTGTCCAGCGCCCAGATGGGCTTGCCATCGCGCTCCGCGTCGCAGCGCATGCTGCGAAATTTCAGCACATTGAAGGGCAAGCCGTCGCGCCCCACCCTTTCTTGCTGGTAGAACACGGGGCCGCCGTCTTCCAGGCGGATGCACAGGGCCGTCACCAGCATCACGGGCAGTGCGGCCAGGCAGATGACGCCGCTGGCCGCCAGGTCGAACAAACGCTTCGAGGCGGCGCGGAAAAAGCTCTGGTCGAAGCCGCCGCCATAGATCAGATAGCTCGGTTGCAAGGAATCGATGCGGATCTGGCACGCTTCGCGCTCGAAAAACGTGGCCGCGTCGATCACCTTGACGCCGCCCAGCGCGCATTCCAGTAGTTGCTTGGCAGGAAACGCGCCATTGCGCCGGTCGCTGACGGAGACGACGATCTCATGCGCCGCATGGCGCTGGGCCATGGCCAGCAGCGACGGTTCGGCCGGCAGCAAGGCCGAAGCCGGCACGCAGCAGCGCTCGCCAGCCACATCGATGCAGCCCACCACCGTAAACTGGTGGAAACCGATCTTGCTGGCCGCAAGCTCCATGCATTCGCGCGCCAGCGCCCCGCCGCCGACGAGGATCAGCCGGCCTTCCATCAGCGCCGATTGCGAGGATTTGAACACCACCAGGCGCGCCAGCAGCACGCCGATGGCACCCAGGCCGAAGATCAGCACGCTTCCGCGCCCGAAATGCAAGGAAGGGATAAAACGGATCAAGACGCTCAGCACGGCAAAACCCAGCGCGAACGACGGCAGGATGCGTAATAAGGTGTTGCGGATATCTTCGCGCGAGCGGTGCTGGTACATGCCCAGCGCGCTCATGCTGAAAACGATGACCATCGCAAAGATCGAGGACGACAAATACACCTCGCCCGCCCGCACGAGGCGGCTGCCATCAGCCAGCCACAGCAGGGACGTCAGGGTGGCCGACAGCAGCAGGATCAGGATTTCCAGCAACAGCAAGATAAACGCTGTTTTCGAGACGTAATGGCTGAAGATGCGGATCATGGGGCCTCCTGCGGCAAAGGCAACACGCCGCGCACAAGGCGGCTTGCTACCGGTCTTGCCATCATGGCCAACTGTTCCAAGAAGACATTGATGCGCCACAAGCTACGGCCCCAGCTATCTTTCACTGGCAGAATTTATCTCAACACATTACCGATTGATGTGAAATGGACTATAGTATGCTTCCCCTGAAAAAAGATAAATGTCATGAAATTTGATGTAGCGATTGTCGGCAGTGGCCTGGCGGGTTTATCGGTTGCACTGCATTTAGCTGAAACGCGCACCGTCGCGATCATTTCCAAACGCGCGCTGCTCGATGGCGCCAGCAACTGGGCGCAAGGCGGGATCGCGGCCGTGCTGGACTCGGGCGACAGCCACCAACAGCACATCGAAGACACCCTGATCGCAGGCGGTGGCCTGTGCGACGAGAGCGCCACGCGCTACATCGTCGAGCACGGTCGCGAAGCCATCGAATGGCTGATCGAGCAAGGCGTGCCATTTACGCGCGACGCCACGGCCGAGCTGGGCTTCCACCTGACCCGCGAAGGCGGACACAGCCAGCGCCGCATCATCCATGCGGCCGACGCCACCGGGCACGCCGTGCAAGTAACGCTGGAAGAAAAGGTGCGCGCCCACCCGAACATCAGCCTGTTCGAACACCATTGCGCGATCGACCTGATCACCTCCGACAAGCTGGGCATGAAGCCGACACAGCGCAATGCGCAACCGCATTGCCACGGCCTGTACGTGCAGGATGAACAAACCGGTAAAGTACTGACCTTTGCCGCCGAGCACACCGTGCTGGCCACGGGCGGCGCCGGCAAGGTGTATTTATATACAACGAATCCCGACACGGCCAGCGGCGACGGCATCGCCATGGCCTGGCGCGCCGGCTGCCGCGTGTCGAACATGGAATTCATCCAGTTTCACCCGACCTGTTTGTACCACCCGTACGCGAAATCGTTTTTGATCACCGAAGCCATCCGTGGCGAAGGCGGCTTGCTGAAACTGCCGCCCGAAGCGGGCGCGGCGGCCGGTCAGCGCTTCATGCTGGCGCACGACGAGCGGGCCGAACTGGCGCCGCGCGACGTGGTGGCGCGCGCCATCGACTTCGAGATCAAGAAACGCGGCCTCGACTACGTGCACCTGGACATCAGCCACAAGCCGGCCGAATTTCTCATCGAACACTTCCCCACCATCTACGCGCGCTGCCTGGAATTGGGCATCGACATCACCAAGCAGCCTATCCCCATCGTGCCCGCCGCCCATTACACGTGCGGCGGCGTCGTCACGGATCTGGCGGGCCGGGCCGACTTGCCGGGCCTGTATGCCGTCGGCGAAACGGCGTGCACAGGCTTGCATGGCGCGAATCGCCTGGCGTCGAACTCTTTGCTGGAATGCATCGTCATCGGCCGCGCTTGCGCGCAAGATATCGAAAGCAAGGAAAAGCTGGGCACGCCATATCTGCCCGACTGGGATGAAAGCCGGGTCACGGATGCGGATGAGGAAGTGGTGATTTCCCACAACTGGGACGAGCTGCGCCGCTTCATGTGGAATTACGTGGGCATCGTGCGCACGACCAAGCGCCTGGAGCGGGCCCAGCACCGCATCGCCCTGTTGAAGGAAGAAATCGACGAGTACTACCGCAACTTCCGCATCACGCACGATTTATTGGAACTGCGCAATCTGGTCGACGTGGCCTCGATGATCGTCAACAGCGCCCTGTCGCGCCGCGAAAGCCGCGGCCTGCACTTCAGCCGCGATTATCCGGAAACCTTGCCGAAGGCAATCGCCAGCGTGCTCACGCCGCCGCATCGGTAAACTGTTCGTGATAGGGGAGATGCCTCACTGGCATATTCCCCGGCGGCTCATCAGACCGCCCTTCTCTTTTATTTTTGCGTTCCCCACACTGGCGGCTGTGGCAGTGGCTGCGTTGGTTGAAACGATGGTAGAGGTTGCAGCGGTTGAATCTCCTGGCGTGGCGCTGGCTTTGCCTGAGGCTGATATCCGTAAGAGCTATCTGCTTGATTTGGAACAGTTCCAGCCTTCCCCGTGTAGGGATTGACGTTGCCCTGTGTGCTGTAATTATTCGAAATGGTGCTGTCAGGTGCGGTTCTTTGATGCGGTGCCACGTAAGTTCCATCTTTTTTCGTGTACCCATTTACATGCACTTGGGCACTCGCAATGCCGGTGAAGAACACCATTGATATCGCTAAGTATTTAATCATTTACTTCTTTCAGGTTCCGGCATAGTGGCGTGTCGTTGCGCCCGCAAAAAAGATTGCCGTTTCCTTGAGGCTATATTTTTTGGTATGGTGACTATAGGCCAATTCCCATAGGCAAGAGATAAAGCCTTTCTTTCCATTACAAATAGAGCCAATTGACTGATTTTCTGTAGCAAATATGCAACCATCCAGTTAAATACAGTATTTATCAAACTGGCCCAGCGCCGTTGGAGTAAACGTCAAGTATCAAGGCTCCGGCATCTCAAACTCAATCCCATCCTCCGTGTACGACATCTTGGCAGACGCGCCCGTGCACTTGCCCTGCGGCTCGTCCGCCACATAGCGGCATTCGCTTTCCACGCTGCCATCCTCGCGCCAATACCGGGTCCAGCCCTGGCGCTCGCCATCGACATACTCGATCAGTTGCCTTGGCTTGCCATTCGCGTACCAGGAACGCAACGCGCCCTCCTCGCGCCCGCCGTCGTTCCACTGTTTGTGCACGAGCATGACGCCGGCCCGGCTGAAGCGCTGTTCGCTGCGCAAGACGAAGTGGTCGCTGTGGCTGCGCTTGCTGGCCACTGTGCCATCCGGGTAATATTCGACGCTGTCGCCGGCCGGCTTGTCGTCCACGTACTGCGTTGTACGCTGCACCTTGCCATCCGGGAAGTAGCCGGTGCTCGGTCCTGACTGGATGCCGTTCTCGTACCGGCTGCGGCTTTCCACCGTGCCATCGGGATAAAACAGCAGCAGCTCGCCCTCCGTCTGGCCCTTGACCTGAGTCATGCGCGTGCGCAACTTGCCATCCTCGTCGAAGGTTTCCACCAGGCCATCGGCGCGGGCGCCGTTCTTGTACTGGCTGGCCTCGTTCAGCTTGCCCGTATCGTGATAGGTCCGCTGTTCGCCTTCCTGCACGCCATTGCGCCACGTGTTGCGCATGGAAATCTGGCCCTCAGGACGATACAGGGTCTGCACACCTTCCTGCACGCCGCGGCCATCCTGCTCCACCTGCATCTCGACCTGGCCATGCGGGTAGTACATGCTGTAGTTGCCCACCAGCTTGCCGCGCAGGTAATCGGGATCGTTGACCTCGCCAATCAGCCGCTTCGGCTCGCCTTCGCGCGCGTGCACCACCTCGACTTGCCAGGTGCCGGGCGTCTTGCCTGGCGGCAGCGGGACGACCAGCGCATAGCGCGCATGTTCCTTGACTTCGCCGCGCGTCAGATTGTGATTCAGGTACAAACGCGCCTTGCCATCGGCACAGGCTTGCGGCTCGCAGCCGCCCAGCTTGCCGACATCGGGCATGCCAAGCGCCCCCACATTACCTGGTGCAGGACAGAATTTGATACGCATCAGCAAGGGCGTTTTGTCACGTATCAGCTTGGCCAATTGCTGCTTCATGGCGGCGTATTGCTGCGCGTCCAGGCCCACGGACACGGCATCCATCAGCACCTGCCTGCCGCCGCAGCCGCTGTCGCTGGCCAGGGTCAGCACATCGCCGTCGGGCGTCGCCTTGATCGCGTTGACTACTTGCCGCTGTTCGATCTCGGCGTGGGCCAGCACCGGCCACAGCAGCGTTGCAAGCAGCACATGCTTCACAAGGCGCGCCATGCCTGCTCCTTGCGCTGCAGTTCCGGCGCTGGCGGCGCCTCGCCGCAGCCGCCCTGGGCCTTGCCGGCCACATACTGGCATTCGTTTTTCACGCTGCCATCCGCGTGCCAGCTGCGGCTCCAGCCGTCGCGCCGGTCGTTCACGTACTCGATCTCATGCTCGGGCTTGCCGTTCTCGTACCACGAGCGCGACGTGCCCTGCTCGCGCAATTGCGCATCCCATTTCCGTTCCATCATCAGCACGCCTTGCGGACTGTAGCGCTGGACGCTGAGCAGTCCGCCCTTGTCGCCGTACTGCTGGCGGCTTTGCACCTTGCCATCCGGATAGAATTCCAGCGCCTCGCCCGTCGGTAAATCGTTGACCTGCGTCATCCTGGCTCTCACGGCGCCATCCGGATAGTAATTCGTGCTCACGCCATTGAACTTACCGTTCTGCATTTCCGCGCGGCTGGAGATTTTTCCATCAGGGAAGTAGGTGAGCATCTCGCCTTCCATCTTTCCACCGCGCAGCACATAGCTGGTACTCAGCTTGCCATTTTCATCAAACGTCTGCACGGGACCGTCGACACGCTTGCCGTCGCGGTACACGCTGGCCTCGCGCAATTTGCCCGTGGGGTGATATTGCTGGTGCGTACCTTCCGGCAAGCCATGGCGCCAGCTGCCACGCGAATCCAGGCTGCCATTGGGGTAATAAAGGCTGCTGACGCCCTCCTGCCAGCCCTTCCCGTCCTGCGCCACCTGTTTCTCGATCTTGCCGTTCGGGTAATATGTGACAAAGCCGCCCACCAGATCGCCGGAGGCATAATCGGCCTTGCTGACCTGGCCCGACAGGCGCAGTTTGTGCCCGGCCACACTATAAATGTCCACCTTCCACGTGCCAGGCAGTTTGCCTTTCGGCAAGGGTAACAGCAGCACATTCGGTGCGTTTTCCTGCTCGATGGGGTAGAAATGTTCGTGCAGGTACAGCCGTGCCTTGTCATCGGCGCAAGTGCTGGGCGTGCAGGCGGCGATCTCGCGCACGATGGGCACGCTCCCACCTTCCGGGCATTTTTTCAGGGTGATGAGCATGGGCGTCTTGTCGTGGATACGCCGGACCAGTTCGGCTTTCAGCGCTTCGTACTTCGCCTCGTCCAGCCTGACCGAGTACGCATCCATGCGCACTTGCCGGTCGCCGCAAGCAGTCGTGCCCGCAATAGTGAACTCATCGCCGCCGTCGCGATCTGGTTTGGCCGCCATGGCTGTCACCACCAGGCGCTGCACGATTTCCGCCTGCGCCATGCCGGAGGTCAGCAAGGAGGCGCCCAGTAAGGCGCATATTGTCTTGATTTTCATGGTATCCCTTTAATTTTCCGCCGTGACGGCCACGCCGCCCGGCACGAAGCTGACCCGGCCATCGCGGTAGCGCACCAGCACCACCACCTCGGCATCCCGCAATTGACCGTGCTGCACGGCCGGCAAGTAGGTCCAGCGCTTGACGCTATCGAGCAGCACCTTGTTGAGCATCGGCTCCATCGGCAACTCGGCCGCCGCATAGGTCAGGGTGCCGTCGGCCGCGATGGTCAGGGTCAGGCGGTTTTCACCCGTTGCGTGCTTTTCGTCCAGCACGCCATACGCAACCGTCGTCATCGTGTCGCGCTGCACGCCGCCGACCTGGTCGCGCAAGGGCGGCATGGCCTTGAGTTTGGCCGCCAACAGCGCGCCCTCGGCCAGCACCTTGTCCCAGCGTTTCTGGTAATCCCACCCCTGAGCCAGGCGCAACACCTTGGCGTTCAGGTCCATGCGCTGCATCGTGCGAGCGACGCCGTTGTCGGCCGGTTCGCCCGGTTCCGCCGGCAAGGCGTTCTGCACTGCATAACGGTAAGCCGTCAGCTGCGCCAGCGCCACCAGATTCACGGCATCGCGCTCATCGCCGCCGCGCAGCAGGGCCGTGGCCGCGATGCCCAGCCAGGCTACGCCATCGGTGGGGCGTGCCCACACGGCTTGCTCGAAATACTGGCGCGCCGCCTGCGGTTCGTCCAGGCTCAGGTACATGCGGCCCATGGCCGCCGCCGCCAGATAGTCGCGCGGGTCGGCTTGCAAGTTGTCGAGATACGTATCCGACAATTCGGGGGCGTAGCCCGGCATCGACCCCAGGCCTTCCATCAAGGTGGTGCGCAGCCGGACGCGCATCGGGTCGCCAGCGTAGGTGGACGGCTTTCCTTCGCCGGCCCGGTACAACAGCTGCAAGCCGCGCGTAACGGCGTCGTCGTCGCCCTTGCTGACCGCTTGCGACATGCTGCGCACGGCCTTGCGCGCATCGGACGGCTGGAAACCGGCAGTCTTGCGCGTGCGCCAGCGAAATACTTCCAGGCCAGCCGCCTGGTCCGCTTGCGCCTGCAGGCTGGCCTTGGCCTTGGTTTCATCGGGCGATGAGGTCCAGGCCGTAAAGCCAATCAGGAACAGCACGATCAGCAGCACCACCACGGCCCAGCCCTTGCCGGAAATGCCGACCGCATTGGCCTGCCCACCGCCTGCAGGCAGCCGGACGGGCGTCTGCCCCGGCGCCGTATGATGCGCGCCGCGCGCGCTGCGCTGCTGCGGCGGCTGTTGCAACTGCATCTGCTGCGCCTGCACCGAGGCTTGCGCGGCCGCGCCGATGACCTTGTCGCGTGCGCACGCCGCGCAACCCTGGCCCGCGAAATGCTGGTGTTCGGGATTCACGGCGCAAATGACCAACTTGCCGCCGCTGCGCTGCGCATAGCCGCGCAGCAACTGCGCCCAGTCGGCCGCCGACGGCCGCTGCGGTGTTGGCGACTGCGAAAACGCGCGGTCGAACATGGCGCGCAGCTCGGGCGGCATCAGCCCATGGCCGCTGGTGGCGTTCGGCGCCAGCTGCTTGTGGCGTTTTATCCCATACGCATAGCAGCCGTCGCGGATGCGCCCGGGAATATCGGTCGCCACCTGCGCATTGCCGGGCCGCCCGCTGTACGGGTGGATGCCAAAGTTGAGCAACTGGAAGATGACGACGGCCAGCGCGAAACGGTCCTGCGCCATTTCCGTGCCCGCAGGCATGCCCTTGCGCTGGAATTCCGGCGCCAGGTAGTCGGCCGTGAATTGCTCCGCAGGAAACCGCTCCGCATGGCCCTGGATGCTGAAACCGTCGCAATCGAGCATGGCGATGTACAGCGAATCGCGATAGAAACGCAGGTTCACGGGTTTCAGATCGACCACATAATGCTGCTGCTGGTGCAGCGCATCGATGACGGCGGCCAGGTTGGCGGCCAGGGTCAGCTTGGGACCGAGTCCCGTGGGCAAGCCTGCCGCGCGCGCTTGCCGCTCCTGCATGATCTGTTCCAGCTCGGCCGTCTGCGCCATGTCCAGCAAGGGCATGACGAAACCGGCAAAACCGCCCTGGCCATCGAACACGGCCGCTTGCGGCCAGGCGATCTGCACGTAGCGCTTGCCGTTTTCCAACTGGTCCGGGAGCTCGGGCGACAGTTCCAGCATCGCTTCGAGCTTGCGCCGGTTGGCGGCCCGGTCCAGGTGCGGATGGTACAGCTTGGCCACCTGCGCTGGCGCGCCCGGCAGCAGATACACGCTGCCCGCGCCGCCGCTCTTGACGAGTTTGCCCAGGATCAAACTACGGGCTTTATCGAGCCAAATTTTTCCACCCGGACTCAGGCCGGGTGTCACACCTTGCTTCCGGCTCATGCGCGCAGGGCCAGCAGCAGGGTCTTGTCGTCGCCCGTGATCTGGTGCGTGCGCGGGTCGGCCAGGGTGGAGGCCAGCGCTTCGTTGCCCAGCTCGACGCTGTCGACCGTGCGCAAATAGCCTTGCACGGCATCCATGAACGGCGCGTACAAGGCCCCATTGTTCTTGCTCATGGCAAAGGGCATGCAGCCATCGGACATCAGCACGACGCCGCGCACGGACTGGGGAATCGGCAACAGGCGCAGCTGTTCGCGCCAGCGCTCGCCGCTGATAAAGTAGGTTTCGTTGGCGTATTCGCCGTTGGCGGGCAGCGAGATCAGTTCGCCGCCGTCAATCAGCTGCGCCACGCCCAGGCCATCGCCCAGGTGGAAGAAGAAGCCGGTATCTTGCCCCATGACCACGCCGACCACGGTGGAAGCGTAGTCGTCGAGGGTGGCGTTGGCGGCGCGGGCAATGTCTTCCAGCGCGGCGCGGATCTGCGCCAGCGTTCCTGCCAAGGCACCGTCATGTAAGTCCTGCACGGTGGCGCCCTGCTCCAGCCGGCCGGCCAGCGCCTGCACGGTGTGCGCGGCAACAAACTGCGCGCCCTGCTCGCTCAGCCGGGCCGAACCGGCGCCATCGCAGACGATGGCCACCAGGACGTCGCCCACGACGGCGTGCGCGTGCGCATCCTGGCAAGGGATATCCTTGTCCAGGTGGGCCTTGCCCGTGACGGAGGCGCCGAACACGCGCCAGCTATTCTGTACCGCAGTCATGGATCAGGTATTCACGACGGACCAGCCGTCCGTCGAGGCCAGCTGCGCCTGCGCACCGGGACGCGATTGCGACACCACTTGCATGCTGGCGCTCAGCCACAGGAACAGTTCGCGGAACTGCAAGCCTTTCAGCTGCTTGACGCCACGCTCGCCACGGCTGGAAAACTGCCCCAGGGTATCGATATTCGCATGATCACCCACGGCGATGGGGAAGATCGCCACTTTATTGGCTTGCTCGGCCGCGCGCGCCTGTTCGGCGCCATGCTGCCAGCGGTCCGTCGGCTCGCCGTCCGACATCAAAAACAGCCACGGCCGCGTGTACGCCACGCCTGCCTGGCGGAAACGCTGCTTTTCCTGCTCGATCTCGGCCAGCGCCAGTTCGACGGCGGCGCCGGTCGGCGTGGTGCCGTTCGCGTCCAAGAGGGGCGCCGTGAAATCCATGGCGTCGCACCAGTTGCTGGCCACCACGGCTTCATCGTGGGCGCCATATTGAATCACGAGGATGCGCACGCGCTTGGCGGCGATGACATCGGACTTGAGTTCCTGTTCCAGCAAGGCCAGGCCTTCGTTGAGCAGCGAGACGGGCTCGCCAGCCATGCTGCCGGAGCAGTCCAGCACGAGCACCAGTGGGGTGCGTTGTTCGGTATTGTCGACCAGGGCGACGTCGGGGATCATTATGGAGGTCATGTAATTTTGATAGAGTTGCGAAATAGCCTAGCCCCGAAGCTTACCCTATGGATATGTTTTCCATGCGTCCGATTGCTTGGGATTGCAGCATGCGATATCAAAGTACTAATTTTTAGGGATTTTTTCGTCCCTCACCCAGCGCGCACCCGACGAACTTGCTCTGAAAGCAACAACCTCGTACACTGCGCCACTCAGGTCGCCCGGTAACGGCCAACCGCAAACCATGGATTGTTTTACTTGGGGACTAAATGGGTTTCATGCAGAATCGCATCGCTTGTATAGGTTTATGCCCCCTATTTTCAATAGGGCATGCTGCGAAAATATGCACGGCAATCGCGGATGCAAGTACAGCTGAATTCCCGGCCTTGATCGGCAGAGTTGCACCATGATTTTTGTGCCGACATCCGCAGTCCCGGCCGCCCTTGGCCTGCCCTTGCAATAAGCAAACTTGATGATGATTTCGATCACCAGCCTGGAAGAGCTTGAAGAATTCCTTGGCGAAAAGCTGACCGAGTTCGATGCTGGGTCGCCAATCGCGCATCCAGGGCTGCGCCTGTCGCAGGTGTGCAAGCAGGTGGCGCTGGATATCCGCAATGGCAGCGCCACTGCCGTGCGCATCGCCTGTCGGGTAATCACAGAAGACCCTCGCATGCCCTTCGGGAAGCTGATCAAGAGTGCTTTCGCCAGGGCGTTAAAGCAACGTGCTGACCTCCTGTCCGAGATGCAACGGCATGGCTTGACAGCGAAAACCGTTGCGTTGCTGGAACTCGACTTCTGTCCGCGAGAAACAGAAGATTATTGCAAATTAATCAAAAAATTTGACCCGGCCGAGTTGCTCGCCCGGATCGAGGACGTGCGGGCCACGGATGCGAAATCGCGCATGCTCCAGCAAAGCCTGATTGCCGACGGAGCGCGACGGACAGCCGCAAACTAGCGGCACTATTCCCAGATGATTTCCAGGGGCACGCCTGGCTCCATCTCCGCCTCCTTGCCGGAAAGCGGATATTTTCGATGCCCCAGCGAGTATTTGGTCACGAAGACCTTGTAGCCGCCATCGTGAAGAAAATGCACGACGAAGCGGCCAGCATCGGCGGGAGCATACGGAGGAACCGCCACCGTTTGCTCCACGCGGACATCCTCGCCGTTTTTTACCGTATGCATGGCGACGGCCGCCGTCATCCCAGGCTTCCATACCGCCGGTATCGAAAGGCAGCAAGTCTCTCCCCCTCCGCCTTCGCCGGGAGCAAGATACCCAGCCTCCGCCGACGAGCCATCGGCCAGTGTTACGGTATAACTGCCGACGCCGTATTCGCCATGGTTGTAGGCCGTCAGGCTCACGGTGATTTGTCTTTCACTCTTCGCACAGCCGGCATTCAAAAGCGACAAGACCATGCACACGAAACAGGCGGCATAGCTATTTTTCGAGAAAAATATCATTTAGCCCTCACAGGGAACCGCATGTGCATGACACTTCTGCCCCTTGCCCGCTGCCGCATGTGACACCGCCATGCAAAGACACAGTAAACCGATAAAAAGCGGTTTCATCGAAAAAATGCTGCTTGCCATATGGTTCCCACCATCATCGCACATGGATGCGTCCGTCCATACATCATCTGTTAACGGACACATAATTTCCTATTTCGCCGCATACGCATCCCACAACGGCGGCCCCGCCTCCCAGACGGTATTCGGCAAGGCGTGCAGGGCATCGTAAAAGGCGTCCACCGAGGCGGGCGGATTTTTCATCAGGGCCACGAACTGCGGCTGCTCCATCGCCTTGCCCGACGTGTACAGCGCCAGCACCACGTATTGCGACTGCCGGTCGAGGTCGTCGATTCCCGCATCGAGCGCGCGCTGCTGGTATTTGGCAACGAAGGCATTGAGGATGCGCGGCGGCGTGTCATTCGTTTCATCCGTGATCACGCGCCGCAGATGGCTGACCAGGTTGGCGGTATCGGCAGGCTTGACTTTCACCTGCCGCGCTCCACTGGACGCTGACGGCACTTTGTCGGCAGCCTGCACCACGGAGCTGCCGCCCATAAACGCCAGCGTCAGGCACAGAGCCAGCGCCGGGAGCGTCGTCAGGTAATGCTTGCTTGATTGCATGAAAACTTTCGCTAAGTGAATGGCATGCGACGCCCGTCCCACGCCAGGAGTTTATATTTTTGATAATTTTTTATTGTATCGGGGAATTTTTAATCCGGGAGCACGATTGCATTGGCAGCGCCGCATTGCGGTGGTGCAGCGTTTGTACTATCTTGATAGTTGCCCAGGACAGATGGCAGCGACCAGCCCCTCCTCACAAAGGCGGGGCGGATCGCCGCGCAAGACCGCCCTTACCCAGTTCCGCACCTGCACGCCTGCGGCACACTGATGTCATCAGGAAATAGGGGCAAGCATGGACACAGGTACGGCAACGGCGGATGTGGGCAAACTGATCGGCGCCATGTACGACTCGGCCTGCGGCACAGGCGAATGGCCACAGCTCGACAGCGCCGGCCTGAACGGCCAGCAATGGCAGGAACTACTGCCGCATCTGCAACGCGCGCTCAGCCTGCAGCAGCGCCTGCGCGAAGCGCAGCTGGCCAGCCACTGCGCGCTGGCGGCGCTCGACGCCATGGGCGCTGCCGTGCTGGTGCTCGATGCCAACCTCACGTTGCGCTTCGCCACCCCCGCCGGACACGCCCTGCATGTGGCACAGCTGGAACCGGCCGCTCCGCCCGCCCTGGTGCGCGCCGTGCGCCTGGTGATCGCCAGCGCCGGTGGCGCGGCGCAATGCCAGTCGCTGCGCCTGGCGCGCAAGCAGCAAGCGGCGCTGGCCCTGACTGTCACCCCGCTTGCCGATTGCCAGCCCACCTGCGCACTGCTGATCGCGCGCGACCCCACAAAAACATGCACGTCCGTCCCTGCCTTGCGCCAGCTGTTTGACTTGACGCAAGCCGAGGCGCAAGTAGGCAAGGCGCTGGCGCAGGGGGCCACCATCGAGGAAATCGCCGCGCAGGGCGGCATCAGCGTCAACACGGTCAAGACGCATCTGCACCACACCTATTTAAAGACGGATACGCGGCGCCAGGGCGAACTGATCGCCCTGATCCATGGCGCCACGGCGCACCTGGCCGTACTCGATGCATGAGGCCGTGTCATCCGATCGGATGATGCGCGGTGCATCTTGCCTGCCTACACTGGCAAGACCGGTAGCCCGCGCCTTGCCAGTGTGACAGCAACGTACGCGGACCAGCCGGTTCGGTTCCCCTGGCATCCGCATCAAACTCGCCGCGCCGGCAGCGGACGGCACCAAAGTTCAAGGATGGGTAAAAAAATGAAAACATGGATCTTGGCCGGCACCCTGGGCTTCTGCGCCCTGCTGGCAAATGCGCAAACGCTCCCCGACAGCCAGACCGTCGTCATTCCAGGCGGGCGCCTGCAAACGATCGAATTGCCGGCACACAGGCATTTCATGAGTGCGGAAAGGTTTGCCCCGTTCCGCGGCGGCTATGAGCTGGCGAACGGGCAAGTGCTGTATCTGCGCAATGCAGGCAACATCGGCGCCATGATGTATGCGCGCATCGACGACCAGGAAGAACACCGCATCATCGCCACCGGCAGCGACAGCTTCGTGGCGCTCGACCAGCAACTGGCCATGCGCATCGACTTGCGCGACGACGGCAGCGTGGGCGGCGAAGTGCTGATGCGGGTGCCGGCCGAAAAACTGGCCAGCGGCGCCATCGTGCCAGCCCACGTGCAAAGCATGGGCCTGGCATCGCGCTAAGGCGGCAGCGGCATTCCACATGGGGTGACAGCCATGAGCAAACAGTATTCTGTCCAGCAGCAAAACGCGCTGACCCAGGCCGCCATCAAGCAGACGGCGGCCTGGTGGCGCGCGCGTCCCCTGCCCGACGCCTTGCGCCAGTGCGCGGCCAGCCATGGCGTGCCGCTGGGCACGGCCCTCATGCTCGACCTGCAACTGGCCTGGCCCGGCATGCCCGCCGTGTACGGCAAGCTGCTGAGCGCCGACGGCCACTTCATTCATTTCGAGATGGATCTGGACGACCACCTGCGCCCCCTGCCCGGCAGCGTGGCCTGGGACGACATCAGCGTAGGCTACGACCTGGCCGCACACAAGCGCGGCACGGGCGTGGGCTATGGGGTGTTATGCAAGAAAGTGCTGCAGGAATTGAATCACGGCGCGTCCTAACGGTACGGCTGCCTTCGCATGCTATGATCGCCGTCCAGTTCATGAGACAAATGGCAACGGCACATGCGGCAATCACCTGGCAACAACCCGATCTCGACGCTGCTGCGCGGCATCCTGCGCCTGCTGGCCTGGCCCTTGCTGGCCCTCGTCAGCGCCGCCTGCACCAGCACCACGCGCCATCCGGCCAGCGAGCCCACACAAGTCGTCCTGCGCTTTACCTATGACGACGGCAAGCCGATGCGGCATGACGATTACCTGGCCAATGCGCGCCAGCAAACGTATATCAAGCGCTGCAGCAAGATAGGCAGCACCACTGTCTGCGACGTCGGCTCGGATCCACTCTTCATGGGCGGAGACGCCCCGCTGGACGCCAACGGCGAAGTGCGCGTCACCCTGCACTCGACCGGTCCCATCGGCAACAATCCGAGCAGTCTTTGCATCAAGGGCAAAGGCTACGTCTTTGATTCCGGCGACTGGAGACGCGGTCCGTTTCACCATGGCCAGGTGATCGAGATCCGCTACAGGATCAGCGAAGTGGAAATGACGTGCCCCTGGTCGTCGGGCACGCCGCCGTGGTGGGACAAGAGTTAAGTCTGGCCAGCCGGAGCCGGCTGGCTTAACAGTTACTGCAGCTCGAACTCGCCTGGATTCAAGCCCAGCTCGCGCGCGATCTTGCTGGCCACGCGCTGCTCGTTGGCATCGAAATTGCCGTCCGACGAAGCGACGGCGATTATCATGCGCACCAGCAAGCGCGACGCCTCCACATTCGACTTCATCTTGCCCAGCGCCTGATACGCCTTGGCTTCGCCGATATCCTTGTCAAACTCCAGCTGACCGACATAGTCCTGGAAAGCCTTGATCACGTCCGTGGTGGCAAACACCGACAGCGCATCATTGCTTTCAATGAATTTGACCATCTTCTGCTTCTCTTCCGCACTGACGCTGCCGTCGGCCATGGCGATCAGCGCCGATCCCGCCATCGCCGCGTTCAGGAAATCCTTGTTCTTGTACTTCAGCGCTTCGGTTTTCAGTTCGCTGGCTTTGGTCTTCAGTTTGGACAGAAAGGAATCGAAACTCATGGTGTACCTCCGGGGTGGTTGCTGTAAGGTCGCGTCAAGCCACGAAAAAATTTAGCTGGATATGCTAGATTAGACTACAAGTAATCAAGGTAGAAGGAATTTATTCTGCCAGTCAACCACTATCATCACGCTCTGCAGCTACTTACAAGGAAATCATTTAGCAAAACTAACATTTCAACTAAAATTCATGCCTTTTCAGTTGCAAAGTAAACAACCACATGGCAATATAAGTCATATGAAGTTTAATTTTTAAACCGAAGTGGAAATCATTTATTTTTACGTTTATATGTACAAGAACATAATTTCAATAATTAATAACAAGTATTAATCACAGTGTGATATTTGAAAATTTCATTTAATACATTATAGAAAGAAAAAATGAAAATAGAAAAATTGCAATTTTTGAAAATTGAAATAGAAAAAGATTTTTTTGAGGAGCAATTCCAATTTTCTCTCTATTTTGAGAAAAATGAAAAATGGTATTCTCTCAATGAAAATAGAGAAGCAACGGGCCTTGAATTTACCAGCATCAATATTTCCAAGAATGAAGAAATTGCATATCATAAAGCTCGTACCACATCTGCTTGGTATTTTATTCTAGATCTTAACTGTGCTTTAGAAATAAAATTTCCAAGCTCTCCAAAAATTGAAAAAAGAAAAAAATACAAAGAAAAAATAGATTTAATTTTAGAGCGTGCTGAAAATTCCTTTAAAGTTACACATAACCCTCTAACATTGCTTTTGGCACGAGATGCCTTCTATTGTGCGCTTTCAAATGCAATTAAATTAGTTAACGCTATGGTCCCAGGTGCTCCTGATGAACAAGAAATTGCGCCAAGGTCTACATTGGCAGCTTTTGCGCTTGACATTGATTATTTCAAACAAGTAAATGATACTTATGGCCATATTTACGGCGACCAAATTCTAAAAATTTTCGCAAAGCGACTAGAGACTACTGCGAATAAATTAAAAGAAAAATTTCCCGAAAAAGCTACCATCACCCTTGGACATCCATCAGGTGAAGAATTTTTAATATTAATATTTGGAAACAACGACATAGACGAAATTTTATCTTTCGCCGATCAATTTAGAATTGATATAGCCGATGAGGCATTACCGTCTGCCGAAGAGTGGGATTCCCTCTTAAAACAAGAAAATTTATCAATTATAACGCTCCCGCCAATTCAAGAAAGATCAATAAAAACAAGTATTGGGGTAGCTATACATTCCTTAACTGCGTTACCGAGTTCAGGAGTTGACGAAGTAAAATTTCTTTTGGATAGAGCAGACACCGCATTATCCAAGGCAAAAGCATATGGAAAGAATCAGGTCGTTTTATTTGACAAGATTATAGAGTCTTACGGTCGTGTTCTTGAACAAGAAAAAAACACACGGGTAGTTGCAATTGACATCGGATCAGATGTTGGCGTTACCGCAGGGCAAGAATTTACCGTTTATCCCCCAACATTCACTGGCAACAAAAAATTTAGCATTAATGATGGTAGAACAACTAGAGTAATTGGCGTCTATCCAAAAGTTCCATTAACACGTATTACGATTTTTAATGTTCAACCAGAATTAGCTTTTGGCTATATATCTAACTCTGAGGAGAAATTTTTAGATATAGAGTCAGGATCGAGCTTAGAAGCTATCCCCATAGGTAGCATCGCTAACATACTTCCGTATAGCTCGAAATATTTTACATCGTCTATCGATTCACAATCCATAACTGACATTTCCACGTTGAAAATATTTGTGAAAGAGCAAAGCGAGAAAAAACATAAACCTTTTGCCGTAATATTTAAATTTATCAGGGATCAGGAATATTTAAAAAAATATGGAGGGGCTGCACTAAATGTGGCAATTACTCAGCTATATAGGAAAACATTGATAGAAATGCAGTCAATAAATAATATTAGTTTATTGGACGCATCATCATTATGCTTTGTTGGGTTGCAGTCACAATACAATGAAGAAAATATAAATAATATAATTGATAATTTTTGCAATGACTTTCCAGAGTTAGGTATAGCATCAGGAATTTTTTGCCAAGCCGACTTGGAGGAATGGGCGAAAAACAATAAAACCATACTTGATTCTCAATTTTCAATTGAATTTGCGCAATTTGCAGCATCCGGCTACGGTCGACTACCAGGAAGTAAAATTACCCACTTCAACCATCAAACAGCATTGAGATTATTGCGAACACAAAAAGATGCCGCAACTTTAATTACAGCAAAAACAGATTTTGAAAATCTCAAGAAATTAGGAGTCATCACATCAGACATATTAAATTTTGGAGGGCTAATTTATTCTGGCCTTAAGGATAAAGAAAAGGCACTAGAACATTATGAACTCGCCATAATTAAGAATCCAAAGAATCCAATATTCAGAAGCAACCTTGCTCTGATTACTCGGCAAATGGGAGACACAAACAAAAGTTTAAACATGCTCAATGCGATTAGTGATGAAGACATAGAGAAATTAATAACAAGCCATCACTATGGAATTTTTGTATATGCCATTACATTAACAAGAGAAATAATTAATAACCCAAAAGCAAAAACAAATGAAAAAAGACTTAAAAGAGTAATCTCTTCCGCTTTAAGTTACGATGAATACAAAGAAAAATATTTGAAAGATCGAGATTTAATGAAAAACATACTAGAAAAAACAAACAGCTTAGAATGATAAGCCAGAACTATCGAACTTGAAGTTCATAGTAACGATGTAAAAAAGCCACTATCTACCGATAGTGGCTCTCTAATTCTTATCTTATATGCATGTTTCTGGGTGCAGCGTCACTACAAAAAATGATTACCCCACAAACTTCCGCGCATTCCTGAACATGCGCATCCACGGTGAATCCTCGCCCCACGCTTCAGGGTGGTAGGACTGTTGAACACTGCGGAACACACGCTCCGCGTGCGGCATCAGCACGGTGAAGCGGCCGTCTGGCGTGGTGACGGAGGTGATTCCTTCCGGCGAGCCGTTCGGGTTGTACGGGTAGGCTTCCGTGGCGGCGCCCTTGTTGTCGACGAAGCGCATGGCTTTGCTGACCTGGGTGATGTCGCCCGTTTGCGAGAAGTCGGCGTAGCCTTCGCCGTGGGCGATGGCGATGCCGGCTTGGGTGCCGGCCATGCCGTTGAAGAAGATCGATGGCGAATCCATCACTTCGACCATGGCAAAGCGGCCTTCGAATTTCTCCGACTTGTTGCGCGTAAATTTAGGCCAGGCGTGGGCGCCAGGGATGATGGATTTCAGGTTGCTCATCATCTGGCAGCCGTTGCAGATACCGAGGCCGAAGCTGTCCGTACGGTTGAAGAAGCGCGCGAACTGTTCCGCCAGGCTGGCATTGAACAGGATGGTTTTCGCCCAGCCTTCGCCCGCGCCCAGCACGTCGCCGTACGAGAAGCCGCCCACGGCGATGACGCCCTGGAAGTCGTCCAGTTTGACGCGGCCGGCAATCAGGTCGCTCATGTGCACGTCGACAGCCGTGAAACCTGCCTGGTGCATGACGTAAGCCGTCTCGATGTGCGAGTTGACGCCCTGCTCGCGCAGGATGGCGACACGCGGACGCACGCCGGTGGCGATGAATGGCGCGGCGATGTTGTCGTTCTGGTCGAAGGTGACGATCGGCGACATGCCCGGATCTTGCGCGTCCAGCAGGCGGTCGTATTCGGCGTCCGCGCAGGCAGGATTGTCGCGCAGGCGGGCGATGCGCCAGCTCGTTTCGCTCCACAGGCGGTGCAGTTCGGCGCGCGGCTGGGTGTAAATCAGCTTGGCGTCGCGCGTGAATTCGATCACGTCGCGGTCGTTCAATTTGCCGATGATATGGCTGCAGGCGCCCAGGTTGAAGGTGCGCAGCACGTCCATGACGAGCGATTTTTCTTCCGCGCGCACCTGGATCACGGCGCCCAGCTCTTCGCTGAACAAGGCGCGCAGGGTCAGTTCGTTGCGGCGTTCCGCTACCTGGCCCGTCCAGTTCTTGGCGTCGCCCCAGTCGCTGGAATGCTCGCCTTCCATGGTCAGCATGTCCAGGTTGACGGACATGCCCGTGTGGCCGGCAAAGGCCATTTCCGTCAGGGTGGCGTACAGGCCGCCGTCCGAACGGTCATGGTAGGCCAGCAGCTTGTCGTCGCTGTTCAGTTTCTGGATGGCGGCGAAGAAGCCTTTCAGGTCTTCCGCGCTGTCCACGTCCGGCGTTTCATTGCCCAATTGGCCCATGACTTGCGCCAGGGCGGATGCGCCCAGGCGGTTCTTGCCGCGCCCCAGGTCGATCAGGATCAGGGATGTATCGCCCTTGTCCGTTTTCAGCTGCGGCGTGAGCGACTTGCGCACGTCCGTGACTGGCGCGAACGAAGACACGATCAGCGACACTGGCGACGTGACGGATTTCGCCGCGCCCGTGCTGTCGTCTTTCCACGTCGTGCGCATCGAAAGCGAATCCTTGCCGACGGGGATGCTGATGCCCAGCGCCGGGCACAGGTCCATGCCGACGGCTTTCACCGTGTCGTACAGAGCCGCGTCCTGGCCAGGCTGGCCGCAAGCGGCCATCCAGTTGGCGGACAATTTGATGTCGGAGATGTCGCTGATTGCTGCGGCGGCGATGTTGGTGACAGCTTCGCCCACGGCCATGCGGCCGGAAGCTGCAGCGTCGATGACGGCCAGCGGCGTGCGTTCGCCCATGGCCATCGCTTCGCCCAGATAACCTTCGAAGCTCATGGTGGTGACGGCGCAATCGGCCACCGGCACTTGCCATGGTCCCACCATCTGGTCGCGCACGGTCATGCCGCCCACGCTGCGGTCGCCGATGGTGATCAGGAAGGATTTGTCGGCCACGGTCGGCAGCAGCAGCACTTTTTGCGCCACGTCCTTCAAGTCCATGCCCGTCAAGTCAATCGCCGGGAAATCGTTGGCCACGTGGACCACGTCGCGCTGCATCTTCGGCGGCTTGCCCAGCAAGACGTCCATCGGCATGTCGACCGGTTCGTTACCGAGTTCCGGGTCGATCAGTTTCAGCTGACGCTCTTCGGTGGCCACGCCCACGGCGGCGAACAAACAGCGTTCGCGTTCGCACATGGCTTTAAACAGTGGCAGGCTTTCCGGCGCGATGGCCAGAACGTAGCGTTCCTGCGATTCATTGCTCCAGATTTCCTTCGGCGCCATGCCCGATTCTTCCAGCGGCACTTTGCGCAGGTCGAAAATCGCGCCGCGCTTGGCGTCGTTGGTGATTTCCGGGAACGCGTTCGACAAGCCGCCCGCACCCACGTCGTGGATCGAGATGATCGGATTGTCCGCGCCCATTTGCCAGCAGGCGTTGATGACTTCCTGGGCACGGCGTTCCATTTCCGGATTGCCGCGCTGGACGGAATCGAAGTCCAGGTCGGCCGTGTTGCTGCCGGTGGTCATCGACGAAGCGGCGCTGCCGCCCATGCCGATGCGCATGCCGGGGCCACCCAGCTGCACCAGCAGGCTGCCGACGGGGATGTCGTTCTTGTGCGTGTGCTGCGCCGAGATATTGCCGATGCCGCCAGCGATCATGATCGGCTTGTGGTAGCCGAATACGGCATCTTTGTCGACGCCGACGTTCTGTTCATACGTGCGGAAGTAACCGCCCAGAACTGGACGGCCGAATTCGTTCGAGAACGCGGCGCCGCCCAGCGGGCCTTCGATCATGATTTGCAGCGGCGAGGCGATGCGTTCCGGTTTGCCGTATTGATCTGCATCAGTACGCGAAGCCAGCGGCGCCGTCACGGAGGCGGCCGTTTCCCAGCTGCGCACGGCGTCCGGCAGCGACAAATTCGATACGGTGAAACCCGTCAGGCCAGCCTTAGGCTTGGCGCCGCGGCCCGTCGCGCCTTCGTCGCGGATCTCGCCGCCCGCGCCTGTGGAGGCGCCGGGGAATGGAGAAATGGCCGTCGGGTGGTTATGCGTTTCCACCTTCATCAGGGTGTGCGTCAGTTCGGTCGACGCCGCATATTCGTGGCTGGCGCCGCGCGGGTAGAAGCGCGAGACCGTCGCGCCTTCCATGATCGAGGAATTGTCGCTGTAGGCGACAACGGTGCCCTTCGGCTGCAGTTCGTGCGTGTTCTTGATCATGCCGAACAGCGACTTCGGTTGCGCCACGCCGTCGATGGTCCAGTCGGCGTTGAAGATCTTGTGGCGGCAATGCTCGCTGTTCGCCTGCGCGAACATCATCAGTTCCACGTCCGTCGGGTTGCGGCCAGCCTTGGTGAAGGCGGCGTCCAGGTAGTCGATTTCGTCTTCCGACATCGCCAGGCCCAGTTCCGTGTTCGCCGTTTCCAGCGCTGCCTTGCCCTGCCCCAGCAAGTCGATCGATTCGAGCGGGCGCGCTTCCAGGGTGCGGAACAGGTCCTTGGCGTCGTCCGCGCTGCGCAGCACGGATTCCGTCATGCGGTCGTGCAGCAGGTCGGCCACGGCCTGTACCTGCTCGTCCGTCAATTTGCCGGCGCCAATGGCGCTGCCCAGGATGCCCGATTTCAGGTTGATGCGGAAAGCGATGCCGCGTTCGACGCGCTTGATGTGCGCCATGCCGCAGTTGTGCGCGATGTCGGTGGCTTTCGAGGCCCACGGCGAAATCGTGCCGAAACGGGGGATGACGAAGAATTCTTCGGCAGCGCCTTCCGTATTGTCAGCGTGGGCCGGCTCGCCGTACGTCAGCAAGGCGCCAAGGCGCGTGCTGTCGTCATTGCTGAGAGGCGCGCTGGCATCGATGAAATGGACATAGCGTGCTTGTACGGCAACAATCGCAGGCGAGACGGCTTGCAGTTGGCTTAACAGACGGTGGCTACGGAAATGGGACAGGGCATTGGAACCCGGCAGTATCAACATGATTGGAAGGTGGTTGATGCAGCGTGGCTGCGGGTTAAAGGTAGGTATGACAATATCTTTCGTACGGCAAATTTCCTTTGCGCGCATTATACCCGTTTTACCCCTGCCTTATGACCGGAACTTGGGGCTTTGCCACCCTTTTGCCCCGCACAGCGGCAGTTTTTGACACGGCAACAACACCCTCAGGCTTACCTCAGGCGATCACATAGCGATTCTTGCCCTGCCGCTTGGCCAGGTACAGGGCCTCGTCGGCCAGCCGGTAGCTGTGGCCCAGTTCCTTGCCCCGGTCCAGTTCGGCCACGCCCACGCTGATCGACACGAACTGTGCCGCATGGAAGGCCGCGCTGACGGCCTCGACCAGGCCGCCGGCAAAGGCGCCCGCATCCTCGCGGCTGCCCGCGTAGACAATGCCGAATTCCTCGCCGCCCAGGCGCCCGCACAGATGGCCTTGCGCCTTGTCCGCGATGATGGCGGCCGTGCGCACCAGTACCTCGTCGCCCGCGTCGTGGCCCTGCTGGTCGTTGATGATCTTGAAATCGTCGATATCGATCATCAGGAAATACAGCATGCCGCCCTGCGGCGCGCCATGCATCTGCTGCGCGCGCTGCGTGAACATGCGGCGGTTGTTCAGGCCCGTCAGGCTGTCCTGGAAGGCCAGCCGCGTCAATTCCAGCTTGGAGTGATAGTTGCGCAATCGCAATAAACTGAAGCTGACATTCAGCGCCAGCCCGAACAGCACACTGACGGCGATCATCAATGGGGCCCAGGACTGGTCGGGCAAGCCTGCGTTGACGGGATACAGGCCGTGGCCCACGTTCCACCACACGCCGGCCACCACGGCCAGGTAGCTGAGGCCGCCATTGAAGATGGAGGCGATGGCCAGGGTCATGAATACGCCCACGGGCAAGACCCAGAAGCTGGCGTGATGGACGGCATCGGCCATGGTGCGCAGGCCAAAGGTCAGGGTCAGCACGGCGCAGGCGCCGGTAATGGTCAGCACGGGCAAGGTGGTGCAGCGGTAGCGCACGATCAGGCTAGTCAACATGCCCAGCAGCGCCAGCACGGCGTGCGAGAAGTTCGGATGATAGGGCTCGGGCATCATCAGCCAGGTCAGGCTGTAGGCAATGATGCCCAGCAGCTGCGTGACCATGCCGACCCGGTGCAGCTCCGAAAAATACGTATGCTGCTGTTCGCTGTTGCCGCCAAAGGCAAGGGGGACGGCAATGCGCCGCAGGGAAGAAAGGTCAGGAACACGCATACGGGTATCGACACCAGAAAGAAGAAAAGCGCCCGGTACAGCCTTGCGCATGCCTGGCCGCAAGATTGCGCGGCATCCAACACTAGTTGTAATTAGGATACTATCATGCTAGTCAACTATGTGCTGAAATTTGCGCCCCGTCAGCCGCGCACCGGGCGTCGTCGCCATGAAATACAACGCCGCACGCCACCGGAGGCGTCCTGCGCCCTGCCCCGCGCCCGATTGCATGCATTTTGCTGGCAGTGTCGACCGGCTTTGCAGTATGCTGATAAAAAATAGTAATGCCAGGCAGATACATATATAAGAAGAGTTCCCGCAATGACCGAACAGATGAACGAGAGCTGAACAATGCCAGAAACTAGCGATTTATCTGTCCTGATCGTCGACCCGAACCCCAGCATGCGGGGCAATCTGCACAATATGCTGAACCAGGCGGCCATCACCAAGGTGGAATATGCCGTCAATTCCGGCACGGCCATCCGCCTGCTGACGAAGAAACCGTTCGACATCATCCTGTGCGAATACGATCTTGGTAGTGGCACGGACGGCCAGGATGGCCAGCAATTGCTGGAAGACTTGCGCCACCACAAGCTGATCGGGCTGTGGACGATCTTCATCATGCTGACCTCGGAAGCCATCCACAGCAAGGTGATCAGCGCGGCCGAGCTGACCCCGTCCGACTACATATTGAAACCGTTCACCGTCGATGTGCTGAGCGGACGCATCGCGCGCGCCATCGAGCGGCGCGCCATGTTCCTGCCCACCTACCAGCTGATCGACAAGGGCGACTTGCGCGAAGCCGTGAAAAGCTGCCGCGCGGCCGAGCTGCAGCACCCGCGCCTGGCGGGCGATTTCGTCCGCCTGCGCGCCGAGCTGCATATCGCGCTCGATGAATGGAAGGAAGCGGAACAGCTGTACGGCGACATGCTGGCCACGCGCCCCATGGCCTGGGCCCACCTGGGACTGGCGCGCACCCTGTTCGAGCAGCAGCGCCACGAAGAGGCGCAGGATGCGCTGCTGGAACTGGTGGAGGTCTATCCCCGCTTCATGGCCGCCTATGACCTTCTTGCGAAGAACCATGAAGCCATGGGCCAGCAGCTGCAGGCGAAGAAAATCCTCGAGGACGCGGTGGCCATCTCGCCGCACATGGTGCGCCGCTTGCGCCACCTGGGCGGCATCGCCTATGACACGGGCGACATCGGTGCGGCCGAACGGGCGTATAAACAGGTGGTGACGAAAGCGAAGTACTCCGAATTCCGCGACCCGGAAGACCACGTCAACCTGGTCAAGACGCTGGTCAAGAAAGGCGATGCGCCGCAGGCGAGCGGCGTGCTGCGCGACATGGAGCGCTCGCTGCGCGGCGGCGCCAACGTGGAAGCGTGCCGCGCCATCTCGGCCGCCATGCTGCATGAACTGTCGGGCAACGACATCGCCGCCGCTGGCGAACTGCAGCTGGCCGCCGCCGCCCTGGACACGGCGCGCGGCCTGTCGACGCAGCTGAAGGTGGGCCTCGTGCAAAGCTGCCTGAAAAACAACCTGGAGCAAGCCGCGTCCGACGTCATGATGAAACTCGTCAACGAGGCCGACAGCGATGTGACGATGGAAGCGGCCGTCGACGTGTTTGAAAAAGCGGGTCGCCATGATCTGGCGCAAGGCATGGGCCAGCAGATCACGAACCAGGTGCAGGAACTGATGCAGGATGCGGCCAGCAAGTCGGAAAGCGGAGAGCTCAAGGGCGCCGTCTTCGTGCTGCGCCAGGCCCTGCGCAAGACGCCAGGCAACCTGCCCGTGCTGTTCGCCTCCGTCGACGCCATTTTGCGCCAGCTCAACATGCTGGGCTGGGAAGCCCCGCTGGCCGAACAGGCGCAGCACCAGATGCAGGTGATCCGCAAGATCGATCCCAAGCATCCGCAGCTGGAGTCGCTGAAGCAGCAGTATGCAGCCACGCAACACAAGTATGGTATCGCTACTTGACACTATTACAAACCGATTGAACGCCCGCAGGCGGCCAGAAGCGGACGGCCAGAAAGATGGGCTGTATGTTGCCGCGCCTCGGACACATCAATTTAGGTGCGGTCTGATCTGACGATCGGCTCCTTGGCCTACTCCTTGTGACGAATAGCTTCGACAACAATCCGAAGCGCCCTCGATTCGTGGCGGCGGCTGGGATAGTAGGCATGGAGGCCAGGAAACTTCCCGCACCAGTCTTCCATGACGCTGATTAATCGGCCTTCCCGTATGTGCCCCGCCACCAGGTCTTCCGTGACAAACGCCAGGCCATTACCGCTCAAGGCCGCTTGTACCATGGGTACGGCGCTGGTAAACACGGCCTGGCCGCGCACCCGGGCTTCCACGTTGCGTCCATCATGCTGCAGTTCCCATGCGTAGATGCCGCCACTGCTTGCCAGCCGCAGCGTGATGCAGTTGTGCTTCATCAAATCTTGCAAATTGGCAGGTTGCGCATGCCAGGAAAAGTAGCCAGGCGAGCCAACAATCATGGTTGGAATGTCGGGCGTGAGCCGCACGGCAATCATATCCTCCGCCACCTGGTCTCCATAGCGTACTCCGATGTCATAACGGTCCGCCGCAATATCGATCAGCTTGTAATCGGATTGAATCTCGATATTCAGATCTGGATATTGGGGCAGCACCGGTGCCAGCCTTGGCCACAGCAGAGTATCAACAACATGGTCGATGGCAGTGATGCGCACAGTACCCGCCGGCTTGCCATTCAAATCGCTGACAGCAGCGATTTCAGCATGCACCTCATCAAGCCGCGGCGCGACATTGCTCAGCAGGCGCTCGCCTGCTTCGGTCGGCGAAACACTCCTGGTCGTACGATTGAGCAGCCGCACGCCCAGCCGGGCTTCCAGATCCCGAATGATGTGACTGAGAGTGGACTGGGACATGCCTAGCTTGATGGCGGCACGGGTGAAGCTGCGTTGGCGAGCGACTTCGAAAAATATAAGAATATCAATAATATTATCTCTGGCCATTTGAACAATTCCTGAAGCCGGCTGTTAAGGGTATCCCGTCGTATTGCCTTGCAAGCGATGATACCAACTGGAATGTGCGATTTTTAATATAAATATACAGAGTATTCATGGCTCCTGCACATATGCCTGTTCGAGATTTCGGTGCGCAGGTGCCTTAAGCGCGACGTACGATGCACGTCAACGCATACCAAGTGCCCCATACCTAACGAACTGGAGAAGCAGACATGACCATTGATGATGTTGCACGCCGTGATTTCCTGAAGACTGCTGGCACCGGCATGGCCGTGCTTGGCAGCCTTTCCGTTGCCGCTAGTCCAGCGTTTGCCGCCAGTAACCGGCCAGTGCCGGACATGTCGAACAACGCTGACAACTTCTACAGGAGCGCAACAGTCGCTGCGCGCAAGGTCAGTTTCAACAACCAGTATCAGATGCAGATCGTCGGCGATCTGTTCATGCCCAAGGATCTCAACCGCAATACCAAGCATCCCGCGATCATCATCGGCCACCCGATGGGCGCGGTAAAGGAGCAAAGCTCGAATCTGTACGCGCAGAAACTGGCCGAACAGGGTTTCGTCACCCTGGCCATCGATCAGTCGTTCTGGGGCGAAAGCGCCGGCCAGCCGCGCAATACGGTAGCGCCGGACATCTACGCCGAAGCCTTCAGCGCGGCGGTGGACTACCTGGGCACCCAGACATTTGTCGACAGGGAACGGATCGGCGTGCTCGGCATTTGCGGCAGCGGCAGTTTTGTCATCAGTGCCGCCAAGATCGATCCGCGCATGAAGGCGATTGCCACTGTCAGCATGTATGACATGGGCGGGGCCAACCGCAATGCGCTGCACCACTCGCAAACGCTAGCGCAGCGCAAGCAGATCATTGCCGAGGCGGCGCAACAGCGCTACGTGGAATTTACCGGCGGCGCCATCAGGTACACCGGTGGAACCGTGCACAAGCTCGATGGGAATACGCATCCAATCCAGCGCGAGTTCTACGACTTCTATCGCACCTCGCGCGGCGAGTTCACGCCAGCAGGGTCGTCGCGCGAACTGACGACGCACCCGACGCTGGCCAGCAACGTCAAGTTCATGAACTTTTATCCGTTCAACGACATCGAGACGATTTCCCCGCGTCCCATGCTGCTCATCACGGGCGACCAGGCGCATTCCCGGGAATTCAGCGAAGAGGCTTACCGGCTTTCGGCCCAGCCCAAGGAACTGGTGGTCATTCCAGGCGCCGGGCACGTCGATCTGTATGACCGGGTGAAACTCATCCCTTGGGAGAAGCTGAACGCATTCTTCCACAAGAATCTGGCATAGGCGCATACCATGACAGCACCAATAAGCAGCATGCCTCCAGATGGCATGCAGGGGCATGCTGACGCTGGTACGCAGGTGGCCATGTGGGGCGGGGTCTTCGCCATGACGCTGTGCGTTTTCGCGCTGATCGCCTCGGAATTCATGCCCGTCAGCCTGTTGACACCCATGGCCAGGGATCTCCGCGTCAGCGAAGGACTGGCCGGACAGGGAATTGCCATATCCGGGGCATTCGCCGTGCTCACCAGCCTGTCGATTTCCACAATCGCCAGGAGCATGAATCGCAAGATGCTCCTGCTGGGGTTGACTGCACTGATGGCCGTTTCCGGGGCCGTCGTCGCGATGGCGCCGAACTATGTCCTGTACATGGCGGGACGTGCGCTGATCGGCGTGGTAGTTGGCGGCTTCTGGTCTTTGTCGGCCGCCACCGCGATGCGCCTGGTGCCCTCCCGTCAGGTGCCGCGCGCGCTGGCCGTGTTCAATGGCGGCAATGCGCTGGCGACCGTCGTCGCCGCGCCCTTGGGCAGTTACCTTGGGTCCATCATCGGATGGCGTGGCGCTTTCTTTTGCCTGGTGCCAGTGGCCATGGTTGCCTTTGTCTGGCAGTGGATCAGCCTGCCTTCCATGCCGCCCCAGGCTGACTCGGCGGCCTCCCGAAACGCCTTCAAACTGCTTCGGGATCCGAAGGTTGCCCTGGGCATGCTGGCTGTCAGCACGTTTTTCATGGGGCAGTTCGCCTTGTTCACCTATTTGCGCCCATTCCTTGAAAGCGTGACGCGCGTAGACATATCCACGCTGTCGCTGATACTGCTGGTGATTGGCGTTGGCGGCTTTATCGGCACCACCGTCATCAGCAAGTGCCTGAAGTGGAATTTTTCCCGGACACTGGTTGCCATTCCCATCCTGATGGCAATGATCGCCGTGACGCTGACCATCTTTGGCAGCAAGGTTGCAGCCGTGACGGTACTGCTCGGCATCTGGGGCGTTGTCGCGACCGCTGCGCCGGTGGGCTGGTGGTCATGGTTAGCTACAACGCTGCCGCGCGAGGCAGAGGCAGGGGGCGGGTTGATGGTTGCCGTCGTGCAACTCGCCATCGCCCTCGGTTCCACGATCGGCGGCTTCCTGTTCGACAAGAGCGGATATCAAAGCACGTTCATTGCCAGCGCCGCCGTCCTGCTGCTGGCTGCCTTCCTGACCTCGCGCTCGCAAGCGCTGCAGGCAAGCTGAGCCTTCTACCAACGAAGGGGCAAACAATGATTACACGCAAGCTAGCGGTTCGCAACGGCGCCCAGCATCAGTAACCAGCATGAGCAAGCGCCGCCTATCCGGAGGACTGCATAAGCTGGGCCTGTTGCTATGCTTGCTACCCTTCGGCGCTTGCAAAGCCCGACAGCCGTCCGCGTCCGTGCCATTCGCTCTTGCCCCGGTTGCGGCTAGCGCATCCCTGAGGCCCGAGGGGGCGCGCATGTGGATGGTCGTTGGGGAACGTCGCTTCGTCATCACCTTGTCCGACAACGTGACCGGGCATGCATTTGCCGAGATGCTGCCGCTGACACTGGATATGGCCGAACTCAACGGAAACGAGAAGCATGCAGATCTGCAAAAGGCGCTGCCGGCTAACGCGAGCAGGATGGAAATGATCAGCAATGGCGACCTCTTGCTGTACGGTTCGAAGACCTTGGTTGTCTTCTATAAGGCATTTACTTCACCGTATTCCTACTCAAACGTTGGTCGCGTGGCAAATCCGCTTGGGCTGGCCCATGCACTGGGTGAGCACGGCGTTAGGGTCCAGTTTCTTGAATATAAATGAACGCCCACAAGGCTTGCATAATGACCGCTTTGGGCGAAAGCAGACGTACACGGCGGAAAGCAATGCTGCCCGATAAGCTCAGGCCCTTTTCGCTGCTCATTTTCCAGTACATCTGCCATCGCAGAAAGGCGCTCTGCCACATCCCTGTCGCGCAGATCGGATTGACAGGGCCGCCGAGGCACCCAAGCGTGTAATCCGAGCAGCACCCCAACCTTGTTGTCGGATTACTGGCCTCCCTGGCCTAATCCGCGCTGAGCTCCACCCTCGCCACCCTTGCCACCACCAGCTCGATCAGCTCCGCGGTCAAGGGCCGGAAAGTGGCCGCACTGCCGCCCTGCCCCAGCATGACGGTGCGCGTGGTCAGGTGTGAAAAGACAGCGTCGAAGAGGATCTGCGGCAGGTTGGAAAACGAGGTATCGGGCGCGATACGGCCCTGGGTACGCTGCTGTTCCAGCAGGCGCAGGATCAGCGCGTGCCACACTTGCGGGCCGTGTTCGTACCAGGTGAGGCCCACGGCCGGCACGGCGGCGGCGCCCGTGACGACGAGGCGGTAGAAATCCACGTGGCGGGGGCTGGTGACGACGGCAACCAGTTCATCGAGGATCAGCTGCAAGCCCTGCTCCAGGCCCGCTTGCGAGGTATCGAGGCGGCGCAGGTCGATGATGAAATCGGCGCACAGGTATTCGACCACGGCCACCAGCAGGTCCTGCTTGCTGCCAAAGTAGCGGTAGGCGGTGGCTTTCGAGCCGCCCGCCTCGGCCACGATGGCATCCATGCTGACGCCATCGTAGCCCGAGGCGAGGAAGAGATCCGCCGCCGCCGCCAGCAGCTTGCGCCGCCGCTCCTCGCTTCGGGTACTCGGGGAAGCTGGAACGGTGCGCAACTGGGGCATGAAGCAAACTCTTACTGTGTCTTGGGAAGCGCGTATGCTATCACGTAATCCCCACGGTCCGGGCTCTGGCGGGCGCCGCCTGCGACCACCACGACGTACTGGCGGCCCGACTTGGGCGACACATACGTCATCGGCGTGCCTTGCGAACCGACGGGCATGCGCGCCTTCCACACTTCACGGCCGGTGGCGATATCCATGGCGCGCAAATAGTAATCCTGCGTGCCCGCATAAAACACCAGGCCGGACGCCGTGCTCACGCCACCACCCAGGGTCGGCATGCCCAGCGGGATAGGCAACCTGGCGCGCACGCCGTTGATGACGGCATCGCGCACCGTGCCGGCCGGTCGCTCCCACACTTTCGTGCGCGTCTTGAGGTCGATGGCGGCAAACACGCCCCATGGCGGACTTTGGCAGGGAATGCCCAGCGGCGAGTTAAACGCCTTGTGGTCGATGACGAACGGCGTGCCATCCATCGGATAAGTGCTGCCCACGCCGTGGCCCGACGTCAGCTTGGCCACGTCCACCGTTTCGCGCGGCACCAGCTTGACCACTTGCGGCATGCGGATATCGTTGACGAACATATAGCCATTGCTTTCATCGACGGCCGCGCCGCCCCAGTTGAAGCCACCGTAGTAGCCCGGATAGATCAGCGTTTCGCGGGTACTGGGCGCCGTGAACTCGCCCTGGTAATTGAGCTTGCGGAAGCTGATGCGGCACGCCAGCTGGTCGAAGAAGGTGGCGCCCCACATGTCGCGCTCCGTCAGCGTTTCCGCACCGAGGGCAGGCATGCCGGTGGAATATGGCTGCGTCTTTGCCACCCAGTCGCCGGCCGCGTGTTCCTGCGGCACAGGTTTTTCGATGACTTCGGCTATCGGTTTGCCCGTGCGGCGGTCCAGCATGAATATCTGGCCACGCTTGGTCAGCTGCACCAGCGCGGGTATTTTTCCACCCTTGCCGTCCGGGACGTCGTACAGGGCCGGCTGCGCGGCCACATCGTAATCCCAGATATCGTGGTGGACGGTTTGATACGTCCAGCGCTCGCGGCCCGTGGCCATGTCGAGGGCGACGATGGCCGACGCGTATTTTTCCGTCAATGGCGGACGCTTGCCGCCCCAGAAGTCGGGCTGCTCGTTCCCCGTCGGCAGATAGACCAGGCCAAGTGCATCATCAAAAGCGGGCGTCGACCACATGTTCGGCGTGCTGCGCGTGTAGGTCTGCCCTTCCGGCGGAAGCTTCGTGATGGCCGGATTGCCCAGGTCCCAGGCCCACACCAGTTCCCCCGTGTCGGCGCTGTAGGCGCGCACGACGCCCGACGGTTCGTCGGTGGAGCGGCCATCGAAGACCCAGCCGCCGAGGATGATCAGGTTGCGCGCCACCGTGGGCGCGGACGTGTAGGCGTAGTACGGCACGTTCATCTTGACCTTGCCCAGGCCGACGGTCAGGTCGACGGAACCCTTGTCGCCGAAGCCCTCGCACTGCTTGCCCGTCTGCGCGTCGATCTGAATCAGGCGCGCATCCATGGTCACTTGCACGATGCGCTTGGCGCAAACGCCCGCCACCGGCGCGCTGGCCGCTGTCATGCCGTCAAAGTGAAATGGCTTTGTCACTTTGGCCGGCTCGTAGTAAGCCACGCCACGGCAGCGGTTCCACGTTTTCGTGTTGGCCGGCTTCGGATCGAAAGTCCAGCGCTCCTCGCCCGTGTCCGCGTCCAGCGCGATGACTTTGCTGGTAGGCGTGCACGTGTAGATGGTGTCGCCGATCTGCAGCGGCGTGTTCTGCGCTTCGGACGCGCCTTCGGCCAGCTCGCCCGAGCGGTAAGTCCACGCCACTTGCAACTGATCGACGTTAGCCTTGTCGATCTGCGTGTAGGGCGCGAAGCGCGTGCCCTTCGGTCCATAACCATAATGCGCCCAGTTGGCGCTGCCGTCATTGATGGCCGTCACAACATCCTGCTGCGGCTGCGCGGTGGCATCCAGCACGCCGTGCGGCTTGAACATGGCAGCGAAACCGGCCACCAGCACGACGGCAAACAGGGCCGCGAAGCCGCGCGACTGCCCATTATGCTTGCGACCCGCGAGCCACGGATGCAGCAAGGCGGCCGCCAGGCCGATGACGAGGAACGGCGCCAAACGCGGCACCATGGGCCAGAAGGCAAAGCCGATTTCCCACACGGCCCAGATCAGCGTAGCGATGACCAGCGTGGCGACAACGCCGCTCGCCAGCGGCTTGCGGCGCAAATACAGCACGCCGGCGAGAGTCAAACCGAGTCCAGCCAGCAGGTAATACCAGGAACCGCCGAGGGTAATCAGTTCGATGCCGCCCGCCGCCAGGGCCAGGCCGGAAAATCCAAGAAAAACGCCAAAAACCGTCAAGGCAAGCCGCTTGCCCCTGAAGACCGCCGGGATCGCCGGCGCCCCTTTATTTACTGAAGTGTCCATTTTTTATCCATGACGCCTCCCCTGCCCAGGCCAACACGCCGGGGATGGCTGATTTTTTAAATCTACGTAGTGAAACTGTACTGTACGGTTTCATTTTATGCCGTTTTTTGACGCAAGGAAAGAAAAATTGACGCAGGAGCTTGATTTTTGGCGGGGATGGGAGGAGGTGCTGCCGGTTTTGACGTTTAAACAAACGCCGTTGGAACGCTCGAAAAACGCCCAGGGCTAGGCGCCGCGTCGAAGACAGTACGAATAGTACGGCGAGACGCGGCAACAACGCCCTGGGCTTTTTCTCGAGCGTTACAAAGAGGCCATATCGATCACGAAGCGATAGCGTACATCGCTCTTGACGACGCGCTCAAACGCCTCATTGATATCCTGGATGCGGATGATCTCGATGTCCGACACAATATTGTGCTTGCCGCAGAAATCCAGCATTTCCTGGGTTTCCTTGATCGAGCCGATCATGGAGCCGGACAGGCTGCGGCGCGCGCCCACCAGGCCGAAGGCGTTCACTGGCGGCACGGCGCCGTCCGGGATGCCGACGATGACCATGTTGCCATCGACTTTCAGCAGATTGATATATTGGTTCCAGTCGATCGAAGCGCCCACGGTGCAGATGATCAGATCAAACGTGCCGGCCAGTTTGCTGAACGTTTCCGCATCGTTGGTGGCGTAGTAATGGTCGGCGCCCAGGCGCAGGCCGTCTTCGCGCTTCGACAGGGTCTGGCTCAGCACCGTCACTTCGGCGCCCATGGCGTGGGCGATTTTCACGCCCATGTGGCCCAGGCCACCCATGCCCAAAATGGCGACCTGCTTGCCAGGACCGGCTTTCCAGTGGTTCAGCGGCGAGTACAGCGTGATGCCGGCGCACAGCAGCGGCGCGGCCGCGTCCAGCGGCAGGTTGTCGGGAATCGACAGCACATAGCCTTCCTTGACGACGATGCTGTCCGAATAGCCGCCCTGCGTGGCCGTCTTGCCGTCCGCTTCCAGGCCATTGTAGGTCTGGATCAGGCCAGGCATATACTGTTCCAGGTCCACGTTGCGCGTCTTGCAGGTGGTGCAGGAATCGACGAAGCAGCCCACGCCCACGTGGTCGCCCACCTTGAACTTGCTGACGTTGGCGCCAACAGCCGTGACGACGCCGGCGATTTCATGGCCAGGCACCATCGGAAAAGCGGCGCCGCCCCATTCGTCGCGCGCCTGGTGGATGTCGGAATGGCACACGCCACAGTATTTGATCGAGATGGCCACGTCGTCTTCGCGCGGGGCGCGGCGCTCGAACGTGAACGGTTGCAGTGCGGAAGTCGGGCCCAGTGCGGCGTAGCCTTTGGCGATGGTGGTCATGAAAACTCCTGTATCTAGATGTGTGTGACGAGGGGGGGCGCGTGCCATGCATGCGATTGCACAAGTGTGCCCGAGATGCCGGCCCGCCGTTACCGCGATCCTGCAAGACCTTTGCACGATCCTCCAAATCTGCGTAAGATCAACCCCTGCCCTTACCTACCTGACGCATACTGGCCCACATGTCCACCCTGTCCACACCTATCCTCCCGCAAGACGAAATCGCCGCCCTGATCAGCCGCCACGCGCCGCGCACGGGCGACTACGCGACGGCCATCGGCAACCTGACGTTCCACCGCCAGTCGTCGGTCACGGAATCGCTGTTCCATGCGGCGCGCCCCAGCGTGGCCATCATCGCGCAGGGGGCGAAAGACGTCACCCTGGGCACGGACACCTTCCATTACAGCCGCATGCAGTATCTGCTGACGTCCGTCGACCTGCCGGTGCAGGTGCGCGTGGTGGAAGCGAGCGTGGACAAGCCGCACCTGTGCGTGGTGCTGGGCATCGACATCGCCGACGTGGCCGCGCTGCTCGATAGCGAAAGCAGCAGCGACAGCGCGGCGCAGCAGAAAATCCTGCCCGCCACGCGCGGCATTTCCGTCAGCGACGTGTCGGCCGAGCTGCTCGACGCCATGCTGCGCCTCGTGCGCCTGCTGGACAAACCGGCGGAAATCGCCACCTTGGCGCCATTGATCCGCCGCGAACTGACCTACCGCCTGCTCAATGGCCCCGTCGGCGCGCGCCTGCGCCACATGGCGCTGGCCAGCAGCCAGTCGCACCAGGTGGGACAAGCCATCGACTGGATCAAGCACAATTACTGCGAGCCGCTGCGCATCGAGCACCTGGCCGGCATGGCGAACATGAGCATGTCATCGCTGCACCACCACTTCAAGGCGATTACGGCCATGACGCCGATGCAGTACCAGAAGCTGCTACGATTGCAGGAAGCACGGCGCCTGATGCTGGTCGAGCAGATCGACGCGGGCACGGCCGGCTACCGGGTCGGCTACGCCAGCGAATCGCAGTTCAGCCGCGAATACAGCCGCCAGTTCGGCCGCGCGCCCATGCGCGACGTGGGCCAGGTGCGCGCGCAGCTGAGCGGAGCCACAGCCTACTCCGTCTTGCCGTAAGCGCCGCCGCCCGGCGTCTCGATGACGAACACGTCGCCCGCCAGCATGCCGGTCTTGCCGATATGCGCCAGGTGCTCCACCGTGCCGTCCGCCCGCTCCACATAATTGCGCCCCAGCGCGCCCGCCGCGCCGCCATCCATGCCGAAAGGCGGATGGATGCGGTTGTTCGACAGGATCGCCGCCGTCATCGCTTCCAGGAAGCGCACGCGCCGCACGCCGCCATTGCCGCCGTGCCAGCGCCCCGCCCCGCCGGAACCTGGACGGATGCTGTAGCTGTCCAGCCGCACGGGAAAGCGCCACTCCAGAATTTCCGGGTCCGTCAGGCGCGAATTGGTCATGTTCGTCTGCACCACGTCCGTGCCGTCGAAGCCGGGCCCGGCGCCCGAGCCGCCCGATATCGTCTCGTAATACTGGTACTTGGCGCTGCCGAACGTGAAATTGTTCATCGTCCCCTGCGACGCCGCCATGGCCCCCAGCGCGCCATACAGGGCATTCGTGATGCAGGTCGAGGTTTCCACGTTGCCCGAGACGACGGAGGCCGGATACTGCGGGTTGAGCATGGAGCCGGGCGGGATGATCACGGTCAAAGGCTTCAGGCAGCCCGCGTTCAAGGGAATCTCGTCGTCAACGAGGGTGCGGAACACGTACAGCACGGCCGCCATGCAGACGGCGGACGGCGCGTTGAAATTGTTCGGCAGCTGGCTTGAGGTCCCCGTAAAGTCGATGACAGCACTGCGCCGCGCCACGTCGACCCTGATCGCCACCTGGATGCGCGCGCCGTTGTCCAGGTCCAGCACATAGCCGCCATCCTTCAGGGTGGTGATGACCCTGCGCACGGCTTCCTCGGCATTGTCCTGCACGTGGCCCATGTAGGCTTGCACGACAGGCAAACCGAAATGCGCGACCATGTTGTGCAGCTCCTCGGCCCCCTTCTGGTTGGCCGCCACCTGGGCGCGCAGGTCAGCCAAATTCTGCTGTGGATTGCGCGCCGGCCAGCTGGCGCCCGCCAGCAGGGCCAGTGTTTCCGCCTCGCGCAATAGTCCCGTGGCGCCGTCGACCAGCTTGAAATTGTCGATCAACACGCCCTCTTCCTCGATGCGCGTGGAGTCGGGCGGCATGGAGCCCGGTGTCGTGCCGCCGATGTCCGCATGGTGGCCGCGCGAACCGACATAGAACAGGATGGCGCCGCCCGCTTCGTCAAACACAGGCGAGATCACCGTCACGTCGGGTAAGTGCGTGCCGCCGTGGTACGGGTCGTTCAGCATGAAGACGTCGCCCGGCCGCATGGTTCCCGCATTGCGCGTCATGACGGTGCGGATGCTCTCGCCCATGGAACCCAGGTGCACGGGCATATGCGGCGCATTCGCGATCAAATGGCCTTGCGCATCGAAGATGGCGCAGCTGAAGTCGAGCCGTTCCTTGATGTTGACGGAATGGGCCGTATTTTGCAGGCGCAGGCCCATCTGCTCGGCAATCGACATGAACAGATTATTGAAAATTTCCAGCATCACGGGGTCGGCTTGCGTCCCGATGGCGCGCCGCTCCGGGAGGGCGGCGACCCTGCGCAAGATCAAATGGCCGTGCGCCGTGACGTCCGCGCGCCAGCCCGGTTCGATCACGGTGGTGGCGTTGGCGTCGCTGACGATGGCCGGGCCATCGATGCTATCGCCGGGGCGCAGGCTGTCTGCCCCATACAGGCCGCTGTCGCGCCACACGCCGGCGCAGTACATGGCCACCGTCTGTACGGGCGCCAGCACGCCTGCACGCGGTGCATGGACCGGCGCGGCCACTTGCGGCGCATCGGACGCGCCGATGGCTTCCACGGAAATGGCCTCGACGATCAAGGCGCGCGCCGGCATCAAAAAGGAAAAGCGTTTTTTGTAGGCCGCTTCAAACTGCGCCTGCATGCCGACGGCCGTGTCGAACAGCACGACGAGGGCCGAATCCGTGCCCTCATAGCGCAGGTGCACTCGCGACACCAGCGCGATGCGTTCCTGCCCCACGCCCTGGCGCAGCAAGTCGCCGCGCGCCAGTTCTCCCAGCGCCGCGAAATCAGCCTCCAGGTCCACATCCAATGCCGCTTCGATGGCCCGCTCGCGCATGGCGCTCTGGTCGGCCAGGCCCATGCCGTAGGCCGACATCACGCCGGCCAGGCTGTGGATGAACACCGTGCGCATGCCCAGCGCATCGGCCACCAGGCAGGCGTGCTGGCCGCCCGCGCCGCCAAAGCTGGTGAGCGTATATTCGGTGACGTCGTGGCCGCGCTGCACGGAAATCTGCTTGATGGCGTTGGCCATGTTCCCTACGGCGATGGCGATGTAACCTTCGGCCACCTGTTCCGGGGTGCTGTCTACCGTGCGCGCCAGCGCTTCGAACTGGGTGCGCACGGTGGCCGCGTCCAGCGCTTCATTGGCGTCGGGGCCGAAGACGCGGGGAAAGAAGGCGGGCTGCAGCTTGCCCAGCATGACGTTGCAGTCGGTGACGGCCAGCGGGCCGCCGCGCCGGTAGCTGGCAGGGCCGGGATTGGCGCCCGCGCTGTCCGGCCCCACCTTGTAGCGGGCGCCGTCGAAATGCAGGATGGAGCCGCCGCCGGCCGCCACCGTGTGGATGCTCATCATGGGCGCGCGCATGCGCACGCCGGCGATCTGCGTCTCGAACACGCGTTCGAACTCGCCCGCGTAATGCGACACGTCGGTGGAGGTGCCGCCCATGTCGAAGCCGATGACTTTATCGAAGCCGGCCAGGGCGCTGGCGCGCACCATGCCGACGATGCCGCCCGCGGGGCCGGACAAGATGCTGTCCTTGCCCTGGAAGGCGCGCGCATCCGTCAGGCCGCCGTTCGACTGCATGAATTGCAGGTGCACGCCGGGCAGCTCCATCGCCAGCTGGTCGACGTAGCGGCGCAAAATCGGCGACAGATAGGCGTCGACCACCGTGGTGTCGCCGCGCGCCACCAGTTTCATCATGGGGCTGACCTCGTGCGATACGGAGACCTGCGTAAAACCCACTTCGCGCGCCAGCTGCGCCACCCGCGCCTCGTGCGCGTGGTAGCGGTAGCCGTGCATCAGCACGACCGCGATGGCGCGCACGCCACGCGCATAAGCCTGTTCCAACGCGGCGCGCGCGGCGGGTTCGTCGAGCGGGGTCACGACTTCACCGTGGGCGCCCGTGCGTTCATTGATCTCGATCACGTCGCCGTACAGCAGTTCCGGCAGGATGATCTGGCGCGCAAACAGCTGCGGGCGGTTCTGGTAGGCGATGCGCAAGGCGTCGCGAAAACCACGCGTGATGGCCAGCACGGTCGGCTCGCCCTTGCGTTCGAGCAGCGCATTGGTCGCCACCGTGGTGCCCATCTTGATGGCGCCCACCCGTTCGACGGGCAGCGGCGCGTCAGGCGCCAGGTCCATCAAATGGCGCATGCCGGCCAGCGCCGCGTCGCGGTACTGGCCCGGATTCTCCGACAGCAGTTTATGCGTGGCCAGGCTGCCGTCAGGACGGCGCGCCACGATGTCCGTAAAGGTGCCGCCCCGGTCGATCCAGAATTGCCAGTCCATCGCCTTGCCCCCGCGCTTATGTGAGATGGCTATTGTAGCTGCCAAACAGGGACGCGTTTCAGGCGTGCGCGCCTTGCCTTTCGCCCGCTTCGGCCTTATGTTGAAGACATGCTGACTAACGGAACACGCTCCATGCCCCTGATCGACTCTGCAACACCGCTGTACTCCATCGCCGAACTGCGCGCCATCGAACAAGCGGCCATGCAAGACCTGCCGCAAGGGCTGCTGATGCAGCGCGCGGGCCAGGCTGCCGCCAGTGCCGCCCTGAAGCTGCTGCACGCCCAGGAAGATGGCGACGGCGCGGGCCACCGGCGCGTCCTGGTGCTGGCCGGCCCCGGCGACAATGGCGGCGACGCGCTGGAAGCGGCGGCGCACCTGGCCGGCAGCGGCACCGAGGTACTCGTCTGGCTGGCGCCCGAGGCGCAAGCCACGTCGCCCGAACGCGAACAGGCGCTGAGCCGCGCGCGCAACAGTGCCGCGCGCTGCATGGAAGCGGCAACCTCGATGGCGTCGGCGGCAGTGGGCGCGGCGCCCTGGCACCTCGTCATCGATGGCCTGTTCGGCATCGGCGCGTCGCGTCCCCTGGATGGCGAATGCCGCGACATGGCGCAGCTGGTCAACAATCTCGCTTGCCCCGTGCTGGCGCTCGACGTGCCCAGCGGCCTGCACGCGGACACGGGCGCCATCGACGGCGTCGCCATCCGCGCCACGCATACACTCACCTTCATCGGCGACAAGCCGGGCCTGCACACGGCGAATGGCCGCGACTACGCGGGGGAAGTGGAAGTGGCTGCGCTGGCCATCGCCCCTGCCCTGCTGCCGCCAGCCAGGGCCCAGCTGGGCGGCCTGCACCTGTTCGCGCGCCAGCTGCAGCCGCGCCGGCAAAACACGCACAAGGGCAGCTATGGCAGCGTGGCCATCATCGGCGGCGCGCAAGGCATGGCCGGCGCGCCCATCCTGGCGGCCCGCACGGCCCTGCATGCGGGCGCGGGACGCGTCTACATCGCCTTTCCCGACGCACCGCCCGCCTTCGACAGCGGCCAGCCGGAACTGATGTGCCGGCACGCCAGGGACGTGGATTTCTCGGGCCTGCACTTTGCCGCGCTGGTGGCGGGGCCTGGCCTCGGCGACAAGGCCGGCACGGTGGAGCTGCTGCAGCGTGCCATCGACAGCGACAGCCCCCTGCTGCTGGACGCGGACGCGCTGAACCTGATGGTGGCCGAGCCGGAGCTGCAATCGGCGCTGGCCGTACGCACGGGCGCGGGGGCGACGATACTGACGCCGCATCCGCTGGAAGCGGCACGCCTGCTCGACATGACGGTGGCCGAGGTGCAGGCCGACCGCCTGGGCGCGGCGCGCCAGCTGGCCACGCAGCTGGGCGTCATCGTCGTATTGAAAGGTTCGGGCACGGTGATCGCTGCACCCGATGGCCATGTCGTCGTCAACAACACGGGCGGCCCCGCGCTGGCGACGGCTGGCACGGGCGACGTCTTGTCAGGCCTGTGCGGCAGCCTGCTGGCGCAGGGCTGGCCGGAATGGGAAGCGGCGCTGGGCGCCGTATGGCTGCACGGCGCGGCGGCCGATGCACTGGTGGCCGCAGGCAGCGGCCCGATCGGGCTGACGGCCGGAGAATTGATCCCGGCCATCCGGAAATTGATCAATGCCTTGTCGGAGGCTTGAGCGAGTTGCTGGATTAGCCCGCAAGCGCGTAATCCGACAAACACCAGCCGCAATTACACCAACCTGCCCGCTGCAATCGTGATGGTCCGCCCGCAGCGGGCCGCAATCGAACTGTCATGCGTGACAAGCACCAGCGTCGATCCCCGTTCGCGGTTGAGCTCGAACATCAGCTGGATCACGGCTTCGCCGGTGGCGGCGTCCAGGCTGCCCGTCGGTTCATCGGCGAACAGCAGCGGCGGCTCCGTCACGAACGCGCGGGCTAGGGCCACGCGCTGCTGCTCGCCGCCGGACAGGTATTTCGGATAGTGCTTCAAACGGCTGCCCAGGTTCACTCTCCCCAGCATGGCTTGGGCCTTTTCCTTCGCGTCCGGGTCGCCGCGCAATTCCAGCGGCAGCATGACGTTTTCCAGCGCCGTCAGGTGGGCCAGCAGCTGGAAGGACTGGAACACGAAACCGAGCTTTTCCTTGCGGAAACCGGCGCGGCCGTCTTCGTCGAGGGCGAAGATATCGGTGCCATCGAGGATGACCTTGCCCTCGCTGGGCGTGTCCAGTCCCGCCAGCAAACCCAGCAAGGTGGACTTGCCGGAACCGGAGGCGCCGACGATGGCCAGCGTCTCGGCCGTTTGCACGGTAAAATCGACTTGATGCAGGATGGTCAGCTCACCATCGGCATCGGGTACGCGCTTGGCCAGCTGGACCACTTCGATGGCCGGCCGGGCATTTTGGCTGTTGGGTGCGGCGGGCCGCTGGGCCGCTGCGTCTGATGGGAGAAAACTGGTGGAAGTCGCTTTAGGGAATTCGGGCATGCTGATCTATCTTAAAAAATTTCGTGAACAAATAAGTGTCAAGGGCAGCAGCCGCATGCGGCGGCGCACCCTGTCCTTGCTTCCTGCGGCAGCCCTGCTCCTGGTGTCAGGCATGACGAACGCCTATTCTGCACCAAAAACGCTGCTGGTGCTCGGCGACAGCCTCTCGGCCGAGTATGGGCTGGCACGGGGCACGGGCTGGGTGGCGCTGCTGGAACAGCGGCTGCAGGCGCAAAAGAACGATACGCGCATCGTCAACGCCAGCATCAGCGGCGAGACCACCAGCGGCGGCCGCGCGCGCCTGCCCGCCCTGCTGTCCAAGCACCAGCCCGACGTCGTGCTGATCGAACTGGGCGCCAACGACGGCTTGCGCGGCTTGCCCGTGGCGGCGGCCGAAGCGAATCTGCGCGCCATGGGTGAGGCGGCCAAGAAATCAGGCGCGCAGGTGGTGCTGGTGGGCATGCGCATGCCGCCCAACTATGGCCGCGCCTATGGCGAGCAGTTTTATGGCGTGTACGGCAAGCTGGCCAGGGAATGGAAGGCCCCGCTGGTGCCCTTCATGTTCGAAGGCATCGCCGACCAGCCGCAGCTGTTCCAGGCCGACCGCATGCACCCGAATGCAAAGGCGCATCCGACGATTCTGAAAAACATCTGGCCACAGCTGGCGCCGTTGCTGAAAGCCAAGTAAAGCAGCCCACTCCGCAGATAAAAAAATAGCCGCTCGAAAGCGGCTATTTTTATGCGTGGAAACTAATCTTACGGCGCTTCCGGCGCTGGGGTGGCTGGGGCGGTGACCGGTTTGACGATCTTCACCTTGGCCTTGGCTTTCAGATACTCGACGTAATCGAACATTTCCTGTTGTGCCAGGATACCGCTGATCTGGTCTTTCTCTTGCTGGCGGCGCGCTGCGTCGGCTTGCTCCGGCTGCTGCACCTTGGCGATGCGGTAGATGCCGTAGCCCAGGGCTGGCAGGTCCACGCCCACATAGGCTGGCAGCTTGCTCGTGTCCGCTTTCATGACTTGCGCGATGGCGGCACGGTTGATGCCGTCAAGCTTGCTGCGCGATACCCATTGCGCAGCGCCGAAACCGCTGGCGTCGCCCGAAGCCTTCAAGGCAGCCAACTTGGTCTCGCCCGCTTTCTTGGCCAGCTTTTCCGCTTCTTCCAGGGTCACGCGCTGACGGATCATCGCTTCGACTTCGGCCAGCGGACGCTTGCTGGCGGGCTTGAATTCCACCACGCGGCCAGCGATCAGCACGTTAGGAGCGACGGTCACGGCTTCCGTGTTGCGCTTGTCTTTCAGCGAATCGTTCGAGAAGATGGCGGCCAGGAACTTGGCGTTGTTGAACGGCGCCTTGCCCAGTGCTGGCGACGGCGTGCGCGACAGGTTGGCGACGCTTTCCACTTTCAGTTTCAGCTTGTCGGCCACCGGCTTCAGGCTGTCCGATTGCTCGTAGACCGTGTTGGTGAACGTTTCCGCCATTTCCGAGTATTTCTTGGCAGCAAATTGCTTGCGCAGGTCGGCCGTGATTTCGCCGCGCACTTCGTCCAGCGCACGCACGTGCTGTGGCTTGAGCGAGGTGACGGTCAGGATGTGGAAGCCGAAATCGGAAGCGACGACGTCGCTGATTTCGCCCTGCTTGAGTTTCGCGACAGCGCTCAGCAGCGGAGCTGGCAAGCCATCCTTGCCAATCACGCCCAGGTCGCCGCCCTGTTCCGCGGACGCCGGATCTTCCGACTTGGCTTTCGCCACGGCGGCAAAGCTGGCAGGCGCCTTGCGCACGTCAGCCAGGATGGCTTCGGCCTTGGCCTTGGCGGCGGCCTTGTCGGCAGCCGATGCGTCTTTCTTGACGGCGACGAGGATGTGGCTAGCCTGGCGCGCTTCTTCCGTCGTGTAGGCTTTCTGGTTCTTCGCGTAGTAGCCCGTCACGTCGGCGTCGGTGACGTCGACTTGCTCGCCGGCAGCGCTGTCGTCCAGCACGACGTATTCGATCTTGGCTTGTTCCGGGATTTCGAAGAACTTGCTGTTCTTGTCATAGAAAGCCTTGATCATGGCGTCCGTCACTTTGACTTCCGGCACGTACTGGGCGATCGGCAACAGCAGTTCCTGCACTTCACGCTCTTCCGAGGTGATGTCGGACAGGCGCTTGGAGACGGTGCCAGGCGCGAAGGCGGTGCCTTGCACGGCGCCGGCCAGTTGCTGCAGGGCCAGGTCGCTGCGGCGGCGCGCATCGTACATCTGCGGCGTCATGCCTTGGGCGGCCAGCATGGCCTTGTAGCGTTCCAGGTCGAATTTACCGTCCGGCAAGGTCAAGCCTGGGATTTCCAGCACTTCCTTTTGCAGCACGGCATCGCTGATGACCAGGTGGCTACGGCCCACTTCGGCGGCCACGGCGCGCTCGGCGATCAGGTTGTCGAGGATGCTCTGGCGCGCTTCCGGCGTGTCAAACATTTTTTGGTCGAACTGCTCGCCCATCATCTGGCGATAGCGGTCGATCTGCTGGCGTTGCGCTTCTTCATATTGCTGCTGCGTAACGACCTGGTCGCCGACCTTGGCGATGGTGTTCGCGCCGTCGCCGAAGCTTTGGTAGCCGCTGATACCGACCAGTGCAAAAGACGGGACGATGACCAGCATCAGGAGAAACTGCATCAAGCGTCGATGGGTACGAATAAATTCAAACATGGTCAGCCAATTCGGGATGAGTGGATCACTATAAAAAAAGGCGAACATGCGTTCGCCTTGATTTCTTCGGCGGAATGGACGGGACAGATGTCCACTTCCCCTTTAGATTCAACAACTTGGCGCTGGAACTAAAGCAGGATTCTGACGCCCAAGCCATTATCTCCTGATTCTACAATGCCCATAGCGCTATAGCAAGAGTAAATCAGGGCGCGCGCCCTGCCCTGGCGCCGCCTGGACGGCAAGGCGCCGGACTCGGGCATTTAACCCTGCGCAGCTTAAAGCGGATTTAAACGCAGGCGTTTTTATTCAAAACGGCAGGAGGGGATTTTAAAAAGCAGGCGCGCGGAGATAATCTGGCGCTGAAAAAGAAAAACCCGCGCTACTTATTCAGCAGCGCGGGCTTCTATATTCTGGCGGAGCGGACGGGACTCGAACCCGCGACCCCCGACGTGACAGGCCGGTATTCTAACCAACTGAACTACCACTCCTTAAGAGCGTATTTTTTTGGCGGAGCGGACGGGACTCGAACCCGCGACCTCCGACGTGACAGGCCGGCATTCTAACCAACTGAACTACCACTCCGAAAAATACACAGTACTACTTGCATTTGTATCCAGGGTTGTTATTCGAAGAACTTCAACCCTGAAATCGCGGCACCCGAAGGCGCCGCCAAATGTTTCCGGTGATTGTCACCTCACCGAAGTCCGTTAGTTTACAGCATCCTTCAAAGCTTTACCAGCTTTAAATTTTGGAACTTTTGCAGCTTCGATCGTGATCGCTTCTTTCGTACGCGGATTGCGGCCGGTACGCTCAGCGCGTTCGCTGACCGAGAAAGTGCCAAAACCAACCAGCGTCACGCTGTCGTTGTTTTTCAAAGTTTCCGTCACGCCGCCGATAACAGCGTCGAGTGCGCGCGCAGCGGCGGCTTTGGAAATGTCAGCTTTTTCAGCAATGTGGTCGATCAATTCAGTCTTGTTCACTAGCATCCCCAATTACAAAGGTATAAAACGTTTACCGTATCGTTGCGGCACTTTTGGCACCACAGCTGTCCGGCGAAAAAATGTGCAGGCGTATTAAACAAGCCACACTGTATATGTGTCAAGCGCTTTGGGGGCGCAATTCACGTTTCAATATAAAACAAGCGCTCTAAAAGCGCTTGTTTGGGGAAAACAGGGGTAAAACGTTAGTGTTTTACCACCTCACCGGCCGCGTCGGGCTTGGCCGCGGCGGCCGTGACAGCCTCCACCGCAGCGACATCCGCCAACGCTTCAGGCATGCGTTCGAGGGCGATTTCCAGCACTTTGTCGATCCAGCGCACGGGAACGATCTCCAGTTTGTTCTTGACGTTGTCCGGAATATCGGCCAGGTCTTTCACGTTCTGCTCTGGAATCAGGACCGTCTTGATGCCGCCGCGATGGGCCGCCAGCAGCTTTTCTTTCAGGCCGCCGATCGGCAATACTTCGCCGCGCAAGGTGATCTCGCCCGTCATCGCCACGTCGGCACGCACGGGAATGCCCGTGAAGACCGACACCATCGCCACCGTCATGGCCGCGCCAGCCGAAGGACCGTCCTTCGGTGTCGCGCCTTCCGGCACGTGGATGTGGATATCGCTCTTCTCGAACACGTCCGCCTTGATGCCCAGGCGCTGCGCCCGGCTGCGCACCACCGTGCGGGCTGCCTCGATCGACTCTTTCATGACGTCGCCCAGCGTACCCGTGCGGATGATGCCGCCCTTGCCCGGCATCGACACGGCTTCGATGGTCAGCAGATCGCCGCCCACTTCCGTCCATGCCAGACCGACCACCTGGCCGACCTGGTTTTCTTTCTCTGCGACACCGAAATCGTAACGGCGCACGCCAAGGAATTTATCCAGGTTCTTCGAGTTGACGATGACTTTCTTGTCGGATTTCTTCAGCAGCAGCATCTTGACCACCTTGCGGCAAATCTTCGACACTTCCCGCTCGAGCGAACGCACACCGGCTTCCCGCGTGTAGTAGCGGATGATGTCGCGCAAGGCCGACTCGGCCACCGAGATTTCCTCTTCCTTCAAGCCGTTGTTCTTGATCTGCTTCGGCAGCAGATAACGCTGCGCGATGCTGGTCTTTTCATCTTCCGTGTAACCGGACAGACGGATCACTTCCATGCGGTCAAGCAAGGCTGGTGGAATGTTGTACGAGTTCGACGTGGCCACGAACATCACGTCGGAGAGGTCGAAATCGACTTCGATGTAATGGTCGGAGAACGTGTGATTCTGTTCCGGATCCAACACTTCCAGCAAGGCCGACGAAGGATCGCCACGGAAATCGGCGCCCATCTTGTCGACTTCATCGAGCAGGAACAAGGGATTGCGCACGCCGACTTTCGACAGCGATTGCAGGATCTTGCCCGGCATCGAGCCGATGTAGGTGCGGCGGTGGCCGCGGATCTCGGCTTCGTCGCGCACGCCGCCCAGGGCCATGCGCACGAACTTGCGGTTCGTCGCGCGGGCGATGGACTGGCCCAGCGAGGTCTTGCCCACGCCCGGAGGACCGACGAAGCACAGGATAGGCGCTTTGAGCTTGTCGACGCGCTGTTGCACTGCGAGGTATTCCAGGATGCGTTCCTTGACCTTGTCGAGGCCGTAGTGGTCGCCCTCGAGCACTTTTTCCGCATTCGCCAGGTCGTTGTTGACCTTGGATTTCTTTTTCCAAGGCAAGTTGACCAGGGTGTCGATGTAGTTGCGCACGACGGTGGCTTCGGCCGACATCGGCGACATCAGCTTCAGCTTTTTCAGCTCGTTGGTGGCCTTGTCGAGCGCTTCCTTCGGCATTTTTGCCGAAGCGACTTTCTTCTCCAGCTCGTCGAGGTCGGCGCCATCTTCGCCCTCGCCCAGCTCTTTCTGGATCGCCTTGACTTGCTCGTTCAGGTAGTACTCGCGCTGCGATTTTTCCATCTGGCGCTTGACGCGGCCACGGATGCGCTTTTCCACCTGCAGGATGTCGAGTTCGCCTTCGAGCTGGCCCAGCAGATGCTCGAGGCGCTTGGCCACGCTGAAAATTTCCAGGATGACTTGTTTTTGCTCAAGTTTCAGCGGCAGGTGCGCGGCCACCGTGTCGGCCAGGCGGCCGGCATCGTCGATGCCCGACAGCGAAGCGAGGATTTCCGGTGGAATCTTTTTGTTCAGTTTGACGTACTGGTCGAACTGCTGCACGATCGCGCGGCGCATGGCTTCGACTTCCGACTCGTCGCCCGGCTCGGACTCGAGCGGCGTCAGGTCGGCGATGAAGTGCGTCGGCGCATCGCTGATATGGTTGATACGGGCACGCTGCGCGCCTTCGACCAGCACCTTGACGGTGCCATCGGGCAGCTTCAGCATTTGCAGAATATTGGCAACGCAGCCAATTTCATAGATATCCGAAGGAGACGGCTCGTCCTTCGCGGCTGCTTTTTGAGCGGCAAGCATGATGCTCTTGCCCTGCTCCATCGCAGCTTCCAGCGCCTTGATCGACTTTGGACGGCCAACGAACAGCGGTATCACCATATGCGGGAAAACGACGACATCCCGCAACGGCAATAACGGCAGTTGAGTTTGCTCAGTTAATTTGGAAGTTGTCATGGCGTACCTTATAGAAAGCGTGTTTACGATGTTGGCGCTCGCTGCCAAAACACAAGACCGGCGAGAATAAATAATTCTGTGAAACAAACATTTTTCTGTTTATTTCGCAAAACACACCCGCATGACGGTAATAAATGCAGTTTTCACAGTAAAAAAGCCACGCGCAGCTAAGCGCCGCGAGTGGCTTTCCGATTGAAGCCTGCACTCATTGATTTAAATTGTACTGCCATGCATTAAGGAATCAAAACCCTTTTTATGCATTTGTCTCGGCAGTTTTCAATTTTCTCCGGAGGCCTTGGCAGTCTCTTGATAAATCAACAAAGGTTTGGCACCGCTGGTGATGGTATTTTCGTCGATGACGACCTTCACCACATTTTGTTCGCTCGGCAGTTCGTACATGACGTCCAGCAAAGCATGTTCCAGGATGGAGCGCAGGCCACGGGCACCGGTCTTGCGCGCCAGCGCTTTCTTGGCGATCGCATGCAGGGCGGCCGGACGAATCTCCAGTTCCGCGCCTTCCATCTCGAGCAGCTTCGAATACTGCTTGATCAGCGCATTCTTCGGCTCGACGAGAATCTGGATCAGCGCCTCTTCCGTCAATTCCGCCAGGGTGGCGATGACGGGCAGACGGCCGACCAGTTCCGGGATCAGGCCGAACTTGACCAGATCTTCCGGTTCCGCTTGCAACATCAGTTCGCTGGCCGAGCTTTGCGACTTGCTGCGCACCGTGGCCGAGAAGCCGATGCCGCTCTTTTCGGAACGGTTGGCGATCACTTTCGACAGGCCGTCAAAGGCGCCGCCGCAGATGAACATGATGTTGGTCGTGTCGATCTGCACGAAATCCTGGTTCGGATGCTTGCGACCGCCTTGTGGCGGCACGGAAGCCATCGTGCCTTCGATGAGTTTCAGCAAGGCTTGCTGCACGCCCTCGCCCGACACGTCGCGCGTGATGGACGGATTGTCGGACTTGCGCGAAATCTTGTCGATTTCATCGATGTAGACGATGCCGCGCTGGGCTTTCTCGACGTCATAGTTGCAGCTTTGCAGCAGCTTCTGGATGATGTTTTCCACGTCTTCACCCACGTAACCGGCTTCGGTCAGGGTGGTGGCGTCGGCGATCACGAACGGCACGTTGAGCATGCGCGCCAGGGTCTGTGCCAGCAGGGTCTTGCCCGAGCCGGTAGGACCGACCAGCAAGATGTTGCTCTTGGCCAGTTCGATGTCGTCTTTCTTGCCCAGGTGCTTGAGGCGCTTGTAATGGTTGTACACCGCCACCGACAGGATGCGCTTGGCAGTCTGCTGGCCGATCACGTACTGATCGAGCAAGGCGGCAATTTCTTGCGGCGTCGGCAGGTCGGATTTGGTACCGGTCACCGTCTCGATGCTCGACGTTTCATCACGGATGATGTCGTTGCACAGGTCGATGCACTCGTCGCAAATGAACACGGACGGGCCGGCGATGAGTTTCTTCACCTCGTGCTGGCTTTTGCCGCAGAACGAGCAATACAGTAATTTTTCGCCGCTAGAGGATTTTTTGTCTGACATAAGGCATTTTGGTTGGAACTGCATTAACAATATTGCAAAATCGCAAGCCGGATGATGGTTGCCGCCCGTAAAGGCCGCTAGCCATGGCGCAAGTCAACAACGCGCACAAGCTCCATGCTACCCGAAATAAAAGCGAAACGCCCGAACGTTTGATCGCCCGGGCGTTTACTTACATGCTTAGCAATACCGGTAGGGGCTCATCAAGCGCGGCTGGTCAACACTTTGTCGATCAAACCATACTCAACGGCCTCGTCGGCGGACATGAAACGGTCGCGGTCGGTGTCCTTGGCGATCTGTTCGATCGTCTGGCCCGTGCGCTCGGCCATGATGCCGTTCAAGCGGGTGCGCAGGTAAAGGATTTCCTTCGCCTGGATCTCGATATCGGACGCCATGCCTTGCGAACCACCGGACGGCTGGTGAATCATGATGCGCGAGTTCGGCAGCGAAAAACGCTTGCCCTTGGCGCCAGCGGCCAGCAGGAAAGCGCCCATCGAAGCAGCCATGCCCGTGCACAGGGTCGAGACGTCCGGCTTGATGAACTGCATGGTGTCGTAGATGGCCATGCCGGCCGAGACGGAACCACCTGGCGAGTTGATGTAAAGCGAAATTTCCTTTTCCGGATTTTCGCTTTCCAGGAACAGCAGCTGGGCGACAACCAGATTGGCCATCTGGTCATTGACCGGGCCGACCATGAAAATCAAGCGTTCCTTCAGCAGGCGCGAGTAAATATCATACGAGCGCTCGCCGCGACCGCTTTGTTCCACCACCATCGGCACCAGGCCGAGCATCTCTGTGTCCAGCGCTGGATTACGGTTCATACCTGTCATTTCATTTCCTTGTGAAGCAGTTAGGGGAAGCCGCCCTCACCTTGCGGCAAGAGCAGGCATCCCAATACCAACTGGTTTACGCTTGTGCGTTGCTTCCCATCAGTTCGTCGAAAGCAACTGCTTTCGTCGTGACTTTCGACAGGCCCAACACGTAAGTGACGACGTTTTCTTCCAATACAAGGGCTTCGATCTCACCCAGACGACGACGGTCGCTGTAGTAGTACTTCAGCACTTCGCGTGGATCTTCGTAGCTTTGAGCGAAATCTTCGATTTGCGCCTTGACTTGCTCAGGCGTCGCCTGCAGCTTGTTGTCGCCCACCAGTTGCGACAGGATCAGGCCCAGGCGTACGCGACGCTCGGCTTTTTCTGCGAACAGTTCTGCTGGGAAAGGCACGTCCTTGACGTTCATGCCGCGCTGCGCCATGTCCTGGCGGGTCATTTCAGCCAGGCGCTCGGAATCCTGAGCGATCAGCGTTTTTGGCACTTCCAGCTCAGCAACTTTGATCAGCGCGTCCATGACGGCTTCCTTGTTGCGTGCTTTCACGCGGCCAGCGACTTCGCGTTGCAGGTTGACTTTGATGTCTTCGCGCATTTTGGCCAGGTCGCCATCGGCAACGCCCAGCGACTTTGCGAATTCGGCATCGACTTCCGGCAGGTGCGCCCATTCCAGCTTTTGCAGCGTGATGGTGAACGAAGCGGTTTTGCCAGCGACGTCTTTACCGTGGTAGTCCTCTGGGAACGACAATGGGAAAGTCTTGGACTCGCCCACTTTCAGGCCCAGGGTTGCTGCTTCGAATTCTGGCAGCATGCGGCCTTCGCCCAGCACGAAAGCGTAGCCTTCAGCTTTGCCGCCTGGGAATTCAACGCCGTCGATCGAGCCGACGAAGTCAACGGTCACGCGGTCGCCATTGGCAGCGATCGGCTCACCGCCGTCGCCGTGTTCGCCAGCTTCGCCCTTGGTGTGGAAGTGCACGCGCTGCTTGCGCAGGATGTCGATGGTCTTGTCGATTTCGGCTTCCGACACGTCGGCTTGCACGGTTTCGATTTCAACGGCCGTCAGGTCGCCGATGGCAACTTCCGGATACACTTCGAACGTTGCGTCGAAAGCCAGCTGGCCTTCGGCTGCTTCTTCTTTCGGCACGATGTTCGGGAAACCGGCCACGCGCAGATTGTTTTCGTTGGCGGCGTCGTTGAACGCACGGCCGACTTTGTCATTCAGCACTTCGGATTCAATTTGGTAGCCGTATTGTGCTGCGACCATTTTCAACGGCACTTTGCCCGGACGGAAGCCCGGTGCCTTAGCCGTACGGGCTTGCACTTTCAGGCGCTTCTCAACTTCCGTGCGGACGTCCGTCAGCGGGAAGGAGATCGTGATACGACGTTCGAGTTTGCCCAAGGTTTCGACTGCAGTTGCCATGTAAAAAATCGTCCAAAAAATAAACACTGTTGGTGCGAGAAAAGAAGACCCGACCCCTTGCGCCATCACTGGCGGCAAGACATGGGTCCAGCTTCACTCGCTCGCATATTCATCTGTAAAAGTACTGCAAACAGGACGATGGACCTGGTCTACCCGGCTGAGGAAAAACCCGCACCAGGCACCAAACAATCCGCCGCTTCCAGTACTGCGACAGGGCTCCGAGCGTCCAGCCTTGCTTCTAAGTAAATGCAGGGCCGGCCATCATTCGGTAAAGCGTGGCATTATAACAAAGGACTTCGGGAAAGTGGCTGGCTTTGCAGCCCGGCCACAGAGGATACCAGCGGCGGCGAACGAGTCGCCACAGCCTGGGGGTGCCCTGTCTTTACTCTTGCCCCGGCATTCTTTGTTTCGCCAGAGACAGGCTTTCCAGCCTGCTTCGTTCATTAGTATATGCGAACTGGCGCCCCGTCCGAAACAAAGAAATGCGCTCACAGCGAAGATTTCGGGCAAAAAACCTTTGATTTACCTCAATTTGGCCATTTTTCAGGCAAATCTCCGTCCCGACCCCGCCTCCCCGCCCGATCTCCGACGAAAAATGGCGCAAACAAAGGCATTCCGAATGACGGAAATACAGGCAAGGCAACAGGAAAACGGGAAAGACGCCTGCAAGGAGGCTGAAGAACAACTTGATGGTGCTGCACCTCCGGGCTGGAACAACCCGGATTGGTGCGGATGGGGAGACTCGAACTCCCAAGCCGAAGCACTGGCTTCTAAGACCAGCGTGTCTACCAATTCCACCACATCCGCATTTGTACTACTTGCAACAGATTACTCGCCTGTCGCCTCTGATTTTAACAACTCGGGAGCGATCTGGCTACCGTGGACTTATAGAGCAAGCCCTCGGTAAAGCAAAGGCGGCATTCTACTGGATTTCCCAGAGGAATGCCGCCTTTTTTATGCCTGCACCCTGATGCTGGCTGCTAGCCTTCTTTTGCGCTCACCGGCTCCGGCTTCTTGACCCGGAACCAGGCCGCATACAGGGCTGGCAGGAACAGCAAGGTCAACGCCGTCGCCAGGATCAATCCTCCCATGATGGCGACTGCCATCGGCCCCCAGAACACGGAGCGCGACAAGGGGATCATGGCCAGCGCCGCGGCGGCGGCCGTCAGCACGATGGGGCGGCAGCGGCGCACGGCCGAATCGATGATGGCATCCCACGGGGCCGAGCCATCCTTGATGTCTTGCTCGATCTGGTCGACGAGGATCACCGAGTTGCGGATGATCATGCCGAACAGCGCGATGACGCCCAGGTTGGCCACGAAGCCCAGCGGGCGGTGCAGCAGCAGCAAGGCAAACGCGGCGCCCGCCACGCCCAGCGGCCCCGTCAGGAACACCAGCAGCGAGCGCGAGAAACTATGCAGCTGCAACATCAGCAAGGTAAAGATGATGAAGATCGCCAGCGGCAGGTTGGCCGCAATCGACGCTTCCGCCTCGCCGCTGTCGGCCGCCACGCCCTTCACATTGATGCGGTAGCCGGCCGGCATCTTGGCCCGCAAGGCGTCGAGCTGCGGCGCCAGCTGCGTCGACACGGTGGCGCCCTGGATGCCATCGATCACGTCTGACTGCACGGTGATGGCCCATTCACGCTTGTCGCGCCAGACGACACCCGGCTCCCACACGAAATGCACGCGGGCCAGCTGCGAGATGGGCACGGACTTGCCCGTCGCCGTCGGAATATTCGTGTCATTCAGCACGGAAATCGTCGCCCGCTCTTCCAGTGGCTGACGCACCTGGATATCGATCAATTTATTGTCTTCGCGGAACTGGCCGATGACCGTGCCCGACAGGATCGTATTGGCCGCCTGCATCACCGTTTTCGAGGTGACGCCCAGCGCGCGCATCTTGTCCTGGTCCAGGTCCAGGCGCAGTACCTTCACCGATTCATTCCAGTTGTCGTTGACGCCCAGGGTGTTCGGATTGGCACGCATGATGTCCTTGACCTGGTCGGCGATGGCGCGCACACCGGCCACTTCCGGCCCCGTGACGCGGAACTGCACCGGATACGGCACCGGCGGTCCGTTCGGCAACAGTTTGACGCGGCCCCGCACTTCCGGGAAATCTTTCTTGAAGACATCGACGATTTGCTGGCGCAAGCGTTCGCGGTCGGCCAGGCTCTTCGGCAAGACCACCACTTGCGACACGTTGGTCTGCGGGAATATCTGGTCCAGCGGCAGGTAGAAACGGGGGCTGCCCGTACCCACATAGCTGGTCACGCTTTCCACGCCGTCGAGCTTGCCCACGAAGGCTTCGAATTTCTTGACCTGCTTTTCATTCGCGGCGAAGGTCGTGCCTTCGGGCGACCACAGTTCCACCATCAGTTCGGGACGGCTGGAATCGGGGAAGAATTGCTTTTCGATAAAATTGAAACCATAGATGCCCAGCGCAAAGATGGCCAGGGTGGCGGCGATCGTCGTCTTGCGCCACTCCACGCACCAGGTGACGGCGCGGCGGAAGCGGCGGAAGTTCGGCGTGTCGAACAATTCATGGTCGTTATGCGCGTGCGGTTTCACTTTCAGCAAGACGTAGCCGATATACGGCGTGAAAACGACGGCCACCACCCATGAGATGATCAAGGCCAGCGCATTGACGGAGAACAAGGAGAACGTGTATTCGCCGGCGGCCGACTTGGCCAGGCCGATGGGCAAGAAGCCCGCCACCGTGATCAGGGTGCCCGTCAGCATGGGCATGGCCGTCGACGTGTAGGCAAACGTGGCCGCGTCGAAGCGCGACATGCCCTCTTCCATCTTGCGCACCATCATCTCGACGGCAATGATGGCGTCATCGACCAGCAAGCCCAGCGCGATGATCAGGGCACCGAGCGAAATCTTGTGCAAGTCGATGTCGAGCAGGCGCATGAACAGGAAGGTGACAGCCAGCACCAGCGGGATGGTCAGCGCCACCACCAGGCCCGGCCGCACGTCGATGCGCAGCGGTTTCGTGTGCAAGCCCAGCGCGACAAAGCTGACGGCCAGCACGATCAGGATGGCTTCGATCAGGGTATGCACGAATTCGCCCACGGAGGCCGACACGGCTTCCGGCTGGTTCGACACGCGCTGCAGTTCTATGCCCACGGGCAACTCGCTCTTCATGCGCGTCACCGTTGCCTGCAATGCCTTGCCCATGTCGATGATATTGCCGCCCTTTTCCATCGACACGCCCAGGCCGATCACTTCCTTGCCGTTGAAACGCATCTTGTCCTTGGGAGGATCGACGAGTTCGCGTTTCACGGTAGCAAAATCACCGAGGCGGAAGGTGGTGCCGTTGGCGCGTAGTTCCAGGTTTTCCAGGTCCTTGACGGTCAGCATGGCGCCCGTCACGCGCACTTGCAGATTGTCCGTCGGCGTCACCAGCACGCCCGTGGCGTTGATGCTGTTTTGCGCGGACAGCTGCTGCACGATGGCGTCGAAAGGAATGCCCAGCTGGGCAAATTTCTTGTGAGAAAAGACGATATTGATCTTTTCATCCTGCACGCCAAACAGTTCCACCTTCGATACCTGCCCCACGGCCAGCAGTTCCTGGCGCACCTTGTCCGCGTAATCCTTCATTTCCGCGTACGTAAAACCGTCGCCGGACAGGGCGAAGATGGAGCCATACGTGTCGCCGAACTCGTCATTGAAGAACGGACCCACGACGCCAGACGGCAAGGTGCCCTGGATGTCGCCGATCTTCTTGCGCACCTGGTACCAGGCGGCCGCCGTTTCCTTCGGCGGCGCCGATTCGCGCAGCTCCAGCAGGATCAAGGTTTCACCCGGCTTCGAATAGCTGGTGATCTCGTCGATGTACGGCGTTTCCTGCAGTTTCTTTTCCAGCTTGTCCGTCACCTGCTCGGCCATCTGCAAGGCCGTGGCACCGGGCCAGTACGCTTGCAGCACCATGGCACGGAAGGTAAACGGGGGATCTTCATCCTGGCCCAGGCTGGCATAACTGAGCATGCCGCCGATCAGCAGCACGGCCATCAGGTAGCGCGTCAGGGGAATGTGTTCGAGCGCCCAGCGCGACAGATTGAAGCCGCCCTTCATTTGACGGCACCCACGCTGACGGCGGCAGCGGCGACATCAGGCTTGCTGGCCAGTTCGGCGCCGAGGATGGACACTTTCTGGCCAGGCTTGAGCAGGTTGACGCCGGCCGTGACCACGGTCTGGCCCGCTTTCACGCCCGAAGTCAGCAGCAGCTCATTGCCCGCCACGCCGCCCACCGTCACCGGCACCAGCTTCACGGCGCCGTTTTCCACCACCCACACGGAACTTTGCGATTTCTCATTGAACAGGGCCGTCAGCGGCACCTTGATCTGCGGCGTGGCCGTTTGCGAGGCGAACTGCACCACGGCCGTCATGCCCAGGCGTGCCTGCGGCGCGTCCGGGATGCTGACCTTGGCGATATAGGTGCGCGTGGCGGCATCGGCCACGGGCGACACTTCGCGTATCTTGCCCGGCAAGCCCTGCTTCGGATCGGCCCACAGACGCACCACCACATCCTTGACGCCGCGCAAGGTTTCCACCTTGTCTTCAGGAATGCCGATCACGACTTCCTTCTCGCCGCTCTTGGCCACTTGCACGACGGGCGCGCCGGGCGCCACCACCTGCCCCACTTCGGCCTCGATGCGCGTGACGACGCCGTCGACGTCGGCCAGCAAGCTGGCATAGCCGGACTGGTTCGCCTGGCCACGGTACAGGGCCTGGGCCGCTTCCACGTTCGCCTGCGCCGCCTTGTAGGTGGCGTCCTTGCCGTCCAGCACGGCTTGGCTGACGAAATTTTTCTCGCGCAAGTCCTGGTAGCGCTTGAGTTCCGCGCGCGCCAGGTCGCGGCTCGTTTCCGCGCTGACCAGCGAAGCCTTGGCCTGCGCCTGCGACAGCTGCAAGTCGACAGGGTCGAGCTGCATCAGCACTTGCCCCTTCTTGACCGTGGCGCCCACGTCGACCTTGCGCGCGACGATCTTGCCGCCCACGCGGAAGCCCAGCTGCGATACGACACGGGGCACAACCTCGCCCGCCAGCTCGGCACTCACGTCAACATTACTGCTAGACAATACGATCGCGCGCACGGGGCGCACGTCTTCTACTTTGACGGCAGGCTTGGAACAGGCCGCCAGGGTCAGCGCCAGAGCGGCAGCGGCAATCAGCCGCAGGGCGGGAAGAGCTGGTACGCCGGTCTCGCGGCGCAGGGTTTTCAGGGCAAACAAGGTATTTTCCTTTACTATGCGGGCTGCAATATTTTTATGCGGAGAAACTTTTTGCTTGTCCTTTGGGCCAAGCCAAACTTTTTCGCACGCGATATCCTTAAATTTGTGACAATATCAGCTTGGTCATGACGGGGAGTGATTTTCCCCTAATGACTTTCTGGTTATTAATTATAATCGTGCGTAAAAGTTTTTAGTGACTTTTGCGTCATTAATCTTGAGACGTACAACGTCCGGCCACATTCCAGCGTTTCAGGGGTGCCGGGCAAACGCAAGACTAGAGAAGTGTGTTCATGCCTGTAGACCATTACGAAAATTTTCCAGTTGCATCATTTTTACTGCCGCGCCGCCTGGTGCCTGCCGTCGAAGCCATCTATGCCTTCGCCCGCAGCGCCGACGACCTGGCCGATGAAGGCGACGCCACGCCGGCCGAGCGCCTGGCCGCCCTGCACGCCTATGAAGCGGCGCTGGGCCGCATCGCCCGCCAGGAAGACCATGCTGGCGAGACCGCCGCCATGTTCGAACGCCTGGCTGCCGTCATCGCCAAACACCAGCTGCCGCTGAAGCCGTTTTACGATCTGTTGTCGGCCTTCAAGCAGGATGTGGAAACGACGCGCTACGCCAGTTATGACGACGTGCTCGATTACTGCGCCCGCTCGGCCAACCCCGTGGGGCTGCTGATGCTGCACCTGTATGGCGCGGCCGATGAACAGAATGTACGCGATTCCGATGCGATATGTTCAGCTTTGCAACTAATTAATTTCCTGCAAGACGTCGCCATCGACCAGCAAAAAGAGCGCATCTACCTGCCGATGGAAGACTTGACCCGCTTTGCCGTCTCCGCCGCCGCCTTCGAGCGGCCCGAGGCGCACGGCAAGTGGAGCGCCATGATGCGCTTCGAAGTGGCCCGCACGCGCGCCCTGATGCTGTCCGGCGCGCCGCTGGCCCTGCGCCTGCGCGGGCGCATCGGCTGGGAGCTGCGTCTGGTGGTGCAAGGAGGCTTGCGCATCCTCGAATGCATCGAAGCCGTCAATTACGACGTGTTCCGGCGCCGCCCCAAGCTGGAGAAACGCGACTGGCTGATCATTTTCTGGCGCGCGCTGCGCATGTCGCGCAAAAGCTTGCATCAAGAGACACAAGTAAAAACGGCTTTTCCCCCGTCGCCCACTCTGTAAGACGATAGAATAGCGGCTTCGATCTGCAACCCTTGCTCTTTTGACTATGTCTCCCGACGAATACTGCCAACAAAAGGCCGCCCAGAGCGGCTCCAGCTTCTACTACAGCTTCCTGTTCCTGCCCGCCGAGCGCCGCAAGGCCATCACGGCCCTGTACGCCTTCTGCCGCGAAGTCGATGACACGGTCGATGATTGCACGGACGAAGCCGTGGCACGCACCAAGCTGGTCTGGTGGCGCAAGGAAGTCAAGGCCATGTACGAGGGCATCCCCACGCATCCCGTGATGCGCGCGCTGGAACCGCATCTGGCCGTGTATCAACTGGAAGAAAAGCATTTGCAGGCCATCATCGACGGCATGGAAATGGACTTGAACCAGACCCGCTACCTCGACTACCAGGCCATGAGCCGCTATTGCTGGCATGTGGCCAGCGTGGTGGGCATCTTGTCGGCCAGCATCTTTGGCGCGACCCGCCCGGAAACGCTGCTGTACGCGGAAAAACTGGGCCATGCCTTCCAGCTGACCAACATCATCCGCGACGTGGGCGAGGATGCGCGCAAGGGGCGCATCTATTTGCCGATCAGCGAATTGCAGCAATTCAATGTGACGGCAGCCGACCTGCTGAACGCGCGCCACAGCGAAAACTTTGAAAACCTCATGCGCTTCCAGGTGGCGCGCGCGCAAAAGGCCTACGACGAAGCGTTCGCCCTGCTGCCGGCGGAAGACCGCCGCGCCCAGCGCCCTGGCCTGATCATGGCCGCCATCTACCGCACCGTGCTCAATGAAGTCGAGCGCGACGGCTACCACGTGCTGAAACAGCGCATCTCGCTCACGCCGATCCGCAAACTGTGGCTGGCCTGGAAGACCTGGGTTCGTGGCTAAGAGCAGCGTGAAGCAACGCTACGCCGTCATCGGCGCCGGCTGGGCTGGCTGCGCGGCGGCCATGGAACTGGCGCGCGCCGGTCATTCGGTGACCCTGTTCGAGGCGGCGCGCACCCTGGGCGGCCGCGCGCGCCGCGTCGAACGGGAAAAAACCGTGCTCGACAACGGCCAGCATATCCTGCTGGGCGCGTACACGGAAACCTTGCGCCTGATCAAGCTGGCGGGGCAAGACCCTGCCGAGCTGATCCTCACGCTACCCCTGCAGATGCGCTATCCGGCAAACTCCGGCGGCATGGATTTTCTCGCGCCCCGCCTGCCCGCGCCGCTGCACCTGGCCTGGGCCTTGCTGCGCGCCAAGGGATTATTGCGCGCCGACAAACTGGCCCTGATGCGATTTTCCACCGCCATGCGGACGATGGGCTGGCAGCTGTACCACGATTGCACGGTCAGCGAATTGCTGCAGCGCTTCGACCAGACGGACCGCCTGAACCGGCTGATGTGGCACCCGCTGTGTCTGGCCGCGCTGAATACGCCGCCCGAGCGCGCCTCGGCCCGCGTCTTCCTCAACGTGCTGCGCGACAGCCTGGGCGCAAGCCGCCGCCGCGCCTCCGACATGCTGATCCCGAAAGCGGACCTGAGCAGCATGTTGCCCGACGCGGCCGCCCGCTATGTAGAACAGCATGGCGGCGCAGTACGTACGGGCGCCAAGGTTGCCGCCCTGCACGCCTTGGCCGATGGCCGCTGGCGACTCGATGACGGCGGCGAGGATGGCGCGCAGTATGACGGCGTCATCGTGGCCACCTCGTCCGTGCAAGCAGCCAGCCTGCTGCAAGGTTTGCAGGACGCACGCCTCGATGACGCAATTAACCGCATGCAAGCCTTCACGCCGGAAGCGATCAGCACCTGCTACCTGCAATACGATGCCTCGGTGCACCTGGACTTGCCGTTTTACGCTCTCGTCGATACGCCGCAGCTGCAGCACTGGGGCCAGTTCGTCTTCGACCGGGGCCAGCTCGACGCCAGCCAGGCCGGCTTGCTGGCCGTCGTCATCAGCGCCTCCGGCTATGCCGCAGAGCAAGGCCACGGACCATTGGCGCAAGCCATCGCGGCGCAGCTGGCGCAGGTGTTGCAACGTCCTGAGCTGGCCCAGCCCGTGTGGACCCAGCTAATCACGGAAAAGCGCGCCACCTTTGCCTGCACGCCGGATTTATTACGCCCCGGCAACGCCAGCGGCATGCCGGGCTTGCTGCTGGCCGGCGACTACACGGCCAATGAGGACCGGACGCAGGATTATCCGGCCACCATCGAGGCGGCCGTGCGCAGCGGCGTGGCGGCGGCCAGGGTCGTCACCACGGGCAAGACGGCAAAACAGACCTGACGGTGCATCCTCCCCTGGTGTCGCTCGCCCCCGCGAAATTGCATTCTGTCGCACCGCGCTGGTGCGCTCGCGTACGCTTGGGTACAGTCTGACCATCGACAACGGCCATGCCACGGGGAATACCATGCACACCACCTTGCACTTGAAAAATAGCTTGAAAACCCTGGCGCTGCTGGCTGGTGTGATACTGGCCACCTTGATCGTCATTCAAGTACAGCAGGCGCCACAAGCACCATTGATGCTGAGCCAGGCAAGCATGCTGCTGCCGGCCATGGGCTGAAGCGGCGGACAGGAAGAATATGATGAACAAACAAGATTATCTCGACGCACTGCGGCGCGCGCTGGCAGGCTTGCCACCGGACCTGGTGGCCAAGACCCTCGACTATTACGAGCAGACCTTCATCGAAGGCGCGGCGGCCGGCCGCAGCGAGCACGAAATCGCCGAGGACCTGGGCGACCCGAAAAAAATCGCCCTCACCTTGCGCAGCAGCACGCACCGCCAGGCTTTCGAGCAAAAGAAAACCCCCGTCAACCTGCTGCGCCTGCTCGTCTCGCTCGTGGGCCTGGCCATCTTCAACCTGTTCATGGTCGTGCCTGCCGCCGTCTACGCGGCCCTGCTGGCCACCCTGTACGCCGTCGGCCTGAGCTTTTACCTGGCCGGCATCGCCATCACGGCCAGCGGTTTGTCCGGCGCCAACGAACTGGTGCTCGACGGTCCGCTGCGCCATGTCTTCATCCATGACGATGACGGCGGCGAAAACGGCGAACGGCGCGAAACGCGCATCACCATCGGCGACACGGGCATCGAAGTCGATCACCTGCCCGGCCCCTTGCAGCATGACCCGGCCGAGTCCCAGCCTGGGGCGCCCGGCGCTTCCTCGCGCATGATGGAGCGGGCCGAGGCGCTGGCTGGCGGCGGCATCCGCATCTCCACCGACATGGACCGCGATGCGCGCACCACGCAAACCGTCTTTGGCGTGGGTATGCTGCTCGGCGGCATCGCCATCTTCCTGCTCAGTCTGGTCGTAACGCGCTATACCTTGATCGGCATCAAGCGCTACGTTGCCATGAATGTTTCCCTGCTCAAAGGTCACTAGAAAGGCTGCCATGAAACGCTTGCTCAAAGTTGGCCTGTCCATGCTCTTGCTGGCACTGGTCCTGATCGCCATGTCGTATGCGGCGCTGCGCGCCAAGGGAATCAGCAATCCCAGCAGTGCCGCCGGCCGTGCCGTGCGCAGCGAAACGCGCCCGGTGGCCGCCAATATCAACAGCATCGACCTGGCCGGCCCCATCGACCTGGTGCTGCGCCGCGGCGCCACGCCCTCGCTGAAGGTGAGCGGCGAACAGCGTCTGCTGTCGAATGTCGACACCACGCAGGATGGCACCACCCTGCATATCGGCCCGAAAGGCATGCTGTTCCACCACCGCCAGCCGCTGCAGGTGGAACTGGTGCTGCCAGCCCTCGTGCGCGTCGAAGTGCACGGCAACGGCGACAGCAAGATCACGGGGTTTTCCGGCGACAGTTTTATCCTGGAACTGACGGGATCGGGCGACGTCAGTTTCACGGGACGCTACAAGCAGGTACAAGCCACCGTCAACGGCAGCGGCGACCTCGACATCAATGCCGGCAACAGCGACAGCGTGGTGCTGGAAATGGTGGGCTCCGGGCGCATCGCCGCCAGCGGCAACACGAAATTCCTGCGCGCCGACCTCAGCGGTTCAGGCGACATCGATGCCGAGCACCTGGCCGCCGACAAGGCCAGCGTCAGCCTGCAAGGCTCCGGCACGAGCACCGTCTTCGTGCGCGACGCCAGCAACCTGACCCTGCGCGGCAGCGGCGACATCCACGTCCACGGCAACCCGCGCCAGCGCGAGACCCAGAAAAGCGGCTCAGGCGAGATTACCTGGCATTAACTTTCGGCATTCACTTTCTCTTCCAGCCAACTGACCGCCTGCTCGCCGGCCGCCTTGCCTTGCGCCAGGCAGGCCGTCAGCAGGTAGCCGCCCGTCGGCGCTTCCCAGTCCAGCATTTCCCCCGCTAGGAACACGCCCGGCATGGCGCGCAGCATGCTGCCTTCGACTCCGTCGAATTCCACGCCGCCAGCGCTGCTGATGGCTTCGTCGATGGGGCGCGGGCGTACGAGTGTCACGGGCAGCAGCTTGATGGCGTCCGCCAGCCTGGCTTCGTCGGCGAAGTCGGCCGCACTCAGGCATTCGCGCAGCAAGCCCGATTTCACGCCCTTGATGCCCAGGCGGCTATTCAGGTGGCTGGACATGGAGCGGGAACCGCGCGGGCGCGTCACTTCTTCGAACACGCGTTCATGCGTGTAGTCGGGCGCGAGGTCGAGCCAGATGGTGGTGCTGCCCTCGGCGGCGATCTGCTCGCGCAGGGCGGCCGATAAGGCATAAATCAGGCTGCCTTCCACGCCGCCCGCCGTGATGACGAACTGGCCCTGGCGCTTGATCATGCAGTCATGGATGTTGCGCGCCGAGATGGCCACCGTCGTCAGCGGTTCGCCCGCATGGCGGCTGCTGAAATGCTCACTCCAGTCCACGTCGAAGCCGCAATTGGCCGGCACCAAAGGCGTCACGGCCACGCCCTGCTCTTGCAGCAGCGGTACCCAGGCGCCATCGGAACCGAGCCGCGCCCAGCTGCCGCCACCGAGCGCCAGGATCACGGCGTCGAAGGCGCGCAAACGCTCACCCTCCGGCGTGGCGAATACCAGCTGGCCGTCGCGCCAGCCCGTCCAGCGGTGGCGCATGTGAAATTGCACGCCCGCTTCGCGCAAGCGGTGCAGCCAGGCGCGCAGTAGCGGCGCCGCTTTCATATCCGTCGGGAAGACGCGGTTCGAGGAGCCGACGAAGGTATCCACGCCCAGGCCGTGTACCCAGTCGCGCACTTTTTGCGGACCGAACTGGTCCAGCGCCGGCTTGATCCAGCGTGCCGGCCTGCCGTAGCGCGAGATGAAGGAACAGTAGTCTTCCGCATGGGTGATATTCATGCCGCCCCGCCCCGCCAGCAGGAATTTGCGGCCGACGGACGGCATGGCGTCGAACAGTTCCACCCTGGCGCCCCGGCTGGACGCTTCCTGGGCGGCCATCAGGCCGGCGGGGCCGCCGCCGATGACGGCGATGTGAAAGGGAGGAAGGCTGGAATGGGTCATGGCAAGCTGGAAAGACGGTGAAAACCCCGGCATTTTAGTCGAGATAAGGCGCGGGGATGGCAAGAATGCCGAAAAATGATGCATACTGCGCGGAGATGCCGCAGTGATCAGCGGCTGGACTTCACGAGACAACGAGACGACAAGAGGAGAAACACATGGGCGCAGGATTCTGGATTTCCCGCTATTTGCTGGCCAGTTCGATCTTATTCATCATCCTGACGGTGGTCGAGTACAGCAAGGGCACCACCAGTCAGGCCGACATCCTCAGCGCGCTGGCCTGGTCGCTGGTGGCGTCGGCCATCTTCATCGGCTCGAAATACTGGCGCTACAAGAAAGCCATCGCTTGCGCCACGTGCAGCGGTGATAAACCAAAAGCCAAGTCGTCATGAAAAAACGGCCACTTCGATGAAGTGGCCGTCTCACTGGCAAGCGCGATCAGCCGCCCGTCACGGGCGGAAAGAACGCCACCTCGTCGCCTTCGCCGATCACGGTATCGGCATCGCACATTACCTGATTGTGGGCCATGCGCAGGGCGCGGCCCTGCGCCAGCGCATATTCCCAGTTGCCGCCGCGGGCGATCAGAAGCGCTCTGACCTCGCCCACCGTCAGCCGAGACACGGCCCCCGCGTCCACTTCCAGCACTTCCTGGCCCGTGCCCACCAGCTCACGCACGCTGGCAAAAAATCGCAGATTGATCTTCATCGATACTTCCTCAGTACAGCAATTCGTTAAACGGGATAAAACGCAGCATGTCGCCGCGCGCAATCGACAGCCCCGGTGGACAATCGATCAAGCCATCGCCCCACACGGTGGACGTCAGCACGCCCGAACTCTGGTTGGCGAACAGTTCCAGTTCGCCGTCGTCATTGACCTTGGCGCGCAAGAACTCGTTGCGCTTGTCCGCCTTCAGGCGCTCGAACGCGGCCGGCAGCTTGTAGCTGCGCGGCGCCAGGCTCCCCGCCACGCCTTGCAGGCGCAGGATGAACGGGCGCACGAACAGCAAAAACGTGACAAAGCTGGAGACGGGATTGCCGGGCAAGCCGACAAAGAAAGCGTCCTGCACTTCGCCAAACGCCAGGGGTTTGCCCGGCTTGACGGCGATCTGCCACATGTTCAAGCGCCCTTCCGCTTCCACGGCCGGCTTGATGTGGTCTTCCTCACCGACGGACACGCCGCCCGAGGTAATGATCAGATCATTGCCCTGGGCCGCCTGGCGCAGCACGGCTTTTGTCGCTTCCAGGCTGTCGGGCACGATGCCCAGGTCCGTGATCTCGCACCCCAGATTTTCCAGCAGGCCGCGCAAGGTAAAACGGTTCGAGTTGTAGACGGCGCCCGGTGCCAGAGGCTCGCCGGGCATGGACAGCTCGTCGCCGGTGAAAAATACGGCCACGCGCAGCTTGCGCAGCACGGGCACCTGCGCCAAGCCCACGGAGGCGGCCAGGCCCATTTCCTGGCTGCGCAGGCGCCGGCCCGCGCCGAGGATTTCACCGCCGGCGCGGATGTCCTCGCCCTGGCGCCGCACCCATTCGCCCGCGTGCGGCACGTGATTCACCGTCACCACGCCATCAAGCACAGTGCACTGCTCCTGCATCACGACGCAATCGGCGCCGTCCGGGATCAGCGCACCCGTGAAGATGCGCGCCGCCGTCCCCGGCTGCAATGGCTGGCCCACGTGGCCGGCCGCGATGCGCTGCGACACGGGCAAGCTGGCCGCGCCACTGGCGCAATCCTGCGCGCGCACGCAATAGCCATCCATCTGCGTATTGTCGCGCTCGGGCACGTTCAGGGTCGACGTCTGCGCCGTGGCCAGCACGCGGCCGTTGGCGCGCATGGTGTCGACCAGCTCCACCTCGGCCACCGGGCGCGCCGCGCCCAGCATGAAGGCTTGCGCCTCGGCCACCGACAGCATCGGTTTGCGTTGTGCGGTCGAGTCGCTCATCACAGGCCCGCTCATCACAAGCCCGTATTTGCGGCGATGTACGCCTTCATTTTTTCCACGTCCGCATCCATCACGATGAATTTTTGCGGCAAGTCTTCGATGTTCTCGAAGCCCTTTGGCCGTTCCGCGTCCACGCCCAGCGCTTCGAGGATGGTTTCGTTGAACTTGGCCGCCAGCGCCGTTTCCAGCACGATCATCGGCACGTTCGGCTCCAGGTGCTCGCGCGCCACCTTGATGCCGTCGGCCGTGTGCGTGTCGATGGTGATGCCGTAGTCGTCGGCCACGTCGCGGATGGTGTCGAGGCGGTCCTGGTGCGTGGATTTGCCCGACTTGAAGCCGTACTTGGCCACCAGCTTGAACTCGTCGCCATCGCTGCCAGGCTTGCCGGACAAGTCGAAGCCGCCATGCGTTTCCACTTTCGTGAACAGGGCGCGCACGCGCTCGCTGTCGCGGCCCACCAGGTCGTAGACGAAGCGCTCGAAGTTCGACGCTTTCGATATATCCATCGACGGGCTGCTCGTGTGAAACGTTTCGGCGGACTTGCGCACGCGGTAGACGCCCGTGCGGAAGAATTCGTCGAGCACGTCGTTTTCATTCGTGGCGGCCACCAGTTTCGAGATGGGCAAGCCCATCATGCGGGCGATATGGCCGGCGCAGATATTGCCGAAGTTGCCCGACGGCACCGTGAACGACACTTTTTGCTCGTTGCTGGTGGTGGCCGCCAGGTAGCCGCGGAAATAGTACACGACTTGCGCCACGACGCGCGCCCAGTTGATGGAATTGACGGTGCCGATTTTCTGTTGTGCCTTGAACGGCAAGTCGTTCGACACGGCCTTCACCATATCCTGGCAGTCGTCGAACACGCCTTCGACGGCGATGTTGACAATGTTCGGGTCTTGCAGGCTGAACATCTGCGCCGTCTGGAAAGCGCTCATTTTCTTGTGCGGCGACAGCATGAAGACGCGGATGCCCTTCTTGCCGCGCATCGCGTATTCGGCCGCGCTGCCCGTGTCGCCCGAGGTGGCGCCAAAGATATTGAGTTCGGCGTCGTGCTTGGCCAAGGTGTATTCGAACAGGTTGCCCAGCAGCTGCATGGCCATGTCCTTGAAGGCCAGGGTCGGGCCGTTCGACAGCGCCTGCAGCATCAGGGTGGTCGATCCGCCCTTGACGACGTTTTCTTCGAGCACGCGCAGCGGCGTGATGTCGGCCGCGTTTTCGCCGGCGCGGGCGTTCTTGTAGACTGCCTTGGTATAGGTTTTCGCCGTCAGTGCCTTCAGGTCCGCGGCCGGGATATCGGTGGCGAACTTCTTCAGGATTTCGAATGCCAGGTCGGCATACGACAATGTGCGCCAGGCGTTAAGCTCGGCACCAGTGACTTGCGGGTAGTGTTCTGGGAGATACAGTCCGCCATCGGGGGCCAGGCCTCCCAGGAGGATGTCGGAGAATTGCTGCAGATTCGATGGCGCTTTATCAGCGCGGGTAGACACGTAGTGCATAAATTTGAAGAGTCCAGTTGAGCTGAGTGCGGTTGATCATGAATGGCAGCGGATATTATAGTGCCAGCCGCCGCCCAAGGCGAATCGCGTGGCATTTGCCAGATCAGGATGTGACAATTGGAGAGCCTGAATGTTGTCAAGCCAGCCATAATGGCATGAGATCAAGCCAGATGAACATGGCCGGCGTGCGCACTGGCGCGCGCCGCCGATTTGCGCCACACTGTGCTGAGTATCCCTTGCTATGACCATTATTGGAGTCGAGAACCGGCCATGTCGCTGAGTAAAAAACCGTATCTGCAAAGCGCCGCGCTGCGCCCCGACGCTGTCGTCGACCTGGACCACTATCCGTTCACCATCCCCGCCATCCGCGACTTCGTGCACATGGACTTCCACCGCGACGTGACGTTTTTCGTGGGCGAAAATGGCAGCGGCAAGTCGACCATGCTCGAAGCGCTGGCCGTGGCGCTGGGCTTCGGCAAGGATGGCGGCACGCGCAACGTGCGCATCGCCCTGCCCTCGGACGAGGAATCGGGCTTGCACGCGCATCTGCGCCTGAGCAAGAGCTACAAGAAGCCCGAGGACAGCTATTTCCTGCGCGCCGAGAGCTTTTTCAACGTCGCCACTTACATGGACGACATGCCCGAATACCTGGCCAGCTATGGCGGCAAGTCGCTGCACGCGCAATCGCACGGCGAAGCGTTCATGGCGACATTGATCAACAAGCTGCGCGGAAAAGGTCTGTACCTGCTGGACGAACCCGAGGCGGCCCTGTCACCGAGCCGCCAGATGGCGGCGCTATCCGTGATCCACCAGCTGGTGCAGGACGACTCGCAGCTGATCATCGCCACCCACTCGCCGATTTTGCTCGCCTATCCGAACGCGAAAATCCTGATGTTTACGGGTGGCGGCATCCACGAAGTGGCCTATGAAGACACGGAGCACTTTGCCGTGACGCGCGATTTTTTGAATAACTATCCACGCAGGCTGGAGCAGTTGTTTGAGGAAGAGTGATTTTATCGGCTTGCGCGCTGCGTCAAGCCGATATTACCGCCATCAGCAAGCGGCATGGTTCACTGTAATGACGTGAACGGCCAAGCCACCCAGCGACGTTTCCTTGTACTTGTCCTGCATGTCCGCGCCCGTCTGGCGCATGGTTTCGATGACTTCGTCGAGGCTGACGAAATGCGTGCCGTCGCCCTTCAGCGCCAGCGAAGCGGCCGTAATCGCTTTCACGGCGCCCATGCCATTGCGCTCGATGCACGGGATCTGCACCAGGCCGCCGATCGGGTCACAGGTCATGCCCAGGTGATGCTCGATGCCGATTTCAGCCGCGTTTTCGATCTGCTCGTTCGTGCCGCCCAGCGCCGCCACCAGGCCGGCTGCTGCCATGGCGCACGCCACGCCCACTTCGCCCTGGCAACCCACTTCGGCGCCCGAAATCGAGGCATTGCGCTTGCATAGCATGCCGATGGCCGCTGCCGTCAGCATGAAGCGGCGCACGCCGCCCACCGGGTCGCTGGGGCGGCAATCCTGCGCGTAGTAACGCAGCACGGCCGGGATGATGCCGGCGGCGCCGTTGGTCGGCGCCGTGACGACGCGACCGCCGGCCGCGTTTTCCTCGTTGACGGCCATCGCGTACAGGCTGACCAGGTGCACGGCGTCGTGCGGCAAGTCGTTGGCGCGGTTGTCCGACGCCTTCGCCTCCTGCGCCAATCGCCACAATTTCGCGGCGCGGCGCTTCACGTTCAAACCGCCCGGCAGGTTGCCCGTCGTTTCCAGGCCGTGCGCGATACAGTCGCGCATGACGTGCCAGATGCGGTCCAGTCCTTCATTGAGTTCCGCGTCGCTGCGCTTGACGCATTCGTTCGCGCGCAGCATTTCAGGGATAGACAGGCCGCTTTCCACGCCATGCGCCAGTAACTGCTCCATCGTGTCGAAGGGGAAGACGACCCGCGCGCTGGCGGCCGACTCCACGGCCGCTTCGGCCTGTGCCTCGCCTGCCTCGCGGATAAAACCGCCGCCGATCGAGTAATACACCTTGTCGGCACGGCTGCCGTCCGCCAGTTTCAGGGTAAAGCGCATGCCGTTCGGATGTTCTGGCAAGGATTCGCTCTTGTGCCAGATCAAGCCCGTGGCAGCCGTGAATGGCACCACGTGCGTGCCCAGCAAGGCGATCTCGCCGGCCGCCTCGATGGCGGCCAGCTTGCTGTCGACGGCATCGGGCGCCACGTCCTGCGGCGTTTCGCCCATCAGGCCAAGAATGACGGCCTTGTCCGTGGCATGGCCCACGCCCGTCAGCGCCAGCGAGCCGTACAGGGCCGCCTCGACGCCCACTACCTGGTCCAGCGGACCGTATTCGACCAGAAAACGCCGCGCCGCCACCATCGGCCCCACCGTGTGGGAACTCGACGGCCCGATGCCGATCTTGAACAGGTCAAATACGCTCATATCCATGTAGTGTCTCTTTATATTAGTATGTTTTTATGAATGCCGGTGCCGGACTCAGGCTGCCTTGGCCGCCTGCCCTGCATCGACATTGGCCAGCATGTCGGTAACCATCTGTTCGACGCCGATCTGCGCCTTCCAGCCCCAGTCGGCGCCGGCCTTGCTGTCGTCCAGGCTTTGCGGCCAGCTGTCGGCGATGGCCTGACGGCTGTCCGGTTTGTAGCTGATCTTGAAGTCAGGCACCATGCGCACGATGGCTTTCGCCAGCTGCTCGGGGTTGAACGACACGCCGGCCACATTGTACGAAGAACGGATCTTGATGGAAGCTACCGGCGCGTCCATCAGTTCGATGGTGGCGCGGATGGCATCGGGCATGTAAATCATTGGCAGAGTGGTGTTCGCATCGAGGAAGCAGTCATAACGCTCGCCGCGCAAGGCCGCATGGAAGATGGCGATGGCGTAATCGGTGGTGCCGCCGCCCGGAGGCGATTTGTAGCTGATGATGCCCGGATAGCGGATGCTGCGCACGTCCACGCCATACTTGTTGAAGTAGTACTCGCACAGGCGCTCGCCGGCCAGCTTGCTGATGCCGTACATCGAGGTCGGGTCCATCACCGTCATTTGCGGCGTGTTCACTTGCGGCGTGTTCGGGCCGAAGGCGGCGATCGACGATGGCCAGAAGATGCGCAGCGGCTTGCCCGCTTCGCCCCGCTCGCGCGCCAGCTCCAGGATATTCAGCAAGCCGTCCATGTTCAGGCTCCACGCCTTCAACGGCGCCGCTTCGCCCGTGGCCGACAGCATGGCCGCCAGCTGGTACACCTGGGTGATGCCTTCATCGGCGATGATGCTCGCCAGGCCGTCATTGTCCAGCACATTCAGTTGCGCATAGCGCTTGGCCTGGTACAGATTATTCGTGCCGATGTCGCTGGCGATGACGTTGTCCGCGCCGTGCTGCTGCGCCAGCGCGCCCACCAGTTCACTACCGATTTGGCCGTTTGCGCCAATGACTAAGATGCGTTCCATGCTATTTTCCTGAATTCTTGTTAGTTGGTAGTGGTCGTGGTGGTCAGCAAACCGAGTTCCTTGCCTGCCTGCTCGAAGGCGGCCAGCACTTGCACCAGTTGTTCACGGGTGTGGGCGGCCGACAGCTGCACGCGGACCCTGGCCTGGCCCATCGGCACGACCGGGTAGAAGAAGCCCGTCACCAGCACGCCCAGTTCATACAGGCGGGCGGCGAATTTCTGCGCCACCGGGGCGTCGAACAGCATCACGGGAACGACAGGATGGGTGCCCGGCTTGATGGTGAAACCGATGCGCTCGATCTCGCTGCGGAAGAAAGCCGTGTTTTCATGCAGGCGGTCGCGCAGTTCCGTCGACTTGGCCAGGCGGGCCAAAACCGACAGCGAAGCGCCGGCAATCGATGGCGCCAGGGTGTTCGAGAACAGATACGGGCGCGATTTCTGGCGCAGGGTGTCGATGACTTCCTTGCGCGCGGAGGTAAAGCCGCCCATGGCGCCGCCCAGGGCCTTGCCCAGGGTGCCCGTGATGATGTCGATGCGGCCCATCACATTGTGGTGTTCGTGCGTGCCGCGGCCCGTCGCGCCCATGAAGCCGGAAGCGTGGCATTCGTCGATCATCACCAGCGCGCCGTACTGGTCGGCCAGGTCGCAGATCTTGTCCAGTTGCGCAATCGTGCCATCCATCGAGAACACGCCGTCCGTGACGATGACCTTATGGCGCTTGCCGGCGGCAATCGCCGCTTTCAGCTGCACTTCCAGGTCGGCCATGTCGTTATGGGCGTAGCGGTAGCGGCCAGCCTTGCACAGGCGAATGCCGTCGATGATGGAAGCGTGGTTCAGCGCATCCGAGATGATGGCGTCGTTTTCATCGAACAGGGGCTCGAACACGCCGCCGTTGGCGTCGAAGGCCGCCGCGTACAAAATCGTGTCTTCGGTACCCAGGAAGCTTGAGATCGCCTGTTCCAGTTCTTTATGTACGGTTTGCGTGCCGCAGATAAAGCGCACGGACGACAGGCCGTAGCCGTATTTTTGCGTGGCAGCAATAGACGCTTCCTGCGTCTGCAGGTCGCCGGACAGGCCCAGGTAGTTATTCGCACACATATTGATCAGGGTACGGCCATCGTCGCACACCACTTCAGCGCCCTGGCGCGAGGCGATCACGCGCTCGGGCTTGTACAAGCCCTGCTGGCGCAATTGATCGAGATTCTGTTGCAGACCGCTGAAAAAGGTGTTCTTCGCTTGCTCGCTCATGATGATCCTTGTGTATCCCTGTTGTATGTGTGGCGTCCGGGTGACCTCAGCCGCCATAGGGGGAAACAGCCGCTTGACCGGTGCGCGCACAATGCTGTACCGTGAAGCGCTGTTTGAAGTCTACACGTTTCCGTGATTTCCTTCAAAATCCACTATTTCGAACTGAAATTCAATATAGTGGATATTACCCAAGCCTTTTGAACTTTGCAAGCCACCTGCCGATGAAAACCAGCGTTTCGACCAATTCTCCGCCCGAAGTGGGCGCCACCCTGCAACGGCTGCGCCTGGCGCGCGGCCTGACACTGGAGGATTTGTCGCGCATCGCAGGCGTGTCGAAGTCCATGCTGTCGCAAATCGAGCGCGAAAAAGCCAACCCCACCATCGCCATCACGTGGCGCCTGGCCAACGCCCTGGGCGTGCAGATCGGTGAATTGCTGTCCAGCGCGGAAAAAGCCGTGGAAACCATCCGCATCACGGATGCCCACGAAACCCCCACCCTGCCCGGCGACCACGCAGGCTACGTGCTGCGCATCCTGGGGCCGATGGAACTGGCGGGCAAATACGAATGGTATGAGGTGACCTTGGCGCCAGGCGGGGAACTGGCCTCGCAGCCGCATGATCCGGGCACCACCGAGCATTTGACGGTGATCCACGGCAACCTGGAGCTGGAAGTGGGGACGGCGAAGAAAAAGGTCAAGAATGGCGGCACGGCCAGGTATCCGGCGGACTTGCCGCATACCATCAGGAATCTGGGAAAAACGGAGGGCAAGGCGCTGCTGGTGGTAATCCACCGCTAGCGCGCTGGCCCATCCTCCATCCTGTTTGGCAGAAAGTATTACGTTACGGCATCACACGGGCGCTGCCGGCGCCGGCGCCTCGCAAAGCCCAGCAAGGCCATGCCAGCCAGCAACATGGCATAGGTTTGCGGCTCAGGCACGGCGCTGACGGGATCGAGGCGGACAATCTCGCAAATGAGCGACTGGCAACGGCGCGCGGAAATCTGTCCCGCCTCGTTGATGCCGCCGACGGCCATGTAGCTCCAGCCCGCCTCTCCCTGCACCAGACTTTCCAGGCTGTAAGTCACCCCATTGCTGTAGAACATGGCGTTTGCCCCCAGCACTTGGCCCAAGCCATCCACGCCGATCGGTGTGGAGATGGATTTCAAGAACGTGTTGTTGCCGTCGGTCTTGAGAAAACCGCGCGTCCGGTCCTGGTTCCAGTCGGGGGTGACATGGCCCACCATCTGGCCCGCATTGTTGATGCCCGAAATCGTGCTCTGGTAACCGCCCCAGCCCGTCGCGCTGGTCATCACGCCATCCTTGTACATGAAGCCTTGCGAACCGCCCGGCGTCGGCGCCATCGCGGAAGCGCCGACGACGACGCCATCGTCGTTGATGCCCGTGACATAGCTATCCTTGCCGCCCAGGGTGCCCAGCGCCCGTATGCCCGTTTGCGGGTCGTACAGATAGGCTTTCGTCGTGTAGTCGAAAGTGGCATAACTGCCAAACCCCGCATTGAAGGCAACTTGCCCTGCAGCATTCATCGTGCCGGACCACGTCGTTTGCCCGGCGATATTGAGCGAGGTGGCCATGCCGCCCGACAGGATGTGCACCAGCGCATTGCCATTGCTGCCCGCAGAACGCACGAGGCTATCCCCGGCCGCATTGCTGGCAAACACCAGGTTACTCACTGCGGCCTTCGGCGCCACCGTCAACTGACTGCCCGCCGTGGCATACACCATGTCGACGCCGTCGAGCCGGCCAACGCCGTAAATCTGCCCCATGGCGCTGATGCTGCCCACGCTCAGATTGGCCAGCGATGCATTCTCGAACACGGTGACCGAAAACTGGGGCGGCGATGCCGGCGCCCCCTGTGCGAGCGCCGGCGTGCTGACGCAAGCGCAAAACAAGGGCAGCGCGATTCTCCGGATTATTTTCATTATTCCCTCCAAGAAAAATGCACGATACGATTAAATATCAAAAATGTAAACTTATTTGACAACATTGTTGCTTTCAAGGCATTCCCATTCGCTGCGTTGCCACGCAGCCGTGCGCAATAAGTCCTTTTGTCCATGCTAAGATTTCGCAATAGACAAGATTTCCAGGCCTGGATGTCTTTGCAAAGCGCCGCAGCACATCCCGGCTCGCCCCATCCTTGCTACGCCCCTGCGCGGCATCCAGGCCCCAACTGTTTTTAACGGAGCCAACCGATGACCATTTCCGACAGCACCACCACCTTCCACAACAAGAAAGTCGTCCAGTACGACCCGGACCTGCCCTTCGACGCGTCGCCTGACATCGTCTACCGCCTGTCGCTGGAATACGACGACAAGCGCAAGATGGACGAGCTGATCGCCGGTTTTCTCGCCAAGGCGGACCAGAACACGCTCGCAGCGCTGATCATCGGCATGTGGGGCGACCCGTACGAAGCGGGTGCCGACGAAGTGATCGCCGCGCTGGCCAGCCACGCGCCGCAGTTGCCGAACCTGCGCGCCCTGTTCATCGGCGACATGACGTACGAGGAATGCGAAATTTCGTGGATCGTGCAAGGCAGCTACAAGCCGCTGCTGGATGCTTTCCCGCAGCTGGAAGAACTGCGCATCCGCGGCGGCAATGAGCTCGTCATCGAACCGTTCGCGCACCAGAACCTGCGTCGGTTCACCATCGAAGCGGGCGGACTCGATCAAAAGATCGCCGAGGCGCTGGCGCAATCGAGCATGCCGCAGCTGGAACACCTGGAACTGTGGCTGGGCACGGACGACTATGGCTTTTCGGGCGACGTCGACCTGTACCGCAAGGTGCTGGCGCAGCTGAGCGTGCCGACCCTGCGCTACCTGGGCTTGCGCGACGCGGAAATCGCCGACGACCTGGCCGTCTGGCTGGCGGAAGAACCGCTGGTGGCGCAGCTCGACACCCTCGACCTGTCGCTGGGCACCATCGGCGACCTGGGCGCCGTGGCCGTGCTCAATCACACGCAGCTGGGCAAGTTGAAGCGCCTGGACCTGTCGCACCACTACATCTCGGAAGAAAACCAGGCCAAGCTGAAAGCGCTGCCCTTCGATGTGGTGCTGGACGACCCGCAGGAAGCCGATGAAGACGACGGCGAAAGCTACCGCTACGTGGCAGTCGGGGAATAAGCGGATTCACCCTTTGCACACGCATCTCACCCTGCTGGCGACACAGGGCAGCAAGCGCGTGCGCCTGATGCAGGCGGCGCGCGCGCAACTGCGCCTGCCGCCCGCGCAGGTGCTCGAATGGCGCGACTGGCTGGCGCAGCCGGCGCTGCTGGAAGCCGCCCTGCGCCAGTCCGGCCGCCTGAAAATCGAACCGCCCGGCGACGATCCTGCCGCCCATGTGCTCTTGCTGCAGGCGGGCTGCAGGCTGCTGGACCGTCCTGCCGTCGACGCGCCCGCGCATGGCCAGCTGCTGGCCATGGATGCGTGGTTTGCGGGCTTTGCCAATGCGATGCAGGGCCTGGCAAGGCAGCTGGCGGCCTTGCCGGCAATACGCGCGTTCAATGCGCCGGCCGAAATTCTCCGCATGACGGACAAGCTGGCTTGCCAGCGCCACCTGGCCGCGCACGGCGTGCCCATACCCGTCTTGCTCGGCCCCGTGCACGGCTACCAGCATCTGCAGTCGCTGCTGCACGAGCATGACCTCGACCGCGTGTATCTGAAACCGCGATATGGCTCATCGGCCTCCGGCGTCGTCGCCTACCGCAGGAACAAGGCCGGACGCCAGCAAGCCACCACCTCGGCCACCTTGTCGCGGACGGATGGCCAGACGCGTTTGTTCAACGTCAAGCGCATGGCGCGCCATGAGACGCCCGCCGACATCGCGGCCCTCGTCGACGCGCTGGCCGCCCAGGAACTGTATGCGGAAGCATGGCTGAACAAGCCGCGCTGCGGCGACAGCCATTACGACCTGCGCGTCGTGACCCTGGCGGGCCAGCCCGCGCACCGGGTGGCGCGCATCGGACAGCACATGATGACGAATCTGCACCTCGACAACCGGCGCGGCGAGGCATCTGGCCTCTTGAGCGCCGTCGACCTGGCGGCGCTGGAAGCAACTGCCATCCAGGCCGCGCGCGCCTTCCCCGCCAGCCACGTGACGGGTTACGACCTCGTGGTGCGCCAGGGCCAGGCCCATGTGCTGGAAGCGAACGCCTTCGGTGACCTGCTGCCTGGACTGCTATGGCAAGGGGCGGACACTTACGCAGCACAACTGACCCATGCTTAAAGACACACCTGCCATCCCGGACATGCACGCCCTCATCGGCAGCCACGACCTCGTCTTCATCACGCTCGACACGCTGCGCTATGACGTGGCGCAAGCCCTGTTTGAGGCGGGCGAATTGCCCGTGCTGGGACGTTTTCTGCCGCCCGGAGGCTGGGAACGTCGCCACTCGCCTGCCACCTTTACGTATGCGGCGCACCAGGCCTTCTTCGCGGGCTTTTTGCCCACGCCAGCCGCGCCGGGCCGCCATGCGCGCCTGTTCGCCAGCGCTTTTGCAGGCAGCGAAACCACCTCGCCGCACACGTTTGCGTTCGAGGAAGCGGACCTTCCCGCCGCCTTGGCCGTGCGCGGCTACCGCACCATCTGCATCGGCGGCGTGGGCTTCTTCAACAAGCAGACGGCCCTGGGCACGGTGCTGCCGTCGCTGTTCCAGGAAAGCCACTGGAGCGCCGGCATGGGCGTGGCCAGCCGCCATTCGACGCAAAAGCAGGTGGCGCTGGCCGTCGAGCGCCTGGCGGACGGCGACCAGCGCACCTTCTTGTTCATCAACGTGGCCGCCCTGCACACGCCGAACCGCGCCTACCTGCCCGGCTGCCGCGCCGACTGCCTGGAAAGCCATGCGGCAGCCCTGCGCTATGTGGATGGCGCATTGGCGCCCCTGTTTGCCGCCTGCGCCGCGCGCGCGCCCACGTTTGCCATCGTCTGCTCGGACCACGGCAGCGCCTATGGCGAAGACGGCTACCGTGGCCATAGAGTGGCCCACGACAGCGTGTGGAACGTGCCGTATGCGCATTTCTTCATCGCCCCCGATATCGATACCATTTCCCAGGAGTCCCCATCGTGAACCCTTCCGAACAACCTGGCACCCTGGCGCAGCGCATGCGCCACACGCCCTACCAGGCGTATTCGTATTCGTATCCGCACAAGGCGGCCTACCGCGCCTTGCCGCAGGCGGCGCCGCTGGCGCCCCTGTGGGCGCGGCAAGACCGCGCCGCCCTGTTCGCGTATATCCATATTCCGTTTTGCGAAATGCGCTGCGGCTTTTGCAACCTGTTCGCCATGGCACGCCCGAGTGCAGACATGGTCGAGCGCTACGTGCAGCAAGTGCTGGTGCAGATGCGCGCGCTCAACGGCGCGCTGGGCGAACGGCGCTTTGCCCGCTTCGCGCTGGGCGGCGGCACGCCCACTTATTTGTCGCCGGCGCAGCTCGATACCCTGCTGTGCGGCGCGCGCGACATCCTCGGCATCGACCTGCAAGCCACGCCGGCCGGCATCGAAGCCTCGCCCGAAACCATCACGGCGGAACGGCTTGCCGTCTGCCGCGCGCACGGCATCGACCGGGTCAGCCTGGGCATCCAGAGCTTTGCCGCCGGCGAAATGCGCGCGCTGGCCCGCCCCCAGCAAAACGCCACCGTGCATCACGCCATCGGCCTGATACGCGCGGCCGGCTTTCCCACCCTGAACCTGGACCTGATCTACGGCATCGCAGGTCAAACCGTGGCCAGCCTGCTCGCCTCCATCGACAGCGCGCTGGCCTTCCGGCCCGAAGAAATCTACCTGTATCCGCTGTACGTGCGCGAGCAGACGGGTCTCGGCAAGGTGGCGCGCCGCCAGGGAGCCGAAACGCTCAACCCCATCATGCTGGCGCGCGACGGCGACAGCCGCCTGGCCCTGTACGCGGCCGCGCGCGACCATCTGCGCGCGCAAGGCTATGAGCAGGTATCGATGCGCATGTTCCGCGCGCCCCATGCGCCGGAACAAAACGGTCCTTCGTACTGCTGCCAGAATGACGGCATGGTGGGCCTGGGCGCGGGCGCCCGCTCCTACACGGCCAACCTGCATTATTCGAGCGAATACGCGGTGGCGAGAACTGAAACCATCGGCATCATCGACAACTACCTGGCGCTGGACGAGGCGCGCTTCGCGCAGGCCGAACACGGCTACCAGCTCGATGACGAAGAACAGCGCCGGCGCTACGTGATCCAGTCGCTGCTGACGGAACCGGGCCTGGACCGCGACGCCTACACGGCGCGCTTCGGCAGCCGCTGCGAACAGGACTTGCCGCAGCTGGCCGAGCTGCACGCCTTGGCTCTGGTGGAAGAAAACGGCCCGCTGCTGCGCCTGAATGACAGGGGCTACAGCTACGCCGACACCATCGGCCCGTGGCTGGCCTCCGAGACGGTGCGCGCGCTGATGGCCGAAGGCGGCCAGGCGTGCTGACAGCGCCGGCAGAAACGCTGTCCCTGCTGTACCGGGGCACCTTGGCAAGCTGCAATTACGCCTGCGGCTACTGCCCGTTCGCCAAGAAGCGCGACAGCCGCGCCGCGCTGGCCCGCGATGCGCGCGAAGTGGCGCGTTTTACCAGCTGGGTGGCGGCACAAAAGCGGGACATCAGCATCCTGTTCACGCCGTGGGGCGAAGCGCTGGTGCGGCGCCACTACCGTACGACCATGCAAACCCTGGCAGCCTTGCCGCACGTGCGCCAGGTGGCGCTGCAGACAAATCTGTCCGGCCCCTTGAACTGGCTGCAAGGGATGGACGGCCTGGAAAAAATCGGCCTGTGGTGCACCTATCACCCGGACCAGACGACCCTTGCCCGCTTTCTCGAACGCTGCGCGCGCCTGGACGCCATGGGCGTGCGCTATTCCGTCGGCGTCGTGGCGATGAACGAACACCTGGATGCCATCCGCGCCCTGCGCGCGGCCCTGCCGGCCCACGTCTACCTGTGGCTGAACGCGTATGACCGGCGTGGTCCCGGCTATTACAGTGTGGAAGACCTGGTCTGGCTGGACGGCGTCGACCCGTGGTTCGCGCAAAACCGCCGCCCGTCGCCCTCGCGCAATAAACCGTGCCTGGCGGGCGAAGCGTCGCTGTCCGTCGATGGCGATGGCGAACTGGCGCGCTGCCACTTCGTGCCCGAACGGCTGGGGAATCTGTACGAGGACGAGCTGGCGGACATGCTGCAGGAACGCCGCTGCCCCCGCTTCAAGTGCGACTGCTATATCGGCTATGCGCAGCGCAAGGATTTGCCGTTTCAGTCCACGTTTGAAAACGGCGTGCTGGCGCGCATCGCGCCTGTGCAGCGGACGTAAAAAAGCGCGGGCCAACTGCGCCCGCGCCTTTTACTTTATAACAACTACCGAATTACTGCGCTGATTTACTGCGCCGCCACCTTGGCCGGTTCAGGCACAGTAACCGGCGTCATCTTCAGCGAACGGCTGAGGAAGCCCCAACGGTCCGCCACTTCTTCGATCTGCTTGGTCGTCGGCTTGCCGGCGCCATGGCCAGCCTTGCTGTCGATACGGATCAGCACGGGCGCCGCGCCGCCTTGCGCTGCCTGGGCAGCTGCAGCGAACTTGAAGCTGTGGGCAGGCACGACGCGGTCGTCGTGGTCGGCCGTCGTGATCATGGTGGCCGGATAGCAGCCGCCCGCCTTCAGGTTGTGCAGCGGCGAGTATTTCACCAGCGCCTTGAACTGCTCGGCATCGTCCGACGAACCGTAGTCAGGCACCCAGCCCCAGCCCACGGTGAACTTGTGGAAGCGCAACATGTCGAGCACGCCCACTTGCGGAATCGCCGCGGCGAACAGGTCGGGACGCTGCGTCATGGCCGCGCCGACCAGCAGGCCGCCATTGCTGCCGCCGCCGATCGCCAGCTTGGATGGCGAGGTGACCTTGTTGTCCACCAGCCATTGCGCCGCGCCAATGAAATCGTCGAAGACGTTTTGCTTGTTCAGCTTGGTGCCAGCCTGGTGCCATGCTTCGCCGTATTCCCCGCCGCCGCGCAGGTTGGCCATCACGTAGACACCGCCCATTTCCACCCAGGCAAGATTCGCCACGGAGAAGCTAGGCGTCAGCGAAATATTGAAACCGCCATAACCGTACAGATAGGTCGGGTTCGTGCCGTCCAGCTTCATGCCTTTTTTCGAGACGATGAACATCGGTACCTTGGTGCCGTCGCGGCTGGTAAAGAATTGCTGGCGCGTTTCAAAGGCGTTCGGGTCGAAATCGACCTTCGGCTGGCGGTACACGCTGCTCTTGCCCGATTTCATGTCGTAGCGGTAGATGGTCGCTGGCGTCGTGAAGCTGGTAAACGAGTAGAACGTTTCCGTGTCGCCACGCTTGCCGGCAAAGCCGCCTGCCGAACCGATGCCTGGCAAGGCCACTTCGCGCACCAGCTTGCCCTTCAGGTCGACGATCTTGATTTGCGTTTGCGCATCTTTCAAATAGTCGAGCACCAGCTGGTTGTTGATCAGGTTGACGGCAACGAGGGTTTCCGCGCTTTGCGGCACGATTTCCTTCCAGTCGGAGGGCAGCGGTTTACGCGTATCGATGGCGATCACGCGCGATTTTGGCGCCTTGTTATCCGTCTTGAAGAAGAACACGGGGCCGTCATTGTCGATGAACGAGTACGACGCATCGAACGCTTCCAGCAAGCCCACGACCTTGGCGTTCTTCTGGCGCAAGTCCTTGTAGAAGATGCGGTTCTTGCGTTCCGTCCCCTGCGTGGCCGTGATGATCAGGTAATTGCCGTCGTCGCTGACGGTGCTGCCGCCAAACGCCCATTCCTTCTGGTCGGGACGGTCAAAGACCAGTACGTCATCGCTTTGCGGCGTGCCGATCTTGTGGAAATACAATTTCTGGAAGTAATTGATATCGGCCAGCTTGGTGGCTTCGTTCGGCGCGTCATAGCGGCTGTAGAAGAAACCGGTATTATCCTTGGTCCACGAAGCGCCGGAGAACTTGGCCCACTGGATATGGTCCGTCAAATCCTTGCCCGATTCGATGTCGCGCACTTTCCACTCATTCCAGTCGGAACCGGAAGCGGACGTGGCATACGCCAGGTACTTGCCATTCGGGCTGATCGAAGTGCCGGCCAGCGCCACCGTGCCATCCGTCGACAGGGTGTTCGGGTCCAGCAGCAGGCGTGGCTCGTCCGTCAGTTTTTTCACCGTGTACAGCACGGCCTGGTTCTGCAAGCCGTCATTGCGGCTGTAGAAGTAACGGCCGCCCTGCTTCGTTGGCGTAGAGAAACGCTCATAGTTCCACAGCTTGGTCAGGCGCTGCTTGATCGCGGCGCGCTCGGGGATGGTGCCCAGATACGACTGCGTCAGCTTGTTTTGCGCCGTGACCCACTCGCCCGTTTCCGCGCTGTTGGCATCTTCCAGCCAGCGGTACGGGTCGGCAATGGTGGTGCCGAAATAGCTGTCTTGCTGGTCGACTTTTTTGCTGACCGGATACGTCACGGCAGCGCCGTCGCCAGCCGGGCACGATGGCATCGCGGCGCTTTGCGCCAGGGCATTGCCGCCGAAAGCGGTCATCAAGCTGAATATGAGGGTTGCACTACGTAATTGCATGGGTTGTCGTCTCATTGTTGGATGTCGGGGAAAGCATACCGCTCAAGCAAACTCTGCGGCAGCCTATGTTGACTTTCGCCAAGAGAAATCATAGCGCGGATTGCCACTTTTAAAGCACAGTTATCCGGTGGATTTGCCGTCTTTTGTTTGGGTAATTCACGTAAATTGGCGTGATAAATCTCGCTTTCGCCGGAATCGGCAAACTGACGTTCATGTAAGAAACATTATCAAAAGCAAAGTCGTTTCATCAAGCCGTCATAATTCTTCTTTACCATCGGCAACATGTTCATGGCCCGTCCAGAGGCCGTGCCGTCACGTCCGCCTATGCACACTCTCGCCCTCCCCACCGCCACCGCCGCGCCGCCCGGCGCGGTGCCATCGAACGTGGCTTACCTGAAGCCGCCATCGGTATCCATGGGCATCGAAGGGACGGATGCCTTGCACGAGATCCTGGCGGGCCGCAAGCTCAGCGCGCTGTTCCAGCCCATCATCCACATGCACAGCGGCGACATCATCGGCTACGAAGGCTTGATACGGGGGCCGTCCGACAGCCCCCTGCATGCGCCGATGAATCTGTTCAAGGTGGCGCGCGCGCATGACCTGACCCTGGAAGTGGAACACCTGTGCCGGCAAGTGGTGCTCGAACGCTTTGCAGAGCTGCAGCTGCCCGGAAAATTATTCCTCAACGTCAGCCCCGAATGCCTGTTGCTGCGCAATGCGCGCCATGGCGAAACCCTGGAATACATCGAACATATCGGCATCAATCCGGACCGCGTCATCATCGAGCTGACGGAAAACCAGCCCACGTATGATTACGAGCTGATGCGCGAAGCGGTGCTGCACTACCGCAACATGGGTTTCCAGATCGCCATCGACGATCTGGGCGAAGGCTTTTCCAGTCTGCGCCTGTGGTCGGAACTGCGTCCGGAATACGTGAAAATCGACATGCATTTCATCCAGGGCATCAATAACGACCCCGTGAAACTGCAGTTCGTGCGCTCGATCCAGGAAATCGCGGAAAAATCGGGCACCCTGGTGATCGCCGAGGGCATCGAGGCGCAGACGGAATTGCTGGTCTTGCGCGACCTGGGCGTAGCGTTCGGACAAGGCTATCACCTGGGCCGGCCCAACTCGGTGCCGGCGCGCGCCCTGCCGGCCGAAGTGGTGCAGGCGCTGGGGCGCAACGGCGTGGCCGTGTATCCGCAGCGCAGCAGCCTGGAAAAGAACGGCGCCAGCATCCGCAAGCTGCTGCACCGGGTGGCGGCCGTGTCGCCCGAGAAAAACAATAACGAGGTGTACGATATTTTCCTGAAAGACCCGAAGCTGATGATCATCCCCGTCGTCGACGACGGCATGCCGCTGGGACTGATCAGCCGCTTCGAAATGATCGACCACTTCGCCCGCCCCTACCAGCGCGAACTGTATGGCAAGAAATCCTGCAGCCTGTTCATGGATGCCACACCCCTGATCGCCGACCACGAGACGAGCTTGCAGGAACTCAGCTACACCATGGTGCAATCGGATGCCCACCACCTGTTCAACGGTTTCATCATCACCGAGCACGGCCGCTACCTGGGCATGGGCACGGGACACGACCTGATGCGCGAAATCACGCAGATGCAGATCAATGCAGCCCGCTACGCCAACCCGCTGACGCAACTGCCCGGCAACGTGCCCATCAACGAACATATCGACCGCTTATTGCACAGCGGCAGCCGCTTCTGGGTCTGCTATTGCGACCTCGACCACTTCAAGCCCTTCAACGATGTGTACGGCTACCGCAAGGGCGACGACGTGATCCAGCTGACGGGAGAAATCCTCAGCAGCCATTGCGACCCGAACCGCGACTTCATCGGCCACATCGGCGGCGACGATTTCATGATCCTGTTCCAGAGCGAAGACTGGGAAACGCGCTGCCAGGCCATGCTGGACGACTTCGCTGCCGCCATCCTCGCCTATTACAGCACGGGCGACTGCGAACGGGGCGGCTACATCAGCGAAGACCGGCAAGGCAAGAAAGTGTTTTATTCGTTGATCAGCCTGTCGCTGGGCGTCATCAAGGTCGAGGCGCACCAGTACTACACGCACCATCAAATTGCCACGCAGGCGGCCGAAGCAAAGAAACAGGCAAAGAAAATCCATGGCAACAGCCTGTTCCTGGACCGACGGCAAGGCGCGGGCGCGGCCCGCATGGATGCGTAGCCAGGGGCAATAGCAAGAAGCTCAACGGAATCAGATGCGTACGAGGTCGCCAAACGCATTGCTGCCGCGCGCATCGGGCACGAATGCCAGGCTGATGCGCGCGCCATCGCGGCGCGCCTGCACGCGGTAGCTGCCTGCGGGCACGTCCACGAACAGGCCGCCGTAGGCCGTGTCCGGTTCCAGGCCGCCGCCCGTGACGTCTTCCCCGGCGCCGATGAAGACGCGGCCCGAGGCGATCGTCAGATGCACGACTACCTGTGGCTCGGCAAGTTCGGCGTGCAAGGCAATGTCATACGCGCCGTCGCCGCCAACGTTGAAAAACGCCACCTGCCCCGCATTCACGGCCGCCAGTTCCGCGCTGGGGAGGCTCCACCAGTCGCAGTCCTCTTCCAGCTTGTGGCGCAGGAGCGCCGGGTCGAACACGCACACGGTGGCCGTGCCGGTCACAATACTCGTCATGCCGCCAGCGGCGCCGATCCCAGCAGGGGCTGGCTCTCCACGTACTGCGCACTGGCTTGCGCCTGCCACGGAAAATGGCCATCGCGCGACGGCCAGACGATCTGGTACAAGATAAAATCATCGCCCTGGTAATACCAGCGCGCATAGCCGACATAGTTGCGATACTGCTCCACGGGCACGCGCACGAAGGCGCACTGATGGCCTTCCAGCAAGACGTCCGTGGTAGCCGTGAAATCCGTGATGGCGCCGCTGCGCGCGGCGTCCAGCGCCACATCGAGTATCTGGTGGGCCATGGCGCGCGGCAAGCCCATGATGAGAAATTCAGGCTGGCCAAAGCTGTGGCAAGCGCCTATGGTAAAAGCATAGCCGGGACCTTCCTCATCGGCACTGATGTGGACGCCATGCCAGCCATGCGTGGCGATGTCGTCGATGACTTTTTGCTCGGATGCATCCTCGCCTGCCTGCCTTACCATGTTCCACCTTTCACTGTGCCGAAAACCATGCCGCCTTCGCGACATGCCTGCCAGCAATTATCGCATGCAGCGCGCGTCCACGTGCACAGCCCACGCTTCAGTCGCGCGGCGGCCGCGGTGGAAAGCGCACCTGGTGCCATTGCCGCATGCGCTGCTGCGCCTCTTGCAGCTGCGCCGGCTCCAGCCTGGCGGCAGCCGCTTCCCGCGCCCTGGCCGCCCCGCTATCGCCGCCCTCAGCCGCCAGCGCCAGCCACATGTAGCCGCAAACGGGATCCTTCTCCACGCCGCGCCCGCTGTTGTACATGCCGCCCAGGTTGTATTGCGCCAGCGCATGACCCTGGCCGGCCGCGCGCGCATACCATTGCACGGCCAGGCCATCGTCTTGATGCACACCATGACCGTTCGCATACATGACGCCCAGGTTGTTTTGCGCACTGGCATCGCCCTGCTCGGCCGCCGTGCGGTACCAGCGCACGGCGCACACCTCGTCGCGTTCGACGCCCTGGCCATTGGCATACATCACGCCCAGGTTGAACTGCGCATTCGAGGCGCCCTGGGCCGCCGCCCTGGCATACCAATCCAGCGCCTGGCGCAGGTCGCGGACGACGCCGCGTCCGCCCGCAAACATGCCGCCCAGATTGTATTGCGCCATGCAATGGCCTTGCATGGCGGCACGCCGGTACCAAATGACCGCGCGCGCCTCATCCTTGTCCACGCCCTGGCCACGCGCCAGCATCAGGCCCAGGTTGAACTGGGCGTCGGCGTCATCCTGCTCGGCCGCCCGCTGCAGCCAGGCGTAGGCGCGCAGCTGGTCGGGCGCCACGCCCAGGCCTTCCGCATACGCCACGCCAAGTTGCCGCTGCGCCACGGCCAGGCCTTGGGCGGCGGCCTGACGGAACCAGGCCAGCGCCTGCGCATCGCTTTGCGCCACGCCCTGGCCCCGCTTGTAGACGAGCCCCAGGTTCAGCTGCGCCTGCGCATCGCCCTGCAAGGCGGCCTTGCGGAACCAGGCCAGGGCCAGCGCATCGTTCTTTTTCGCGCCCAGCCCTTGCGCATAGGCTTCGCCCAGCAACGATTGCGCACTGGCCACGCCCTGCTCGGAAGCGCGGTAAAACCACGCCAGGGCCAGCTCGTCGCTCTGCAGCACGCCGCGTCCCTTGCGGTACATCTGTCCCAGGTTTTGCTGGGCCGAGGCATCGCCCTGAGCGGCCGCGCGGCGAAACCACAGCACGGCGTCCTCGTCGCTCTGTGCCACGCCGCGGCCATGGTAATACAGGGCACCCAGGTGATTCTGCGCGAAAGCCAGCCCTTGCAGCGCGGCCAGGCGCAGCCAGACAAAGGCACGCGCATCGTCCTGCGCCACGCCTTCACCCTTCTTGTACATCAGGCCCAGGTTGAACTGGGCATAGGCATTGCCCTGCTCGGCAGCCGTGCGGAACCAGATATACGCTTCGTGGCTATCTCTGGCAGTATGGTGCTTGTCCATGTGCGCCCCCATCCACATTGCGCTTGCCGGCAGCACGCGCAAAACGGCGGCCCAGGGCGGCGAAATCGTGTGTTGCTTAAATTTTAAATTCGATGCGGGGGAAGGACTTGAGCAGGCTCAAACGAAATAACAAAATTATATCGTTTTGATGAGCCCGCTTAGAGGGGAAACGGCGGTCAGCGGCGTGATGGGTGTTTTTGCAGGAATTGCGGCACCTTGGCGGCGGCCAGCTTGTTCAGCGACACGAGCAAATCCGCATCGACATCGGCGATGCCATAGCTGCTGCGCAAATGGCGGCCGATATGGATCAGCACTTGCGCCGCCACTTCCGCATCGGACTCGGCCCTGTGGGCGGCGCTCTTGAAGGCGATGCCCAGCTGGCTCGACAGCAAGCCCAGCTTGTAGCTGGCCATGCCGGGAAACACGCGGCGCGACAGTTTCAAGGAACACACGAGCGACTGGTGCGCCGGTGCCAGGTTCAGCCTGGCGCTTTCCGCGCGCAGGAATTTTTCATCGAAGCTGGCATTGTGCGCCGACAAGGCATCGCTGCCAATAAAATCCAGCAACTGCGGCACCACCTCGGCCACGGGCGGCGCCTTGTCCACCATGGCCTGCGTGATGCCCGTCAAGCCCGTGATGAACGAGGGGATGCGCGCATTGCAGTTGATCAGGGTCACATAGCGGTCCGTGATCCGCCCGCCCTCGATGCGCAGCGCCGCCACTTCCGTGATGCGGTCGCCCATGTCGGGAGACAATCCGGTCGTCTCGAAGTCGATCATGACGATCGGTTTGTCAAACACATTCATGAAGTCAGGCTCTTTCTGCGATGCTGCGGTGGGCCAGCTTAGCCGAACTTGCGCACGGCGTCCAGCGCGAGTCCCGCACCGATACTGCCGAACAGGTCACCCTCGACCTTGCGCGCGGCCGGCACCAGGGCGGCGATCTTTTCGCGCAGCAAGCGCACGCCGCTCGAGCCGCCCGTGAAGAACACGGTGTCGACAGCATCCGGCGCCACGCCCGCATCGCGCAGCAGGCGCAGCACGGTTTCTTCCACGGAACCGCACAGGTGGCCGATGGCTTCATCAAATTGCGTACGTTTGAGCAACAGGCTTTGCGCGGGCGACAGGCGGTCCAGCTCCAGCTGCACTTCGGCCGAGTCGGACAGGGCGATTTTGCCCTCTTCCACTTTCATGGCCAGCCAGTGGCCGGCGCGCTCGTCGATCAGCTTTTGCAAGCGCCCCATCTTGTCTTGCTCACGCGCATCGCGGCACACGTCGGCCAGCTGCACCCATATCTTCTTCGTGTACGCCAGGTTGATCGTGTGCCAGGTAGCCAGGTTGAAATAATAGCTGGACGGCACTTCGCTATTGTTGTGTAGGCGGCTGCCATAGCCGAGCAAAGGCATGACGGAAGACAGGCTCAGGTATTTATCGAAATCCGTGCCACCGATGTGCACGCCGCCGGTGGCGAGGATGTCGTCACGCCGCTCGGTCTTTTTCGCGCGCTCGGGCGACAAACGGACCAGCGAAAAGTCGGAGGTACCGCCGCCGATGTCGGCGATCAGCACCAGTTCTTCCTTGTCGATTTGCGACTCGTAGTCGAAGGCGGCGGCAATCGGTTCGAACTGGAAGGCGACATCCTTGAAGCCGACGGAGCGGGCCACTTCGGCCAAGGTGTCCTGCGCCAGCTGGTCGGCTTGCGCATTGTCATCGATAAAGAAGACGGGACGGCCGAACACGGCGGACGAGAATTCGCGGCCGGCGGACTGCTCGGCGCGGCGTTTCACTTCACCAATGAATTGGGCCAGCAACATGCGAAATGGCAAGGCACGCCCACCGACTTCCGTCTGGCCATCGATGAGACTCGTGCCCAGCAAGCTTTTCAGCGAGCGCATCAGGCGGCCCTCGTAACCGGCCAGATAGCCGGCCAGCGCCGCGCGGCCAAAACTGACTTCCTCGTCTTCCGCATTGAAGAAGACGACGGACGGTAAGGTCGTCTTGCCATCTTCCAGGCCGAGCATGGTGCTCTGCCCGGGACGTGCCCAGCCTACCGTGGAATTTGACGTGCCGAAATCGACGCCGCAAGCATTGGCCATGTCGACCCTTCCCTGAATAAAGGGGCGTTATGTTATCAGAAAGCAGGCCATTGCACCAGTAAAACCATTCAGCCCGGCCGATATCACAAGATTGCTTTGCATCAAGTACTGGCCGCGCGTAAAAGCTACTCTTGGGAGTAACGCCGAGCAACTCGGCCAGCTCCCGGAGACCGATCGTGCCCCCCAACCCTCTGCGCCGGCTGCGCGCTGTCAACGATGGCGGCAAGCTGGCCTTGCCAAATGCAAAGATTTCCTTTGCCGCCGATTCCGGCATCCTCGGCAGCGTCGATGCCGTGACGGACAAGACAAGACAAGACAAGGATGCCGTGTCCGTCAGTGCGCTGGGGGCCGCCGCCACGCAGGCGTCTGCCCTGGCCGGCAGCGACCTGCGCCTGAGTTCAGCCGCAGGCCAGGATGCCAGCGGCGCGGACGTGCTGCCGGAGATCGCCACCCTGGCGTGCCAGCCCATCGGCCACTTGCCATTCAGTCATATTTTTTGCAACATGAACAAGAAAACAGTCTTGCCATGCGGCAATCTTTTACGCTATGCTCATTCTGCCCGCCCAGGCCGCCACAAGCGGCCGGGCCTGCAGGAATACTTTGAGACAGGTTGCTTGCCAGACCAATATGCGAAAAAAGAATACTGTAGCCCGGACACCCAGCACCGCCAGCCGCGCCATACCCGGCGCCGGACGGCGCGTGACCTCGTATGACGTGGCCCTGCTGGCCGGCGTGTCGCAATCGGCCGTGTCGCGCTGCTTCAAGCCGGGCGCCAGCATCTCACAAGCCACCCACGCCAAGGTCATGCAGGCGGCCATCAGCCTCGACTACATCCCCAACGCGGCCGCGCGCAGCCTGATCACGCGGCGCTCGAACCTGGTGGCCGTCATCATTTCCAACCTGGCCAATCTGTACTATCCGCAAGTCTTGTCCGACCTAAGCCAGCAAATCTCCCGCCAGGGCAAGCGCCTGTTACTGTTTACCCTGGAGCGCGAAGCGGACATCGGCAAGGTCTTGTGCGATGTGTGGCAATACCAGGTCGACGGCGCCGTCGTGGCCGCCTGCCTGTCGGACGAGCAGATGGCCGAATTCGGCCGGCGCGACGTGCCGCTGGTGCTGTTCAACCGCAGCCCGCGCGAGCACGCCGTGCACGCCGTGCTGTGCGACCAGGGTGAAGCGGCGCGCCTGCTCGTCTCGCGCCTGGCCGAGGCGGGCCACCGCCAGTTCGCCATCATCGACGGCCCCGGCGACTCGGCCGTCGCGCAGGAACGCAAGGCCGGCATGCTCGACCGTTTGCTGACCCTGGGCTTGCCCGCGCCCATCGTCGTCAGCGGCAACTACGATTACGCCAGCGGCGGACGGGGCTTGCGCAAGGTCATCGACCGCCTGGGCCGCGTGCCGGACGCCGTCATTTGCGGCAACGACATCATGGCCATCGGCTGCCTGGACACGGCGCGCCACCAGATGGGCATCCAGGTGCCGTTGCAAATGTCGGTGGCCGGTTTCGACGCGCTGGAAGCGTCGGGCTGGCTCAGCTACGACATCACCACCCTGCGCCAGCCCGTGCAAAAGATGGCCACCGACGCCGTCGCCATGCTGGGCGAACTGATGGAACGGCGCGGCGGCAGCGCCGAGCGGCGCCGCTATTGTTCCTATCTGGTGGAGGGGAGTACGGCGCGGCTGACCAGCGAACCGGCGTATATGGCGCAGCGCCTGGGAATAATGGCCGCCGCCTGAAAACAAAAAAACCTCGCATCGCTGCGAGGTTTTTCATTTTCAGGACCAAGGAATCAACCGAAGATCTTGCCCTTGAGCATATTCAAACCCTGGCTGACGAGGTCATTGCCTTCCGGTACCTGACCGTCCGGCGTCAGCTTGTCGATCAGCTGGGGCAGCAAGGCTGCCAGGCCGCCCGAGGCCGCGTCCGGGGCGACGCCGGCTTTTTCAGCGATCTGGGTGATCGTATCGCTACCCAGCGCATCCTTGATCTGTTCGCCGGAAACGGGCGCATTGGCGCCGGTGCCGATCCAGCTGGCTACCTGGTCGCCCAGGCCGCTTTCCTGGAATTTCTGCAGCAGGCCGGGCAAGCCGCCGTGCTGGTTAACCAGGTCCATCACACTGGCCATCAATCCCGATGGGGCTTCCCCGTCCGCACTTTTATTGCCCAAAGCGCTCATCGCCTGTCCTGCAAGTTGATCTAGCAAACTCATCGTATTCTCCTGAACGCTATCGATTCGTGCCGCGTGACTGCGGCGTCCGGCATGGCGCAGACCATTCTCCACCATGGAAATCATTATACTATGAATAATAAAAATGCTATAATTGCAATCTCAAGGCGAACGCACGGACGGCCTCACTGTCGAGGCGCCCACCTCCATCATATTTAGTTCGGCACAACTTGCAAGCGTAAATTGACACTTCGCAAAAACGTGTAGAATTAATTTTCCTACTTACTGAGGAGTATCAACACATGAACATCAATAAAGCGGTAGACAAGGCTTACGAAAAAAAGACGTTCAAGGAAATCGCTGATGCCCCCGTCGATGCGCTGCAAGGCGTGAGCGAAAAAGATGCAGAGCTGCTCAAGCAGGCATTCAATATCAAGACCGTGCGCGACCTGGCAAACCTGAAATACTCGAAGTGGGCGCGCGCCATCGTTACCCTGGCCGATACGGAAGAATAGACCGGGCCATGCCTTTGGCATCCCCATCAGCACAGCCCGCCCCAACCGGCGGGTTTTTTCATGCCGGCCCACTATCGGCTGGCAAGCCGATAGCCGCGCGGAGGCGCCATTGGCAACGCCGCTGACCCTGCCCGGCATCTGCTGGCCACTGCAAGCGAGCACGGGCCATCTTACCGTCACCACCTCCCACATCACGGGCCATTTTCGCGCCGGCGCGGGACTGGACGCCATCATCGTCTGCGATCTGCTGCCCGCTGGAAAATTTCGCAATGGCGCGGCGCGGCACTGGTGCCGCACGCACCAGTGCTACTGGGGCACGCAGGCCGATCTGGCCGGCTGGCAAGCAACACAGCCCATGCGTTGCCGCCAGCACGCCAGCCCCATGGGCTATGTGCTGTATCCGGAACTGTTCGACCCCATGCAATTCCACGCCACCACCTTGCGCCTGGGTCCGGAGGGCTTGCTGCAACTGCGCGCCCGGTCCGATGACGGCGGCACCCTGCTGGTGCGCGAGCTGGTCGCGCTGGCCATCGACTGCCGCGCCCTGCCCGGCCTGTTTCCTCACGACATAGTGCAACTGAATATCACGCCGCCCGCCGCGCTGGCCCTCGCCGCCGCCTTGCAGGCCGGCGCGCCGCTCGCATGCAGCGATTGCGCCCGCTGCGGCCACCCGCACCTGGACCTGGGCAGCTTCGCGCTGGCGCCGCACCGGCGCCACAGTTGCGGCCACTGCGGCCACGACGCCTCGCACAGCGCCACGGCCATCGTCTCGACACCCTTGTGGCGGCTGCGCCAACGCTACCCGCAATGGTTCTGACGCAATGCGTCGGAAGGTGCGCCCGCCCACAGTCAGGCAAGGCACCGCCGCGTAGACTTGCCCCATCACCACTGCGAGGACAAGCCCATGCCACACGCGCAACACCAGGATGAAGATGGCCAGCCAGGCGATGAAGGCGACTTGTCCGACCTGCTCAGCGAATTGCGCATCCTCTTGCCGGGCGCGCAGATGCTGACGGCCTTCCTCATCATCCTGCCCTTCAACGGCGGCTTCGCGAAGATCGTGCAGGCGGAAAAAATCGTCTTCCTGCTGACGTTTTTCCTGTCCATGACCAGCCTGGTGCTGCTCAGCGCTCCAGCCATCCAGCACCGCGTCATGCGCCCCCTGCAAGACCGCGAACGCTTCAAGCGCGTGGCCGACCGCATCATGATGTGCGGCGCCTTTTCCCTGGCCCTGGCGTTTATCCTCGGCACCAACCTGGTGATGTCGGAAGTGTTCGGCCACGTCGCCGGCATCGTCGCCTGCGTGCTGATGGGTGCGCTCATCATTTGCATGTGGTGGTGGCTGCCCTTGCACCTGAAGCGCGCCAGGAAAATCTAGGCGACGACGCCCGCCTGCTCCAGCAAGGTTGCCCGAAAAATCCCCACCAGCGGACGCAGGTTGACCTTGTGCCAGGCCAGCCACAAGGGCGTGCGATAGCTGAACCACGGCAGTTCGCGCACGACGACGCCGGCTGGCGCGTGCTGGCGCAGGCTGTGCTGGATCATGGCCATGCCCAGCCCGGCCGCCACCAGGCCCAGCGCCGTCAGCGGCTCCGTTGCCTCCATGCGGATATCGGGCGTAAAGCCGGCGCGCGCGCAGGCTGCGATGAAATTATCGTGTTTCAGCGCGCTTTCCTTGTGCAGCACGGCGATCCATTCCTGGCCCGCCAGGTCCTCGGGCGTCAGCTCGGGCTTGGCCGCCAGCGGGTGCGTCTCCGGCAAGGCCAGCAGCATGGGGTCGCTCAGCACTTGCGCGCAATCGAGGTCCGGGTCGTTCGGCAGCGGCGGTTCGCACAGCAGCGCGATATCGAGGCTGCGCTGGCGCAAGCCTTCGATCTGCTCGGCCGAATGCAGGTTGTACAGGGCAACGTGCACTTGCGGCCGCGTGGCGCGCAGGCTGCGCAAGCCGTCCGGCAACACGCCCGCATGCATGGCGTTTTCGATATAGCCGATGCACAGGCCGCCTTCATCGCCGCGTCCCAGGCGTTTCGCCAATGCTTCCAGACGATTCCCGTGCGTAATAAAAGCGCGCGCTTCAGCCAGAAAGGTATGGCCGTCGCGCGTCAGGCGGATGCGCTGCGCGCTGCGCTCGAACAGGGTCAGGCCCAGCTTGTCTTCGAGCTGGGCGATTTGCCGGCTCAGCGGCGATTGGGAAATGTGCAGGCGCTCGGCGGCGCGCCCCACGTGTTCTTCCTCGGCGACGGCGATGAAGTATTGCAATTGACGAATATCGAGCATGTCAGACCCTCAAGGACTCAAGTTGCGCAAATTATGTCTTGGACAGGCTTAACTTGTCCAGCTATTCTGTCTTCACTGACTCACTCATTGAAGGAAAAATACCATGACGATCAAACACTTACTGACAGGCAAACTGGGTTTCGGCACGGCGCCGCTAGGCAATATGTTCCGCAACATTCCCGAGCAAGAAGCGCTGGCGACCGTCGACGCGGCCTGGGATAGCGGCATCCGCTATTTCGATACGGCCCCGTTCTACGGCGCCGGCCTGGCCGAACTGCGCCTGGGCGCCGCCCTGAAGCAGCGCCGCCGCGACGAATACGTGCTGAGCACCAAGGTCGGCCGCCTGATCCTCGACGAACTGGAAGACCCGGCCAGCCGCGAACTGGGCGAAAAAGGCGGATTGTTCGAATTTGGCCGCAAGAACAAGATCGTCGATGACTATACGGCCGACGCCACCCTGCGCTCGATCGAAGACAGTTTGAAACGCCTGGATACGGACCACCTCGACATCGTCTGGGTACACGACATCGCCCAGGATTTCCACGGCGACAACTGGCTGGCGCAATTCGAGATAGCCCGCACGGGCGCCTTCCGCGTGTTGACGCGCTTGCGCGAAGAAGGCGTCATCAAGGCCTGGGGCGTGGGTGTCAACAAGGTGGAACCGCTGGAACTGACCCTGGATTTAAGCGAAGCGCAGCCGGACGCCTTCCTGCTGGCCGGCCGCTACACCCTGCTCGACCATGAACGGGCGCTGCAGCGCCTGATGCCCGCCGCGGCAAAACAGAACGTCGACATCGTCGTGGGCGGCCCCTACAGCTCGGGCATCCTGGCCGGTGGCGCGCACTTTGAATACCAGAAAGCCTCGCCCGAAATCATTGCTAAAGTGGAACGCATCAAGGCCATCGCCGCGCGCCATGGCGTCAGCGTGAAGGCGGCCGCCCTGCAATTTTCCCTGGCCAATCCGGCCGTGGCTGCCGTGATCCCCGGCGCCAGCCGTCCGGAACGCCTGGCCGAAGACCAGCAAGCATTGAACAGCGTCATCCCGGCCGCCTTCTGGCAAGACATGCGCGCCGAACAGCTGGTGTCGGCATTCGCACCGCTGCCTGGCAGCGCCAACTAATAGATAAGGAAAGCATATGGCACACACCACTACCTCGATCGACATCGCCGCCACGCCGGCGCAAGTGTGGCAACTGATCGGCGGCTTCAACTCGCTGCCCGACTGGCTGCCCTACATTCCCAGCAGCACGCTCAGCGACGGGGGGCGCATCCGCCACCTGGCCAACCCGGCCGGCGACGTCATCGTCGAGCAGCTGGAAGCGTACGACAACACAGCGCGCAGCTACAGCTATTCGATTCTGCAGGCGCCGTTTCCCGCCAGCGATTATCTGTCGACCCTGCAAGTGAGCCCGATTGCCGGCAGCGCTGGCGCGCGGGTCACCTGGTCCGGCCGCTTCACCGCTGTCGGCGTGAGCGAGCAGGAAGTGACGGAGCTGTTCCACGGCATTTATGTGGCGGGGTTGGAAGCGTTGCAACAAACCTTGTCTGAATAAACGGCAAGCACGAACCAATTCCGCCACAGCCGTGCAATCTTCGCCCGCCTGTGGCGGAATCCGGCGGATTCCGTGTTATCGTTAACAACAAGCGCAAGCGCTGTTATGTGCAGTGCAGCATATTTTGGCCGCCTCCCGGCAGAACTTGCCCGAATCTTTTACAATGTTGACTGTGGGCAGCTCTTCTGGCCCGAAACGCCGGGGCTGCTACTTCTCCTTGCCTTTCTTCACTTCGCATCCGGTAGCGCATTGCTGCCACTGCGGCTGAGCCACAGCACGCTTCTTCACCCTGTCACACCCTTACCAAACTAACAAGAACATGCACGCATCCGTAGATCCCCTGATTCCGCGCGTCACCGCGCCTTTTGGCGCCGGCTATGCCGACCTGGCCCTGGCCATCGGCGGCCTCGCCATCGGCACGGGCGAATTCGCCTCCATGAGCATCCTGCCCGTGGTGGCCGACGACCTGGGCACGACCTTGCCGCAGATGAGCCACATGATCAGCGCCTATGCGCTGGGCGTGGTTGTCGGCGCGCCCCTGATCACCATCTTCCTGGCGCGCATGCCGCGCCGGCTGATGCTGATCTGTCTGATGCTGATGTTCGCTGGCGGCAACTTGCTCAGCGCCATCGCCCCCAATTATGGCTTGCTGGTCGTCGCCCGTTTTGTCGCCGGCATCCCCCACGGCGCCTATTTCGGCGTGGCGGCGCTGGTAGCGGCCGCCCTGGCCGAACCGGACAAGCGGGGCCAGGCTGTCGCGCGCGTCCTGATGGGCTTGACCGTGGCGAATATCTTTGGCGTGCCGCTGGCCACGTATATCGGCCAGACCCTGGGCTGGCGCTCGGCCTTCTTGCTGGTCGCCGCGCTGGGCTTGCTGACCATGCTGATGGTGCGCATCTTCGTGCCGATGGTGGCCGCCGGCGATTCCAGCCCACGCCGCGAACTGGGCGTGTTCCGCAGCCTGCAAGTGTGGCTGACCCTGCTGATGGTGGCGATCGGCTTCGGAGGCATGTTCGCCGTCTACACGTTTATTACGCCAACCTTGCTGGAAATCACGAAAGTGTCGCCCCTGGTCATTTCCATCTTGCTGGCCATCATCGGCGTCGGCATGACGGTGGGTAACCTGATCGGCGGCTGGCTGGCCGACCGCTCGCGCCTGTGGACCATCTTTGGCGTGCTGCTGTGGAACGTGGCCGCCCTGGCCGCGTTTACTTATACGAGCAGCAACGTCTGGTTGACGGCGATCAACCTGTTCGCCATCGGCGCCGGCATCGCTGTCGCCCCGGCCGTGCAGACGCGTTTGATGGACGTGGCCGGCGACGCGCAAACCGTGGCTGCCGCCCTCAACCATTCCGCCTTCAACATCGCCAACGCCCTGGGCGCCTGGGCCGGCGGCATCGCCATCGCCATGGGCATGGGCTTGCGCTCGACGGGCTGGGTCGGCGCCATGCTGGCCTGCGGCGGCATCGTCGTGCTCGGCATTTCCGTGCTGGTGGAAAACCGCAGCCGCAATGTGAGCGGCGCGCAGCCGGCTTGATGATGAATGAGCGGCCGCCCCTTGCGGGCGCCGCTCCTGCGCAAGCATTAGTCTTCGATGGCAAACGCCACCGCCGCCTCGCAATGAATCTCCGTGGTATTAAATAGCGGCAAGTCGACATCGCCGGGCTTGATCAGCAGCGGTATTTCCGTGCAGCCCAGGATCATGCCCTGCGCGCCTTGCAGCCGCAGTTTCTCGATGACGCCCAAGAAGATCTTCCGGCTGGCGTCCGTCAAGCGGTTCTGCACCAATTCCGCGTAGATGATGTCGTGAAGAATTTCCTGGTCAGCCGCATCGGGCGTCACGGTCGTGATGCCCAACTGCTCCAGCGCATCGTGATAAAAGCGGCCCGCCATCGTTTGCTTGACGCCCAGCAAGCCGACTTTCTTCAAGCCTGATTCCCGCACCCGCTTTGCCGTTTCCTCGACGATACTGATAAAAGGCAAGCCGATGCGCGGCACGACGGCCGGTGCGAAACGGTGCGCGCCATTCGCGCACAGCAGGAAGAAATCCGCGCCCATGCCTTGCAGGCGCTGCCCTTGCGTGACCAGGAATTGCTCGATGGCGCGGGAATCGGCTTGCGCCGCATGCGCGACGAAATCGGCCTGATCCATGCTGACCAGCATGATGCGCGCACTGTGCGCGGGCCCGATGCGCGCCACCAGCATTTCATTGAGCAAGCGGTAGTAGTCCAGGGTGGAAGCCCAGCCGATGCCGCCGATGAGTCCTATCGTCTTGTTTTGCACATTATTCCCAGCGAAAAGAATTGCGCAAATTATACGATAGCGATCACCCGCCATGAGTATGCCGACATTACGCGTCGATCCACGCAAACAGCGCCTTGTCCGGTGTCACGGATTGATGCCAGGCCGACTGCAACTCCATCAGAAATCCAGCCAGGTCAAAGGGATTGATATCCATATCCGCCCAAGGTGGCGTCGTCGACCACGCCACCGCGATGGTGCTCAACTCGTCGGCCGCCATCCGCCCGAGCGCGTGCGCCATATCATCCCTGAACACGTACAGGTCGCGTCCCGCTATTCCTGCCGGCCGGAGCGCAGGTTCTGTCGACTGCGTCAACAATTGCCCAAGTGACACAAAGTCCAGCTCCCCGGGCAAGGTAATACCGGTGACGGGAAAAGAGTCAAACGCATCTGTCCAGCTGGCACACGCGCGCATGGCGGAGGGGGAACAGGCAAAGATATCGATTTTCTTCATGGCGCATCCAGGCATCAGCTCACATCGTGCCCGTTCGACGTCTCGCGGGAATATGTTTTTTCAAAATCGGCGACGCTGCCTGCCTCAGCCCACAAACGGGCGATGTAGGCGAACTCGCGCTCGAACGGCTGCTCAAAATCGGGCACGTCCGTCACATACTCGCAATTGCGGCTCAGCATGACCAGCCAGTCGGGATAGCCCAGCGCCGGATACAGGCGCGTCAGACTGGCGTCGAGCGATTGCACGCTTTCCCGGCCTGCCAGATAGGCGGCACGCAATTCGACGATGTATTTGCCAGCCAGGAATTGTTCCTCCAGGCGCGCGTCGCCACGGTAGCGTCCGATGATGGCCTCGGCCAGCGGCAGCACCTCGTCAACGCCCCGGGCGCTGGCCAGCAGCACGATATCGAGATCGTCGCCTTCCTGATCGAGGCGCAGGCGTTCGACGGCCCAGTCCACGCAGCGGTCGGCATGGCCAAATCCCTTGCGCAGCTGGAAAACGGCGATCTCCAACTCTGTCAATTGTTCCATGATTTTCATTTTTCTGATGCCATCCTTACTCCGCCCCCAGCATCTTTTGCAGCACCGCATCGAGCTCGTAAAAATCCACCGGCTTGGTCAGGTGCAAATCAAAGCCCGCGTCGGACGCCATCTGGCGGTCCCTGTCCTGGCCCCAGCCCGTGACGGCCACGAGAATGGCGTCCTTGCCGCAGGGTTCACTACGCAACAGTCGCGCCACGTCGTAGCCATTCATGTGCGGCAACCCGATGTCGAGCAGTATCACTTGCGGCATGAAAACTTGTGCCGCCGCCATGCCGGCAGTGCCGTCGTAGGCCGTGCGCACGTCATAGCCGAGGATGTCGAGCGCCAGCGCCAGGCTTTCGGCTGCGTCGGCGCTGTCATCGATGACCAGCACCTTGCCTTCGCGCGTGCCGGCCAGCAGGCGGCGGTCGGGTTCGGGCGGCGCTTGCAGGGGCACGGCCGGCAGCGGCAGGCGCAGGGCGAAGGTGCTGCCCTGCCCGACGCCGTCGCTGTGCGCGCTGATGCTGCCGCCATGCAATTCGGCCAGACCGCGCACCAGCGACAGGCCGATGCCCAGGCCGCCCTGGGCGCGCGACAGGGCCGGTTCCAGCTGCGAAAACAGCTCGAACACCTTGTCCAGATGCTCGGGCGCGATGCCGATGCCCGAATCGCGCACGCGAATGTACACGTCGTTGTCCGTGCAGGCCACTTCCAGCCCGATGACGCCGTTGGCAGGCGTGTACTTGATGGCGTTGGTCAGCAGGTTGGCGATCATCTGGCCCAGGCGCGTCGCGTCAGCGTCGAGCCAGATGGCTTGCGGCCATTGCTCCACGAGCACCTTGTGGCCGGATTGCACCGCCAGCTCCGCCACGCTGTGCAGGGCCGCTTCCACCACGGGCGCCAGTTCCACGCTGGCGCGGCGCAGTTCCAGACGGCCCTGCGTGATGCGCGACACTTCCATCAAATCGTCGACCAGGTGCGTCATGTGCCCAACTTGCCGGCCCAGCACGTCGCGCGCCCAGCGCAGCTGCGGGTCGTCCAGTTGCGCCAGGCGCAACACTTCCAGCACATTGCGCATGGGCGCCAGCGGATTGCGCAGCTCATGCGCCAGGGTCGCCAGGAACTCGTCCTTGCGCCGGTCGGCGGCCGCCAGTTGCTCGTTGAGCTCGCCTGCCTCCTTGCGCGCCAGCTGCAACTGCTGCTCGTACTTGCGCCGGTCGCTGGCGACAAAGACGGCGATCTCGTCATACCGCACGCCTTCGTGCACGCGGCGCACGGCATTGAACAGCATGGGGATGGCTTGGCCCTGGCGCTGGCGCATGTCGAGCAATATTTCCGATACGCTGCCCTGCACCTGCATCAAAGGCAGCCAGTGCGTCTGGTGGAAGACGCGCCCGCCGATGGTCAGCAAGTCCTGCAGTTTCTTTTTCCCGAGCAACTCCCCTGCGCCATAGCCGAGCCAGCCGCAAAAAGTGGCATTCGCCTGCACGATGGTGCCGTCGGCCGTGCACAGCAGCAAACCGCAGGCCGCGTGCTGGAACAAAGTATCGGCGTCAGGCAAGGAAGGCATCATGTCGCGCATTACAGGTGCAGGCCGTCGAGAAAGTGACGGATGGCGCGATAGCTGGCATCGGGCACGCTCATGTGCGGGCAATGGCCCACATTTTCGAGCACCTGCAGGCTGCTGTGCGGCAGCGTTTCACGCAGGTAGTCGCCCACGGAAGGTGGCGCGATGAAGTCGTCGCTGCACTGCACGATCAGGGCCGGCGTGCTGTTGTGCGGCAAGACGGCGCGGTGGTCGGACAAGAACGTCGCTTGCGCGAAATGCCGGGCGATGACGGGATCGGTGCGGCAAAAGCTGTTCACCAGGTCTTGCCCCAGCGCCGGCTGGCCGGGCGCGCCCATGATGGCAGGCGCCATGCCGGCCGACCAGCCCAGGTAATTGCTGTCCATGGCACCGAGCAAGTCGTCGATATCGGCACGGCTGAAGCCGCCCCGGTAGCCGGCCGCCACATCGTCGACATAGCACGGCGACGGCGCCAGCATGACTTGCGCGGCGAACAGCGACGGCTCGGCGATCGTGGCCAGCAAGGTGCTCATGGCACTGACGGAATGGCCGACGCAAATCACGGGAGCGCCACCGGCGGCGTGGATGACCTGGCGCAAATCGGCGCCATGCGCGTCGAGCCGCGCGTAGCTATCGAAATCATAGGCACCCAGGTCGGAAGCACCGCTGCCGACCAGGTCGAACAGCACAGTGCGGTAGTGCGGACGAAACAGCGGCTCCAGGTAACGCCACATGGTTTGATCGCAGCCAAAGCCATGCATGAACACCATGGTGGCTGCCGCGTGCCTTGGGGGCATAGCGCTGCATTCGCGAATGCGGACATTGTTCCGGTCTTCTATGCGCATGCAGCTTCAGCCTTGAATATTTCCATGTGGAATGTAAATTAACTTCTTGCTAGCATCTTAGCATGCGCTATTTAACCTTGGGCAACACCATTGGGGCTGGACAAACGCCACGCCACGGCGGATAATGAGAACGATTCCCATTATCAAAAATGTCAGGCCTGTACCAGGCCCATATTTGGCTCTTCCTGTGCGCCGCCTTGGCGCCTGCTGGCGGCAACAAGCCGGTTTCATGTTGAAGGTTTGTACCGCATGCGCGCTTTCTGGACTGTCATACACCGCTGGGCCGGCCTGACCATCGCCCTCTTCCTCATCGTTGCGGGCCTCACGGGTGCCGTCACGTCGTGGGACCACGAACTGGACGAATGGCTCAACGCCGACATCATGGACACGCCGGGCCGCGGTCCCCTGCAGCCACCGTTTGTGCTGGCGAAAAAAGTCGCGGCCGCCGACCCGCGCGTGGAAGTCAATTACATGACCCTGGGCCTGGAAGAAGGCCATGCAGGCGCCTTCATGGTGCGGCCATTGACCGACCCGGCCACGAACAAGCCGTTCGTGCTCGACTACAACACCGTCTATATCGATCCCGTCACGGCGCAGATCACGGGCAAGCGCGATTCGACGGCCATTTCCCTGTCGCGCCGCAGCCTGATGCCGTTCCTGCGCCATCTGCACTACAGCCTGCACGTGCCCGCCTTCTGGGGCACGGACCGCTGGGGTTACTGGCTGATGGGCACGGTGGCCCTGATCTGGCTGCTCGACAGCATGGTGGCCTTGTATCTGACCACGCCGCGCGGTTTGCGCCCGCGCGCGCAGGACGAGGCGCCACGCCACCGCGACGCCGCCAGTTGGTGGCAGCGCTGGAAACCGTCGTGGGTGGTGCGCTGGGCAGCCGGCGGCTACAAACTCAATTTCGATCTGCACCGCGCGGGCGGCCTGTGGGTGTGGCTCATCATCATTGTCGTCGCGTTTACCTCGTTCTCGCTGAACCTGTACCGGGAAGTGTTTTATCCCGTCATGTCGCTCGTGTCCACCACCACGCCGGGACCGTACGAAACGCAGACGCCGGCGCCCTACGGCACCTACATCACACCCGTGATCGGCTTCGAGCAAGCCGTCGAAATCGCCAAAAAGCAGGCCGTACAGCGCGGCATCACGGCGCCCATCGGCGGCATTTATTATGGCGGCAATTACTCGTTCTACAACGTCTCCTTCTTCGACCCAGCCGACGAGTTCGGCGCGGCCGGCATGGGCCTGTCGAACCTGTACATCGACGGCATGGACGGCAGCATCATCGGCCAGCACAAGCCGTGGGAAGGCACGGCCGCCGATGTCTTCGTGCAACTGCAATTCCCCCTGCACTCGGGCCGCATCCTCGGCTTGCCGGGACGCATTCTGATGTCCTTCATGGGCCTCATGGTCGCCATGCTGTCGGTGACGGGCATCGTCATCTGGGAGCGCAAACGGCGCGCGCGCCGGCTGCAGGCGCGAAGCCATTGAACGTCAGCTGAAGCAACGATTCCCTAACGGCGCAGGCGGACTTCTTCAGCCTGCGCCGCACACGCACAACGCGTAACGCCTTCGCACCTCGCACCTCCACACTTTGCTACCCACTAGCCGGCACATGCCGGCCGTCTGCGCTGCGCGCTTTTCGTGCGCCGCCCCTCAAATGCAGTTTACTTGCAATAGCGTTACGCACAAGCTATTATTGCAACTCGATTGCATTTACAAGTTCACGCTGCGCCTGCGCCCAGCGCCAGCACCCCATTCCGCCTTTTTAGAGAGTCCCATGCGCCATCACGTATTCGCAGCCGCCATGCTGTCCACTGCCCCGCTCGCTTACGCGGCAGACGACGTTACCCTGCAGACCATCAAAGTCCGGGCAGACAAGCCTTCCACCATCGACAGCGTCGTGCTGGTCGAGAATACGCAAGCCCAGAACAGGACCTTGGGCGGCATGCTCGAGCATGTCTCGGGCGTGCAAAGCAGCGCCTTCGGGCCAAATGCGGGCGCACCGGTGATACGCAGCCTGAGCGGCAGCCGCGTGCAGATTCTCGAAGATGGCCAGTCCATCCTCGGCATGAATGCGCTCAGCGGCGACATCAACATCCCGTTCGATCCCCTGTTTGCGCGCAGCGTCACCGTCAACAAATCGTCCGATAGCGTGCGTTTCGGCGGCAATGCGATTGGCGGCAGCGTCGACGTCGATTCCGGCCTCATTTCCAGGAAGATGGAAGACAAGCCGAAGGACCTGGAACTGATCCTGCGCAAGGGCTTCAACGATGCCGGCGCCCAGGGCTTGCGCATGAACTTCAACGATGGGAAGCACTTCTCGACCAACCTGCAGATGTCCTTCCAGAAGATCGGACACTACGATATTCCGGGCAACAGCAAGGCCAGCGTGTGCAACAGCCAGCTGTTTCCCTTGAAGGGCGGCGTGAATACCTTTCTGGCCGACAGTTGCCAGAAAGAAGCGAGGATCCAGCAAATCTACAACAAGGCTTCGCAACCGTTTATCGACCAGTTCATGACGGAAAATCCGGACTGGGCCGATGGTGATTTTTCCTTCTATACGAATCAGCCGACATCCGTCTGGCAGCGCAAGACCTACGTCAATCCGGCCAACCCCGCTTACGTGCCGGGTACGCCGTCGACGGCGCAAAACAAGATCAACAAGGACGTGACCCCCGATTACCACGGCACGCTGGGCAACAGCTACGCCAGCAATTCCCACTTTGCCGTCGGCAGCACCTACTTTTTCGATCGCGGCTACGTGGCCGTCAGCCTCGACACCAAGAATAGCGAGTATGGCGTGCCGGGCTTTTCCATGGAAAACAAGTCGTTCGGCGCGAACTATGATGAGGGACTGCCCGTCGGCGTGGTGATACAGCAGGATAAATATGCGCTGGAAGCCCATCTTCGCGATCCCCTTGCCTATCTTGAAAGCGCACAACTGCGCGTATCCCGCTTGAACAATGCGTCGGGAGAACGTCTCGGTACGGCCAAGGCGAATGACTACCAGTTCGACACCAATCAGGCCGAACTCCTGCTGGCGCACCGGCGCGCTGGGCCCTTGAGCGGCTTGCTTGGCCTCAGCCATCAATCCCGGGAAATCACCGGCAGCGGCCCGCAGCTTTACCTGCCCGATGCGAGCACGGTCAGCAATGCCTTGTTCGTGAAGGAAAGCCTGGACTTCGACTGGGCCACCTTCGATGCCGGCTTGCGCCATGAAAAAGTCGATCACGAGATCCGCAAGAGCGGCTTCAAGACGTCGAGGAATGCCAGCAATTCCAAACTCGAGGACAAGTCGTTCAGCCTGAACAGCTATAGCCTGGGGGCGTCGGCCAAACTTGGCCAGCTTTTCGGTGCAAAGCTGCGCTATGCCGCCTCCGAAAGAGCACCCGACGTCAATGAGTTGTATGCGAGCAACCGCCACTATTCGATCATGACCCAGGAAGAAGGCAACCAGGACTTGAAGGCCGAGCGCGCGCGGAATACCGAACTCACCGCCCTGTTCGGCAATCGCGGCTTTGCCATGTCGGCAACGGGCTACGTCATGAAGTACGAGAACTATCTCTACCTTGGTCACTCGGGTGCCCAGATGGCCAATCGCCTGCCCTTGAAATATTGGAAACAGACCGATACGACGGTCAGGGGATTCGAGATCGACGCCTCCCAGGTGATTCAGCTTGGCAGCTACGGCAAGGTGAACCTCTCCGCATTCGCCGACCTGGTCAAGAACAAGGCGGACAATCCCGACAAGCTGCGCGCGCACAACGACGGCGCATACCTGCCCAACATGCCCACCAACCGCTATGGCGCCAACGTGCTGTGGGAAAACCAGGGCTGGAAGGCCAGGCTGTCCAGCACCTGGTACGACAAGCAGAAATACCTGGGCAAGAGTGTCAGCGAGGAAGTGCCGCTCGATGGCTACACCATGGTGAACTTCCAGGTGAGCCGCGCACTGCAAGTGCCGAATTCACCGTTTGCAGGCCTCGACGTGTTCATCAGCGGCACCAACCTGCTCGATGACGATGCCCGGCCGCACAATTCTCCACTGAAATACATCGCGCCCTTGCCGGGCCGTGGCTTCCAGATTGGATTGAGCGCCAGGCTTTAAGGCACGGCGCCGTTGCGCTCCCGCTGTACCAGCGCCAGCAGGCTGTCGCCCCGGTTGCCTTCGCAGCAGATGGCCACGCCGTCCGTGAAGTCGGGCGCCGTCAGCCGCGTCAGGACGCTGCCGGGCGGCATTTCCAGTGCCAGCCGTGCGCCCCGCTCCCACGCCAGGCGCACGGTACTGCTCCACTCCACGCGCTGCGCCATGTTGGCGGCCAGGCTGTCGCGGATGCGGGCCGGGTCGAACAGCGCGCGCGCCGCGCTGCTGCTCAGGTAGACGAGCGATGGGCGGCGCACGACCACGCCCTCAATAGCGGCAGCCATGCCGTCCGCCGCGGCCTCCATCAACGGACAATGCGACGGCACGCTGACAACCAGGCGCTTGGCCTTGCCGGCGCCATGCGCCAGGGCCAGCGCCATCACGGCTTGCAGGGCGGCTTCGCTGCCGGCAATGGCGATCTGGCGCGGCGCATTCAGGTTGGCGACATACACGGGCGTGGCCGCACCATGCACTTGCGCCAGCAACGGTTCGAGTTGCGCCAGATCAAGCCCGATGATGGCCGCCATGCCGTAGCCGGTGGGATACGCCTGCTCCATCAGCTGTCCGCGCCGCGCCACCAGGCGCACGGCATCGGTGAAATCCAGCGCACCGGCGACGACGGCCGCCGCATATTCGCCGATGGAAAAGCCGGCCACCATGTCGGGCCGCGCGCCGCGCGCCACCAGCGAACGCGCCATCGCCACGCCAGCAATCAGCAAGCACAGTTGCACGGCCCGCGTCGACGCCAGCGCGGCAGCCGTGTCCAGCGCCAAGGGATCGTGGCCCAGCACGTCCGCCGCTTCCGCCAGGGCCGCCGCCACGACGCCATCATCCGGCAGCGCATGCAGCATGCCCGGAGTCTGGGCGCCCTGGCCGGGAAAGGTAAATAACACGCTCATGCAAGCTCCCATGGCGTGGCCGTCAGCACGGGACCGCGGTCCGTTTTCAGCAAGACCTTGGCCCGCCCCGCCGCCCACTCGGCATACGCAAAACCGCCAACGCCCGTGTCGATCTGCAGGTCCAGCCGACACGCCGTGACGGTCGCCGCGATGGCGCGCAGGGCCTCGGCCTGGTCGGCGTCCGGCGGCGCGGCGATGCGCAGCACGAGATCGAGGTCGCTGTCGGCGCGCAGCACGGGCAAGCTGCTCGCCAGCGCAAAGCCCACGCCGCCAGTCGGGCCCCAGGCCCAGCCAGTGGCGTCCAGCAGCGGCGCCACCTGCCGCAACGCGTCGAGCGCAGCGCAGGCAAATGCAGGCTCCGGCGCGTGCGCCAGCACTTCCGGCGTCATACGGCGCACGACGGCGGCGGCATCTACTTCGCACGCATGCCGCTCGCTGCGCAGCATGCCGCGCACGCCCACGGGAATGCGCCCGGGCGCCGTGCTGGCGCGCCGCACCACCACCGGTGCGGCCCGCAGCCACGCGGCGTCGGCCCAGGCGGGCAAGGATGCGTCGTCCGGCAAGCCGCCCAGCCACAGCAAATCATGCGCGCGCCAGGCTTCCATCAGGCGACCACCGCCTTGACGGCAAAGAACAGCAAGGACGGTCCCAGCAAGCAGCCCAGGCCCGTGTGAAAGGTGGCGACCAGCGCGCCATACGGCACCAGTTTGCGGTCGGTGGCGGCCAGGCCCGCCGAGACGCCGCTGACCGTGCCGGCCAGGCCGCCGAAGACCATGGCCGAACGCGGTGTTTTCAGGCGCAAAAAGCGCGCCGCGGCGGGCGTGCCGACCATCACCAGGATGGCCTTGATGAGGCCCGCCGCGATGCTCAGGGCCATGACGTCCGAGCTGGCGCCGATGGCCGCACCCGTGACGGGGCCGACGATGTACGTGACGGCGCCGGCGCCGATGGTGGTCATGCTGACGGCATCCGAATAGCCAAACGCGTACGCGACGCCGGCGCCGACGAGGAACGGCAGCACCACGCCCAGTATCAGCGCCACGACGCCGATCAGGCCCGCCTTGCGCGCTTCCGTCGCCTGCACTTCGAAGGCCGTGGCGACGATGGCAAAATCGCGCAGCATGGCGCCGCCCATCAGGCCGATGCCGCCGAACAGCGACAAATCGGCCAGGCCCTTGTGGCCGCCGCTATGCACGCCGCCCCAGTAAGCGAGGCCCAGGCCGATCACGATGGCAATGGCCGAACCGTGCACGCGGCCCAGGGTCAGATACTTCGACAGCGCCACCGACAGCAGCATGATCAGGCCGACAAAGGCGAAGGCCGTCACCAGGCCATTGTGGATGGCGGCTTTTTCAAAGAGCTCAAGCATGACGGTGCTCCTTCATCAACATCGACTCGGCTTCGGCGGCGGCGATGGCGGCCGGGCTTTCCATACGATTAATCAGCGAGATCACAGCGCCGCAAACGAGCACGGAACCGATGGCGGCCAGCACGGCCACCGGCCCGCCGCGCAGCGCCGCCACCACATCCTGCTGCGCCGCCATTGCCACCACCACGGGAATATACATGGCGCCCCAGTATTCAACGCCCCGTTCCGTCATCTGCGGCAGCCACGCGCGGCGCTGCATGTAGAGCCGGGCGCAGATCAATAGCAGCATGGCGATGCCCACGCCGCCCACGTTGGTCTTGACGCCCATCAGCTGCCCGAGCAGGTCGCCCAGGAAGATGCCGAGCAAGTGGCATAAGGCCAGCAATGCAGTTCCGTAAATGATCATGATTGTCTCCGTTATAGGAATAGGAATGACTTGGTGTCTTCTCTGTTGTTTCACCTACCACTGCTGCCCCAGCACCTCCCTGACTTTTGCCGACGCCTGGCGGTGCGGCGCGCCCAGGCGGCTGGACAGGTCGCGCTGCGGATCGGCGCGGATGTCACTAAGGGCCGCCTGCAGGCAGGCGTCGACGGCGGCCGTGTCCTGCGCCGACGGATCGTCCGGCTGCGCCACCTGCAAGGTTTGCCACAGCAGGCCCAGGGTGGCGTAGTTGCCAATGTCGTAGGCCATCGGCGCGATACTTGCGGCCAGCGCTTCGAGCGCCGCCACGGTGCGCAGGGTGATGCGCGCGGCCGAGGCCTTGCCCATCGCATGCACCATCACTTGCGGATCGTCGAGCGCGATCAGGCGGTTGGCCTGGTAGCCGTGCGCGAGGAAGGCGCCCGACATGGCCTTGCCGACGATCAGGCCGATCACGGGATGGCCAGCCAGGCGCGCCTCGGCATACGCCCCCGCCGCGCCGGCCAGCGCCTGGTGGATGCCGTACGCTTCCTCGCGCCGACCATACGCCTGGCTGGCCACGTCGATGACGGCGACGATGGGCCGTTTCACGGCCAGGTCACGGTCCTCAAGTACCACCTGCTGCACGGCGCGCGCCAGCTGCCACGCCTCGACCAGCCCGATTTCACCCGTGCGCGCACGCGTAAAACGGTTGTCCGGGTCGGGCAGCACGGCAAGGTAGCGCGCAGTTTCTCCGGCCAGCGGAGCGTCGACCACGCGCACGGAAGGCGGAAAACCGTCCAGCGGCGCAGCGTTATTCGTGAGTGCCGCCAGCCAGACGGCGCCCCGGCTCGTATCGGTGATGGCGTTCATGCTGCGACTCCTTTGCTGTAGATCAAACGGACGGCTTCCGGCGTGGCTTGCACACTGGCGTCGACGTCGGCCAGGCGCGTCAGGTAGCCTTCCGCCTGATCGCTGCGGTGCTGCGCCGGCACGCCGCGTGCGAACAATGCGGCCACGGTGGCGCGCATCTGCGCCGTGTCGTCTTCAACATAGGCGTCGGCCAGGCCGCTCTTGAAACGCTGCTCGCCGCCCGTCAGACTCCAGATGAACGGTTTGTTGCGCGAGTCGAATTCGTCCACGCCCGCCTCCTGCTCGATCACGGCCGGGCCGTTGAGACCCAGGCGCGCCTCTCGCGTGACGACCAGATAGCTGCACAAGCCAGCCGCGATCGACATGCCGCCGTAGCAGCCGACGGTGCCGGCCGTGACGCCGATCACGGGCTGGTAGCGGCGCAGGTCGACGATGGCGGCATGGATGTCGGCGATGGCAGCGAGGCCCAGGTTGGCTTCCTGCAGGCGCACGCCGCCTGTTTCGAACAGGATCACGGCCCGCGTCGGCACGCCCTGGCGGTTGTCACGCGCCGCCAGTTCCAGCGCGCCGGCGATTTTCGCGCCGCCCACCTCGCCCATGCTGCCGCCCTGATAGGCGCCTTCGATGGCCAGCACCACGGCCGGCTGGCCGTCAAACAGGCCCTTGGCCACCACCACGCCATCGTCAGCCTGCGCAGTGACACCTTGTTGCGGCAGCCAGGGCGAAGCGATGCCGCAGAACGGGTCGAGCAGTTCGCGCATGCTGCCAGCGTCCAGCAAGGCCCTGGCCCGGCTGCGCGCTCCGCGTTCGATGAAGCTGTCGCGCTCCAGCAGTTGTTGTAATGTGCTCATGCCGTCCTCCCCGCTTGCAATTCTTCGTAGGCTTGCTCGATGCGCATGCGCACCACGCCCGGCGTGGCGCCGCAATCGTTGATGACGATGCACGCCGCCGGCAGCGGCTCGCCGCCGAATACGCGCTGCAGGAGCGCATCCCACACGGCGCCCTTGCCATCGACGGAGGTGTTGACGACGATGCGGGTCACGCCATCGTCACCGGGCTGCAGCAGCACTTCCAGGTCGCCCGAGCCGACGACGCCGGCCAGGGCGCGGCTAGACGCCGGCGGCCCGGCCGGGAATGTATAGTCACGCGTTTCCATGCGCTTCTCCTTGTGTCAATCGGTCGAGGAACAGGGTGGCCGCCAGCAGATCGGCCGCGCCGCCCGGCGACACGCCGCGCGCCAGCGCCACCGCTTCCAGCGCCAGCAGCGCCTCGGTACCGGCGGCAGTGGCCGCGCCGCCGGCCGCCAGCACGCGCGCCGCCCCTGCCTGTAATGCCAGTAGGGCCGTCTCGCCGCCGCGCGACAGCACGCAGGTGTCATCGAGCTGACTGACTATCGCCAGCAAGGCGTTCAGGCGCGCCGTCGTCTCGTTGTCACCGCGTGCCCGCGAGGCGTGCAAGGCCGGCAATCCGGCGCCTGTCACCAGCGGAAAACCGGCGCGGGCCTGGCCCCGTGCGCCATTGACCTGGTACTGGCGGCACGCCAGCTCGCCCTTGTTGCCTGTCTCGCCAGGCGCGCCGCGGTCATGCAAACGCGCCAGCGCGCCGGCCCGCGCCGCCACGGCTGTTGGCGCCAGCGACGCGCCGCGCGCGCCCTGTTGCGCCGCCGCCGTCACCAGGAGTCCCAGCGCCCAGATGGCGCCCCGGTGCGTGTTCACGCCACCCGTGGCCGCCAGCATGAGCGCCTCGCCATCACGGCCGATGGCGCCGATGCGCTGGCGCAGCAGATCGTCATCTTCACTCTGCGCGCCAGCGTCGGCCATGGCGGCAAACACGGGCTGCAGCACGCAGGCCGAATGGCACATCAGGGCCCAGTTCAAGTCCGTGTGGGCGCCACGGCTGCGCAAATCAACCAGGCCGGGTTTCGGTGTCAGGGTCACTTCATCGAGCAGCGCCTGCAGCACTTGCCGTCCCAGCGCGGCAGAACGTATCTGCACTGGCCTTATCATCATTGTGCTCATTGCAATCATTACCAGCTCCTGAATTTGGCGGGTGGTTGATACAGGCCGTCGGACCATTCGACCAGGTCGGCGATGCTTTTCGCCGCCAGCAGCGAGCGGTTCGCAGCGCCGCGCTGCACGCCGATATCCTCGGGCAGCGCGATCAGGCCATCGGCGCGCAATTTCGCTGTCGTCTTCGGGTCGTGGCGCAGGCCGATGGGCGTCACACCGGCGACTGCCGCCAGCATGGCCTTGCGCTCTTCGAGCGAGCGGGCCTTGTACAGGTAGGCGATGCCCTCTTCCGTCAGCACGTGGGTGACGTCGTCGCCATAAATCATCACGGGCGCCAGCGGCATGCCGCTGGCCTGGCCCACTGCGACGGCGTCGAGCGATTCGACGATCGTCGGCTGGCCGCCATCCTGGAACGTCTCGACCATCTGCACCACCAGCTTCTTGCCGCGCGCCAGCGGGTCGTCCGTCTCGATCAGGTCCAGCCAGGCCGGCGTCGGATGGCGTCGGCCGTGCGGATCGTGGCCCATATTGGGCGCGCCGCCAAAACCCGCCAGTCGGCCATTCGTCACGGTCGACGAGTTGCCCAGGCCATCCATCTGCAGGGTGGCGCCGATGAACAGGTCGACCGCGTACTGGCCCGCCAGCTGGCACAGGGCGCGGTTCGAACGCATCGAACCGTCGCGGCCCGTAAAGAACACGTCGGGACGCGCGGCCGCATAGCCTTCCATGCCCAGCTCCGCGCCGAAGCAGTGCACGCTCTCGACCCAGCCCGTCTCGATGGCGGGGATCAGGGTCGGATGCGGGTTGAGCACCCAGTTGCGGCAAATCTTGCCCTTCAAGCCCAGCTGCTCGCCATAGGTGGGCAAAATCAGCTCGATGGCGGCCGTATTGAAGCCGATGCCGTGATTGAGCGACTGCACCTGGTGTTTTTCATACACGCCGCGGATCGCCATCATGGCCATCAGCACGTGCACGGGCTTGATCACGCGCGGGTCGCGGGTAAACAGCGGCTCGATGAAAAATGGTTTGTCGGACTGCACGACGAAATCGATCCACGAGCCGGGCACGTCGACCCGCGGCAAGTCGCTGACATCGTCGACGATCTGGTTCACCTGGGCGATGACGATGCCGTCGCGGAAGGCGGCCGATTCCACCAGAGTCGGCGTGTCCTCGGTGCTGGGACCCGTGTACAGATTGCCCTGGCGGTCGGCCATGTAGCCCGCCACCATGACGACGTTGGGCGTGAGGTCGACGAACAGGCGCGCATACAGCTCGATATACGTGTGGATGGCGCCCACTTCCAGCAAGCCATCCTGCAGAAACTGGGCGATGCGCAGGCTTTGCGTGCCGGCAAACGAAAAATCGAGCTTGCGGGCGATACCCCGCTCGAACAGGTCCAGGTGTTCGGGCAGGCTGACGCTGGGCATGATCAGGTGCAGATGGTGGATCTTGTCGGGGTTGACCTGGGTCAACATGCGGGCGAGGAAATCGGCCTGCTTCTGGTTATTGCCTTCGAGGACGACGCGGTCGCCCGGCGCAAGCAAGGCTTCCAGCACGGCGACCATGTCGCCCTGTTGCAGAACGGGGCCACTGGCGTACTGGCGCACGGCTTCCAGGCGGCGGCGCTTCTCGGTGCGCCGCGTGTCCCATTGTTTTTGCCGCTGCCCTGGCGCTGCTGTGGCGGTTGACATCTTGCCTCCGAATTGAGCTATCGAAGCCTGACGATAGAGCGAAAACGCAGCCGCGACAATCAACCTGCTACCATGTTCATTACCCTGAAGTTAATGAACTCACGATAATTACGGTGATCATGGCCATCAACGAAGAAATCACGCTGAAAAAGCTGGAAGTGTTTCTCAGCTTTATGGAATTGAACAACCTGGCCCGCGTGGCCGATGCGCTGGGCCAGAGCACGGTTAGCGTGCACCGCGCCCTGCACTCGCTGGAAGACGGCTTGCGCTGTCCCCTGTTCAAGCGCGAGGGGCGCAGCCTGATCCCGCTGCATGCGGCCTACACTTTTGCCGAATCGGCGCGGCGCGCGCTGGCCGAGTGCGAGGAAGGCGTGCGCAAGGTGCGCGAAATGTCAGGCATCAATCCCGTGCGGCTGAAGATCGGCTCACTGTATTCATTGACCCTCCACTGCATCCCGCAACTCGTGATCGCCCTGAAACTGCGCCGGCCCGGTCTTGACATCGACCTGACCCTGGGATCGAACCGCGAACTGCTGCAAAGCCTCGCCGATGGACGTTTGGACGCCATCATCGTCGGCGTGCAGGAAGAAGAGCAGCACGCGGGCCTCGTGGCCGTGCCCCTGTTCCAGGACGACGTCTACCTGGCCGCGCCGCTAGACTCGCCCTATGCGGGGGCCGCATCGGTGGACTTGCAGCAGCTGCGCAACGATAAATTCGTCACCCTCAACGAGGGTTTCGTCACCTCGCAAAGCTTCAACCACGCGTTTGACCTGGCGGGATTCGTGCCCGACACGGCCATGCGGGTCGGCGACATCTTCTCGCTGATCAACCTCGTCAGCGGCGGCATCGGCTACAGCCTGCTGCCCGGCCGCGTGCGCGCCTTCAGCTCGCGCATCGAACTGATCCCGCTGGACGCGCGCTACGGCTCGCACCAGCAAATCACCCTGCTGATGCTGAGCAGCCGCGAGCGCGACCCGAATCTGCTGGCGCTGGCGGCGGAGTGCCGCCTGTATGGACGTGGCGAGCGCGCAACTGGCAGCTGAAATGGCGTCGCAGAAGCGCCGCGACCATGCCTGTATCAACTCAAGTTGGAAAATCTCCGCGCATATAGGTTTTCCAGAGATTGTCGATAAAGTCGATCTCGACTTTATTCTGGCATGCCTGCGCAATCAGACCCATATCGTCCGACACATAGCCAGCAAGGTCGGAATTTTCAGTGACTTGATATACTTTCTTGAATGCTACCTCCCTGATCTCCTTCACCAGGGCGCCTTCAGCTGGACAAGATGAGGTCACTTTTTCGTAGCTGGCACACCATGCGCCGTCAAACTCAACAGAATCCCTGGTGCACAATGCAGCATCCCAGTCAGTATCTTTCTGGAAAATAGTCTCAAGAAAAATGCTGTCATTTATTGTCGCTAAAATGTCGTTTTCGGTCGTCATCTCGATATTTCGTATTGATCAGTGTGGATGCCATTCGGCATTTCGTATTCCTGCGCACCAAGGCGGGTGATGACCTGGCGCGTAATGACACGGTACGATTAAATCGCGCTATCCCAAGGCGCCGACAAGCGCACGGCGCAGTTGATGAGGCCCACCATCGAATACGTCTGCGGGAAATTGCCCCACATTTCGCCCGTCACGGGATGCGTATCTTCCGACAGCAAGCCCAGGTGGTTGCGCGCCATTAACATTGTTTCGAAGATTTGGCGTGCTTCGTCTTTCCTGCCGATGCGCGCCAGCGCGTCGATGCGCCAGAAGGTGCAGATGTTGAAGGCGGTCTCGGGCTTGCCGAAGTCGTCGGGGGCTTCGTAGCGGCGCATGTAGGGGCCGTCGCATAGCGATGCTTCCAGCGCGTCGACTGTCGCGATGAAACGGGGATCCATGGGGTCGATGAAGTTGACTTCCGCCATCAGCAGGACGGACGCGTCGAGGTCGCGCCCGCCCAGGCTTTCGGCAAAGGCCTGGCGCTCTTCGCTCCACGCTTCGCGCAAGAGGCGCTCGCGGATCAGCACGGCGCGGCTGTTCCAGTGGTCGGCGCGGTCCGGCAAGCCCAGTTTATGCGCGACTTTCGCCAGGCGGTCGCAGGCGGCCCAGCTCATCAGCATGGACGAGGTGTGGACTCTTGCCCGCGTGCGCAACTCCCACATGCCCGCGTCCGGTTCCGCGTGCAATCTGAAGGCCTGATCGCCCACGGCTTCCAGTGCGGCAAACTCGGCCTTGCCGGCCCGGTGGAACAGGCGGTGGTCAAGAAACGCTTGCGCCGCGCCCAGGACGATGTTGCCGTAGACATCGTGCTGGAAATGTTCCTGCGCCTGGTTGCCCACGCGCACGGGGCCGTTGCCGCGGTAGCCGGGCAAATGGTCGAGCGTCGATTCCGGCAACTGCTCTTCCAGGCCAATGCCGTACAAGGGCTGGATGTGGCCGCCCTTCGAGCGGGCGACGATATTCGTCAGCCAGCGCAAATACTCTTCCATCGTGCCCACCTCGGACAAACTATTGAGTGCGCGCACGACAAAGAAGGCGTCGCGCAGCCAGCAATAGCGGTAATCCCAGTTGCGGCTGCTGCCGGGCGCTTCAGGGATGCTCGTCGTCATGGCAGCGATGATGGCGCCCGTGTCTTCATATAAAGACAGTTTTAACGTGATGGCCGCGCGGATGACCACGTCCTGCCATTCCAGCGGCACGGCCAGGCGACGCGTGTAGGTGCGCCAATAATTGATGGTTTCCTTTTCGAAGATGCGCGCCGTCTCGTCGATGCCGCCGGCCAGGGTTTCATCGGGGCCCAGCAGGAAGTTGGCGGTGCCGCCCAGCACGAAATACGTTTCGCTCAGCACATAGTTGAGCGACACATCGGTGTTCAGGCGCAAGGTCTGTTCCGGCCCCACGTAGCGGATGTGGTGGCTGCCCTGCGTGATCTGCGGCGCCAGCTTGCCCCAGTCGTAGCGGGGGCGCAGGCGCACCCGGATGCGCACGGCGTGGTCGAGCGGGCGCACGCGGCGGATCAGCATCAGCGGGCGGAACATGCGGTCGCGGCTGAGGAATCGGGGCGCGAAATCCGTGATTTCCACGCCCCGTCCATCCGTATCGTACAGGCGCGTGCGCAGCACAGCCGTGTTCGGCTCGTAGAATTGCTCGCTGCGGGCAAAGTTTTCAATGTCGATGGCCCACACGCTGCCGTTTTCCGTGGCGTCCAGCAGGCCGTTGAAGACCGGGTCGCCATCGAAACGGGGCAGGCACGACCAGACGACCTGCCCTGCCTGGTCGATCAGGGCGCTGAAGGCGCAATTGCCCACCACGCCGCAGTTGAGGGATGCTTGCGCGGGCACGCCGCCGGGGGTGTCAGAAGCTTGTTCAGTGGATATGGTCATCGGCTACTCCTTGAAAGGGGATACGGACGCGGCCAGCAGCGCGGCGCGCAAGGCGCGCGGGCTGGCCAGGCGCAGGGTGGCGGCGCTGGGGCCGCTGCCCACTTTCACGCCCAGCCCGCCTGCTTGTTGAACAAAGGCAAAGCCTGCCTCGTCGGTGGTGTCGTCACCCGCGAACACGGGCCGGCAACCGGCGAATGGCGCCTCACGCATGAAGGCAGCGATGGCGCCGCCCTTGTCAGTGGCGGCCGGCTTGGCTTCCAGGACCATTTTGCCATGCAACAGCATTACCCCCGGGCACGCTTGCACGGCCGCCGTCATTTCGTGCACGCACAATTGCTCGAGTTCGGGCGCCAGCCGGTAATGCAGGGCCACGGCGCCGCGCTTGTGTTCCACCAGCAAGCCGGGATATATCGCCGCCAGCGCCCGGGCGCGGGCCAGCACGGGCGACACGTCGGGCGTGGCCGCCACATGCAGCGCGCCATCGGCGCCGCGCCGCTCCACGCCGTGCACGCCGGCAACCGGCAAGGTCAAGGGCGCCAGCATGGCGTCGATCTGGGTGATGGGACGGCCGGAAATGAGGGCCAGCGCGCCGCCGTGACGCTCGGCCAGCAGCGCCAGCGCTTCGACCACGCCTCCTTCCAGGCGCACGCCATCGGGCGTGGGCGCCAGGTCGACGAGGGTGCCGTCAAAGTCGAGGAAGACGGCGCTGCCGGGAGCGGCCAGCAGTTGCAACAGGGCCGCGCTATCGTCAGGGAATTCTGCCATCAGATCATCCCCTTGCGCCGCTTGATGCGGCTGTGGGCGTCGATCTTGGTCATGACCTTGTCGCGCTGACGCAAACGGGCCGCGTCCAGCAGCATGCGCCCGGCCCAGCGGTAGACATTGAAATGTTTGACTCGCGCCCGCATGCTTTTCATGCGCTCGCGCTGTTCCACGGGCGGCATCACGAGGGCGCGGTACAGGGCGTCGGCGCCCTGCTCGATGTGGTAGGGGTTGATGATCAGCGCTTCATGCAGCTCGCGCGCGGCGCCCGTGAATTGACTTAGAACAAGTACGCCCAGCTCGTCGTCGCGGGCGGCGATGAATTCCTTGGCCACCAGATTCATGCCGTCATGCAAACTTGTCACCATGCACACCTCGGAAGCGCGGAAATAGCGCTGCAAATCGTCCTGGCCATGGTGCTCCGCTTTCAACAGGATGGGCACATAGTCTCCGCTGCCGAAACGGCGGTTGATGCGCTCGACCATCTTGCGCACCCGGGCGTCGAAACTTTGGTATTCATCGAGCGAAGCGCGGCTGGGGGCGGCAATTTGCACGAAGGTAAAATTGCCCACCATGCCAGGCTGCTGTTCCAGCATGCGCTCGACGGCCTGGAAGCGCTCGACGATGCCTTTCGTGTAGTCAAGGCGGTCCACGCCGATGCCCAGCAAGTGGTCGGGCGCCACACCCAGCTCGTTGCGAATTTGCGCGCGGCACGTGGCCACGTCCGGCTGCGCCGGATTGTCTTCCGGCCAGGCGATGGAAATCGGGTAATCCTCGACTTGCGTCATCTCTCCGCCATAGGAAATGGTCGACGCTTCCGGCTCGATGCGGGTTTCCAGGTAGCGGTCCACCGTTTCCAGGAAATTCTTGCGGTGGAATGGAGTGTGGAAACCGAGGATGGTGCTGCCCAGCAAGCCGTCGAGGATTTCCTCGCGCCATGGGCAAATGCCGAACGATTCCGAGTTTGGCCAGGGGATATGCCAGAAAGTAATAATCGTCGCCTTCGGCAAGGCTTCGCGCACCATGCGCGGCAACAAGGCAAAGTGGTAATCCTGCACCAGCACGACGGGGTTGTCCGTCTTCGCCTCGGCGATCACGGCGTCGGCGAAGCGGCGGTTGACTTTGACATACTGCTCCCAGTCGGACGAGCGGAACACGGGGCGCACGTGGGCGATATGGCACAGCGGCCACATGCCTTCATTGGCGAAACCATAATAGTAGCCCTGCTCTTCCTCGTCCGTCAGCCACACGCGGCGCAAGGTATAGCTGGGGTTGTCGGGCGGCACGGGCACGTGGTCGAGTTTATCGACCGTCTCGCGGTCGGCGGAACCGGCCCCATGCGCGATCCATGTGCCGGAACAGGCGCGCATCACGGCTTCCACGGCAGTCACCAAGCCGCTGGCCGGGCGCTGCACGGTGATGCCGGCCCCTGTTTTCGTGTGGATATACGGTTCGCGGTTCGACACGACGAGCACCTGATCGCCCTGCAAGTCCGCTTCCAGCAAGGCGCGCAGCTTGTCCGGCGTCCAGTCGGACGACCAGCCGTTATCGCCCTGGCGCTCCAAATGATATTCCTGCAGCAATTCGCGCAAGTCGCCGATCAGCGGCTGCATTTCCGGCGGCGGCGCGGGCGCTGCGGCAGGTGCATCGGCAGCCTGGACGGCCGCGACGCTGCGCGGCATCAGTTCGCCCCGCAAGATATCTTTCACGGCCGACAACCAGCCGCGCCAGCTCAGGTGCGCCACGAACACGGTCATCAGGGAAATCAGCACGGCCAGCACGGCCAGGAAGGCAAAGATGAAGCGTTTGGTATCCGTATTGCGGCGTTCGACAAAGCTCATGTCCTGCACCAGCACCAGGCGTCCCAGCTGGGACGCATCCTGCATCACGGGCGTTTCGCTGAGATGGACTTGCCCTTGCGGCAATTGCGCCAGGGATTTGTACAGGCCGCCCGTGGGAGGCGTGCTCCAGCAGCCGATGGAGGCCGGGTATTGCGCGGATTGGTACAGCAAGTGGCCCGCGTTGTCGCAAAAGCCGATGGCGATCAGGCGTTCGTCACGCGTGGCGCCCTGGAACAGTTCGCTGATGCGGGTGGCGTCTTGCGCGGGCAGGTATTCGGTGAGCGAGGGCCGGAGGGTTCCAGCGAGCAATTCGGCCCGGCTGTCGAGGTCGCGCACATACCAGCGCAGGGTGATATTGTCGAGCAGGGGTACCACGATATAAGCAAACAATCCCAGCACCAGGGCCAGTGGCAGGATGAAGCGCAAGGACATTCGGAGTGATCGTACTATCATCGTTTTCCTTTGCAAAAACAAAAAGCATGGCAAGTATGACTATGTTTCCACTACGGCGACGCCCGTTTGCTTTCCGTATTGAAACGTCAACGTGGCATGGCGCAGCGCAGCAATTTCTTCCAGTATCCGCCTTGATCCAAGTCTTATCCGTTCGGCAACGCACGTCCCCGCGACGTCATCTGCACGTAAAATAGCCGCTTCCGACATCCATTTCACTAATTTCAAGGAGTTTTCGCCTATGGATCTCAGCACGTTCCACTCGCTGATGGGAGGCCCGCTGCGCTCGGCGCTGACCGTGCTCGTTTCCGCCCTGCTCGTCACCCTGGTCGCCATCGGCGTGCACCGGGCCGGCATCGGTTTGCTGAAAAGACTGGCCAATGGCCACCCGCTGGCCAGCAACGTCGCGCGCGTGGCTTTCCGCGCCAGCCAGCTGTGCATGATCGTCTTCGGCCTGCGCATGGTGCTGGCCAGCGCGCCCGACGACACGCCTGGTCTGGTTGCCATGTCGCACCTGGCCAGCGTGGCGCTGATCATCGCGCTGACCTGGCTGGCCATGCAATGCATCGAATCGCTCAGCATCACGATTTCCCAGATCAATCCCGTCGACGCGGCCGACAACCTGCGCGCGCGGCGCCGTATCACCCAGGCCCGCGTGCTCACGCGCAGCGCGCACGCCATCGTCGTCCTGCTGGGCCTATCCTTCGTGCTGCTGACCTTGCCCGGTGCGCGGCAGATCGGCGCCAGCCTGCTGGCCTCGGCCGGCGTGGCGGGCCTGGTGGCCGGTATCGCCGCCCGCCCCGTGCTCGGTAATTTCATTGCAGGCCTGCAAATTGCGTTTTCTCAACCCATTCGCATCGACGACGTGCTGATCGTCAATGGCGAATGGGGCACGGTCGAGGAAATCAAGGGCACCTATGTGGTCGTGCGCGTGTGGGACGAGCGCCGCCTGATCGTGCCGCTGCAGTGGTTCATTGAAAATCCGTTCGAGAACTGGACGCATACCTCCTCGGACATCCTGGGCACGGTGTTCCTGTGGCTGGACTTCAGCGTCCCGATCGAGCCCCTGCGCGCAGAGCTGACACGCATCTGCGAGTCCGCCAAGCAATGGGACGGCCGTGTCTGCACCGTGCAGGCGACGGATTCGAACGAGCGGGCCGTGCGCGTGCGCTTTCTCATCAGTGCGCGGGATTCGGGCACGGCCTTCGAATTGCGCTGCCTCGTGCGCGAGCAGATGCTGGCCTTCATCACCACCCACTACCCGCACAGCCTGCCGCGCTTGCGCTCCACGCACGACCCCATCGAGCTGCACGCCATGCAGGCGCAGAACGATAGCGTGTCGCTGTACAAAGTGTAAAGAAACCTGCGGCGCGCTGCCCTCGTCCGCGCGCCGCTACAATGGTTCGCATGAGCACCACCGCCTGGTTCATCCTGATCGGCTGCCTGATGCTGGCGCGTGGCCTGGGCGCCGACGGCATCGCGCGCCTGCCCTTGACTTCGGCCATGGCGTACCTGGGCGTGGGCCTGCTGCTGGGGCCCATGTTCCTCGGCCTGTTTGCCTTCGACCTGGTGCAGCAGGCACCCCTGCTGGAAACCCTGACGGAAATCGCCGTCCTCATCTCTTTGTTTTCCGCCGGCGTCAAGATGCCCGTGCCGTTCAGCCTGGCGCGCTGGCTGCCGTCGCTGCGCCTGGCGTGGCTGTCGATGGCCATCTCCGTGGCCCTGGTGGCGGCCTTTGCGTGCTTGGTGCTGGGCTTGCCTCTGGGCGCGGGCGTGCTGCTGGGCGCCATCCTCGCGCCCACCGACCCCGTGCTGGCCACCGACGTGCAGCTGCGCCATGCGGGCGACAGCGAGCAATTGCGCTTCATGCTGACCAGCGAAGCGGGCATGAACGATGGCAGCGGCTTTCCCTTCGTCATGCTGGGCCTGGGCTTGCTGGGCCTGCATGAGCTGGGGCCGCATGGCGCCACCTGGCTGTGGCGCGACTTTCTCTGGGCCAGCGCGGGCGCCATCGCCCTGGGCGCGGCTGGCGGCTCGCTGCTGGCCTGGCTGGGCTGGCAGGTGCGCGCCAAGGAACCGAAACACGCCATGCTGGACGACCTGGCGGCCCTGGGCTTGATCGCCCTCGTGTATGGCCTGACCACGTGGCTGCACGCGTGGGGCTTCTTGGCCGTGTTCTTTGCCGGCGTGGCCTTGCGCCAGACGGAACTGCGCCTCGCTGGCGCGCCGAAAGACCGGCAAGGCTTGCTACAGGCCGAGGAAACGCATGCCGTGTCCGCCACCAGGCCGCACGACAGCGACGTGACGCTGACCGTCAGCGGCGAATCGCTCGTCTTCAAGGAACACCTGGAACGCCTGTCCGAACTGACCCTGGTGCTGTTGCTGGGCGGCGCCGTCACGGCCGCCGCCTGGAGCTGGCAAGCGTGGAGCGTGGCGCTGTTCCTGTTGCTGGTGGCGCGCCCGGCCAGCGTGATGCTCGGTTTGCTGGCCTCGGGCACCAGCGTGCGCCTGCGCGGGCTGGCCGCCTGGTTCGGCGTGCGCGGCATCGGCTCGCTGTACTACCTCAGCTATGCAATCGCACACGGCTTGCCGCGCGGCCTGGCGCGCGAACTGGCCGACATCACCCTGGTCGTCGTCATCCTCTCCATCGTCGCGCACGGCCTGACGGTCAAGCCCTTGCTGGAACGCTATTGGCGTAAATAGGCGCCGGCAATTCCCCTTTGTCATTGCTGCACAGCAATGTTTTGTCAATTGCCCCTATGGCGGGCGGAAATATTGTTAAGATAATTAAAAATGGCAAAAGAGAGAAGCAATGAAACGAAGAAGCGTGCTGGGACTGGGCGTCTCACTGGCCCTGCTGCAAACGGGCTGCGCCACCGATCCGGCCAGGCTGGCGTGGGAAACGGAATTTGACGGCTTCATGCGCGATGGCCTGGCCCGCACGGAAACGCCGGGCATGAGCGTGGCCGTGGTGCGCGGCGAACAGACCATTTTCGCGCGCGGCTATGGCTGGGCCGACATCCAGGCCGGCAAGAAGGCCGATGCCAACACGGTATTCCATGTCGCCTCCGTCAGCAAGCTCGTCACGGCCACGGCCATCATGATGCTGCTGGAACAGGGCGCCTTCCAGCTCGACGACAAGGTGGCGGCCTACCTGGACTTTCCGCTCATGCATCCGAAGTTTCCCGATGTGCCCATCACCTTTCGCCATTTACTCAGCCACACCTCGGGCATTTCCGACGCCGTGTACGAAAAGACGACGACGTTTGCCGTGCAGGGCGACCCGCGATTGCCGCTGCGCGACTTCGTCAAGGGTTATTTGTCGCGCGGCGGCGCCTGGTATGACGCGGATGTGTCGTTTGCGGCCCGGCCCGGCACGGAATGGCGCTACAGCAATGTCGGCATCGCCCTGCTCGGCTATCTGGTAAGCCGCTTGAATCCCGATGGCCTCGACGCCTTTGCGCACGAGCACCTGTTCGAACCGCTGGGCATGGACAATACGGCGTGGAATTTGGCCGGCTTGCCGCGGCGCGCCGTCGTCGCCCAGCCGTATGCGCACAAGGAACCGGGCCTGCAAGTGCTGCCGCCCGTCGGCTATCCGGACTGGCCGGCCGGCCTGCTGCGCAGCTCGGCGCATGACTTTGCCCGTTTCCTGGCCATCTTCAGCAATAACGGCCGGGTCGACGGTCACCGCTACCTGCAAGATGCCACCTTGCAATTGTTTTTTGCCCCTCAAGCGGCCCCCATCGTGCCCGCCGACTCATCCGTGCGGCAAGCCCTGGTGTGGCTGCTGCGCGACATCGACGGCAAGCCGCTGGCCACGCACAGTGGCGGCGATCCGGGCGCCGCGTCCGTTGTCTGCGTCGACCGCGCCAGCAAGACGGCCGTGCTGGCCTTCGCCAACGTCAGCGCCGACAAGGAGTTTCGTTCATTCCAGAAAGAAGTCGTGCTGCGCCTGCTGGCTCATGGCGGCAGCGGCGCGCTGGCGGCAAAGAAACCCTAGGCGCCGAACCAGCCGCGCAGTTTCTCGGCGGCACGCTCCTTGACCTCGGCCGTGATGTAGGTGGCGACCGTGGCGACGGCTGCCGCCAGCACGGCCAGGTCATCCGCATAGCCGACTACGGGCGTGATGTCGGGAATCGCGTCGATGGGCGAAATGAAATAGCCGAGCGCGCCGTAAATCGCCGTCTTGGCCCACAGCGGGGTATTCGGCTGCTGCGCCGCGTAGTACAGCCACAGGGCTTTTTCGATGACTTCGCGTCCCGCCGTCTTGGCGAACTTGACGACCTTGTCCCAGAAGCTGTCATCCGTGTATTTCTTTTCATACTGCTTGTCGGCCTGGGGGGCGTGGTCTTCTTCCAGATTCTTTTTTCTGCCAAACATCTGCTGCTCCTGTCTGCCGCGCACGGCGTTACGAATGCGCACCTTAGCATAACGGCGCGCCGGGCGCGCGGCCTGCAAGGTAAGCTATCACCATGGAAATATCCGCCACCACCACGGCCCACGCCGCCGGCCTGCGCTACACGGGCGACCATCAAAGCGGCATCGCCCGATCAGGCAAGCCCGGCAAGTTCCGCTACCGCGACGCTGACGGCCAGTTCCTGCGCGATGCCAGTGCCTTGACGCGCATCAAGGCACTGGCCATTCCGCCGGCCTGGACGGACGTGTGGATCTGTCCGCACGCGAACGGCCACCTGCAGGCGACGGGGCGCGATGCGCGGGGCCGCAAGCAGTACCGCTACCATGCGCGCTGGCGCCAGGTGCGCGACGACGTGAAATATGAACGCATGCTCAGCTTTGGCAACGCCCTGCCCGCCATCCGCGCCGCCGTCGCGCGCGGCATGCAGTTGCCCGGTTTGCCCCGCGAAAAAGTGCTGGCCACCATCGTTCATCTGCTGGAATTGACGATGATGCGCATCGGCAACGAGGAATATGCGCGCACGAACAAATCCTTCGGCCTGACGACCCTGCGCACGCGCCACGTGCAGGTCGACGGCAGCGCCGTGGCCTTCCACTTCAAGGGCAAGAGCGGCGTGCGCCACGATATCCGTCTGAGCGACCGGCGCCTGGCCAGGGTGCTGCAGCGCATGCGCGAGCTGCCGGGGCAGGAACTGTTTCAATATGTGGATGAGCACGGCGAGCGCCACGGCGTCGATTCGGGCGACGTCAACGATTACCTGCGCGAGGTGACGGGCGAAGACTACACGGCCAAGGATTTCCGCACCTGGTCCGGCACTTTGCTGGCCGCGCTGGCCCTGCGGGCGTTCGAACAGGTCGATTCCGAGGCGCAAGCGAAGAAAAACATCGTACAGGCGATCGAGTCGGTGGCAAAAAAACTGGGCAACACGCCGACGATCTGCCGCAAGTGCTATGTGCACCCGGCCGTGCTGGAATCGTATCTGGATGGCAGTTTATTGGAAGGCATGCGCGCGCGGGCGCAGGAACAGTTACGGGAAGAACTGCCGGCGCTGGCGCCGGAAGAAGCGGCCGTGCTGGCCTTGCTGCAGCAGCGGCTGCAGGCTGGCGTCAAGCCTGGCGGCCAGGCTGGCAGTGCGCAGACAGTTTGAGGGCGTCGCTGCTGCAGATGGGCAAGGCGCCATGGCCAGCCTCGCGCGCCACGGGCGCCGGCACGGCATCGCTGGCTGGCGCCTCGCCCGTACTCATCCAGGTGGCCGCCAGGGTCGAGAAAATAAACAGGCAGATCAGCAGGAACGGCTTGTTCAAGTGAAAAAACTGGTCTGGCTTTTGCATCGCATACTCCGTCGGACTGGTTGGCTGTTGCAGCATGGACACGATCATCGCGTGTTTCCGCAAGGCATACAATCAGACAGTTTCGACAAGACGGGTAGGACAGCGCTGACAGGCTCAGCCATGGCGTCCCGTGTCGGCAGATTTGACACCGGCTCCGGCCCATATCAGTCAAGCCCTTGTTTTTACAGCACAAGTTATACGGGAACGCTTCCTGCTTGACCTCTTGCCTGGGCACGCTTGGCGCCAGTCAACGGGGGAACGATCATGAGCTTTATCAAACACGCGCTGCTGGCGCTGCTGTTATGCGCGATGTCTGCCGCGCATGCCACCAGCATCGGCTACACGGCGACATCGCTGGGCGGCACGCAGTGGCGCTACGACTATACGGTCAGCAATACCACGCTGGCCGTACCCATCGAGGAATTCACCTTGTTCTTCAGCGTGGGCCAGTACGCCAACCTGCACAGCATCTCCACGCTGCCAGGCTGGGACGTGCTGCTGGTGCAGCCAGACCCAGCCATTCCAGGCGACGGCTACCTCGACGCGCTGGCGCTGGCCGGCGGTATCAATCCTGGCGCCACGGCCACGGGCTTTTCCGTCACCTTCGATTACCTGGGCGCGGGCAGCCCCGGCGCCCAGCCGTTTTCCATCCTCGCCCCCGTTTCCTTCGTCGAGCTCGAGGCGGGCATCACGCAGCCGGCCGCCGTCGCCCTGCCCTCCACCCCATGGCTGCTGCTGGCGGGCGTACTGGCCGTGGCCTGCCTGCGGTGCCGGCAACTGGCGGGCGCCGCGCTGGCCACAGGGCTGGCAATGGGCCTGTGCGCCTGCGGCGGGCCGAACGATCCTGCGCAGCCCCCTGCGCCGAAGGTCATGCTGGCCACCGCTCAGGCCGCCGGGGAATTCGAAGTGACCTTGCTGGAAAAAGTGGCCGAGCAGCGCGTCAGCCGCACGGCCTGGGACTACACCTACCGCGTGCACATCCGCAACAATGGCAGCGAAGCGGCCAGCAATGTGCAAGCCGTGCTGGCCAGCGCGCCTGCAGGCTGCACCATCATCGATGGCGAGGTGCAGGCCGGCAGCATCGACGCGGGCGCCACCGTCACGCCCGCTGACACCATCACCGTGCGCATCGAGCGCAGCATCGCCTTCCAGAGCGCGGCCCTGACGTGGACCTTCAGCACCGGCGCCGGCATCGAACTCGATCCCGCGCGGCCCGCGCAGGTGGTCGTGCTGTCGCTGGCCGCACTGGGTTTTACGGACGGCGCCGACAGCGTCAAGGCCAGCGGCGCCGTCACGGACGTGCTGCTGCAGGACGGCAGCCTGCGCTTTTCCACGCCCGGCGACACGGGCGTGGACCAGCACGCGCAATTTTCCCTCAGCAAGGGCGGCAAGGTCACCACCCTGCACCTGCTGATCCAGACGGAACTGCCCACGGCCGTGGAAACCTATGTGGAACCGGACGACGACGGCAACTTGCCCGCCACGGCGCCCGTACTGGCCATCACGGGGCTGGGGCCGAACAACCGGTTGCAGCCGGGTACCCTGGGATTGCGCCTGGTGGGCGCCGCCCCCATGGCCCTTCAGGACGACAGCGACGGCCTGCTGTCCAGCCCGGATGGCCTGGCCATCAGCCTGAAGACCTACTGGACGTTCGATGCGGCCAGCGGCACCTTCAGCATCGGCGCCACCGCCATGCAGCAATTGCTGGCATCCTTGCCCAACGGCAGCTACGACCTGAACCTCAATTTCGTCTCGCAGGATGGCGAATTCACGGCCAGCTATGCCTTGATCGTCATCAAGTCCGGCATCGTGCTGCAGGGACAGTTGCGCACGCCGGCGGGCGGCAATGCCACGGGGCTGGCAGGCAAGAAAATGTTATTGGCGGGCTACAACAACCACCAGCGCCAGGTGGCCGTGGTCGACGCCACGGGCGCCTTTCACTTCGATGGCGTGCTGCCCGATACCTACCAGCTGACCTTGAACGACCTCGTCCACCCGAACGTGGTCAGCGTCAGCGCCGTCGTGTTTGAGAACAGCAGCAATGTCAACGTCGGCATCGTGTATCCGTACGGAACCGGCCTGGCTCAGCGCAGTGCGGCACAGACGTATATGGCGGGCAACGTGACGCAGGATGGCGCCGGGCCGCCCGCGCGCGAGGTGCCCGCCGGCTCCCGCGCCATGGGCGACGTCACGCCGCAGGATGACGAGGGCAGCAAGACGTTCACGGCCACGGCGGCCGCGCAAAACCAGACCATCACGACGCCCGTCGCCTTCACGGTGCCCAAGGGCACGAAAAACGTGGGCGTGAAAATCACCGTCAGCACGGCCGAGTACCCCACCTACACGACTGCGCAAAGCCAGTACAACGATACCTGGTCCTACGCCGTGACGGGGCTGCCCGGCGTCAACCTGGCCGCCACGGGCGCCGTCAACCAGACGCATTACACGCAGGGCACCATCGTCAGGACGGAGTGTGTCGATGTCAGCAAGCAGACCCAGGCTGGAGCATTGAGCCTGGGCGGCAACGTCAGCGCGACGAATATCGGCGACAGCGCCCTGGCCACCGTGACGACGGTGGAACTGAGCCTTGCGTGCAAGGGATTGAAAGTGACGCAGGCGAAATTCCTCTCGCCCAACAATGCCGCCCGCCCCGTGTTGCAGCCGATCAAGCTGACGGGCAATCTGGCGGGGCCGTATGTGTCCGTCTCGCAAGGAACGGCCACGGCCACCCACACTTTGCCGCTGGAATTGCATTACACGCCGGCGGCGGCGACGATTACCGAAGTCAATATCGGCATTTCGTCGGGCGGCGGCGATCCCGCCTTCAGCACCGGGAATTTATTGTCCCAGACCAACACCAAGACTGCCGGCACAGTGAAATTTCCCAGCCTGGTACTGCCCGCCTTTGCCGGCGCCAAGCTCGACAAGAAGGCCGTCGTCACGGTGCGCCTGAAGGGCCGTATCGACAATGTCGATGCCAGCTCCGACCCGGCCGAAGGGGGGCAAGTGGAGTTCAAGGGCGCCACGGCCTACATCCCCCTGTACCTGGCCGACAACGAGGCGGCGCTGGCGGTGCGGCGCTACGGCACGCGCGATGCGGGCGGCGATTCGTGGGCCACGCGCCTGGCCATCGCCTGGCTGGCCGGCAAGCCCTACCGCTTCGACGACATCAGCGGCCAGCACGTGACGCAGACAGCGTCGGGCCGCTCCATCCTCGGCCACAGCGGCCACAGCGATGGCCAGCAGATCGACTTGCGCTACGCGGATGGCGCGGGCGGCTACACGGACGCGCTGGGCGGCCAGAACGATGGCGCCGCCATTCACCAGTTGATCAATGCCGCGAAGGCGGAAGTGGTGGCCAACCCCGCGCAAAAGCCGAAACTGGCCGCCCTGCTGGCGTGGATCGCGGCGAACCGGGCCATGCTGGCCCAGGAAGCGGCGCCGGCCAGCACGCGCGTCATCTACATCGGCCCCAGCTTCATCAAGCTGGCCCTCGTCGACGGGCGTTTTTCCGCCGCCCCGACCGACCATATCCCCGGCGCTGGCACCTGGACCAAGCCGGTAAAAGTGCACATCGAGGCGGGACACCTGAGCCACTGGCACATCAGCATCACAGCCCATCCGTAAGCAAGGTCAGGCGGGCAGATCGGACAGTTCCAGCTCCGAAAAGCCCGCCCGGCGCCGCGCTTCCAGGTTGAACGGGCCGCGCAGGGTGGGCGCTTCATAGCGCAGCGCCAGCTCGGCATACGTGGCGCGCAATTCCAGGCCGCGCTGCTCGCACAGGTAGCCATACCAGCGGTTGCCGATCTCGACGTGCCCCACTTCATCGCGCAGGATGATGTCGAGGATGGCGGCGGCGGCCATGTCGCCCGCCTGGGCCAGCTTGGCGCGCAGCGGCGGAATCGCGTCCAGCCCCCGCGCTTCCAGGGTGCGCGGCACCAGCGCCATGCGCGCCAGCACGTCGCCGCGCGTCTTGTCGACCATTTCCCACAGGCTGTCATGGCCGGGGAAGTCGCCATACGTGTGACCCAGCACCTGCAGGTGTGCCTGCAGCATGGCAAAGTGCGTGGCTTCCTCTTTCGCCACGCGCAGCCAGTCCGTGTAGTATTCAGCGGGCAAGTCCGGGAAGCGCCACAGCGCGTCGAGCGCCAAATTCATCGCATTGAATTCGATATGCGCCAGCGCGTGAACCAGCATGGCGCGCCCTTCCGGCGTGATCATCGAACGCCGTCCCACCAGACGCGGCGGCACCAGTTCCGGACGCTGGGGACGGCCCGGCACGGCGCCGGTCGGCGCCAGCGGCGCCTGCGCATCGAGCGCAAGCGGCGCTTCGGCCATGGCCGCCACCATCGCCACCTTCGTTGCCGGGTCCGGTTCGAGCAGGCAGGCCAGCGCATAGGTGCGCAATTCCTGTGGTGGTATTGGGGTCAGTGGAGGTGGCTGCATGGGACTGCTTTCTGGCGCGTTGCTTGGTAAGGCGCGCAGTGTATCAAATTGCCTGCCCCAGCAGCCAGTCGAACAAGGCCTGCACTCTTCCCGGCAGCGGTGTCCGCGCGGCGTGCACGAGATAATACGCCTGCGGGCTGGCCAAGGCAAACCCGCCAAACGGCAGGATCAGCTGGCCGCTGTCCAGCCATGGCTGCACCAGCTGGCGCCGGCCCATGGCCACGCCCGCGTGGTGGATAGCCGCCTGCGCGCACAGGTCGGCGCGGTCGAAACGCAGGCTGCGCGTGGGCAAACTCACCTCGGGCGCCTGCGCGTCCAGCCACAGCCGCCACTCGGCATCGGGCGCGCAGGCGGGCCAGGCCAGGGTGTCGTGCAGTACCGTCGCGCCAGGCAAGTTGTGTGGCGTATCCAACAAGCCGTGGTGGCGCGCATAGTCGGGACTGCAGACGGGCGCCAGCCATTCCTCCATCAGCTTGCGCGAGGCCAGTCCGGGAAAGCTGCCGTCGCCATAATGCAAGGCCAGGTCGACCTGGCCGGCGCGAAAGTCCACGCTATCATTGCCCACGCGCAAGTCCATCGACACGTCCGGATACTGTGCAGCGAAGCCTGCCAGGCGCGGCACCAGCCAGCATTGCGCAACAGATGGGCGCGCATGCACGGTGACGCTGCCCGCCAGCGTGTCGCCGCCGGCCAGGGCCGCGTGCAGGCTGTCCCAGCCACTTTGCAGGGCGGCAAAGATGCGTTCGCCGTCGGCCGTCAGCTTGACTTGCCGCGTCAGCCGTTCGAACAGCCGCAAGCCCAGGCTGCTTTCCAGCCGCGCGATGCGGTGGCTGACGGCGCTGGGCGTCAGCGCCAGTTCCTGCGCCGCCAGCGCGAAACTGGCGTGGCGCGCCGCCACGAGAAAGGTGTGCAGGTTGGCGAACTGGCTGGCCGTCAGCGTGGCCATGCGCGCCGCGCCGGCCGGCATCAGGCGGCTCCGGTCGCCAGCAAGGCGCGGCCACGAGCCACGTAGGCGTCCATTTCCGCCTGCGGCACCATACTGCCGCCCGTACCCCACACCAGGTGCGTGGCCGTTTCCAGCTGCGTCTGGTACTGCGGCGCGGCCAGCACGTGCTGGATGCCCGCGAAACCGGCCACGGCGGACGGTTCCAGGCGCCAGCCTTGCGTTTGCTCAAGCAGCGCCAGCAAACGGTACAGTTCTTCATCCGTGACGGTGGCGTAGCCGTCGATCAGCCGCTGCATGGCGCGTCCGACGAAGCCGGACGGGCGTCCCACGGCCAGGCCATCGGCAGCCGTCAGGTTGTCGATGCCGATTTCCTGCACGCTGATGCCATCATGCAAGCCCGTGTACACGCCCAGCAGCATGCACGGCGAGTGGGTCGGTTCGACAAACACACAGTGAACTGCGTCGCCAAAGGCCAGCTTCAAGCCGAAGGCCACGCCGCCGGGACCGCCGCCCACGCCGCACGGCAGGTAGACGAACAGCGGGTGCCCGGCATCGACTATCACGCCGCTGGCGGCGAACTGGGCTTTCAGGCGTTCGCCCGCCACCGCGTAGCCGAGAAACAGATCGTGCGAGTTTTCATCGTCGACAAAATGGCAGCTGGGATCGTTCTCCGCCTGTTTGCGCCCCGCTTCCACGGCCACGCTGTAATCGGTCGCGTATTCGACGACGGTCACGCCATGGCTGCGCAATTTATCCTTCTTCCACTGGCGCGCATCGGCCGACATGTGCACCGTGGCGCGAAAACCCAGGCGCGCGCTCATGATGCCGATCGACAAGCCCAGATTGCCCGTGGAGCCGACGGCGATCGCATACTGGCCAAAGAAGGCGCGCACGGCGTCGCTGGCCAGCAGACTGTAATTATCGCCCTCGTTCAGCAAGCCAGCATCGAGCGCCAGCATTTCCGCATGTTTCAGCACTTCATAAATGCCGCCGCGCGCCTTGATCGAGCCGGAAATGGGCAAATGGCTATCCTGCTTGAGCCATAGCTGACCGCTCATCACGTCTAATGTTAAACCCAGCGCCGCCTGCATGGCCGGCAGCGGCACGACGGGCGACTCGATGATGCCGCCGGCGGCCTGCGTTTCCGGAAAGGCCCTGGCCAGATACGGCGCAAAGCGCGCCAGGCGCGCGCTGGCGTCGGCCACGTCAGCCGCCGTCAAGCCCACGTCGTTCAAGGCCTCGGCCGCCGGCGCGATGGCGGGATTGAACCAGCTCAAGGGCTGCAAGGCCATCAGTTCTGTAATCAGGGGAAATTTTTCGCGCAGCGCGGCGATGGCGGAAGTGGTCAGCATGGCAAGCTCGTGAAGGAACAAGCCATGATTAGACCGCATCCGGGCGCCGCTGGCAAACGATGCTTGGTCAGGCAATGGATGACCAGAGGTCATCTGTGATGCCGCGACAGAAAAAACCAGGCTATTCGCTAGGAGCAAGAGTCCTGGATTTTCTGCTGCTCAAGAACGATGCGATGAACACGGCTGGAAAACAGGCCAGCCACAGATAGCATCCGGCACCGAATCCCAGCACTGCATAGGAGCCATTATCACTGGGAATTGTCTTGATGCCAAAGGCTGTCAGTGCCAGCGCAAAGCCAAAAAAGGCGGCCACCTTGGCGGCACTTGGCTTCTCTTTCGAGAAGTACATGGCAAAAATAAGCAGCGGATTGGCAAACCAGGCAAAACTGCCAGCCAGCGGCCCTAACCAGCCGAGCAATAATACGCCCCCACCCAGCAAGACTTCGTGGGAGTCCACGATTGCCGTCAAGAACAAGGATGCCACATACGCGACAACAGTCAGGGACAGCACGATGGCGGCGGCATCGTCGCCAAGCAGTTTACGGGGAAAAATACTTATCTCCTTTGGTTTACGCGGCACGGAGCCAGCTTCCTACCCGCACAGGCCTCGCTATCGCACCTGGACGGCACATGCCGGCAACAGGACGCCAGCATAACAAATTAGCAAGAAGAAACATACGCACATTGTCACGACCACCTGGCTTTCGCCTATGCGGTGAATTCGGCAGGCGCCTTCCACCTGCCGCAACGGCAGCTGGAAGGCGCCATTGCTGTTAGAACGTCAGTTGCAGCCCCAGATCAATCGACCGGCCCTCGGCCGGCAAGGCTTGCAGTGCGCCGCCGTTCGCCTTCAGGCCCGACAGGTACACGCCACCGAGCGGGTCCGCATACGCGCGGTTGAACAGGTTGCTGACACCGGCGCTCAGGCTGGCCATCTTGTTCAATGCCACGCTGCTGCGCAGGTTGACGAGCGCATAGCCGCCCGTCTCCGGCTCGAAGCGGCGCGCATCGACCTTGTCCTTGCGGGCCACGATCCTGGTCTCGATGCGGTTGCTCCAGGCGCCCAGCTTGTGCTCGACGGCCAGCAAGGCGTTGAACGGCATCATGCGATACAGCTCGCCACCATCGCTGCGCTTGCCCCGCGTGTATGCGGCGTTGCCGCTGGCCATGAAGCTGCCCCAGCGCGCGCTTCTGGCTAACGGCAGTTGCCATGCCACATTGGCACCGTACAACTTGGCGTCGTGGTTGGCAAAGCGCAGCAAGTTGCCATTCGCACCCATTTTCATGTATGGGTTGAAAGACGCTAGCACGTCGACATCGATGTAATTATCGACCTTGCTGTAGTAGGGATTGACGCGCAGGAACCAGCCCTCCTCGCCGCCACCATGCCAGTCTGCCGTGAACGCGGCCGTATAAGCCGTCTCGGGTTTCAAGTCGATATTGCCCACATAGCCGTTGCCGTCGCCAAACCAGTTGGTCATGGTCATGGCCATCGAGCCGCGGCCCCAGGAATAACGCTCGTACAGGTTGGGCGAGCGCACCTTGCGCGCCAGCGCGAATTCATAGCTGCTGGCAATATCCGGCGTGAAGGTAGCTTGCGCCGAGGCATCAATATTCGTGTCGCGCTGGCTGCGGCTGCGCGCATTGAAAGCCCTGGCGGCCATCACGTCCGGCATGTTCATCATGTTGGTGCCATACGATTGCACGTCGCCCGTGTCCATGCGTACCGATTCGCCGCGCAAGCCCAGCACGCTCGTCCAGCGCGCATCGTGGCGCGTTTCCAGCTCGCCAAACAGCACAGTGCGGTCGCGCTTGCCATCGTTGATGTTCAGATAGGTGCGCGGCCCCATCATCATGGAACCAGGCACGGCGGGCCAGTAATCGTCGAGGCGGAAGCCATGCCACTCCTGGCCCAGGCGCAACTCGCCCGCAGCCATTGGCAGGCTGGCCATCAGCGCATAGCCCGTGTTGCGCCCATGCGTGATCATCGGCATCGTGCCCGCGCGCTCGGGCGTGAAAAAGCCCATTTCATGGTCCGTCTGCTGCCAGTAGGCACGCGCATCAAACACACCCCAGGCAAATGTGCCCTGGTAAGCCAGATTGGCGAACTGGCCATGGTTGTCCGTCATGTCCATGTACTGGTTGGGGAAACCCTGGTACGGAATGTGCTGCACGCCGGCGCGCAGGGTCAGCTGCTGTCCATCGCGTTTCGCCGCCAGCACGATGGACTGGTTGATGCTTTCAACCATGCTGGCCAGCACCTTGTTGCCGTGACCATCTTCATAGCTGTGGCCGCGGGTGTAAGCGCCGCTGTAGCCGACGCTCAAGGTGTCGCTGGCGGCCGAGGCATTCACGCTGGTCGCCACGCTGTTGTTGACGCTGCGCCCCGACACGGCAAAGCTGCCTTGCGTCAGCAGGCCCGCGCCGGGCTGGGCGAACACGGGCGCGTTCGATTGCACCTCGATAGTGCCGGCGATGCTGTCGCCGCCCGCGCTGACGGGTGTCACGCCGGCGATCAACTTGATGCGCTGCACCTGCTGCGGGTCGATGTACGACAGCGGCGCATTCATGTGATTGGCACAGGCGGAAGTCAATTCCATGCCGTCGATGCGGATCTTGATCCGGTCATCGGCAAAGCCATTGACGACGGGCAAGCCGGATACGCCGCCGCCTGCCGCCACGCTGTAGCCGGGTGTGCTGCTGAGCATATGGGCCGTGTCGGCGGCGGGACGGTAGCCGTCACCGATGGCTGTCACGATGACTTTCATCTCGGGAAGAACAACTTCAGTGCGCGTTTGCGCCACGGCAGGCATGGCGATGGCGAGGGAAATCAATATCGGTAAATGTTTCATGGTGCTGCTTTCAGATTCTGTAGAGGTAAAACGAACAGGCGCAAGCGCAGCACAGCACATTGCCGCGCGGCACAAGGCAGTTCAGGAAAGGACAGATCAGAAAGCGGCGGGCGGACCGCGGGGTTGGACGGGCGTCCAGGCGAACAGGGGCGTGGCGGATTGGTAGAACAGCGTGGGCAGCAAGCCCGTGATGAGCTCGCCGGAAGCAAGCACGAGGGTCGTGGGCGGCACGTCCAGGGTGGCCGCATGCATGCTGCAGCACGGACAATCGCCCATGCGCATGCTGCCCTTCGAGGTATCGGGTGCGTCCGTGGAGAGTGTTGCGGGCAGCATGTTCATGCCGCCCGCCACCGAGCAGATTTCCAGGCTGGGCACGGCCAGGCCGCTGGCGACCGTCAGCGCGCGCGACACCGTAGGGGCGAGCGTAGCCAGGAAGATGGCGATACACGCGATCCACAGGACGATGCCGGCCTTGCTTTTGCTGATGAACATGGCAACATTGTATCAGCGCAAGGCCCCTGCGCACAGGGCGCAAGTCAAACCTTGCTTACAAATCCACCTTCATCGACAGCTTGATGGCACGCGGCGCGCCGGACGCCAAACGCGTGCCGGCGCCGGCCCAGTAGCGCTTGCCGGCCGCATTTTCCACGTTCAGCTGCCACACGACGGCCTTGTCCAGCACGCGGCTCGCATAGCGGGCGCCGGCGCTGAACAGGCTGACGCCACCTAAGAAGGCCTGGTTCAGGTCGTTGACGGGACGGGCGCTGTAGTAATACGCGCCGCCGTTGACGGACAGGCCAGGCACGGCGTCGAACGCGTAAGCGAGAAAGGCGCTGGCCGTGCGCTTCGACGCGTTTTCCGGCGCCTTGCCGTTGTAGTCCGCATTGATGTGCGCAAAGCGAGGGTCGAGGAACTGGGCCGACGTTTGCCACGACAGCTGGCGCGTCAGCTTGCCTTGGGTCGACAGTTCCAGGCCACGGTAGCGCTGTTCGCCATCCGACGTGAACACATTGCTGGCATTCGTATAGTAGCCGGGGCGCGTGATGTCGAACAAGGCGGCGGACAGCAAGGTGCCGCTTGGGGTCAGCCAGCGCGCACCCAGTTCTTTCTGTTTGCTCACGCCGGGCGCCATCTTGACGCCCTGGTTGACGGTACCCGTCGGACCCGTTTCGCCCTCTTCCAGCCCCCGCGCCGTGGAGGCGTAAAACGACAGCTCGGGCGTGGCCTTGTAGATCAGCGAGGCCATCGGCGTCGTCTTGCTGACATCGTAGTGGCTGGCGCCCTGGTCGCTTTGATAGCTGCTGCGGCGCACGCCGATGACGCTTTGCCATTGCGGACTGAAGACCATGCGGTCGAGCGCGTACAGTCCAGTGTCGCGCGTATCCAAGGCGGCCGTCGTCGGCGCCGTCGGCTTGGGACCGAACACGACATTCGTCACGGGGACGGGGTTGTACAGGTTTTGCGAGGCGATCGTGTAATTGCTCTGGTAGATAGCATCTTGCGACTTGTCCGTGCGCGACGCGCCCAGGGTCAGTTCGTGGGCGATGTAGCCCGTGTGGAAATTGCCGGCCAGTTCCGCGCGCAGCAAGTCCGACGCCGTCACGCTGTGCTGGATATTGCCCGTAATGCGGCCCGCGCCCGTGGCCAGCGCCGCCGCATTGTTCAGGCGGAAAATGGCCAGGCGGCGGTCGCGCGCCGTTTCCGAGTGACCCGCTTCCACCGTCAGGGCCCAGCCATCCGTAATGGCGTAGTCGGCGCGCAATTGCGCGTTTTTCGTTTGCGCCTCGAAATACGACCAGTCCGGGCCGATCAGCTTGCGCGGATCGACGGCGCGCGGCAAGCTGATCACGCCTTTCACGGCCGTGGGCAAGGCCACGCCCGCCTGCTCCGTCACCTTGCGGCGGTCGTATTCCAGGTCCGCTTTCAACAGCAGTTTATTGCTCACGCGCCAATCGAGCGCCGTGGAGAGAAAGCGGCGGTTGCCATTGCCGACATGATCCAGGTAGGAGCCCAGAGTGCCGCCAGCCGCATTCACGCGCACACCGAATTCCTGCTGCGCGCCAAAGCGGCGGCCCACGTCGACATTCGCCACGGCACTGCCACGGTCATCGAGGCTCAAGCCCATGCTCGTGACGGGCTTGCTGCCGGCCCGCTTGGTAACGAAATTGACGACGCCGGCCGGCGACGTAAAACCGTAGTACAGGGCCGAGGCGCCCTTCAGCACTTCCACCCTTTCCTTGTTTTCCATGGGCACTTGCGAGAAGTTCATGATGGGCATGGAACCGTTGAGGCGATAATTCGTGCGGTTTTCCACGGCGATGCCGCGTATCACCAATTGATCCCACGTCTCTCCCCCGTTTTGCTGGCGCGTCACACCGGCCGTATTGCGCACGGCGTCGTACAGGCCGGAGACGGCTTGCTGCTCCAGCAATTCGCGCGTGATCACGTTGACGGTCGACGGCACGTCCATGATGCTGGCGCCGCGAAAGCTGCCCGCCTCCGTGGTGAGCGGCACCAGGCCTTGCGCGCGCGCCCCTGTCACTTGCACGGCTTGCATGACTTTCTCATCGCCAGCCGTCAGGTCGTCCTGGCCGCTGGCCGCATCGGCCGCCAGCACGGCGTGGGAAGCGAAGGCCAGCGACAAGGCTGCGGCGACTGGAAGTAAGCGGGTGCGAGGAGAGACGACAGGCATGACATCGGGCTTTCAATGAGAAAAAATGTACGAATGGAAACTTACGGTTAGCAGCCATGATACCGATAATGAGAATCATTATCAAGTAAAGGTGAATATGTGTGAGTTTTATAGAGGAAACAAAGCCACCTAAGCGCCTGTTATCACTTGAACACGTTTGGATTTTGCAGACGAGGCCGCAAAGAGGCATACTGACAGTCACGGCGTGCAAGATGTGCCGCCCAACAAGATTAAAAGGTCAGTTCGTGAACACAATCGACAACAAAAGCGTGCAGACGAAAACATTTCGCTGGAAACGCTGGCAGCGCTGGGCCGTTGGCACAGGCTGCGCCCTGGCCGCCTACAGCGCGGCTGGCTTCTGGCTGGTGCCCTACGTCATCAAAAACCAGTTACCCAAATTTGCCGAGAAAGAACTCGCGCGCCAGGCCAGCATCGGTGATGTGCGCTTCAACCCGTTCACCTTGCGCCTGGAAGCAGACCGGATCGCTTTCAGGGAAGCGCCCAGCGCAAACAATGCGCCGCTGCTGTCCATCGGCGCCCTGGCCGTGCAGCTGGAATGGAAATCCATCGTGCGTCGCGCCTGGAGCCTGGCGGAAATCCGCATCACGGCGCCACAGACTCATTTGACCATCACGCCGGACGGCAAGTTCAACCTGGCCGAAGTGCTGGCCACCTGGCAACGCAAGCATCCGGAAAAGAGCGAAGGCGGCATGCCGCGCCTCGTCATCGCTCACTTTGCGCTGGAACAAGGCAAAGTGGATTGGCAAGACCAGAAGGCGGGCTATGCGGATAACTTCACACCCATCAACTTTACGCTCGACAATATTTCCACCCTGCCCGACGCCAACGGCAGCTATAGCCTCAGCGCCGATGCGGCGCGCGGCGGCAAGCTGCACTGGCGCGGCACGGCCTCGCTCAGCCCGATTCGTGGCGAAGGCGAACTGATACTGAACGATGCCTCCCTGCCCGGCCTGGCCGCGTATTTGAAAGCGTACACGCGCGCGCTAGTGACCAGCGGCAAGCTGTCGGCGCGCCTGCCCTACGCCTTTTCGTATGCCGACGGCAAGCTGGAAGCAACCGTCAAAGGCGCGGGCCTGGCCTTGCGCGACCTGGCGCTGGTGCAAGACGGCAAGGGCGCGCCGTTTACCTCGCTGAGCACCCTGGGCATTGCCGGCGTGAACGTGGATCTGGCGCGCCAGAACGTCACGGTGGATAAAATCAATCTGTACGGCGGCAAGGTGGCCGTGCGGCGCGACAGCAAGGGCGAGATCGACGTGGCGAACCTGATGCTGCCGGCTAATCCCGCGCCAGCCGCATCGGCCACCGCCGCACCCGCCGCACCAGCCAAGCCTGGCAAGTGGAAGGTGGACTTGAAGCAGCTGGCGCTGGCCAACGTGGACGTGTCCGCCATCGATGAAACCGTCTCGCCGGCCCTGCAATTGAGCGCGAAACAGTTGCAACTGCAGCTGCAGCTGGGCTTGCAGCAAGGTCCCGCGGGCATGGCCACCATGATCGACGGCGCCAGTTTCAGCCTGGCCGATCTGGCCATGCAACGCGGCGCGCAAACGCCGTTCAAGCTGGCCCAATTGGGTTTTACGGAAGGCAAGATCGACCTGGCGGCACATACCGTGCACCTGGGCGCCGTGACAGCCAGCGGCGCGCAGATCGACCTGGCGCGCAACCGCCACGGCGAATTTGCGATTGCACAAAAGCTGCCCGTGTTTGCCTCCGGCAAAGCCGATGCGGGCAAGGACGAACCATCCGCGCCCTGGTCCACCAAGGTAGACAAGGTAGAACTGAGCAAGTTCGGTGCCCGTTTCGACGATGCGGGCACTGGCATCAAGGGTACCTTGCAAGATGCCCGTCTGTCGCTGCACAACGTCAGCAACGATATGAAGCAGGCGCTGCCGTTCGAACTGGGCGTGGGCCTGCGCGAAGGCGGCTTGCTCACGGCCAACGGCAAATTCGTGCCAGGCACGGGCGCCGTCGATGCGCAACTGAATTTGAAACAGCTGACCCTGGCACCCGTGCAACCCTTGCTGGCGCAGCACATCAAACTGAAACTGGCAGGCGGCTCGCTTTCGGGCAGCGGCCGCCTGACGACAGGCGGCGGCGCGCCGAAAGCGCCGAAAGTACGCTATGAGGGCGGCGTGGATATCGCCGGCCTCGTGCTCAATGAAACGGATGGCAAGCGCTTCGCCTCGTGGAAAAGCGTGCGCGCCGACAAGCTGACGGCCAGCGTGGGCCCGGATTTTATCGACATCCCCGAGCTGCGCGTGGTGGAACCGAACGCCCAGCTGATCATCGAAAATGACCGCAGCCTGAACGCGCAGCGCCTGCTGGTGAAGGTGCCCGAGCCTGCCACCGCTCCGGCGCCTGCCGCCGCCACGCCGACGGCCGACGCCGCCTTCCCCGTGCGCGTGCGCCGGGTACGCCTGCAAAACGCCAAGCTGGACTTTGCCGACCTCAGCTTGCGGCCCCAGTTCGCCGCCAAGATCTATGAACTCAATGGCGTCGTCACGGGCCTGTCGACGAAACGCGATGCGCGCAGCCAGATCGAACTCGACGGCCGCATCGACGAGTTCGGCCTGGCCCGCGTGCGTGGACAGCTGAACCCGTTCGCCCCGACCGACAACACGGACTTGAACGTTGTCTTCAAGAATGTCGACATGGTCTCCGCCTCGCCGTACACGATGAAGTTCGCCGGCTACAAGGTGGCCGAAGGCAAGATTTCGCTGGACTTGCAATACAAGGTGCGCAACCGCCAGCTCGACGGCACCAACCAGATCGTGCTCGACAAGCTGACCCTGGGCGAGCGCATCGACAGCCCGGACGCCCTGAAGCTGCCGCTGGAACTGGCGCTGGCCATCCTCAAGGATAGCGATGGTCGCATCGACCTGGGCCTGCCCGTGTCGGGCGACATGAACGACCCGCAATTCAGCTATGGCGCCCTGATCTGGAAAGCCGTGGGCAATGTGCTGACGAAAATCGTCACGGCGCCGTTCCGTGCGCTGGGCAACTTGCTGGGCATCAGCGCCGACAAGCTCGAATCGATCGATTTCGATGCGGGCAGCGCCGTGCTGCTGCCGCCCGAACGGGAGAAAATCAAGCAGGTGGCGCAAATCCTCGCCAAGCGCGAGCAGCTGAAGCTGGCCGTGCCTGGCCAGTACAGCGATACGGACGCGGCCGCCCTGCGCGCCCAGGCAGTGCGCCGCGCCGTGGCCGCCAAGGCCGGCATCAAGCTGGAAGCGGGAGAGGAACCGGGACCGTTGAACCTGGGCGAACGCAAGATACGGGGCGCCCTGCGCGACCTGTACGGCGAACGCTTCGGCAAGGCCGAGCTGGACAAGCAGAAAAAGGCGGCGGAGTCGGCTACGCCTGCGGCAACGGCGGCCTCCGCTCCGGCGGCAAAGATCCCCGTCCTGCAACGCCTGGGCAAGCTGATCGAGGGAGAGCCGCAAGTAGCCGACACGGGCGCGTTCTACAACGGCTTGCGCGAGCAGCTGGAAGCCAAGCAGCCCCTGCCTGCCGACGCCTTGAGCAAGCTGGGCACCCAGCGCAGCGCAGCGATTCTGGCGGCCCTGCAGCAGGACGGCACGCCGGCGACCAGGGTCAGTGCGGGCGCGCCGGAAAAAACGGAGGCCGCACCGGGCAAGCTGGTGGGCTTGAAGCTGGGATTGGCGGCGCAATAAGCCAAAAGCAAAGTGCCGGGGTCGGCCCATCAGGATCCAACCCCGGCACTTTCCGCCTTACCCCTATTCTCCCTACTTTTTCTTCTCCACCGCCGCATCCGGCAAGGCAAATGCCACCAGGCTATCACCCATCTTCGTGCCCAGCGAACCGTGGCCGCCGGCCATGACGACGACATATTGCTTGCCCGTCTTGTCGGACACGTAACTCATCGGCGTAGCTTGGCCGCCTGCCGGCAGACGGGCTTTCCACACGGTCTTGCCGTTGCGCACATCGTAGCCGCGGATGTAGTAGTCGAGCGTGCTGCTGAGGAAGGCCACGCCGCCGCCCGTGGTGCTGATGCCGCCCAGGCTGGGCACGCCCAGCGGCAAGGCGATGGGCACGGGGGCGCTGTCGCGCGTGGTGCCGTTCTTGTGCATCCACACTTTTTTCATCGTGCGCAAGTCGACAGCGGCGATATAGCCCCACGGCGGCGCCTGGCATGGGAAACCCAGCGGCGACAGGAAGGGCTTGATTTCCACGGCAAACGGCACGCCCGTCTGCGGCTGCAAGCCCATTTCCGAGCCCGTGCCGCCCTTGGCGTTCGCTTGCGCGCGCGGCACCAGGCGTTCCAAAAAGCCCATGTAGTCTGGATTGACCAGCAACAATTGACGCACGGGATCGACGGCCGCCCCGCCCCACTCGAAGATGCCGAGCGGGCCCGGTGAGATGATGGCGCCCTTGATCTTGCCTTCGGCCACGGTCTGCGGCGTGAACGGCCCTTCATAGCGATGCTGGCGGAAGATGATGCGGCACGCCAGCTGGTCGAACGGCGTGGTGCCCCACATATCCGTTTCGCTGATGTTTTTCTCTGGCAAGAAAGTGAGGGCCGAGAATGGCTGCGTGGGCGACAAGCGGTCGCCGGGAGCCGCGTTGGCCGTCGGCACGGGTTTTTCCGGTGCCGGCACCACCAGGCTGCCATCGCGGCGGTCGATCACGTAGATATCGCCCCGCTTGGTCGTGGCAACCACGGACGGAACCTTGCCTTTTGGCGTGTCGATGTCGACCAGGGTCGGCTGGCCGCCGATATCCATGTCCCAGATATCGTGGTGCACGGTCTGGTAGACCCAGCGTACTTTACCGGTCGCCAGGTCCAGCGCGACGATGGCGCTATTGTATTTTTCGCCATGGGGATTGCGGTTGCCGCCCCACGTGTCGGGCGTTTCATTGCCCATCGGAATGTACACCATGCCCAGCTTTTCATCGACGCTGGACACGCCCCAGGAATTGGGCGAATTGTTGGTGTAGGTCTTGCCATCGGCAATCGGCGCCGTGTCGTCGGGGTTCGAGGCATCCCAGTTCCACATCAGCTTGCCCGTGACGGGATCGTAGCCGCGGATCACGCCGGACGGCTCTTCCGTGGAAAAGTTGTCGGTCACGCTGGCGGCCATCACCACCACGTTCTGCGCCACGGCCGGTGGCGACGTCGGCATCAAAAAGCCCCGCTTCTTCATGCCCATGCCGTGGTACAGGCCGATCACGCCGTTTTCGCCAAAGCTTTTGCACGCTTCGCCCGTATCGGCATTCACGGCGATCAGGGTCGCATCCATGGTGGGCGCGAGGATGCGGCGCGGGCACTCCATGCCGGCCGCCTCGGGCGCCGGGTCGCCCTTGGCGCGGCCCGCGTTGACGTCCCAGTAGGCCACGCCACGACAGATCATGTGCTGGTAGCTCGATGCGTCGCGGTTGATCTTCGGATCGTGGCGCCAGATCTCCTTGCCCGTATCCGGATCGAGCGCGATGACGATGTTATGCGGCGTGCACAGGTACAGCATGCCGTTTACTTTCAGCGGCGTGACTTCGTTGGCGATCTCGCCCGGATCGTTCGGCCCCTTGAAGTCGCCCGTGTTGTACACCCACGCCTGCTTCAGCTGCGCGGCGTTGGCCGGCGTGATCTGGGCGGCCGGCGCGTAGCGGTCGCCATAGCCGGAGCGGCCATACGCGGCCCAATCATTCGGCGCCACGCCGGGCGCGAAATCGCCTTGCGGCGCGGCCGCCATGTTCTCGGCCGGCACCTCGCCGTGCAAGGTGTAATAGTCCTGGAACAGCGAGAACACGCCCACGGCGGCCGTCAGCACCACGGCGGCCGTCAGGGCGCTCTTGCCCGCGTCGCGCGGTTTCGCCCCGGCCGTCAAGGGCGGATCGAGGCGGCGGTCGACGAACGGCAGCAGCAGCCAGACGGCAGCGGCGAACCAGATATCGAGGCGCGGCAGCAATTGCCACCAGTCGAATTTCACTTCGATCACGGACCAGATCAGGGTGGCGAACAGCAGCAGCGCGAGAAACAGCTGGGCGCTGCGCCGCCCCTTCCACACGAGCGCGCCCGCGATGAGCATGCCGATGCCGGCCACGACGTAATACCAGGAACCGCCGAGGCTGACGAGCCAGGCGCCGCCGCCGGCAAGCGCCAGGCCCAGCAAGATGAAGAGGACTGCGGTGATGACAAGCAAGGGTCCAGGCCGGGCAGAGGCAGTCATGATGCTCCTTCACAAGAGTCAGTCGGCGGCACGCGCCTGCGCACCGTATTTGATGGCGATCAAGGAAATTGCATTTTTTCACTAATTGACAAAGCGTGCCACACGCCAGAACGCCCGCTGCATGCCGTGTGGCTTTTTATACACGAGCTGAGCGTCCAGTCCGCCACAATCATTTTGTTTTTTATGAAAAAAATTAAATCAACTAAATAAACAACAAATTTCTCGAATAAAACGATTTTTTATCATAAAATGAAAAGCATCGAAGCCAAGCATTTCTGATCAGCCATCACGCAGGATCACTCGCATAGACCGCACTGGAGCACCGACATGAACGCCTTCCTTGCCATCCACCCCTTCCTGCGCTGCGAAGACCTGTCGCTGATGCGTCCGGCGCTGGCGCTGGCAGGCCTGCTGTTGCTGCTGGCCGCCCTGCTCTGGCGCCGCACCCGCTGGCGCCAGGCAGGCTGTGCGGAGCCAGCCGATCTGCACCAGTTGCTGCAAACGCGCAGGGGGGTGCCGCCGACCAAAGTGGCTGACAGCGCACCGCCGCCGCAAGCGCCCCTGACGCCGGGCGCGCCGCCATTCGAACCGGCCCGCCTAGACGCCATGTTCGGCCACGACCGGCGCCTGCAGGGCGAGATTCTGGCCCTGTTCGTGGCCGAGTCGCGCGACCGCCTGGCCGGAATCGCCCATGCGCTGCGCTGCGAGCGGGCTGCACCGGCGCGCGTGCTGGCGCAGGAGCTTCTCGACGGCAGCCAGGCCATGGGCATGCTCCACTTGCAGGCGCTGGCGCGCCAGGCCGTGCATGCGGGCTTTTCCAACGATATCGGAGCGCTGCACCGCCTGCACGCGGAGCTGCTGATGGCGCTCGATGCGCTGTCGCAAGCCGTCACGGCCCTGCAAACGGGCGCGGTGCTGGCCGACGATCGCAGCGGCGTAGAAAGCCGGCCATGAGCGCGCGCCAGGCCCCGGTCCGCTACACTCATGTTTTTAGTGAATTCATCTAATTCGTTGAAATTGATTTCTTGAGCGCGATTGCGTATCATTCCCTACAACTTCATCCGCGACCATAGAGCCCATCATGCACACTGCAGACGTTTGCACCACCCAAAAGGCCGCCGAAATCCTCGGCATCTCGGTCACCTCGGTGCAGCAACTGGTCGAGGCCGGCGCGATCGAAGCCTGGAAGACCAAGGGCGGCCACCGGCGCATTCCCCTGGCGGCCGTCGAGGCCTACAAGGGCAATCCCGGCCAGCCGGGCCAGGACCAGCGCGCGGCACGCGCCAACCGCCCCGCCCCGTCGGGCCGCCCGCCCTCGATTCTGGTGATCGAAGACAATCCGATCGAGCGCGCGCTGTATGAAAAGCAGATCGGTTCCTGGGGCTTGCAGGCAAGCTTGCGCTTTTGCGAAAACGGCTACCAGGCGCTGATGGAAATCGCCCGCGACCAGCCCGACATCCTGCTGGCCGACATCATCATGGAAGGCATCGACGGCTACGAGGTGATCCGCACCATCCTGGCCGACCCGTTGCTGGCGGACATGCACATCGCCATGCTGTCGAGCCTGACGCCGGAGGAACTGGAAGAACGTGGCGGCGTGCCGCCCGGCGTGGTGTTCTTTGCCAAGCCCGTCAATTACGACGAGCTGCGCGGCTATCTGCGCGCCTGCTGCGCCGGCCATGCGCGGCGCAACAGCCTGGCCGCCTAGCCCGCCACCGCAGTCCCTCGCCACGGAGCCGCCATGCCAGCCTATCGCCACATCGATCCTGCCGTGCTGTTCCAGGCCACCGGCCACGACCTGGAGATGTTCCGCGCCCTGTCGCAGACCTACCTCGATACGTCGCCAGCCATGTTTGCGCACGTCGAGCAAGCCGTGCGCGGCGGCGTGGCGCAAGCCATCGTGCACAGCTGCCATACCTTGCGCGGCACCGTCGCCCTGCTGGGCGCCAGCGCCCTGGTGGCGCGCCTGGCGGAACTTGAGCATCTGGTACGCCACCACGGCATGGCGGCAGCCGGCTGGCTCGACGAGACGGCGGCGCTGGTCGACGCAGTGGCGCTGGAGGTACGCCGCAGCATGCTTGACTACACGGGCGCGCAGGCATGAACGTGCGCCAGGCCGCCCTGCGCCTGGTGCACCGCTATCGGCCGCGCACCACGGCGGCCGTCGTGGGCCTGGTGCTGGTGGGCCTGCTGGCACTGAGCATCGTCGTCTCCGGCGTACTGCTGCACCGCAAAGCCGTCGATGACTGGAAACAGGACCTGTCCAAGCTGTCGCTGCTGCTGGCGGAAAACACGGCGCAGAGCATTACCGCGGCCAGGCTGGTGCTCGACAGCGTCAGCAACGACATCCATGCCGGCGCCCCCGCGGACGCGCAAGCGCTGGCCGCCGCCGTCGGCACCCCGGCCATGCACCAGATGCTGCGGCACAAGATCAGCGGCGTGCCGCAGGTGGACGTGGTGTCCATCGTCGGCGGCGATGCCAGCGTGCTGGCCTTCAGCCGCGCCTTTCCCGCGCCACCCATCCGCCTCGACGAGCGCGATTACTTCGAGTATCACCGGCGCAACCCGGACGGCGGCATGCATGTCAGCGCGCCCGTGCAAAACAAGGGCAATGGCGCCTGGACCTTTTATATCAGCCGGCGCATCAGCGGCACGGACGGCCGCTTCCTGGGGGTGGTGCTGGTCGGCCTGTCGTGCGACTTCTTCAGTAAATTCTTCCAGAACACCAGCATCGGCGAGCACACGGCCTTTTCCCTGTACCGCAGCGACTACACGCTGCTGGCCCGCTGGCCGGCCGTGCCCGCCATGATGGGCAAGCGCAACCTGACGGGCAGCACCTACCGCCTGCTGGAACAGGGCAAGAGCGATGGCGTGCTGCTGGTGGACACGCCGCGCGCGGTCGACCGCCTGGCCGCCATCCGTCTGGTGCGCGACTATCCGCTGGCCATCAACGTGACCGTGACGGACGACGCCTACCTGGCGGGCTGGCGGCGCATGCTGCACACCATGGGCGGCGAGGCCGTGGTCAGCCTGTTCGTGCTGGCCGGGGCCATCGCGCTGATCCTGGCCCTGCTGCGGCGCCAGGAGCGCGCGGAACCAGCGGATGCCGCCCAGCCGCAGGAACAAGAGATGGCGCCGGATGCGCGCATCCTGCTGGTCGAGGATACGGCGCTGAACCGCCAGCTGGTATGCCTGCAGCTGAGTGCCTGCGGCTACAGCATCGACACGGCGGAAAACGGCGCGCTGGGCCTGCAAGCGCTGGCCGCGCAGCCGTACGACCTGGTCCTGATGGACTGCATGATGCCCGTCATGGACGGCTACCAGGCGTGCCAGGCCCTGCGCGCCCGCGAAGCGGCCAGCGGCGCGCCGCGCCTGCCCGTCATCGCCCTGACGGCCGGCGCCACCGAAGACGACCGGCAGCGCTGCGTGGCGGCCGGCATGGACGATTACCTGTCCAAGCCCTTCACGGCCGCCCAGCTGCGCGCGATGGTCGAGCGCTGGCTGGCACGCTAGCCAGCGGCTGCCGCCTGGCGGCAAATTGGCCACACTATCATCTGCGTAGTCATGCGCAAAAGTTGTTCTCCGTGCATATCGGGTATAGCATCGCCACATGAGCTACCACACAGACGCGGCGGCAGTGCGCAGACGATTGATCGAATGGCTGTTTTTGCTCCTCGGGCTGCTGATCGTGGCTGCCGCCCTCGCCTACGCGCACCTGGCCGAAGCGTCGCGGCACGATGCGGCCGAGCGTGAGCGGCTCAGCGTGCTGACGGCGCTGCTGGCAAAAAATATCGAAGTCGACCTGGCGGCAACCAACCTGGTGCTCGACGGCGTGATCCGCGACTACCTTGCCGCGGGCGCCGCGCCCGACGCCGGGCAAGCGCTGCCCCGGCGCCTGGCCGCGCTGGTCGACGCCATGCCGGGCGTGCGCACCATGCTGGTCATCGATGCCAGCGGCAAGCCGGTCGCCACCAACATCCCGGAACTGGCCGGCCAGGATTTTTCGCGCCGCGGCTACTTCCAGACGGCGCGCGATGCCCCCGATGCGCGCATGCTGTACATCTCGGCGCCTTTCCTGTCCTTCAAGCGTGACCTGGTCATTACGGCGTCGCGCATGGTGCAGGACCGGCAAGGCCGCTTTGCCGGCGTCGTGGTGGCCACCTTCGACCGCGAATACTTCACGGCCAAGTTCCGCACCGCCATGTATGCGGCCGATGTCTGGGCCGTCGTCGTGCATGGCGACGGCCTGCAATTCCTGAACTATCCGGCCAGGAGCGCGAATGGCGCCAATATGGACGTGCCCGGCAGCTTCCTGCGGCGCTTCCGCGACAGCGGCTTTCAGGCGGGCGTGTTGAGCGGCGTCGAGATTGCCGGCGCCGGTGCCTCCCCCCGTGTCATGGCGATGGCAACCATTGCCCCGCCTGCGCTGCACATGGACCGCGCCCTGATCATCGGCCTGAGCCGCGAAGAGGCGGCCATCGCCGCCCCGCTGCGGCGCCAGGCGCTGGGCTACATCCTCGGCTTTGCCATGCTGGCGCTGGCGGCGGCCGGCCTGTTGTTCTGGAGCCAGCGGCGCCGCCGGCAGCAAGCCGCCTGGCAGGTGGAACAGGAAAGGGAGCGCCAGGCCATGCAGGCCGTGTCCGACAGCGAAACGCGCTTTCGCACCTTGATCGAAGACGCGCCCGTGGCAATCGCCATCTTGCGCCATGGACGCTTCGTGTACTCCAACCCGCGCTACCGCCACCTGCATGGCTATGCGCCCGAGGATGACCTGAGCGGCCTGGCCTGGCACACCATGCTCACGGCCGACTCGCAAGTGGCGCTGGCAAGCAACGAGGCGCTGATCGAGGCCGATTCGGCCAGCGAACAGATGTTTGAAGCCGTCGGCCTGGACAAGCAGGGCCGGCCCGTGCCCATCCTCAAGACCAGCACGCGCGTCATGCTCAAGGATGGGCCGGCCACCTTGATCTTCGCCCAGGATATTTCCGCGCAAAAGCAGGCCGAGGCGGCCATGCTGCTGGCGCGCGACGGGGCCGAAGCGGCCAACCGCAGCAAGGCGGAATTCCTCGCCAACATGAGCCATGAAATCCGCTCGCCCCTGAACGCCATCCTGGGCATGGCCTGGCTGCTGGAAAGGGGCAGCCTGGATGAGGAGGGGCTGCTGATGACGCGCAAGATCCGCGCCGCCGGCCAGTCCCTGCTGGGCATCATCAATGACGTGCTGGACGTGTCGAAAATCGAGGCGGGCCACATGACCATCGAGCAGGCGCCGTTCCGCCTGACCGAGGTGATCGAGAAGATCAGCGCCAGCATGAGCGTGGCCGCGCACGACAAGCCGATTGCCGTGCGGATCGGGCCGCTGCCAGTCGGCATCGACCACGTGCTCGGTGACGCGCTGCGGCTCGAGCAAGTGCTGGTCAACCTGGGCAGCAATGCCATCAAGTTCACGCCACAGGGCACGGTCGAACTGCTGACCACACTGGACAGCCGCGACGGCGACGCCGCCATGCTGCGCTTTTGCGTGCGCGACACGGGCATCGGCATCGCCCCCGAGGTGCAGGAAGCGATCTTTTCCGCCTTCGCCCAAGCCGACAGTTCCACCACGCGCCGCTTCGGCGGCACGGGACTGGGCTTGACCATCTGCCGCCAGCTGGTCAGCCTGATGGGCGGCACCCTGCAGCTGAAAAGCGAGCTGGGCCAGGGCAGCGCGTTCAGTTTCACGGTGCCGCTGCAACTGATGCCCGCCGGCACCCTGTCCTCGCCCGACATGCAGGACATGCAGGGCCTGCGCGTCTTGCTGGCCGACGGCAACGCCGACGCGCGCGCCGCCGTGGACGCCGTGGCGCGCGGCCTGGGCTGGAGCGTGCATGCCGTATCCGGCGGCCAGGCGGCACTCGATTATGCGCTGGCCTGCGCCGACGGCGAGCGGCCCGGCGTCGTCCTGCTGGCCGCGCGCATGCCGGACCTGGACGGTGAAGCCACGGCGCGCGCGCTGCGCGAATACTTGCCGCCGCAGGACTGCCCCGTCGTCATCCTGGCCGCCAGCGGCGCGCCAGCGTCAACGCCGGCGCGCCGGCGCACCGACCCGGCCAATGCCGCCGATGCCATTCTCAACGAGCCGGTGACCGCTTCCAGCCTGTACAACGCGACCATGGAGGCGCGCCAGAAGCGCGCCAGGGTCGCCGGCCTGGACGCCAGTCTTGTTCCGCTGAGAGAGCGCCAGCTGGCCGGCGTGCGCGTGCTGGTAGTCGACGACAGCGAGATCAACCGCGACGTGGTCAGGCATATCCTGTGCGACCAGGGCGCCGTGCCCTCGTTCGCCTGCGATGGCAGGCAGGCGCTGGACTGGCTGCTGGCCCACCCCGCCGACGTCGACATCGTGCTGATGGATGTGCAGATGCCCGTCATGGATGGCTTGCAGGCGACGCGCGCGCTGCGCCAGTTGCCGCAGTTCCAGGACCTGCCCGTGGTGGCGCTGACGGCCGGCGCCTTCCAGACGCAGCGCGTGGCGGCATTGGAAGCGGGCGTGAACCATTTCATCAGCAAACCGTTCGACGTGCCGCAGACCATCGCCCTGGTGGCGCGCGCGCACCGGCGTCATGCGCAAACGGTGCCAGTCCTGCCGCCGGTCATGGCCGAAGGGACGATGCCCGTGCTGCCTGGCGGCGCGGCGTCCGCGATCGACGTGGCGCAAGGGATGGCACAGTGGCTCGATGAAGCGCCCTACCGCCAGAACCTGTCGCGCTTTGGCGACACCTACAGCAACACGGTCGGCGCCATGCGCGCGCTGCTGGCGGCCAATGCACGCGACGACGCGGCCGCGCTGGCGCACAAGCTGGCCGGAGTGGCCGGCAGCCTGGCCTTGCCCGCCACCCTGCATGCGGCCCAGCATGCCGAACAGCTGCTGCACGCCGGCGACGACGCGGCCGCCGCGCTCGACACGCTGGAACAGGCGCTGGCGCACGCCATCGAGGCCGTCGCCACCTTCACGGCACAGACGCCGCCGCCCGGCCAGGCTGCCATGCCAGAAACTCAACATGACCGGGCACGCCAATGGTAAACTTGCCAACATGAAAACTTGGGGAACACTATGATCTGGTGCAGGGATTTGCTGCTGAAGGCCATCATGCTGGGCACGCTGCTATTCGTCGTGGGCGAATCGCTGTCCTACTGGACGCCGGAATTCAAGAAACTGCTGGCCTGGCGCCCTTTCTGACGGCTTAGCCTTCGCGCCCATCCACCCTGGCGCGCCACAGATACGGCGCATACACGCACGCATACAGGCCAAAGGCCAGCGACCAGCAGGCGCCAGCCGCCAGCAGCAGCGGCATGGCCAGCGCGACAGGACCGACGGCGGCCAGCAGGCGTGCCAGCGCGCCCAGCTGGATCAGCCAGTACATCGCCGCCTCCGCCCTGCCGCCCGTGAGCGGTCGGCCCGTGTGGCCCAGGGTGGTGCGCGTCATCATACCGATGATCAGGCCCGCCATCGAACCCACCGTCAGCGCGTGAAATGCGGCGCTGGCCGGCAGCAGACCCAAGCTGGCGGCCGCCAGCAGCGCAAAGCCGATGCCTATCCACGCATACGACAGGTGCAATATCCACAGCAGCGGCACGCGCAGCGTGCGCTGCGGCTGCCAGGCCAGCAGATTGGCCAGCGACACGCCACTTGCCGACAGGGCCAGCGGCGCCGTCAGCCAGGCTGGCGCGCCGGCCAGCCACGCGATGGCGGCCGCCGCCATGCAGGCCACGGCCACCAGCGCGCGCTTTGGACTGGCCACGGGCGTGCTGCCAGGTGCCCCATTGCGGGTGAACATGGGGATCACGCGCGCGCCGATCACCGATTCGATCAGCACGATGATGAAGATGGCCGCCTGCACGGGCACAAACAATGACAGCGGCAGCCAGCCCAGCACGGCCGCGTGGAACAGGCCATTGGCCAGTGCCAGCAAGGCCAGCAAGCCGACGAGGAACAGATTGCGCGTATTGCCCGAGCGGCGCAGCACCAGGTACAGGGGCCAGGCGGCCAGCGGCAGGAACAGCCAGTCGACCAGCGCCGGCAACAGGCCGGGGCCGCACAGCATGGCCACGCGCCCGGCCAGCCACAACGCCACCAGCGCCATCAGCTGCGCGCCGTGCGGCGTGGGCAAGCCCGTCCAGTTGCGCCCCGCCGTGTACAGGAAACCGACGACGACGGCCAGCGCGAAGCCGAACACCATTTCATGCATATGCCAGCCCAGCCCCACGTTCAGGCCACCCGCCAGCCAGCCCGCATAGCTGGCCAGCCACAGGGGAATGCCGAGGGCCGCGAACACGGCCGCCAGCAGGTAAAACGGGCGGAAACCCAGTTGCCAGACGGCGTGGCGGGCATGCCAGGGCGCCGCGCCAGGGGCGGCGGCGGAAGAAGATGGTTCGCTGATCGGGGTGATGGCCATGATGGGCTCGCGTCTAAAGATATATTCAATATACTACTTTAAAAGCGCAGATGTCGCCATCGGCAAAAGGACTAGCCGGCTAGTCTGCAGTGACTAGCCGGCAGCGCAGGCTACTTGCCCTGGCGGTGCTCGACCGCGTACACGGCCGCCTGCACGCGGCTGGTGAGGTTGAGTTTTTTCAGCACGTTCTGCACGTGGATCTTGACCGTGCTTTCCGCCAGGTCGAGAGTGCGGGCGATGCCCTTGTTGCTCTCGCCGCGCGACAGGCAGTCGATGATTTCCTTTTCGCGCGGCGTGAGCTTGTCGAGCTCCGACACGGGTTCCTCGCGCCGCGTGCCCGCCTGCAGCTGCGCCACCAGCTTGCCCGTCATGGCTTCTGCGATGACGACTTCGCCGGCGGCCGCGCGGCGGATGGCACGCACCAGGTAGTCGGCATCGATATTCTTGATCAGGTAACCGCAGGCGCCCGCGCGCAGGGCCGTCGCCAGGTCTTCCGCGTCTTCCGACACGGTCAGCATGACGATGGCCGTGTCGGGACAGTCGTGCTGCATCAGTTGCAGCGCTTCCACGCCGGACATGCCAGCCATGTTCAGGTCCAGCAGCACCACATCGGGTTGCAGCTGGATGGCGCGCTTGATGCCTTCCACGCCATCGGCCGCCTCGCCCACGACGGAAAAATCCGTGTGCCGCTGCAGCAGCGAGCGTATGCCGCTGCGGAACAGCGCGTGGTCGTCCACCAGCATGACGGTGATCGGCTTATCGGGAGTCTCCATTTTTTTGTACTTTCTGATAGTTACTTAGGCGGCGCGGCGCTGCTCGCGCGACAGATGCAGTTCGACGGTCGTGCCGCCGCCGGGACAGGCATGCACGTCAAACGTGGCGTCGATGCGCTGCGCGCGCTCGCGCATGATATGGATGCCGACATGGCTGTCGCCCTTTTCCAGCACGGCGGCGGCGTCGAAGCCGACGCCATTGTCGCTGATCGTCAGCGTAAAATCCTGGTGATCGGCGAGGCGCACTTCGACGTGGCTGGCCTGGGCGTGCTTGCGGATGTTCGACAGCGCTTCCTGCACGATGAATAATAACTGCAATTGCTGCTCGCGGGGGAATGGCGCGCCATCGACGTCGGCCAGCAGATCGGCCTCGATGCCCGTCTGGCGGCGGAATTTGTCCACCGCCGCGCGCAGGGAGCCGATCAAATCGTCCTCCATCAGGCGACTGCGGAAGTTGGCCAGCAGTTCGCGCACGTCCTCGTAGCTTTCCTTCACACCCGCATGCAGGGCCGGCACGATGCCCGTCACCTCGTCGAAACGGGCGTTGCGTACGGAGTCGTCGAGCATCTGCACTTGCAGGTTGAGGAAATTGAGGCTTTGCGCGATGCTGTCGTGCAGGCCTTGCGCCACCAGGTTGCGCTCTTCGGAAATGGCCATTTCGCGCTCGCGCGCGGCCAGGCGCAGGTTTTCCAGCGCGATGCCCAGCAGCTGGCCCAGCGTTTCCAGCAAAGCCAGCTCGCGCGCGGAAAACACGCGCGCATGGCGGAAATGCAGGTTGAAAAAACCCAGGTGCTGTTCGTGCGCATGGATATGGAAGACGGAGACGGTGGCAAAGCCTTCGCGGTGGCAGCGCAGCTCGTGCGCCTTGTCGATGCGGCGCATGTCGTGCACCTTCGCCACCTTCATCTCGACGGCCGTGCCGCACAGGCAGTCGCCCACCTTCAGGCAATGCTCGGACGCCACCAGTTCTTCGGACAGGCCCGTATGCACCACCATGTGCAGGTTGCCGCGCTCGGCGTCGAGCACGCGCACGGTGGAGCCGTCGGCCTCGAAATAATCGACGATGCGCTGCATGAAGCCGCCGCAAATGTCTTCCAGGGGCTGCGGGCGCTGCAGAAAGGCGGCGCTTTCGTACAGCAGCGCCAGTTCGCGGTTGCGGTACTCGAGGGTCGCCGTCTTGCTGCGCACGCCCTCTTCCAGGTTGCCATACAGCGCCTGCAGGCGGTCGGCCATCTGGTTGAAGCCACTGGCCAGCTGGCCGAATTCGTCATTGCTTTCGACGGCCAGGCGCACGCTGAAATCGCGTTCCTTCATGCGCTGCATGCCCAGGCGCAGCCGCGTCACGGGTTCGATGATGAGCATGAACATCAGGTAAATCATGCTGACCGTGCCGATGACGGCCATGCCGACGAGGATCAGCTGCGAAGCGCGCAGCCAGAAGGTGCGCTGTTCGCTATCGTGCTCGATCAGGCGCACCAATTGATCGACCTGTCCCACGAAGGTATCGGCGTCATGCTCGAACTGGCGCGCGCGCGCGGTGGAATCGGCGGCCAGCGCGGCCGGACGCAAAGCGCCGCGCCAGGCAGTGCCGATGCGCTCGAATTCGGATTTGATGGCCGTGCTGGGAGGCAGGAACAGGGGACGCTGCGGGTCGCCGTGGCCGATCTTGGCCAGGGTCTCGTCGATCAGCAGCACTTGCTGGCGCGCCTGCTCGCCGGCGTCGCTGGCAAGCAGGAGGGTCAGGCGATAGGTCTGCATGCGCAGCCGGCCCGTCTCGTTGATGGCGGCCGAACTGCCTTCGAGCTGCCACGACAAAAACAGGGTGCAGCCGATGGCGCTCAGGGCAAGCACCAGCATGAGCAGCAGCGCGCCGACGATCTTGGTCGACAGCTTCTGCCAGGAGGAAAACATCGCCTTGAATTTCATAGTTCCTTTTGCTTTAACAAGCGCACCCCAAGCGCCACGACACCTGGCAAAACCGTAGCGAGCGGCAGTGATTTGTGGCCGAGAAGCGCAACCGTACTCTAGTACGGTGAGCATCGCCGGCCGCAAAGCGCGACGCGCAGTAGGTTTGGCCAGGTGTCCATCCTAGCCGCCGGTTTGTGCCATGAACCTGATGATTTTATCGGGCTGCGTATTGAAATCATGCTGCTGCGGCTTGAGTTCGATGGCGGCGCGGATCGCCGCTTCGATCTCCGCATCCGTGGCCCCGCCGCGCAGCATGGGGCCGAGGGCGAATTTCTCTTCCTGGCCCAGGCATAAGTACAGGGTACCATCGACGGACAGGCGCACGCGGTTGCAAGTGGCGCAAAAATGCTGCGACATGGGCGTGATAAAACCGATGCTCGAGCGACCGTCGGCTGTCGCCAGGTAGCGCGCCGGCCCGCCACCGAGCTCCGTTGCCTGCGGCACCAGGCCAAAACGTGCCGCCAGGCGCTCGCGCACGGGACCGAGCGGCATGTAGCTGGCATTGCGGCCCGTGCTGCCCATCGGCATGGCTTCGATCAGGCGCAGGATGAACTGCTGCTCGATGCAGAACGCCGCCATGGCCTCGATCTGGCCGTCATTGACGCCGCGCATGGCCACCATATTGATCTTGATCGGGTCGAAACCGGCCGCCTTGCCCGCCATCAGGCCATCGAGAATCGGCTGCAGGCTGTCGCGCCCCGTGATCTGCTGCATGCAGGCGCGGTCCAACGAATCGAGGCTGACGTTGATGCGGTCCACGCCCGCCGCGCGCAAGGCCACGGCATGCTTGCCCAATTGGGTGGCATTCGTCGACAGCGACAGGTCCTGCAGGCCAGGCAGCGCCGTCAGCTTGCGCGCCAGTTCCGGCAGGTTGCGCCGCAACAGGGGCTCGCCGCCCGTCAGGCGCACGCGGCGCGTGCCGAGGCGAACGAAGATGCCCAGCAGGCGCTCGATCTCGTCGAACGTCAGCCAGTCCTTCGGTTCCTCGAAGCCGCGAAAGCCCTTGGGCATGCAGTAACTGCAGCGCAAATCGCAACGGTCGGTAACGGACAGCCGCACATAATCGATCGAACGGCCAAAACGGTCCTGCAACTTGACGCACCCCATGACGCTACTCCTGTTTCTTTCTTGATTGTAAAGGCTGGGGCACGATCTGGCTGTGCCCCAGAAGGCCTAGCGGCCTACGCCTTTCGGACTACGCCTTTCAGCCTACTGAACCAGCGGACTGGCCGTGCCTTCCAACTCGACACCGGCGATCTCGGCGCGCCCCACCAGCAAGTGCAGGTACTGGTGCACGGCGCGTTGCCACGCGGCGCGCGACAGGCGGTCGGCGATCTGCGCCTGCACCGCCTCATAGGCGATGGCCTGGCCTTCGACCCGGCGCAGTACTTGCACGATGTGGTAGCCGAAGCGCGTTTCCAGCAAATGGCCGGCCAGCGCGCCCTCTTCCAGGCGGAACAGCAACGCGTCGAATTCCGGCACGCTCTGGCCCGGCGACAACTGGCCCAGGTTGCCCCCCAGGGCGCCGGACGGGCAGTTCGAATACTGCGCCGCAAGTTCGCCGAAGCGCTCGGGTGCCAGTTTCAGGGCATCGAGCACGGCTTGCGCCGTCGTGCGCAGCAGTGCCAAAGGCGCCTCGGGCGTCACCTGGAACAGGATGTGGCGCGCCTCGACCAGCGCCCCACTACTGAACAGCTGTGGGCGCTGCGCATAAAAGGTGCGGCAAGCCGCATCGTCGGCGGGCGGCACGCGCACTTCCTGCGCGAACAGCGCTTCGATGCGGTCGTCAGTACTGCCACCCTGCACGCCGAGGCGTTCGGCTTCGTCGAGCAGGAGCCGGCGCAGCACCAGTTCATGCACGGCCTGTTTCAGCGGATTGCCGGCGCCGTCGTGATGCGGCAGCTCCTGCGCGATGTCGGCATCGTCGATATCGATGCCATTGACGGAGATTCCCATGATGTGACTCCTTTCTTAGCGGCGACGAACCAGTTGATAGGCGCGGCCGAGATATGCCACGGCGCCGAAGCCGCTCCACACGTGCACCAGGCGGGTGAACGGGAAGATGACGAACAGCGACATGCCCATGAACAGGTGCAGCTTGAACACCAGCGGCGCATCGACGATGAAGCTGGCGGCGTCGCCGCGGAAGGTCACGATGTGCTGCGCCCAGTTCATCAGCAAGACCATCATGTGGCCATCCATGTGCGACGCCGAGACAAAGATCGACGACAGGCCCAGCAGCAAGGTCAGCAAGATCCACACCATCACCAGCTTGTCGCCGGCCGTGGTGACGGCGCGTAGCCGTTCATTGCCGAAGCGGCGCGCCAGCAGGATCAGTATGCCGACCAGGCACAGGCCGCCCATCACGCCGCCGGCCGCCATGGCCACGCCCTGCTTCAGGCTATGCGACACGCCCAGGGTATCCCATACCCAGACAGGGGTCAGCAAGCCGGCCGCATGGCCGAACAGCAGGCCGATGATGCCGATGTGGAACAGGATATTGCCCAGGCGCAGGCTGCCGCGGTGCAGCAGCTGGCTGGAATCGGACTTCCACGTGTATTGCTCGCGGTCGAAACGGATCAGGCTACCGAGGAAAAAGATGGCCAGCGCGATGTATGGATAAATGCCATACACAAATTGATGCAAATAATTACTCATGATGTACTCTCCTCATGCGGGCGCAAGCGGCCAATTAAGCAGCGCGCCGCGGCTGCGGGTGAAAATGCACGGGATGGACGCCGCCCGGAACTTGGCCCGGACCTTGGCGCAGCAAGGGCTCGACGCCGTCCGCACCGGGACCGAAGGTTTCCAGCGCTTCATCCATGTCGCGCACCGGCGGTTCGGCCAGCATTTCTGCCGCCACGGGGCTCAGGCGTTCGAGCACAGTGAAGACGGGCGCATACGGGCTGCCGTTGGCCGTCAGCTTGCGGCCGATGTGCGCCAGCACGTGGACGGCGTCGCCCAGCAGCGGCGCCGAGACTGCCTCGTCGAGCTGCGCCAGAAACTCCAGGAACAGCGGCACGAAGTCGGGCAAGTCGTCGCCCACCATTTGCAGGCCGTGGCGCTTGTATTCCTCCATCAGGTCGACCATGGCCTGGCCCCTGTCACGCGATTCGCCGTGGATATGCTCGAACAGATGCAGCGAGTGCGACGGATTGCGGTCGAACGTGGCCACGTACTGCTGCTGCAGGTCGATCAGGCTGCTGCTTTCCAGGTGCGCCAGCAAGGGCCGCAGCAGCGCGTGCTGTTCCGGCACCGCCGCCAGCGCGGCCTCCAGTTGCGGCAGGTGGGCGATCAGCTCGGGCTCCGGATACAGCAGCAGGCGCGAGAGGATTTGGTAGTGATGCATAGCGTGTTCCATATCAGCTCCTTAAGCGCCTGGCGCCGTTTTGCGCGACTTCGGCATCTGCATGAAGATGGCCGAACCGTGTTTTTTCTTGCCGAACAAGGTCGGCTCGCTGGTGCCGTCCGAGCAGCCGTTGCCGAAGCTGAAGCCGCACGAACCCTTCTCGTTGAAGCTGTCCTCGGCCATTTCCTTGTGGCTGCTGGGGATGACGAAGCGGTCTTCGTAATTGGCGATGGCCATGATGTGGTACATGTCCTCCACCTGCGCCTTGCTCAGGCCCACTTGCTTGAGGACCGTGAGGTTTTCCACCTTCTCGACGGTCTTGCTGCGCATGTAGGCACGCATGGCCAGCATGCGGTCCAGGGCCGTGACGATGGGCGGCTGGTCGCCGGCCGTCAGCAAATTGGCCAGGTACTGCACCGGAATGCGCAAGCTTTGGGTGTCCGGCAGCATACCGTTCACGCCCAGCTTGCCCGATTCGGCGGCCGCCTGGATCGGCGACAGCGGTGGCACGTACCACACCATCGGCAAGGTGCGGTATTCGGGATGCAGCGGGAACGCCACTTTCCACTCGACGGCCATCTTGTAGACGGGCGACTTGACGGCCGCTTCCAGCCACAGATCGGGAATGCCCTGGCGGCGCGCCTCGGCGATGATGGCCGGGTCGTGCGGGTCGAGGAACAGGTCGAGCTGCGCCTGGTACAGGTCCTGCTCTTGCGGCACGGAGGCGGCAGCCTCGATCTTGTCGGCGTCGTACAGCAGCACGCCCAGGTAGCGGATGCGGCCCACGCACGTTTCCGAGCACACGGTAGGCTGGCCCGCTTCGATGCGGGGGAAGCAGAACGTGCACTTCTCCGCCTTGCCGGAGGACCAATTGTAGTAAATCTTCTTGTACGGGCAACCGGAGATGCACATGCGCCAGCCGCGGCACTTGTCCTGGTCGATCAGCACGATGCCGTCGTCTTCGCGCTTGTACACGGAGCCGGACGGGCAAGACGCCACGCACGTCGGATTGAGGCAATGCTCGCACAGGCGCGGCAGGTACATCATGAAGGTGTTTTCGAAGGTGCCGTACATCTCCTTTTGCATGTTGTCGAACAGTTTATCCTTGCTGCGCTGGGCAAACTCGCCGCCCAGGTCATCTTCCCAGTTCGGACCCCACTCGATTTTCTCCATCTTTTTCCCCGTCAGCACGGAGATCGGACGGGCCGTCGGCGGCGTCTGCGACAGCGGCGCGCTTTGCAGGTGCTCATAGTCGTAGGTGAACGGCTCGTAGTACTCGTCGATGGCGGGCAGGTTCGGGTTGGCGAAGATATTCGCCAGGATTTTCAAACGGCTGCCCTGGCGCGGCTCGATCTTGCCCGCATCCGTGCGGCGCCAGCCGCCATTCCACTTGTCCTGGTTTTCCCACTGCTTCGGATAGCCGATGCCCGGCTTGGTTTCCACGTTGTTGAACCATGCGTACTCGACGCCGTCACGGCTGGTCCATACGTTCTTGCAGGTGACGGAACAGGTGTGGCAGCCGATGCACTTGTCCAGGTTCAGCACCATGCCGATTTGCGCTCTGATTTTCATACTATGCTCCTTCTTCCTGCAACGGGCCTTCGAGCCAGTCGACCTTGTTCATCTTGCGCACCAATACGAATTCATCGCGGTTGGAGCCCACCGTGCCGTAGTAATTGAAGCCGTACGCCAGCTGGGCGTAGCCGCCGATCATGTGCGTCGGCTTGGGCACGGCCCGCGTCACCGAGTTATGGATGCCGCCCCGCTTGCCCGTCATCTCCGCGCCAGGCACGTTGATGATCTTTTCCTGGGCGTGATACATCATCGTCATGCCGGCCGGGATGCGCTGACTGACGATGGCACGCGCCGTCAGGCTGCCATTCACGTTGAAGACTTCGATCCAGTCGTTGTCGACGATGCCGGCCGTCTGCGCGTCCGTCTCCGACAGCCACACGTGCGGTCCGCCACGCGACAGGGTCAGCATGCGCAGGTTGTCCGAATACGTGGAGTGGATGCCCCACTTCTGGTGCGGTGTGAGGAAGTTCAGCGCCAGTTCCTTGTTGCCGTTCGGCTTGGTGCCCAGCAGCGCTTCCGTCGTTTTCGTGTTGATGGCCGGCTTGTACACGCACAGTCCCTCGCCGAAATCGCGCATCCATAAATGATCCTGGTAAAACTGCTGGCGGCCCGTCAAGGTGCGCCAAGGGATCAGTTCATGCACATTCGTATAGCCGGCCGTGTAGCTGACTTCTTCGCTTTCCAGGCCAGACCAGGTGGGCGAGGAAATGATCTTGCGCGGCTGCGCCTGCACGTCGCGGAAGCGGATGCTGTCATGCTCGCGCGGCAGCGCCAGATGCGTATGCTCGCGTCCCGTGATGGCGGACAGCGCGGCCCAGGCTTTCACGGCCACGTGGCCATTCGTTTCCGGCGCCAGCGACAGAATCATCTCGGCCGCATCGATGGCCGTATCGAGGCGCGGCTGGCCCTTCGACACGCCTTCTTCCAGCACCGTGCGGTTGATGCCGCGCAGGACCTCGACTTCATGCCCCGTTTTCCACGAAATACCCTTGCCGCCGTTGCCTATGCTTTCCAGCAGCGGGCCGATCGAGGTGAACTTCTTGTACACGTCGCGGTAATTGCGCTCGACCACCGTCATGTTCGGCATGGTCTTGCCGGGAATGGCGTCGCATTCGCCGGCGCGCCAGTCCTTGGGATCGAAAGGCTGGCCCAGTTCACCAGGCGTGTCGTGCATCAGCGGCGTGAGGATGATGTCTTGCTGGGTGCCCAGCAGCTCGCCGCCGATTTCCGAGAATTTCTCGGCCAGCCCTTTGTAGATTTCCCAGTCCGACTTCGATTGCCACAGCGGCTGCACGGCTTCGGACAGCGGGTGGATGAACGGATGCATGTCCGACGTATTCAGATCGTCTTTTTCATACCAGGTGGCCGTCGGCAGCACCACGTCGCCATACAAACAGGTGGTCGACATGCGGAAGTCCAGCACCACCAGCAGATCGAGCTTGCCTTCGGCGGCCGGGCGCACTTTCACCTGCTTCGGCGTGATGCAATCGTCTTCGTCGCTGAGCAAGCCATTCTGCGTACCGAGCAGGTATTTCAGGAAGTACTCGTGGCCCTTGCCCGAGCTGCCGAGGATATTCGAGCGCCAGACAAACATATTGCGCGGGAAGTTGGCCGGGTTGTCCGGATCGTCGCACGAGAACTGCAGCTGGCCCGCCTTGATCTGGTCGAGCGCATACGCGGCCGGTGCCTGCCCTGCCGCCTTGGCGGCCTTGGCCACTTCCAGCGGATTGGTTTGCAGCTGCGGCGCCGATGGCAGCCAGCCCATGCGTTCCGCCTTGGCGTTGTAGTCGAGCAGGGTCAGGTCGCCCGTGCCGCCGGCCGCCGATGGCGAGGCGATGTCGCCCGTTTCCAGCTTTTCGTGGCGCCATTGGCTCGTGTGGGCATAGAAGAACGAGGTGCCGTTCATCTGGCGCATCGGACGTACCCAGTCCTGGGCGAAAGCCAAAGGCGTCCAGCCCGTTTGCGGACGCAGTTTTTCCTGGCCCACGTAATGGGCCCAGCCGCCGCCGGACTGGCCGATACAGCCGCACATCATCAGCATGTTGATGATGCCGCGATAGGTCATGTCCATGTGGTACCAGTGATTCAGGCCGGCGCCCACGATGACCATGCTCTTGCCGCGCGTCTGGTCCGCGTTCTCTGCGAACTGGCGCGCCACGGTGATCACGTCGGCGCGTTTCACGCCCGTGTGCTTCTCTTGCCATGCGGGGGTGTACGGCACGTCATCGTCATAGCTTTCCGCGACATTGGCGCCGCCGAGGCCACGGTCGATGCCGTAGTTGGCCAGGGTCAGGTCGAACACGGTGGTGACGAGGCCCGTCGTGCCGTCGGCCAGGCGGATGGTTTTCACCGGCACCTTGCGCAGCAGCATGTCGGACGCGTCCTTGCCGCCGAAGTAGGCGAAGCCCACTTCCGTGACGGCGTCGCTGTCGTTGATCATGGAGAGCATCGGCACGATGGGTTCGCCGCTGCCGCCTGCCTTCTGTTCAAGATTCCACTTGCCCGACTCGCCCCAGCGGAAGCCGATGGAGCCGGCCGGCGCGGTAATGGCGCCCGTGGTTTCGTCGATGACGAGGGTTTTCCATTCCGGATTGTTGGTTTCGTCGAGGTTGTTGTCCAGGTGCGAAGCGCGCAGGAAGTAGTCGGGCACGAGGGTACCGTTATGCTCCTTGAGCAGCACCAGCATGGGGAAGTCCGTGTACTGGCGTGCGTAGTCGCGGAAGTAGGCGCTCTGCCCTTCCGAGTGGAATTCCTTGAGGATGACGTGGCCCATGGCCAGTGCCAGCGCGGCGTCCGTGCCCTGCTTCGGCGCCAGCCAGATGTCGCCGAACTTCACCATTTCGCCATAGTCGGGAGAGATGGCCACGGTTTTCGTGCCCTTGTAGCGCACTTCCGTGTAGAAGTGGGCGTCCGGCGTGCGCGTCATCGGCACGTTCGAGCCCCACACCATCAGATAGGTCGAGTTGTACCAGTCGGCCGATTCCGGCACGTCCGTCTGCTCGCCCCACACTTGCGGGCTGGCCGGCGGCAAGTCGCAGTACCAGTCGTAGAAGCTCAGGGCCACGCCGCCGATCAGGGACAGGTAGCGCGTGCCGGAGGCATAGCTGACCATGGACATGGCGGGAATCGGCGAGAAGCCGACGACGCGGTCCGGGCCGTATTTCTTGATCGTCAGCGCATTCGCGGCGGCGATGATTTCATTCGATTCGTCCCACGTGGCGCGCACGAAGCCGCCCAGGCCACGGATGGATTTGTACTGCTGCGAGCGCACGGGGTCCTGGCTGATCCAGTCCCAGGCCGTGACGGGGTCCATGGTCTTGCGTGCTTCGCGCCACATTTCCATCAGGCGGCCGCGCACCATCGGGTATTTCACGCGCTGGGCCGAATACACGTACCAGGAATAGCTGGCGCCGCGCGGGCAGCCGCGCGGTTCGTGGTTGGGCAGGTCGGGCCGCGTGCGCGGGTAATCGGTTTGCTGGGTTTCCCAGGTGATCAGGCCATTCTTGACGTACACCTTCCAGCTGCATGAACCGGTACAGTTCACGCCATGCGTGGAGCGCACGATCTTGTCGTGCTGCCAGCGCTGGCGGTAGGCGTTTTCCCAGGTACGGTCTTCATCGACCACGGTGCCATGGCCGTTTGAAAACGGCTCGGCGGGCTTGCTAAAAAATTTCAGGCGGTCCAGAAAGTGACTCATGCTACCTCCACATTGCGCCGCAGGCAGCGACGCCAGGTCTTAAAAAACGCTGCAAGCAGGATGGCTCAAGCGTCGATACAAACAGTCTATCGATGCGCCGCGCCCGGCGGTATTGGCAAGAAGTCGGTTTCCGGCACCAGGAATGCATAGGCGGATAGTCACTATTGCCTATGGGCGGCGCGACGGAGCTGCGGTATACCTGTCGTCATCGTTCAACACAGAGAAAGAGCATCATGCCGATTACCGATTACGCCAGCCTGCTGCGCAGCGCCCGCAACCAGGAGCAGCCGCAACGCCTGCTGTTCACCTTTACCCAGGCGCAGGCCCAGCCTGGCGGCCAGGGAAAATCCCTCACGCCCGTGATGTGCGCCGACAAGCTGCCCGAGGAACTGGACAGCTTCGAGACATTGAAGGAGGAGTCGAAACAGATGCAGACGCACTGGGACGTGGTCTTCGTGGCGGGACTGGCGGGTCGCGAGGGCCAGCCACCGGCGGCGCAGGAATGCGAAGCACCCCTGCGCGCCATGGTGACGGCCATCGAGCAAGGCCGCATCGACAGCCTGCTGGCGTTTGACCGCAGCGGGGATTTGTTACGTTTTAGCTGAGTCCGGCCAAGGGCGCTCGTGCAAATGACGCGCCCGCTCGATGGGACAGACCAGCGGCAGAAACTGCTGCTGGCGCGCGGAATACGCCATCAGCGCCCCGCTGTCGATATCGAAATACCATCCATGCAATTTCAATAGTCCCTGCTCCACCCGGCGCTTCAGCCACGGGTAGGTGAGCAGGTTATCGAGCGACTGCAATATGCTGGCCAGTTCGCACGCGTGGTGCTGTTCCGCCGACGAGCGGTGCGCCAGCTCGCGCCGCACGCGCTGCGCCACCGGTTCGGCAATGCGCATCCACTGCCCCACGAAGTCCGTTTCCTGCCCTTCCGCGCGCGGCTGCGGTTCCAGCAGCGCGCGGATGCCGCCGCAGCGCGCATGGCCAAGCACGATGACCCTGGCCACTTCCAGCTTGCAGACGGCGAACTCGATGGCCGAGCTGACGCCGGGCGGCGCGTCCGGGGTACAGGGCGGCACCAGGTTGGCGATATTGCGCACGACGAACATGTCGCCCGGGTCGCTGCCCGTCAGCAGCATGGGATCGACGCGCGAATCGCAGCAGCCAATCAGCAAGGTCGAGGGCCGCTGCCCGTCGCGCAGGCTATCGTACAAGGTTTGCGGCTCGCTGAAGTACTGCTGCTGAAACAGGCTGAAGCCGTTGACGAATTTTTCCAGTTCTTCCATGACTACCTCGAATACTTTATACAGCGCCCGGCAAGCAGGACTTGCCAGGCGTTCTGACGCTAACTAGCAAGGCATAGCCGCGTTCTTGCGCGCATAGCACCACCAGGTGATCGCGATGCAGCTGACATAAAAGCCGATGAAGCACCACAGGGCCGCGTCGGGGCTGCCCGTCAGCGCAATCGAGGTGCCATAGCTTTTCGGGATGAAGAAGGCGCCATACGCGGCCACGGCCGAGGTAAAGCCCAGGACGGCGGCGCCTTCCTTGTTGGCGTCGACGATCGCTTGCTCCTGCACCGCCTTGCCCTTGCCGGCGGCAGCACGCTGGTGTTCCGTCAGGAAGATCACGGGAATCATGCGGAAGGTCGATGCATTGCCGATGCCCGTGCCGGCGAACAGCAGCATGAACATCCAGAAAAAGCCGTTGAAACTGCCACCAGTGCCACCTTGCGGCATGAAGTACAGCACGCCCAGCACGGCGCCTATCATCAAGAGGAAGGACCACAGGGTGACTCTGGCGCCGCCCAGTTTATCGGAAATCACGCCGCCGGCCACGCGCGCCAGCGCGCCAACCAGGGGGCCGAGGAAGGCGTAATCGAGCGGGTTCACGTCGGGGAACTGGATCTTGATCAGCAGCGGAAACGCGGCCGAATAACCGATGAAGGAGCCGAAGGTGCCCGTGTACAGCCAGCACATGAGCCAGTTGTGCTTGCGCTTGAAGATCACGGCCTGCTCGGAAAACGAGGCTTTCGCCGACGCCAGGTCATTCATGCCGAACCAGGCCAGCAAGGTGGACAGCGCGATGAACGGCACCCAGATGAAGCCCGCGTTTTGCAGCCACATGTCCTTGCTCACGCCATTTTTCACCCAGGTGAGCGAATCGCCGCCCCAGGCGCCGAAGACGGCAAACGTGATCACCAGCGGCACGACGAACTGCACCACGGACACGCCCAGGTTGCCCAGGCCCGCATTCATGCCCAGCGCGAAGCCCTTGCTCGCCTTCGGATAGAAAAAGCTGATGTTGGCCATCGACGAGGCGAAATTGCCGCCACCGAAGCCGCACAACAGCGCCAGGATCAGCATGGTCGGGTAGCCCGTGTTCACGTCCTGCACGGCCAGGCCGATGCCGATGGCGGGAATCAGCAGGGAACCGGTGGAAATGGCCGTCCAGCGGCGCCCGCCGAAGATCGGCACCATGAACGAATAAAAGATGCGCAAGGTGGCGCCGGACAGGCCCGGCAAGGCAGTCAGCCAGAACAGCTGGTTGTTACTGTAAGTAAAACCGATGTTGGGCAGGTTGACCACCACCACGCTCCACACCATCCACACGGCGAATGCCAGCAGCAGCGCGGGAATCGAAATCCACAGATTGCGCGCGGCCGTGGCCTTGCCCGTGTTTTGCCAGAAGCTCGGGGTTTCCGGCTCCCACGTATTGATCATGTAGCGGCTCATGCTTTAACTCCTGCAGGTTGAGGGATAGTCGCCGCGCGTAGCGGCTTGAACGAGAAATACATCCAGACGAGGGAAACGCAGACGGTGCCGTACAAGAGCATGAAAGAGCTCGAACGCACGCCGGTGAGGTCCACCAGGGCGCCGAACATCACGGGCAGGATGAAGCCTCCCAGGCCGCCTGCCAGGCCGACCACGCCCGAGACGGCGCCGATATTGTCGGAAAAATCATCGCCGATGAACTTGAAGACGGATGCCTTGCCCACGGCCATGGCGATGCCGACGATGAACAGCAGCACGGTGAACCACAGCGGCGACAGGCCGATGTGGAAAGCCAGCGGTCCCGTGACGGTTTCCACCACCATCTGCGTTTGCGGATACGACAGCAGGAAGAAGCACACCCAGCACACCCACATCACGGCCCAGGTGACTTTCGCCGCGCCGTATTTATCTGAGATCCAGCCGCCAAACGCGCGCAGCACGCCGCCCGGCAGCGAGAAGCAGGCGGCCAGCAGCGCCGCGTGCTTCAAATCGAAGCCGTATTCGGCCACGTAATACTTCGTCATCCACAGGGCCAGCGCCACGTAGCCGCCGAACACCACCGAGTAGTACTGGCAATAGCGCCACACGCGCGGATCCTTCAGCACCTTCATTTGCTCCGTAAAACTTTCGCCCGATGGCGCCAGGTGCGATTTGTCCGTGTACGAAAACAGCCAGAAGATGATGGCCGTGGCCAGCATGGCCACCGCATACACCTTGGGCAGCATCTGCCAGCCGAAGGCGGCGACGATGCCCGGCGCGACGAATTTGGTCAGTGCGGAACCGGAGTTGCCGGCGCCGAAGATGCCCATCGCCAGGCCGCGGCGCTCCTTTTCATACCAGCGTGCCACGTACGGCGTGCCGACGGAAAACGAGCCGCCCGCCAGGCCGACGAACATGCCCAGCACGAGGAAATGCCAGTAGGCGGTGGCGTAGGAGATCAGGTAGATCGGCACCACGCTGGCCAGCATCAGCCAGAAGAAGACGCGGCGTCCGCCGTATTTGTCCGTCCAGATGCCCAGGGGCACGCGCACGAGGGAACCCGTCAGCACGGGCATGGCGGCCAGCAGGCCGAATTGTGTTTCAGTCAAGCCCAGGCTGGTCTTGATGGGGATGCCGAGCACGGCGAACATCATCCAGACTGCAAAGCAGATGGTAAATGCGAAGGTACTGCTGACCAACACGGAAAACTGCTTGCGCCGCATGCCGGGTTCGACTGCCTTGTTATTACTGTTGTTCTTAGTGCCATCTAGGGTAGCCACGATGTTTCTCCATGAATGCACTGGCCGTCTGGCCAGCCGTCCCGACCAGCTTACGTGGCAGAGGGGAAAGGCACTATCGGTCACAGGGTGATTCTGGAAAGGCAATCTGGATAGCCGTATCGGCAAAAGTGACTAGATGGCGCGGTGCGGATCTAGCCTGGATGGCGGGTGTTTTACAAACGAACGCATTTTTGGCACACTCGGCGCCTGGAGAAAAAGGAGCGGCATGCAGAACAGAACGGAAGCAGATGAAATCGTCACCCGCGTGGCCGGGTATGGCGATGTGGCAGCCATGCTGGCCTGCGACGCCTACGCGCAGGCGCATGCCAGCCGGGGCGATGCCGTGCGCGCCGCCGTCGGCAAGGGGCACTGCCTGGTCGCCATACGGGCCGGCCAGGTGGCCGGCTATGCCCTCACGCACGACGACTTCTTTGGCTACGGTTTTGTCTCGCTGGTGGTGGTCGCTCCCGGCCAGCAGCGGCGCGGCGTGGGTTTGCGCCTGCTGGCCGCTGCCGCTGACACGTGCCGGACAGGGAAAATTTTCACGTCGACGAACCAGTCCAACCTGGCAGCGCAACAGCTGTTCGCCAGCGCGGGCTTCGTGCGCGGCGGCCAGATCGAGCATCTCGACGAGGGAGACCCGGAACTCGTGTACGTGAAATTCCTGCGTTAGCAGCGTCTCATCCCGACGACGTATGGCGCGGCGCGCCAAAGGCGGCTATGCTGGCGCCACCGTCAATCAACGCCCACCACATCACGCATGGATTACCTGAGCCTCAAGCATTTCCACATGGCTTGCGCCGCCGCCAGCGGCTTTCTTTTCCTCTTGCGCGGCGCCTGGATGCTGCGCTCCTCGCCCGCCTTGCAGCAGCGCTGGGTAAAAATCCTGCCGCACCTGGTCGACACGGCCCTGCTGGCCAGCGCCATCACCCTGGCCGTGTGGAGCGGCCAGTCGCCGGGCAGCCAGCCCTGGCTGGCCGCCAAGCTGTGCGCGCTGGTGGCCTACATCGTGCTGGGCACCATCGCCCTGAAACGTGGCAAGACGCCGGCCGTGCGCGGCGCCGCTTTCGCGCTCGCCGTGCTGGTCTTCGCCTACATCATCGCCGTGGCCGTGACCAAACAGGCCTGGCCATTCTGATACATCAGAAGAGGTAACGCAGGGTGACGCTGGCGTTGCGCGGCGCGCCCCAGTAACCCTGGTTGTACATGCCAAGCTGGCTGTAGTAATGCTTGTCGAACAGGTTGTTGATGTTCGCCTGCAGGGACAGCTGGCGCGACAGCGCGTACTTCGCCATCAGGCTGGCCACGGCATAGCCGCCCTGCTCCACGCGCTCCATGCCCTTCGGCCCGCTGGCATCGCGGTAGGCGCCGCTCTGCCAGTTCACGCCGCCGCCCAGCGATAACGCCCGCCAGTCGCCATGCAGCTGATACGTGGAAAATACGCGCGCCAGGGTTTGCGGCACATAGCTGTTCAAGCGCGCGCCCCCGTTGTCCTCGGCCGCCGCGTGCGACACGCTGGCCGATACGTTCCAGCCTTGCGCCAGTTCGCCCGAGACATCCAGTTCCACACCCTTGCTGGTGGTACCGGCTGCCGCGTAATACGCCTGCGTCAGCGAGTTGCCAACAAAATGGCCCGTGTCTTCCTGCGCCAGGCCGTCCTGCGCGATGCGGAACACGGCCAGCGCCGCATTGAGCTTGCCGCCGAAATACTCGCCCTTCACGCCCGCTTCCAGATTCTTGCCCTGCACGGGATCGAGGTAGCGCCCGAACCGGTCCTGGTAGCCCTGCGGCTTGAAGATTTTGCTGTAGCTGGTGTACAGCGCATGCTGCGCGTCGATATCCCACACCAGCCCCGCGTAGGGCGTGACGGCATGCTTGGCGTAGGCGTAGCTGCCGCCCCAGTCATCGACGTGGTCCGCCTTGTAGCGGCTGTAGCGCGCGCCGACGATCAGTTTCAAGGAGTCGGCCAGCGAAAAACGCGCCGTGCCGTAGATGCCGCGCTGCTGCACCGTGTCGAGCAACTGCCAGCGCGAGAAATTCGGGTTGTTCCAGTCCGGTTCCGGCGTCACGCCCTGCCATTGATGGAAATTGCCGTAATCGACGCTGCCGCCGGCCAGGCCCGGATTGCTGGCAAACTGGTTACTGCCCGAGACGCCAAACGCCAGGTCGTGCGTACGGCCCAGCAGCTGCAGCGGCCCCTGCACATAGGCGTCGACGCTGTCCTGGCGCCGCGTGCCCGAGTAAAAGCCGGTGTAGCCCGTCACGCCCTGACCCGTGGCCTTGTCCGGCCAGGTATTGGCGAAAAGCTCGGCCGCCGAATAATTGCCCCAGCCGTGATTCAGCATGGCCGTCAGGTTCCAGCCGCTACCCAGGCTTTGCTCCAGGCGCAGAAAAGCCGTCTGGCTGGTGCTGAACCAGCGGCTCCAGGCGGTCGCCGTGGTGGCGGAGCGGGGCAAGGTGGCCCGTTCGCCATCCGCATACCACAGCGGCAAGCCGCCATACATGCCGCCGCGCGGGCGGTTGTCCTGGTATTCATAGCCGGCGATCAGCACGCTGCCGGGCGCCAGGTCCGCTTCCACGGTGGCGTAGGCCATGGCCTTCTTGCCGTGATACAGACTCACATACGATTCGCTGTCCTGGTAACTGGCGACGACGCGCCCACGCACCTTGCCATCGCTGCTCAATGGCGTGGAGAGGTCCGCGCTGGCGCGCGCATTGTGCCAGGAACCCAGGCTCACGGCCGCATTCCCGGCCAGCTGCCGAGATGACGCGCGCTTGCGTACCAGGTTGATGGTGGCCGACGGCTCGCCCGCGCCCGTGAGCAGGCCGGTGGCGCCGCGCACGATCTCGACCCGGTCGTAGGCCGTCATGTCCAGGGTGCTGTCGCCCACGCTGAACGCATTGTCGACCGTGGTGGGGATGCCGTCGTACTGGTAGCTGACGATGGAAAAGCCGCGCGCAAAGAACGAAGTACGGTCGCTGTCGTAGCGGTTGATGGCCACGCCGGCCGCGTTTTGCAGCACCTCTTCCACCGTTTGCAGGTTCTGGTCATCCATCTGCTGGCGCGTGACCACGCTGACGGCTTGCGGCGTCTCGCGCACGGACAGGCCCAGGCGCGTGGCCGAGCGCATGCTCTGCGTCGTGTACGAGCCGCTGCCTTCCGTCGCGCCGTTCGCATCAAAGCTGGCGCTGACCTTCATCTCGGGCATGGTCTGGCCGCCATCGGCCGCCGCCACTTCGAGCACATAACCGCCATTCGCCTGCGGCACGGCGCGCAGACCTGAGCCGGCGACGATGGCGCCCAGCGCCTCGGGCACGCTGTAGCTGCCCGTCAGTCCGGCGCTGCGCTTGCCCGCCACGGTGACGGCCTGGTAGGAAATCATGGTGCCCGTCTCCTGGCCGAAGCGCACCAGCACCTGTTCCAGGGTGCCGGCCGGTATCGCCAGTTCGATGCGCGCCGCATTGGCTGCCTGGGCAAGAGGGGCGGCAGCCGAGGCGCCGCTGGCGGCGAGCAGCCACAGGGCCTGGCTGACGGCCAGCGCCGCTACGCTGCGGCGGCATACAGTGGAAGTGGAAGTGGCGTAAATAGGTGTTGTGCTGGGCATGCGGACTGTTTTCCTGAAAGTGAATGAAGGGTTCACTTGCTATGTCACGCGAGAATCGAAAACCCCTCAGTTTTTCGGAAAATAATCATGGATGCTGCCGATGCGGCACCACGCTCACCCAGAAGCGCGTGCTCTGGCGCACGTCGACGGGCAAGGTGCGCGTCAGCATGTCGAGTACCTTGTCGGTATCGGCCAGCGGATAGATGCCGGAGACGCGCAGGTGGCCAATAGCCGGGTCGCAGGCCAGGCGCCCATGGCGGTAACGTGCCAGCTCGCCGATAAAATCGGCCAGCGCCATGTCGCGCGCCACCAGCATGCCGGCCGTCCACGCATCGGCGCCGGCTGGCAGAAGCTCGACGGAGCCAACGCTGCCCGCCGTGAAAGTCGCTTGTTCGCCTGCCTGCAACCTGCGCGCCACCTCAGGCGCCCGTTCCGGCACGATGTCGACGGCGCCCGCGAACACGCCCAGCTGCGTGCGTTCGCCTTCGACGCGCACGGCAAAGCGCGTGCCCACCGGTTGCAAGCGGCCTTGCGGCGTGCGCACGACAAAGGGCCGGCCAGCCGCATCGTGCGCGGTCGTGACCATGATCTCGCCTTTGAATACCGTCACCAGGCGCTGACCCGCGTCGAAACGCACATCGATGCTGGACGCCGTGTTGAGGGCGATGCGCGTGCCGTCTGCCAGCACGATGTGGCGCAATTCGCCCGTGCCAGTGCGGTAATCGGCCAGCCAGAAGCGCGCCTGCTCATCGCCACCCGCCAGCCAGGCGCCGCCACCCACGGCCAGCAGCGCCAGGAGTTTCAAAGACTGGCGCCGCGCCGCATTCGCTTGCGCGTGGGCGGGCTTGCGCGCCAGGGTGCCGTGCGCCAGCGGCCCGGGCAAGCCGCGCATGCGCGCCATGCACGCTTCGATATGCTGCCATGCTTGCTCATTTTCCGCGTCGCTGGCCCGCCAGGCGCGCCAAGCCTGTTCCACCTCGGGCGCGCAATCGCCGGCCTGCAGGCGCACCAGCCATTCCACTGCTTGCAAGCTTGGCGCTTCCGGCGTGAGCGCGCCCATCACGAGACTGCTTGGGAAAAGAAGCACTGGTGCATGGCTTTCACCAGGTGGCGCTGCACGGTGGCCAGGGAGATATTCAGTTCCAGCGCAATGGCCGCCTGCGGCATGCCATCGAGTTGCGACAGCAGAAAGGCGCGGCGCACGGCAGGCGCCAGGCCATCGAGGCGGCGGTCGATGTCGAACAGGGCTTCGAGCAGGATCGCCTGCGCCTCGGGATCGGGCGCACTTTGCGCCGGCAGGCTGGCCAGGGTTTCCAGGTAGGCCGCCTCCAGGTCGCGCCGGCGGTACAGATTGCCCAGCACGCCCTTGGCCACGGTCGTCAGGAAGGCGCGTGGTTCGCGCGCGGCGATGGCCTCGTCGCGGTTCAGCAGGCGCATGAAGGTGTCGTGCGCCACGTCGGCCGCATCAAACGCGTTGCCCAGCTTGTGTTTGAGCCAGCCTTGCAGCCACCGGTGGTGATCGTGATACAGGCTACCCACCTCCTGGTGGACGCCGGATTGGGCAGGCGGCACGTCGCATACTCCCTAGCTTGCAAATAATAATGATTCGCATTCTATCTCCATGCGGTGCTGCGGCGCAAGCGACCTGCCGGCCGCCGCCCCACCCGGCAGGTGCTTACTTGGCGCGGTTTCTTTCCTGAATTTCCTTGCCAAGGGCGTCCTGTAGCCACCATTCACGCACCTCGAGCGCCTTGTTCTCGATGCTGGCATTGGCCAGCAAGGGATTTTTCTTCAGGTATGCGATATCTTCCTCGAAATTGTCGTGTATCGATGCCACTTCCAGGGAACGGTTGGCATCCAGACGTCCCAGGTAGATGACCTTGCCAGCAACGACGTCAAACTCGATCGGCTTCGGCGACGATTCGGAGTACCTGGACCTGAATCCATAGTCAAGCAGCCAGATGATAACGCTGTAGCGTCCCGGCGTCAGCTGCAGCGCAAAGGTGCTGCCCTTGCTCGTGGGCACTTTTGGCAAGACATTCTGCAAGGCGACCTGGCCGGCGGGAGCATGGCTGGATAACCACAGACTTTTGCCCTCGAGGGCGGCAGGGTCGCTGCTGACAATGCCGAACCTGGCGCCATGCGCCTCGAAGACGGAGCTCTCGAACACGGTGCCGACGACAACGCCCTTGGCAAGGTCGGGTGTCGTGTAGGTAAACGCAGGCGCGCTATTGCGGCCGGTGACGCAGGCCGACAACAGCGCAGGCAGCAAGACGGCGCACGCCAGCGCGCGCAGCATGGTGGTTCGGACAAACATGGATGATCCTGAATAAAATGAAGAAATGGGTAACAAGTAATGGGCAAAAGGGCAAAGGGCAAAGGACGACAAGCGTGCCTGTGCCTGCATGAGCCCAAACAAATATTTCCAATTGGAAATATTTTCAGTGTATCCGCCTGGAACAAAAATGTCTAGTTGACAAGTAGTCAAAGGACGCAGTACGCGTTCTGCAGAGCGCGGCAAGCTGCACGGCAATGATAGTATTGGCAACTTCATCGACAAGGCAGCCACCCTGGCCATGCCGCTCCCCTGAAAGGCAACCATGCTCTTATCCGAACTATTGACCAAGCTGACCTGCGGTGAACTGGAAGGCGAGGAACTCGACGACGCCGTCGCCGCCATCACCGAGGCTCCCTCCGCGCCGCGCGACGAGTGGATCGACAGCGATGCGCAGGCCTATGCGGTGGAACTGCTCTCGCAGCTGGGCGGCTATATGGCGTCGAGCGACAAGCTCGATGAACTGCACGAACAGATCCAGGACATGTTCGACGAATTTCCCGACTTCCCGTACGAGCTGCTCAAGGACAGCGACGGCAGCGCGCTGCCCTATTTCGAGTGGCTGGACACGGAACTGGCGCAACGCGCCGTGGACGAAGGCGGCTATGACCTGATCCAGATCGACGGCAATGGCACCGACGAAATGGATGCGCTGGTCGTGTACCGGCGCGATACAAACGACATCATCCAGGCGGCGGCATTGATGGGCGTGACGATAGGCCGGCCGCTCACCTACTATCGCGGCATCGAAGCGATGGTGGGCAAGCGGCCGTTCTGAGAAACCACGCCTATTGCATCGGCAAGGCCGCCACATCGACAGCCGGCGCCTGGCCCGTGGCCGGGCGCGTAAAGTTCTGGCCGGTTTTCACGACATCAGCGAAGAAGCCGCCGTTATGCAGGTAGAACCTGCCGTTTTCCAGGCCGCCCGCATAATCCATGCGCTGCGCGTTGGTGGCCGTGGCGTCGCCCGTGTAGCGCCCTGCCGTCACTTCCGACCAGGTGCCGGAAACGTTCCTCGCCCACTGATTGCCGAACTGGACGCGCCGCTCCGTGTAGCCCAGGGTATCGATGAAGTTCTCGAGGAAGGAATGCACGCGCGTCAGATACGTGGAAATCGCCGGCCGCTTCCAGGTGGCGATGTAGCGCCACTTGCCCGTTTCCGGGGCGAAGAACCAGGCCGAGTAATCGCTGCCGCCATTGCCGTCGGGCCGCGCGCGCGTGATGAAGCGGTACGTCGTGCCGGCTGCCCAGTTATACGACAGATACGTCTGGCCGCCCGTGCCCTCGCCGCCAAACGCGTTGTCGACCACGCCGGCGCCCTTGCTGACCAGCGTGGTCTTGGCGCCATTGTCGGCGTCCCACACGGAGAACAATATCCAGCGCTCGCTCGGCGATTTCACCTGGATGCCCATGTAACCTTGGCCAAAGCCGTTGGCCATGAAGTAGGAACCGATGGCGTCCTGGCCCTGGGGAATCGTCATCTCGTTATAGAAATACTCGGTATTGGCCGGCACCGTGTAACCCATGTGCACGGAGGGGCCGCGCCGCGACCAGTAGTAATTTGCAGGATCGCTGGCGTAGGTGAGCGCGGCGTTCGCAGTCACCTTCAGCGCGGAGACGTCGCCAAACGTGGCCTTGGCGCGCGACAGTCCCTGCAAGTCCACCTTCACATAGCCGGCCGCCGCCACATTGACCGTGCCGACGGCATAGGTCTTGCGTTCCTTGCCGGCCAGCTTGACGTCGAACGGCGTGCCGTTGATCTTCACGCGGATGGTGCTGTTGCCGCCATCGGCCAGGCTGGCGTCGAGCGCCACCTGCACCGGCCCCGCCTCTGCCACGCGGAAATACGTGCTGGCGACGGCAGCCGGATTGCTCCAGCCGGCCAGGCCGCGCTCGTTGATGACGGCGCCTGCGTCCCCGCTGGTGATGAAGGCGTTGCCGGCCAGTTCCACGGTCGCCGTCGTGGCGGGCGCCGCCACGCTGGATGCCAGCAAGGCCGTATTGCCGTTGCCCGTGGCGGTGGCGCCGCCGCAGGCTGCCAGCAGCAAGGGCATGGCGGGAAGGATGGCATAGAGTAATGAACTTCTGTGTTTCATCAACGTCTCCTGGTGGTGAAGCTTTGCGGCGGGCGAACACGGGCCTGCGCACCTGCGCCGCGGTTGAAAAATGCATAGGGATAGAAAAAACCCGCTACGGCAACTGGTGCGGTAGCGGGTTATGCAGGCTTAGTACTTGCCGTCGAGGGCGAAGATCGGCTTGCGCGATTTCCACTGTCCGCCCGTGAAGTCCGGGAAGTCCAGAGTCTGGAAGTTGGCGGCGATCGATTGCTCGGACAGGGGCGTGATGGCGCTCCACGTCACGGCATCGTAGATATCGATCGGCATCGGCGCATTCGCCTTCAGCGCTTCGACAAAGGCGTGGATGACGAAGAAGTCCATGCCGCCATGGCCCGCGCCTTCCGCTTGCGCCGCATATTTGCGCCACACCGGATGCTCATACTTGTCCTGGTAGGCCTTGAAGTCATCCCACTGGTGCGGCTTGCTGACGCCCTCAATGTGAATCGAATTGTTCAAATCCATCCACAGGCCATCCGTGCCTTGCACGCGGAAGCCCAGCGAGTATGGACGCGGCAGGCTCGTATCGTGCTGCAGAATGATGGTTTCGCCGTTCTCGCACGCCAGGGTGGTGGTGACCACGTCGCCCAGCTTGAATTTCACCTTGGCGTTCGCATGCTGCGCGCCGCCCGGCTGCTTGACGATGTAGTCGTGCAAGCCGCGCGCCTTGGTGGCGAAGGCGTTGATGCGCGTAAAACGGTTGCCGCGGTTGATGTTGGTGTACATGGCGCACGGACCAATGCCGTGGCTCGGATACAGTTCGCCATTGCGCTCGACCGAGTGCTGCGTGCGCCAATGGGCTTCCGACCAGCCCTTCTCGCCGAATTCCACGCCGCCGCCATACGGCTTGGCCGGATTGCCGCTGTTGAATTTCACGGCGCGCAAATCATGCTGGTAGCCGCCCTGCAGGTGCAGCAGTTCGCCGAACAGGCCCGCGCGCACCATCTGCAGCGCGGCCATCACGTCGCGGCGGTAGCACACGTTTTCCAGCAACATGTACGGCGTGCCCGTTTTCAGCTGGGTATTCAGGACATCCCAGTGGTCTTGCAGTGTGATACCGGCCACCACTTCGCAACCGACGGGTATCTTCGCCTGCATGGCGGCGATCGCCATCGGCGCGTGGAATTCCCACGGCGTGGCGATGATCACGCCATCGAGGCCGCCCGCGTCCAGCATGCGCTTGTAGGCTTTCTGGTCGCGGTCTTCGCCATACGTGCGCGGACGCGGCTTGCCGGCTTTGGCCACCTGGCCCAGCGCGTGTTTCAGCATGATCGGTTCGATATCGCACAGGGCAACCACTTCCACGTCATCGCGGCGCACCAGTTCGGCCAGCAGCACCTGGCCGCGCATGCCCGTGCCGATGACGCCCAGGCGGACCTTGTCGCGGCCGGCCGCAGGTGCGGCGCTGGCGTCGCCGGGCAGCAGTGCGCTGCCGGCCATGGCGCCACCGGCCAGCGCGGCGCTGGCGGAGAGGAAATTGCGTCGATTGATTTGTGTTGTCATTGGTCTCTACTCGCTTCCATTGGTAATGTTCGTCGCCGGCCCGCCTTGCAGCGGGCCGGCTGCAGTTTAATAGGTGTATTCAGCCGTGAAGCGCACGGAACGCGGCGCCGTGCGCCCATCGACCTGCAGGTAATTGCGAGAGATGGCGCCATGGTCTTCGCGCGTTTCGCTGTAGCGGGTCACGGTCTGGCTGTTGAACACATTGAAGACGTCCACCTTCAGGCTCAGGCCCTTGACGGCGCTGGGAGTATAGGCCACGTTCATGTCCAGCTGGGCTTGCCACGGCAGGCGGCCCTGGCTGCCGCGCGGCGCCGGCTTGCCATTGCAATAGAAGTAGGAATCGCCATAGTCGTTCTCGAACCTCAGGTTGTCGGGCAGCGCGCCGATGCAGTTGCGCGGCGCACCCGAGGTCAGCGACAGGTTGGCGCCGACCATCACGTCCGGGATGACCTGCATGAAGCCGTAGGCCTTGAAGGCGTGGCGGTGGTCGCCCGGCAGGTAGCCATAGGCGTTGTACATCAGCTCCTTGTGATCGTCGCTGACGGTCAGGCCCACGTCGCCGCCGCCGATGCTGTCCGTCTGGCCTTCCATATTGCCCTTCAGGCCGGACAAGGTGTAGGTCAGCTTGCCGTACCAGCCATTCGTGTACGGGTGCTCGATGAACATGTTCAAGGCGCGGTAGGTGCGCGATGGCAGTGGGTTGCCCCACTCCGCCGCCGAAATATCCACGCGGCGCAGGCCCTTGCCATCGTCAAAGTCCACCATCAGGCTGTTGTCGCGGCCAGGGTTGATGATGGCGCACTGGAAACCGCTCCAGTTGCCCGTGTCGACGCCGTTGCGCGTGGCCCAGGCTTGCAGCGGACGCTCGTCGCAGACGTCGTCGTTGGTGTCGTTCAGCTTGCGGTACAGGAAGCTGGCGCCCACCACCAGCTTCTTGCTCAAGGCGCGTTCGAAGCCCAGCGAGAATTCATCCTGCGACAGCGGCTTCAGGCCGACGGCCGTCACCTCGCGCGCATCGCGGCTCTGGCCATACGCGTTGTTGGCCGAATACGGCTTGCTGATGGCGTGCAGGCCCGTCGGCGCGCCCGTGACGGGATCGACGCCCGTATAGGTGTACATCTCGCTGGTGGCCAGGAAGGGGCTGGCCATGTTGCTCGACAAATTCGATGGCACCGGCAGGTGGTAGCGGCCGCCGTTGGCGAAGAATTTCAGGGTGCCGTCGCCCAGGTAATCCCAGGTGGCGCCCACGCGCGGGGCGATCATGTTGCGCTGCGAGATAAAAGCCACGCCATCGGTGCTGTAGTTGGTGAACTGCTCGCGGCGCAGGCCCAGGTCCAGCAGCACCCGTTCCGTGACCTGGTAGTGATCCTGGATGTACTGCGCCGATTGCACGCTGGTCGGACGGGCCAGGTTGGCGTTCAGGTCCTTGCTGACGTAATAGCCATCCTTGCCGTAGCCCTGGCCCTGGGCCGGCGTTTCAAAGGCGCCGTTGATCGGCAGATTCGGATCTGTCGCCCGCAGGTAGTTCCAGCGATAGCCGCCGGCCAGGCTCAGGCCCACTTGCGATTCCACGTCGATGCGGTCGATGCCGCCACGCAGCGAATGCTTGCCCAGCTTGTATTCCAGGTCCAGGCGCTTGGCCTTCTGGCGGTCCTCCGAGGAAGGGTCGGTCAGGGTGCCCGTGACCGATTGCGGGTTCATGTAGACCAGGCCAGGGACTTGCGTCGATTGGATGGACTTGGTTTGCGCCAGGCTGGGGTCATAGCCTTCGGGAGTGCGGCGGTGGCTGGTGCGCGATTGTCCCATCATTGCCGTCACCGTCAGGTTGTCCGTCAGGTAGCCCGTGTACTTGAAGATGTCGACATTCGCACCCGGTGCAGCCGACGAGCCGCAGCAGTTGATGGTGGTCTCGCTCCCGCCGCCAGGCACGTTGTTGCGTTTCAAGGTGGCATAGTCGAAACCATAGCTCTGGCTATCCGTAGTCGTGCGGTCATACAGCTTGGTATATTCAAAATGATGGTCGTCCGTCAGGTTGTAATCGAGCTTGGCCATCATGCGGTCAACCTTGCTCTTGCTCTCGCGCCAGCCGTTCGGCAGCACCTTGTCCGAGTCGTCGCGCGCACCGGCGACGGCGCCGCCGTCCGTGCGCGTCTGTTCCAGCGCCACGAAGGCGAACAGCTTGTTCTTGATCAGCGGTCCGCTGCCGTACAAGCCGACGACCTTGCTGGTGCTGCCGTTATCGCGGTTCCAGTACTTCAAGGTGCCATCCGTGTCCGGATTGGCGCCCGTGTTCGGGTAATAGCGGTTTTCCGTCGTGCCCTTCAACGAACGGGGGATGATGGACACCTTGCCGCCGAATTCGACCTTGTTGCCGCCGCTCTTGGTAGTGATGTTGATCACGCCGCCCGTGGAACGGCCAAATTCCGAGCCGTAACCACCCGACAGCACCTGCAGGTTGGAGATCGCGCCAAACGGCAGTTCCGACGCGCCCACCTGGGTCAGGAGATTCGTGATGGGGAAGCCGTTGACGTAGAACGCGTTTTCCGACTGGCCCGAGCCGCCGATCGACGGCGCATTGCCATATGCGCTGTTGGTGCCGCGCGCCACGCCCGGCGTCAGCTGCACGATGGAAGCGACGTCGTTCCCGACCGGCAGCGCCTTCAATTCCTTGGCCGTGAAAATCACGCCATTGTTCGTGTTCGACACGTCGATCGGATTGCGCGACGCCTTCACCACGACGGTCTGCTCCTGGCCCACGGCGCCTGCCGCGCTGGCCGGACCGAAGTTCGCCTCCGCGCCGGCGCCGATCAGGGCTTCGACTTCCTGCGATGCTTCCACCGAACCCGCACGCAGCACGCGCACCGCATAGCGCCCTGGCGGCATGGAGTTGGCCACGTAGCGGCCCGACGTATCGGGCGTCAGGCTGCGCTGCACGCCTGTCGCCAGGTTTTCCAGCACCACGGTGGCGCCGGCCGGCGCGCTTACTTCACCGAAAATGGTGCTGGTGGCGTTCGACTGTGCCCAGGCCTGGCCTGGCACGCCGGCCGCCAGGGCGATCACGATCGCGGCGGCGCGGCTGATGTCGCGCAATTTGAGTCGGGTGGTATGCATGGTGTGTCTCCGTCTATATCGAGGGTTATGCGCGCCCTCCCCGCTCCAGGGCGGAGCCGGGGGATGCAATTCTTATGGTGGTCGTCGGCTGGCGCAGCCAGGCAATTGCGCCTTCCGGGAAATCAGTCCGTATCGGCTGATTTTCGTTTTCTTGGGATTACTTTAAAAAGAAAAATAAGTATCGTCAACAAAAAGAAAGTTATAACGCAAATTTATTGCTAAATTCAGTAAATAAAGGCGTTTTATCTTTCGATTTAATCGACAATGCGTCAGATAACTTTCGTTATCGTGGTATGACGGATACACACATAGGCATGGAGAGGGCCATGAGCACAGAATCGGCGCAGAAATCTGAGGATATCAACGCGAAAGCAGCCAGGGCAATCGCCTTTCACTTACGTTTATCTTTCGTATTGCACATTTTAGAATGTTGTCTTTTCTTTTTGTAGCAATACCCCGGCCCGCCACCATGCTGGCTGGCGGACCGGGACAAGGTCACGCCTTAAAAGAACTTGTAGCTGGCTGACAGGGCGAACTGGCGGCCGAACAGGTCCTGGCTATGGTTGTAGCCTTCCCAGCCGTTCGGGTCGTAGTACGGCTGCTTGTTTAACGCGTTTTTCACGTTCAGGCCCACGTCCAGGTGCTTGATCGGTTTCCAGCTGAAGGCCAGGTTGACCGTCGTGTACGACGGCGCGCCCTTGCACTGGCCGGCCGGCAGCGCCACCGAGGCGGCGGTGCAGTTTTCCGGCGTATTGTCCTTGTCCCAGGGACCATAGGCCCAGCGCGTCTTGCCCGAATAGTTGACGAAGACGCTGCTGACGAAGTTACGGTAGCTCCAGTCGGCATTCACGGTGGCGCGGTAGCGCGGCGAATCGTAGTAGCCGACGGTGTTGCCCTTGATGTCGCTGCCGTCCTCGCTGTCGTGGGTGTCGCGCTTGCGGATGGTGGCGGCGATGCCGGTGCTCAGCTTGCCCCAGTCGCCGAGCGCGAAGCGCGTGCGGGCGTCGATGTCCACGCCGTCCATCAAAGTGCGGCCGCGGTTCGAATACGAGTTGATCAAGCCGCCCAGGTTGCCCACCGAGTAGCCGGGCACGCCGCCCGCGCACACGCCAGCATTGGCGGGATTGGCGCACATGGCCGCCACCGCCGCCACATTGCCCCGGTCCGTGTCCGTCAGGTCGTTGCGGATGGCGCTCGATGTGCCGGCCAGGGTCGGGCCGTACTTGCCCACCAGTTCCGTAAACAGCTCGTTGAAGTCCTGGCGCACGATTTCGTCCCGGCGGTTGATGAACCAGTAATCGATGGAGATGCTCACGTCCTTGGCCGGCTGCAGCACCAGACCCACGGTCGATATCTTCGCCTTTTCCGGACGCAGGTTCTGGTTCGGCGGCGTCAGGCCGCCCACCGTCGTGGAGCAGTTCGAATTGAGCAGGCTCTTGCCCAGGTCCGCATCCGTCGCTATTTTTGACTTCATCAGGGCGCGCGCCATGGCATTCGTTTCATCGCAGCGCACCGTGTCGCGGATGCCGCCCACCTGTGCAAAGACGCCGCCCGTGCCCGATTCGGCCAGATTGGGTGCGCGGAAGCCTTCCGAATACGTCCCGCGCAGCATCAGGTCCGGCCGCGCGCGCCAGATCACGCCCAGCTTGGGCGCCAGGTTGGCCGAGAAATGCGGGTATTTGTCCACGCGCGCTGCCGCGTTGACTTCCAGGGTGTCGCTGAGCGGCACCACCACTTCGCCAAACACGGCGGCGATGGTGCGCCGGCCGTCGAACCAGGAACCGCCCTGCTGCGTGATCAGGCCATTGGCCGCATCCGCGTTGCCGGGCGTGAGAAAACTCTCGCGCATCACGTTGGTGCCGACGGCGGCGCGTACTTCGCGCTCGCCCAGCTTGAACAGGGTGCCTTCCACTTTCGCATCCCAGGTCATCAGTTTGGTCCAGGATTCGATGGCAAACGTCGGGTAAGCGGCGCGCACCAGCGCCGCATTCGCCTCGCTGATTTCGCCGAACTTGTAGGCGGGATTGTCAGAGATATACGTGCGGCCGCTGACGGGGTCTTTCGTGAACGGCCCGAATGCCTGCTCGAAGCCCTTGATGTTGATGTTCGCCGTCTGGAACAGGGTCGAATGACTGCCCGCCACGCTGAGCGCCGTTTCAAAATCCCAGCCGCCGCCGATGCTGCCGCGCAGGCCGACGAGCGCGCGGTAGTTTTCATCGACATTCTTCTGGCCGAAGTGGCCCGTCGCATCCTGCAGCAGGTAATTCAAGCCGGCTGCGCCGCCCATCCTGGCCACCATGTCGGCATCGAGCTTGCCTTTCAGGTAGACATTGTTCGGGCTCAGGAAAGGCGTGGCGAAGGTATTCAGGGTATTGCCCGTATTTCGCGCGAACCAGTTGTTCGTGCTGCCGCTATTGAAGCTGGACGGGCCATTCTCGCCACGCATCTTGATGTGGGTGAAGGCGCCTTCCGCGAACGCTTCCATGTCGCCGCCCAGTTTCAACCGGCCGCTCAGGTAAGCCGTGGCCCGCTCCGAGGTAGGCCCCGTGTCGAGCTGGTTGGGCAGCGCATTCCACACGCAGCGCGTGCCCGACGCTTCGGTGATGCTGTTGTTGCAGCCATTGACGGCGCGCTGGGTGCGGGCATTGTTATTGGCCTTGTCGAAGACAAAGAAGGTTCCCGGATTCATGGTGCCCGGTTCGCTGCCGACGCCCACGCGCATGTTCGGGATGAAATTGGGATTGTTCGCATAAAAATACGAAGGACGCTTCTGCCAGGTGTCGGCCAGCGCGATGCGGTCGCGCTGGTAGACATTCACGGAACCGTAGATGTTGTAGCCGTCGCTGGCCAGGTCGCCCAGGCCATACAGCACGCTGGCCTGGCGTTCGCCATAGGCTTTCACGCTCGGTGAAAACTCGCCATTGGCGCGCGCTTCCAGGCCTTGATACGACTTTTTCGTGATCACGTTGATAACGCCGGCCACGGCATCGGAGCCATACACGGCCGACGCGCCGTCCGTCAAAATCTCCATGCGCTCGATGGCGGCGGCGGGAATGGCGTCGATATTGACGAACATGGTCTGGAAGCCGGCCGGCGCGCCATAGAACGACAGGCGGCGGCCGTTCAAGAGCACCAAGGTGCCCTGCGCGCCCAGGCCGCGCAAATTCGCTTGCGAACCGCCATCGGAACCCGTGAACATCGAGCGAAAATCCTGCTGCGCCGGACGGGCGGCGGGCAGGTTGTCGAGCACTTGCAGCAAGGTGAGCGCGCCCATGTTTTCGATCTGCTTGGCGTTGATCACCTGCACCGGCGACGCCGTTTCCGCGTTGATGCGCTTCAGGCTGGAGCCCGTCACTTCGACGCGCGCCAGTTTCTCCTCCTCGGCTGCCAGCGCCGTCGACGCCAACCCTACCGCCACCATGGCGGCCATCAGTTTTTTCAAGTGCATTCCCAACTCCCTTTTTATAAGTGATTTGTTTTCGTCAGCTTGCAAGAGCCCCTCCCCGGTCCGAAGAGGGGCTCCTTTGTAGTGAAATGATGATGTGTCTAGCGCGGCTTGACGGTCGCGCCTTCCGTGCCGGTCAGCACGGCGTTGGCCCAGTTGCCGCAAACCTGGGCCGGGTGGGCGCCGCGCGCGCCCAGGGTGCGCAAACTGAGCTGGCTCAGGCCGCGCACGTCGATTTCGGGTTTGACCACCCCGGGAGCCGTGACCAGACCGCTGTCATACAGCAGCCGCTCACCGCTCCAGACCTGGAATTGCAAGCCGCCCGCGCTGCGGCAGCTATCGTCCACGCCCAGGTCGGCGCGCAGCAGATTCCAGTTGCCCGCCAGCTGCAAGTCGATGCGGCTGGCAGGTCCCACGCCGAGGCCCTTGCGGAACCACAGCCCGTTCATGCGCATCTCGGCCGCCTTGCCAGCTGGCCGGTCTTTCGCGATATTCCTTGGCAGCGCCAGGTCCGACAGGTAGCGCTGCACCTCCTCGCCTTCGGCCACTCTGTGCTCGAGCACGCGGAATGCGGACAAGGTGACGGGCGCCACGTCAGTGGCCAGCGCTGCGTCGAACGCGCGCGCCACCGGCCCCGCCTGCGCTGCCGTCACCATCGGGTCCAGGGACGCCGCGCCATCGCCTTCCGGATTTTGCGTACTCATGACGCGGAAGCGCAGCAGACGCCCGGCCGTGGCGGGGAAAGTAATCGTCTGCACGCCTTCCTGCAGTTTCAAGGTGCCCCGCACCAGCGGTGCGCCCCATTCGCCGTTGTTGTCGCCGATGTAGATTTCATAGTCGCGCACCTGGCCATGTTTCCAGTGCTGGTCGTTGCGCGGCGCCAGTTCAATGCCGTCGACCAGGCGCCGCTCCGTGAAGCCGATCACCCATTCGTGCGGACCGCTTTTCACGGACGGGCTGCGCACGGTGCGGAACCACGTCTCCGGCTTGCCATCGAAGGCGTTTTCCAGCGGGTAGCCGCTTTCTTCCGCAGGACGCGCCACCACCTGCATGGCATCGGCCGGCAAGGCGCGGCCCGGCACGGGGGCAGCGGGGAAATCCGCGTCCACTCGTGCCACGGCCAGCGCGCCGGCGACCTGCAAAGCTAAAGGCTGGCGGATGTCCTGCGCCGCCACTTTCACGTGCAGGGTGCCTTGCCTGTCAGCCGCGTCGAAATACCAGCCCTCTGCCGCCTTGTCGTAGGCAGCGCGGTCGCCCGCTGCCGCGATCAGCCGTTCGCCAACGCGCACGGCGGCCGGTGCCTGGCCCGCCAGCATGCGCAGCGCATAACCGCGGCGCGCTTCCTGACCCTGGTACTGGCCATCGACGGCGCCGATGTCGACCTGCACATCGCCGCCCGTCTGGCGCATGCGGATGACTTGCCGGCTGAAGGCGCCGCCCTGGTACTGGCGCGTGTTGCCATCGTCTTCATACAGGGTGTATTCGGAATCACCGTGCGGGTAGATATCGAGGGTCAGCTGATCCTTCGGCTTCTGGCCGTCGTACAGCATTTCCGGATACATGGGCAGGATGGCGCCGGCGCGCACGAACACGGGCAATTTATCCAGCGTCACCTGCATGTCCAGGTCGCGTCCTTTCGCGTCCGCCGTGGCCTGCCGGCCATCCCAGTAGTCGTACCACGTGCCTTGCGGCAGATGGATGCCCTTGCGCCAGCCGCCGCTGACGGCCTGGCTGCGGTAGACGGGCGCCACCAGCACGTCGCGGCCCAGCAGGAACTGGTATTTATAGGCTTCCGTGTAGGCGGCCGGGTCTTGCGGATAATCCCACATCAGGCCGCGCACCAGCGGCGCGCCCGATTGCTCCGCTTCGCGCACCAGGGTATACATATAGGGAGTGAGGCGCATCTTGAGCTTCAGATAGCGGCGGTTGATGTCGCGGTACGGCTGCTCGAACCACCACGGGTGTTTGCGTTCGGCCGCAGCCCAGCCGGACATGCCCATCAGGACGGGCGTAAAGCTTTTCCACTGCAGGTCGCGCAGATAGGTTTCCGGGCTGCCGCCGAAGATGGCGTCCACGTCGCCCGACGCATACGCCTGGCCGGACAGGCCCGAGCCGATCAGCGTGGGAATGTGCCAGCGGATGTAGTCCCAGCTGGCGCTCTGGTCGCCCGTCCACGCCACGGCGTAGCGCTGGATGCCGGCCCAGCCCATCACCGTCCACAGGAACGGCCGGCTGTCGGAGTTGTTCAGGATGCCGTCGTAGGCCGACTTGTTCGCATCCATGGCGAATTGGTAGCCTTTGCCCGTCCACGCCACGTCGAGCTTTTGCACGCGGCTGCCCGCCTGGCCCACTTCCCAGGCGATCTTGTCGACGCCGTTTTCCGTCCACAGGCCCGTGCGGAAACCGTAGCCGGCCAGGCCCTTCACCGTATCCGGCAAGTTCGTGTAGCCGCAGCCGTAGCCGTCGTTGGGCAGTATCCAGCCGCCCGGCATGTCGTGTTCGCGGTACTGGCGCGCCACCGTTTCCACCACGTCCGGCGTCTTGCCCGTGGGGCCATCCGTCCAGCCCTTCGGCACGGAACCGGGCTTTTTCACATTGTCGCCATCGTTGTAGCAATCGGCGTCGCCGTATTCCAGCGCCCAGCGGGGCAGCATGCGCGCGCGGCCCGTCAGGTCCGTGTAGCGGGCGACGACGTCGCGCAGGTCCTTGCCGACGAAGAAATACGCATCGAAGCGCCCTTCCGCGTGCTGCAGCGAGATCTGCTCCTTGTCGCGCAAGTCGTAGCTCCCGTCGGACCAGGTGTTGCGCAGCATGCCCCAACCCCTTGAACTCATGAGGAATGGCGCGGGATTCGGCCGGTCGCCCTCCTCCCAGCCGCCCGAATAGGACACGGGCACCTGCCTGCCCTTGAATTCGAAGCGGCCATTCTGCTGGCCGCCGCCAAAGTACCGCTCGCCCGGCAGGCTCGATAACACTTGCACGCCCTGCTTGTCGTCGAGCGACAGCGGCTGCACCTCGCGCCACAGGGGCACCGCATCGCCCTTGCGCAGCAGAGTAAAGCGCAACGGTTTGCGGTCGATGCGCAGGCTCAGGGCTTCGGTGCTGATCAGGATATGGTCGGGCTGTTCATGGATCTGGTACGCCACCTGCGCGGCAGGCTGGCCCACGACGATGGGCGCGGCCTTGTCGCCCGGTCCCGTCAAGCCCCCTTTTCCGCCGGCCTGGATGCGCAGCACGTCCACCTGCGGCAGGCTGATACGCAGCTGCATGCCCGTGTCGCTGCGCAGATCCCAGCCCAGTGCCTCGCCCTTGGCCACGTCGGCCGCGTGCACGGCACTCACGCTGGCCAGGTTGCCGATAGGCGCGGCCTGCAAGCTTTGCGCAGACAAGGTGGCGAGGGCGGCGAGGACACAGGCGGCAAGGACGCGGCGGGGAAGCGGGAGAGGTTTCATCTATCGGCTTTCAGAAGTGATTCGATGAAATACTTTAAGAAGAAAAATAAATATCGTCAATCAAAAGAAAGTTAAAGCGGTAATTTATTAATAAAATGCCCATAATTGGCGCATTTTTCTTACGTTTCACCAAAATGTCACAAAACATACTTTCGTTATCGTGGCATTTCAGCGACAAGCCGCGCCGCCACGGGCTTTTACGCTGCACCGCAGCACGCTTCGATGTCTTTAAAGCGACATTATTTCGCAAGACAGAAAACTATTTACTTTCGTTTTACTTTCGTATTTGACTTTTCGAAATTTAGTATTTATGCTTTCTCCAACAAACACTTTACTGAGCTCTCATGACTACCCTTCTTCAGCGTGACATTCAAACCTGGCGCGACATCGGCGGCCTGCACACGGCCGAGGAAATCGCCCACCAGCCGACCATCTGGCGCGCGCTGGCCAGCATTTTGCGCAATGAACAAGCAGCCCTGGCCGCCTTCCTCGGCGACGCACTGTCGAATCCGCAGCAACGCGTCATCCTGACGGGCGCCGGCAGCTCGGCCTATGTGGGCGAGATCGTCGTCGATACCCTGAATGCGGCCTGGCCGGCGCAAATCCGCGCCATCGCCACCACAACCTTGCTGACGCACCATGAGCTATACCTGGAAGCGGACGCGCCCACCCTGCTCGTCTCGTTTGCCCGCAGCGGCGACAGCCCTGAAAGCCTGGCGGCCGTGGAACTGCTGCGCCAGGTCGTGCCCGGCGCGCGCTTCCTGAACATCACCTGCAACGCGGACGGCAAGCTGGCGCGCCAGGGCGCCAACGACAGCAATACGTATAACCTGCTGATGCCGGAAGGCAGCTGCGACCGCGGCTTCGCCATGACCAGCAGTTTCAGCAGCATGCTGCTGGCGGCCCTGTCGGTGCTGGGCAAGGACACGGATCTGAATCGCCTGGAGACCATGGCCGGCCTCGGCGAGCAAGCCTTGCGCGACTGGTCGGCGCCCGTGGCGGACCTGGGTTCGACACCGGTGCAGCGCGTCGTCTACCTGGGCAGCGGGCCACTGGAAGCGCTGGCCAAGGAAGCGGCATTGAAGATCCTGGAATTGACGGGCGGCCGGGTGATGGCGATGGCGAATACGCCGCTGGGCTTCCGCCACGGCCCGAAATCGGCCGTCACCACGGAATCGCTGGTAATCCTGCTGCGCAGCAGCAAGCCCCTGGCGCGCCAGTATGAAGACGACCTATTGAAAGAGCTGCAGCGCGACAGCGTGGCGCAGCGCTGCCTGACGGTGGGCATCGGCAGCGACTTATCTGCCGATGCGCCGGCCTGGCCCGACGCCTGGCTGGCTCCGCTGTGGCTGCTGATGGCGCAGCAATATGCGCTGCACCAGTCCGCGCTGCTGCAACTGCGCCCCGACAATCCATTCGCCGGCGGCATCGTCAACCGTGTCGTGCAGGGCGTCACCATCTATGGCCATGACCAATTCTAATCACACCGCCGGTTACCACGGCATCGACATCGGCGGCAGCAAGATGGAGCTGGTCGCCTTTGCCGACCACGATGGCGCGCTGGCGGAAGTGTTCCGCGAACGGGTAGCCACGCCGGGCGACGACTTTGCCGCCTTCGTGCAAGCCATCGTCGACCTGGTGGCGCGCGGCGACGCCGCTCTGGGCACGACGGCGCCCGTCGGCATCGGCTTGCCCGGCGTGATCGACAGCGCCACTGGCCGCCAGCTCAGCTCCAACGTGCCGGCCCTGAACGGCCGCCTGGTGGCGCAAACCCTGCAGCAGGCCTTGCAACGTCCTGTCGCCATCGGCAACGATTGCCAGTGCTTCGCCCTGTCGGAAGCGCAGGGCGGCGCGGCCGACAATGCCGCCAGCATGTTCGGCGCCATTCTCGGCACGGGCGCAGGCGGCGGCTATTGCGTGGGCGGCCAGCTGCTGCGCGGCTTTAACGGCGTGGCCGGCGAATGGGGCCACTGGAGCCTGCCCGCCACCCTGCTGGCGCAGCATGGCTTGACCGATTACCCCTGCCCATGCGGCAAGGCGGGCTGCCTGGAACGCTATGTCTCCGGCCCCGCCATGCGTAAAATCCACGCTCACTTTGGCGGCGACGGCGCAGAGCCTTTGGCCATCGTGGCGCGCGCCAACATGGGCGACGCCGTGGCCCAGCGCACGGTGGCCGTGCACCTCGACGTGCTGGGCCACGCGTTGGCCGGCCTGGTGCTAGCCTACGACCCGCACGTCATTGTGCTCGGCGGCGGCTTGTCCAAGCTGCCGCACCTGTACGACAAGCTGCCGGCCGCCGTCAAGCGCCATCTGTTCCCCGGCGTGCACGTGCCGCCGATACTGCCGCCCCGCTTTGGCGATGCCGGCGGCGCGCGCGGCGCGGCCCTTTTGATACGACAACATACAAAGGCGTCAACATGATGAAGCAAGCGGAAAACCCGACTTTTACCCTGTCCCCGATCCAGCAAGTGATCAAGGCGCACCGCCGCGGCGAGCGCGTGGGACTGTACGCCGTCTGCTGCAGCCATCCGAGCGTGCTGCGCGCCGCCATGCGCGTGGCCAGCGAGTACGACACTGTGCTGCTGGTCGAGGCGACGTCGAACCAGGTCGACCAGTTCGGCGGCTACACGGGCATGACCCCGGCCGTTTTCCGCGACACCATGCTGGCACTGGCCCGCGAACAGGGTTTCCCCGCCAGCCGCCTCGTACTGGGCGGCGACCATCTGGGCCCGAACGCCTGGCAGCATCTCGATGCGGCCAGCGCCATGGACCACGCCGAAACCCTGATCGCCGCGTATGCGGCCGCCGGCTTCCATAAAATCCACCTCGATTGCAGCATGCGCTGTGCCGACGACCCTTTGCAACTCGACGATGAAACCGTGGCCGCCCGTTCGGCGCGCCTGTGCATCGTCGCCGAAGCGGCGGCGGCCGCCGCCGGATTCGCGCCGCCCGTCTACGTGATCGGTACGGAAGTGCCGGTTCCCGGCGGCGAAGCGTCGCTGGCGCAGGCCGGCGCCGTCACCAGCCCGCAAGCGGCGCGCCGCACGCTCGACGTGCACCGGCGCGCCTTCCTGGATAACGAGCTGCATGGCGCCTGGCGCCGCGTCATCGCCATGGTGGTGCAGCCGGGCGTCGATTTCGACCAGAGCAGCATCCAGCATTACGACGCGGACGCCGCCACCGAGCTGTCGGCCTTTGTCGCCGAGCAGCCTGGCCTCGTGTTCGAAGCCCATTCCACCGACTACCAGCGCGAGTCCGCCCTGCACGCCATGGTGCGCGACCATTTCGCCATCCTGAAAGTGGGCCCTGCCGCCACCTTCGCCCTGCGCGAAGCGCTGTTCGCGCTGTGCCAGATCGAGGAAGAACTGCTGCCAGCGCACGCCACCTCGCAACTGATGCAGGTGCTCGACGACGTGATGGTGGCCAAGCCGAAGAACTGGATCAAGCATTACCTGGGCACGCCGGACGAGCAGCGATTGATGCGCCGCTACGGCTTGAGCGACCGTTGCCGCTATTACTGGGGCGAACCGGAAGTGGCGGCCGCCGTCGGCAAGCTGCTGGCCAACCTGGACACCGTGGCGATTCCGCTGCCGCTGTTGAGCCAGCATTTGCCGGAGCAGTACCTGGCCGTGGTGCAGGGCAGCCTGCCAGCGCAGGCGCCGGCCTTGATCGAGCACAAGATCGGCAGCTTGCTGGCGCAATATGCGCGTGCCTGCAACCGCAATGCGGCAGTCCCCGTCATTGCCGAAGCGGCAATCTGTTAAGCTCGGTATTTTCATTTTTTACTGAGCCCGCCACCATGCGAAATACCAGCCAACGCCGTGAATCCATCCTCCAAATGCTTGCCCAGCAGGGCTCGGTGCAGGTGACCGACTTGGTGGAAAAGCTCGGCGTGTCCGCGGTCACCATCCGCAGCGACTTGAATGCGCTGGAAGCGCAAGGCATGGCCACGCGCAGCCACGGCGGCGCGACCCTCACGCGCACGCCGCCGCTTGAACACACGATACGCCAGAAGGATGCCATCAACCACGAGCAGAAGGAGCGCATCGGCGCGTATGCGGCGCGGCTGGTGGAACCGGGCGACAACATCATCATCGACTCGGGCACCACCACCATTTCGCTGGCGCGCCATTTGCGCGACGCCACCGGCGTGACGGTGGCGACGAATGGCCTGAACATCGCGTGGGAACTGGCCGACGCGCCTGGCGTGGATCTGATCCTCACGGGCGGCCTGCTGCGCAAGCAGTCGCTGTCGATCCAGGGCAGCCAGGCGGAAACCTGTTTGCAAGCCTACAGCTTTGACAAGCTGTTTCTGGGCGTGGACGGCTTCGACCTGCAGTTTGGCGTGACCACCCATCACGAAGCGGAAGCAAGCCTGAACCACAAGATGGTGGAACGGGCCAAGAAAATCATCGTCCTCACGGACGCCTCCAAGTTCGGCCGCGTCAGCCTGCACCGCATCGTGCAGCTGGACCGGGTCGATACCGTCATCACCGATGCCAGCATCAGCCAGGAGTACCGCGAAGGGCTGCAAAAGCTGGGCATCGAACTTTTTATAGCGGAATAACACATGCTGAGCGGCAGAATCCTTACCCCATCTGGCTGGATCACGGGCACCATTACCTTTGACCAGCGCATCGTCCAGATACAAGAAGACCCTGCCGCCGACAGCGCGCTGACCATTTTGCCCGGCTTTATCGACCTGCACGTGCATGGCGCGGCCGGCGTCGACATCATGGAAGGCGACGACGCGGGCGCCACCGTAGCGCAAGTGCATGCGCGCCATGGCACCACGGCCCTGCTGGGCACCACCCTGACGGCGAAAGAACCGTCGATCCTGCACGCCCTGCAAGGCCTGGCCGGCGTCATCGCCGAGCGCCCGGCCAACGGCGCGCGCATGTTGGGCGTGCACCTGGAAGGCCCATTTTTAAACCTGCACCGCCTGGGCGCGCAGCCGCCCGACGTGGTGCAGGCAAGCCTGGCGCTGGTGCAGCGTTTTCACGCCATCGCCCCCATCAAGGTGCTCACCATGGCGCCGGAAATCCCCGGCCACCTGGAACTGATCCCGCAACTGGCGGCGATGGGCATCCGCGTGCAGATCGGCCACAGCGCCGGCACGTATGACGAAGGCGTGGCGGCGCTGAACGCCGGCGTCTCCGGTTTTACCCACCTGTACAACGGCATGACGGGCATGACGCATTACGACCCGGGCATGGTGGGCGCGGCGCTGGCGCATGCCGAATACGCGGAAATCATCCCCGACCTGCAGCACGTGGCCAAGGGCGCCCTGCGCGCGGCCCTGCGCGCCATCCCGCGCCTGTACGGCGTGACGGACGCCACCTCGGCCACCGGCATGCCGGACGGCGAATACGGCCTGGGCACGCAGCGCGTCTACAAATGCCTGGGCTGCGTGCGCCTGGCCACGGGCTCCTTGGCCGGCAGCGTGCTGACCATGGACCAGGCCCTGCGTAATTTCGTCGAGCTGGGCCTGGACCTGGCCGACGCCTCGAACCGCTTGTCGCTGTACCCGGCCGACTACCTGGGCGAATCCGAACGGGGCCGCCTGGCACCGGGCGCCTGGGCCGATATCGTCGTCCTCGATTCCCAATTACAGCCAGTGTCCGTCTTCGTCGAAGGCGCGGCCATCGATCTTTCCACCCGCTAGATTCAGCCTCCAGATCCATCCCCCAACCTCAACCCCGTCCCGGAGTTTTCATGCACGACACGTCACACAAGGCCCCCGTGTGGGCCATGCGCTACCTGCTATTTATTGCCGGCATGGGGGGATTGCTGTACGGCATAGACATCGGCATCATCGCCGGCGCCCTGCCCTACCTGGAATCGACGGCCTCGGTGGCCTGGAAACTGACGGCCCAACAGCTGAGCTTTATCGTCGCCGCCGTGCTCCTGGGTTCAGTCCTCTCGTCGCTGTTCACCGGCGCCCTGGCCGACCTGCTGGGCCGGCGCTGGGTGATGTTCCTGGCCGGCGCCCTGTTCAGCGCCAGCATCCCGCTGATCGCGCTGGCCGACGGCTACACGCCACTGCTGCTGGGTCGCCTGCTGCAAGGCATCAGCGGCGGCTTGATCGGCGTCGTCGTGCCCCTGTACCTGGCCGAATGCCTGCCCGCGCAACAGCGTGGACGCGGTGCCGCCCTGTTCCAGCTGCTGCTGACCATCGGCCTGGTGGCCGCCGCCCTGATCGGCCTGCTGCAGGCGCAGACGGTGGAAACGGCCACGCAGGCGGCGCAAGCCTTGCCGGAAGCGGGCCGCATCGCCGCCATCTTCGCCGCCAAGGACCACGCCTGGCGCAGCATCTTCTGGGTCTGCCTGACGCCGGGCCTGGTGTTTACCGTCGGCGCCCTGCTGCTGGCAGAGTCGCCGCGCTGGCTGGCGCAACGGGGCCGCATCGAGCAGGCGCGCCAGTCGCTGCTGCGCACGCGCTTGCCCGCCGCCGCCGACATCGAACTGCGCGAGATGCAGGACACGCCGGAAAATACGGCCAAGGCCAGCGGCAAGGCCAAGGATCCGCTGCTGAGCCGCCGCTATGTGCTGCCATTCCTGCTGGCCTGTCTGATCCTCGCCTGCACGCAGGCCACGGGCATCAATTCCATCCTCGCCTATGTCGTCAATATCTTGAACCAGGCAGGCCTGTCGGGCGCCTCGGCCAACATGGCCGACGTGCTGTTGAAGGTGCTGAACGCCGTGATGACGGTGGTGGCCGTGCTGCTGGTGGACCGCAAGGGCCGCAAGTTCCTGCTGATGCTGGGCACGGGCGGCATCGTCGTCTCGCTGCTGGCGGCCGGCTTGCTGTTCCGCGGCGCCGAAGCGCACCTGGCCGACGTGCGCCCCGCCATCGCGGCGCAAGTGCAAGCGGACGGCCTGTCCCTGCGCCTCGACGCGGCTACCTTGACGGCCTTGGGCGCGGCGGCCGACGGCACGCCGCAGCAGCTGACCATCGCCTACGCCTACGGCCCGTTCACCAACGTGAAAAGCTTGCGCAGCGACGATCCCGTGCTGCGCCAGGTGACCATCGCCCGCGAAGACGCCGTGCAGGCCGACAGCGTGATCGGCGTGTTCTTCCGCAAGCTGCACCTCAATCCGTTCGCCGACCCGGCCGCCGGGCGCGAGGCGGCGCTGCGCATCGAGAAGGCCAGCCTGGGCCCCGTGCCCTCGTCCACGCATGGCTGGCTGGTGGCCATCGCCATCTGCGTGTTCGTTTCCAGCTTTGCCGTGGGACCGGGCGTGTGCGTGTGGCTGGCCCTGTCCGAGCTGATGCCGACGCGTATCCGTTCGAACGGCATGAGCATCGCCCTGCTGGTCAACCAGTTCGTCTCGACAGTGATCGCCGCCATCTTCCTGCCCACGGTGGGTTTGCACGGCTATTCGACCCTGTTCTTCTTTGGCGCCTGCTGCACGGTGCTGTACTTCCTGGCAGCAGCCTTCCTGCTGCCGGAAACGAAGGGCAAGACTTTGGAAGAAATTGAAGCGCACTTTGCCAAGTAAGCCAAAGTAACCAACGGTAGCAGTCTCCTTTCCAGCCCCGGTCCACATCCGGGGCTGTTTTTTTGCCTGCTGGACAAGTTGTCAGGGCTGACGCGCATGGCACCGTACGGTTTTCCTTCTGGAATCACGGGCGTGTGGGCTAGAATCTGGCTGCGTCGTGCTACTCACGAGGCGGCAATGGCGCCATGACAAAAACCACCAGGAGACACAGTGAGCTTATTTAGAACCAAGAATTTGGATGACATGATTGCCCACAGCAAGAAGCCAGGAGGACTGGCCAAGGTGCTGGGGCCCTTCGACCTTGTCCTCATGGGCATTGGCGCCATCGTCGGCACGGGCATTTTCGTGCTCACCGGCACGGGCGCGCTGACGGCCGGCCCCGCCCTGTCGCTGTCATTTGTCGTGGCGGCCGTCGCCTGCTGCTTCGCCGCCCTGTGCTACGCGGAATTCGCTTCCACCGTGCCGGTGGCAGGCTCCATCTACACGTACAGCTATGCCACCCTGGGCGAGCTGGCCGCCTGGATGATAGGCTGGGACTTGCTGCTCGAATACGGCCTGGCCGCTGCCGCCGTCTCCGTCGGCTGGTCCGGCTATTTCCAGTCGCTGCTGTCGGGCTTTGGCATCGCCCTGCCCGTGGCCCTGACTGCCGCACCGGGTGCCCTGCCCGGCGTGACCACCTTCATCAACCTGCCGGCCCTGGTCATCATGCTGGCCCTGACGGCCATGCTGGGCTGGGGCGTGCGCGAATCGGCGCGCCTGAACAACATCATGGTTGCCATCAAGGTGGGCGTGGTGCTGCTGTTCATCATCTTCGGCGCGCGCCACGTGCAGCCAGCCAACTGGCAGCCTTACATGCCGTTCGGCTACCACGGCATGCTGAGCGCCGCCGCCCTCGTCTTCTTCGCCTTCATCGGCTTTGACGCCGTCACCTCCGCCGCCGAGGAAGTCAAGAAGCCGTCGCGCGACCTGCCGATCGGCATCATAGGATCCTTGGCCGTGTGCGCCGTGCTGTACGTGGTCGTCTCGGCCATCATGACGGGCATCGTGCCGTACCAGAAATTCCTCGGCGTCGACCATCCCGTCTCGCTGGCCCTGCAATATGCGGGCGAAAACTGGATCGCCGGCTTCGTCGACCTGGGCGCCATCCTCGGCATGACCACCGTGATCCTCGTGATGGCCTTCGGCCAGACGCGCATCATCTTCGCCATGTCGCGCGACGGCTTGCTGCCCAAGCGCCTGTCGACCGTGCACCCGCGCTTCCACACGCCATTCTTCGCCACCTGGCTGGTCGGCATCGTCTTCGGCCTGATCGCCGCCGTGATCCCGCTCAACATCCTCGCTGAACTGATCAACATCGGCACCCTGGCCGCCTTCACCATGGTGTCGATTGCCGTGGTGGTGCTGCGCAAGAAGCGCCCGGACCTGCCGCGCGCCTTCCGCTGCCCCGGCGTGCCGTACGTGCCGGCGCTGGCCGTGATCCTGTGCGTGGGCCTGATGACCTTCCTCAGCTGGGTCACCTGGGTGGCCTTTACCATCTGGCTGGTGATCGGCCTGGTCATCTACTTCGGCTACGCGCGCCGCCGTTCGCTGCTGCACCCGCCGCAGTAAAAAATCCCCTGCAGCGACATATCCTGTCGCTGCCGCAGTTAAGATGGCGGTCTCGCAACCACCGCAGGCCGCCATCCATGCAACGTTCCCCCGACCTCATCGCACAACTGGACCAGAGCACGGACCAGCTCAAACGCTCGCGCCTGCGCAACATGCAGTGGCTGGCGGCCGGCTTGCTGCTGCTGGCCGCACTGGTCTTCGCCGTGGCCCGCTCGCAACGGGGCGGCCACCCCGCCTGGGGCTATGTGGAGGCATTCGCCGAAGCGTCCATGGTGGGGGCGATCGCCGACTGGTTCGCCGTCGTGGCCCTGTTCCGCCACCCTTTGGGCATCCCCCTGTGGCATACGGCCATCATCCCGAACAGCAAGGCGGACATCGGCCGCAGCCTGGGCGCCTTCGTGGAAAACCATTTCATTACCGAGCAAGGCATCGCCGAGCGCATCGCGCAAGCCGATCCCGCCGCGCGCCTGGGCGCCTGGCTCAGTGACGAGGCCCACGCGCGGCAGCTGGGCATGGCCAGCGCCAGTGTTGCCAGACAGCTGCTGGCGATGGCCGACCACGACAAACTGGGACGCCTGCTGCGTGTACAGGCCAGCAGCTACCTGGGCCAGCTGAATCTGTCGGACGTGGCGGCCGACTGCATCGATGCGCTGATCGCCGACGGCAAGCCGCAGGAACTGCTGGACTTCATGCTCGACCGCAGCGCCGCCTACCTGGACGACGAGGCGCACCATGCCGCCATCGGCGATTTCGTGCTGGGCGCCTTCCAGATCGAGAACGCGCTGGTGAAAAAGGCCGTGAAAGCATATGAACCGCGCATGATCGCCTCGCTGCAAAAATTCGCCCTCGCCGTGCGCCTCGATCCAGACCACCCGCTGCGTCAGCGCATCGCCGGCTGGATCGCCGACAGCGCGCTGCACCTGAAGGCCGACCCGCAGTGGCAAGCAACGGTGCGCCGCTACCAGCTGCAGCTGATCGCCAGCGACACGGTGCAAGCCATGCTGGGCGACGTCTGGAACCACCTCAGCACGCGCCTGCTGACCGGCCTGCACGCCGACCAGCCCAGGCTGGCGCAAGCCATCGCCAGCCTGGCGCGCAATACGGGCAAAGTGCTGGAGGCGGACAAAGCCGCGCGGGCATGGCTGAACGCCGCCATCGTCGCCGGCAGCGGCTCGCTGGTGCGCCGCTACCGGGGCGAAGTGGGCGCCTTCATCGCCGCCCGCCTGGATCTGTGGAGCAAGGATGAAATGAGCGAACGCATCGAACTGGCCATCGGGCGCGACCTGCAATTCATCCGCATCAACGGCACCATCGTGGGCGGCCTGGCCGGCTTGCTGATTTATTCAGTCAGCCAGGCGTTTTAACGCCACTACCAGCGAAGAATATCCCCGGGCGGCACCGCATGCGAAGGAAAATGCGGCAGCACTTCCTCGGCCAATTCCTGCAGCACCTCCGCAGCCGGGCGCTGGCCATGCTGGATGCCCAGCGCCGCATGGTTGACGCCTGCTTCGCGCCATTCACCGAGCAAGTCGATCAAGCCCTTGCGCCCCGTGCGCAGCACATAGCCGCTGCGCACAGGCGTGCGCGGGTAATCGGGGTCGTCCACCAGATCCAGCCACTCATTGCACATATGCGGGCGAAAGCCGCCATCCGGTATGCACTGGCGCCAGGCGCGGATCTTTTCCGCCAGGCGGCGCGGCCCGTCCCGCGTATCCGTCGCTTCCGGATACGTCAGCCAGCCGTCCGCGTGGCGCCCTATCCACTCCAGCGCCTGGCCCGACGAGCTGGTGACGACCAGGGGAATGCTGCCCGCCACGGGCTTGGGCAGCAGTTCGAGGCCCTCGATGCTGCCCAGCGGGCCTTTGACACTGGCGGGGCCGGCGCGCAGTAACTGGCGAAACATATGCACGGCCTGCGCATAACGCTCGCCGCGCGTGGCGTACGGCACGCCATACGCGGGAAACTCGCTGGCGCGGTCGCCCGACGCCGTGCCCAGCACCAGGCGCCCGCCCGACAATTGGTCGATGCTGGCGGCCGCCTTGGCCAGGTCGATGGGGTGGCGCAGGGTAAAGATGGCGCTGCCCGTGGCCAGAGCCAGCGAGTCCGTGCGCGCCGCCAGATACGCCAGGTAGGTCCACGGGTCGAACAGCTGGCCCGCGTCGCCGAAGCGCGGGTCGAACAGGGGAATGTCGCGCACCCAGGCGGCGGCAAAGCCTTGCCTGTCCATGGCGGCGACCAGCTCGGCCTGGCCGACCAGCGCCTGCATGTCGCCCTGGTAAAAGCGCAGGGGCAGATAAATGCCGAGGGTGAGCGCGCCGGGCGCGAACATGCGGCGGTAGCCGGCATGGTGGGAAAACGCGTGCGAGGACGCGCCACTGGTATCGATCGTCATATTGTTCCTTGAAGTTGCTCAGGCGCCCGTGGCGGGCGCGGGCAGCGTGATGCCCAGCTGGACGGCCGGACGTGCCGCCACGCGGGCGTACCAGGCGCCCACGAGGGGCCATTCATCGAGCTTGAAGCCGACCAGGTCGGCGATATGCAGCCAGCCAAAGCTGGCGATGTCGGCGATGGAATAAGCGTCGCCGGCCAGGTAGGCGTAGTTCGCCAGGCGCCCATCCATGGTGGCCAGCGCGGCGTCGCACAGCTGGCGAAAGTGCGCCGTGGCGGCCGCATTCGCGCCTCTGCCTGCGATCTCGAAATGCACGCGCTGGCCCAGCATCGGCCCCATGCTGGCCGCGTGGAATTGCAGCCAGGTGATGGCGGCCCAGCGCTGCGCGGGAGCCTTCGGCAGCAGCCGCCCCGTCTTCTCGGCCAGGTACAGCAGGATGGCGGCCGATTCAAACACGGTGATGCCCGTGTCGTGGTCGACCAGCACCGGAATGCGCCCGTGCGGATTGAGGGCCAGGAAAGCGGGCAAGCGGTGTTCGCCCTCGTCGATGCGCACTTGGCGCAACTGATAGGGCAAGCCCAGTTCGGCCAGCGCGATGGTGGCTTTGAAACCGTTGGGCGAGCTGTCAGTGTAGAGTTCCATCATGGCGCCGCCTCCTGGCGCGCAGCCTTGCCGGGCAGGATGGCGATGGCGCACGCCAGGCCCGCCGCCACCAGACAGGCGGAAACGAGGATGGCGCTGCTGTAGCCTTGCGCGGCCGTGCCGCCGCCGGCAAGCACGGCGATGCTGACCGCCACGCCCACGGCCAGGCCAACGGCCGAGCCGACTTCCTGCGTGGTCGTCAGCATGCCGCCGGCCAGGCCATGGTCCGCTTCCGGCACGCCATCGATGCCGGCCACGGTCCAGGCGGGAAACGCCAGGCCATAGCCGATGCCGGCCAGTACGGTGCCAGGCAGGATGGAGACGGCCCACGACGCCAGCGTGGCCAGCGACGCGCCCAGCATGGCCAGGCCGCCGATGAACAGCAGCATGCCGCCGACGATGACGGGCTTGGTGCCGCAGCGGGCGATCAGTGCCGGCCCGGCCCACGCGCTGGCCAGGGTAAAGGCGACGGCCATCGGCAACAGTCCCAGTCCCGTGCGCGTGGCGGAAAACGCCAGCACTTCCTGCATGGCCAGCGCCACGACGACAAAGGTGGGGCCCAGGGCCGTATTGGCCAGCAGGGAGACGATATTCGCGCCGCCCGTGGAGCGGCGCCGGAAGACGGCCAGCGGCATCAGCGGCGCTGCCACGCGTCCCTCCACCCACACGAACAGGGCCAACAAGGCCAGCGCCAGCGCGATCAGGGCAAAGGTGAACGGATGCGCCAGTCCCACATGCTCGCTATTGGCAAAGGCAAACACCAGCGTCGCCGCGCCCGACGCCACCAGCAGCGCGCCCCAAACGTCGAGCGTGCCGGCAGCCGCAGCGGTATCCGCATCGGGTCGCCCCAGTGGCAAGGCCGGCGACAGGGCCAGCACCAGCAAGCCGACGGGCACATTGATCCACAGCACCCAGCGCCAGCCCAGCAGGTCCGTGATGAAGCCGCCCAGGATCAGGCCCGCGACAAAGCCGCTGGCCGCCACGGCCGTCCAGGCACCGAGCGCCCGGTTGCGCCGGGCCGGTTCGGGAAACACGGCCAGCAGCAGCGAGAACGCAGCCGGCGAAAACATGGCGGCGCCAAAGCCCTGCAGCGCGCGCGTGGCCACCAACATGGCCGGGCTATGCGAAAAGCCGCCCGCCAGGGAAGCGGCCGTAAACAGCAGCAACCCCGTGACGAAGACGCGGCGGCGGCCAAACAGGTCGGCCGCGCGCCCGCCCAGCAGCAGGAAGCCGGCGATGGCCACGCCATACGCATTGATCACCCACTGCAGGCCGCCGGGCGTAAAGCCCAGGCTGTGCTGAATTTGCGGCAAGGGGATCATGGTGATGGAAAAATCGAGCAAGGCAACGAATTGCGTGGTGCATAGCAGGATCAGGCAAATTTGCCGATGTGAAAGTAGCATGGATATCCTATCGATATAGTTTTACTCGACGTCAAAAGAACGCCGTATGCCCCTATAATGCGTTCTCCAAGAGCGAAACAGAAACGATGATTTTTCGCGCTTAACTATAGAAAAACTATATCGATGAAACATCCTTTACCGCTCCAGGCGCTGCGCGCCTTTGTCGAAGTGGGCCAGCGCGGCAGCATCAAGGCGGCCGCCGAGGCGCTGCACGTGACGTCGGGCGCCGTCAGCCAGCAAATCCGCCTGCTCGAAGATCGGGTCGGCATGCCCCTGTTTACGCGCGAACGCCAGGGCTTGCGCCTGACCGAGGCGGGCGCCAGGGTCCACCCCGCCCTGCTGGGCGCCTTCGCGCAGATTGCCGGCGCCAGCCAGGCGCTGGAAGACATGGGCGCCCGCCAGACGCTGACCGTCAGCACGGTCGCCACCTTTGCCGCCGCATGGCTGGTGCCGAGGCTGGGCCACTTCAACCAGCGCCATCCGCAGATCGAGGTGCGCGTGGAAGCGACGTCGGCGCTGGTCGACCTGCGCCGCGACCGGGTCGACGTGGCCTTGCGGCACGGCCTGGGCGACTATCCGGGCTTGCAGGTGACGCGATTGATGGCGCCCGTGCTGGTGCCCGTCGCCAGCCCCGCCCTGATGGCGGGCCAGCCGCCCATCGCCACGCCGGGCGATTGCCTGCGCTACCCGCTGCTGCACGATACGGACCGCGCCGACTGGTCCCTGTGGCTGGCCGCGCATGGCGCGCCGGACGACAGCGAGGATGCGGCGCGGGCGCTGCGCGGCTCGGCCTTCGAAGATGATTTTCTGTTGATACGCGCGGCCGAAGCGGGCCAGGGCCTGGCTCTGGTGCCGCAGCTGTACGCGCAGGAGGAGATCGCCGCCGGGCGCCTGGTGCAAGTGCTGGACTTGCCCTGGCCCGCGCGCTTTGCCTACTACCTGGTAGCGCGGCCCGACGCGGCCACGCGCCCCGCCGTGCAGGCATTCATGACCTGGATCTGCGAGGAAGCGCAGGAAGCGCGCTAGAACACATGGCCGTCGGCCGCGCACGACACCACGCCGCACATGGTGGTAAACAGCACCGGCACGCCGGCGCGTCCCGTGGCGATGCAGGCTGCGGCCGGCACCACGGCCAACAACAGGGCCAGGTAGCCGAGCGCCTTCAGGCGCCGCCCGGACGAACGACGCACGCCCCCGGCTGCCTCGCGTAAATAGCCTCTGGCCGCCTCTTCGCTGCCGCTTGCCGACATTTTCGTATGCATGTCCATCTCCTCCATCCATAGTGACCGGTCTTGCTTCACTGCATTTTGCTACATAAATTTACCAAATACAATAAATAAATTCATGAATAAATTGCTTTTTCTTATTTAATCACACAAAACAATGGAATCACAATATTCGATTAAATCATTTTATTCGCACTTGCCATCAGGCGGCAAGCCACATGGGCACGCATCCGGCCAAACTTGATGTAGATCATAATTTTTTGAACAAGCTCTTGCTACCCTGTAAAAAAATGACAGGAGCACCGGATGAGCAAGACGCAGCCGAGCGACGCGCAGCACAACGTGGAACATGAGCGCCTGGGTAGCGCCTGGCAAGGCGTGCCGGCGCCCGGTTATCCGGAAAGCGCACCGGAAGGCGCCACCCTCGACCTGCTGCTGAACGCCTGGCTGGGCAAGTTCACGGGCGGTATTTCGCCAGCCGCGCTGGGCAACGCGTATGCCGACTGGCTCAGCCACCTGGCGCTGGCGCCATCGAAGCAGCAAACCCTGCAGCAGGAAGCGTGGAAGAAGATCGGCCGCTGGCAGCAATATGCATTGCAATCAGCCCTGACTGGCGGTGCCACCGAGCCGTGCATCGCGCCGCTGCCGCAGGACCGGCGTTTCGACGATCCTGCCTGGCAGCGCTGGCCCTACAACCTCGTCTACCAGGGCTTTTTGCTGCAGCAGCAATGGTGGCACCGCGCCACCACGGGCGTGCGCGGCGTCTCGCCGCACCATGAGGATGTCGTCACCTTCACCGTGCGCCAGTGGCTAGACATGCTGGCGCCGTCGAACTTCCTGCTGACCAATCCCGTGGTGCAGCAAGCGACCTTCGAGAGCGGCGGCGCCAGCCTGGCGCGCGGCATGGTTCACGCGGCCGACGACTGGCAGCGCGCCGCCATGGGCGCTGACGCGGCCGGCGAAGCAGCGTTCAAGGTGGGCGGGAACGTGGCCGTCACGCCGGGCAAGGTGGTCTACCGCAATGACTTGATCGAATTGATACAGTACGCGCCCGCGACGGCCAAGGTGCATGCCACGCCGCTCCTGTTCGTGCCCGCCTGGATCATGAAGTTCTATATTCTCGACCTGTCGCCGCACAATTCGCTGGTGCGCTACCTGGTGGGGCAAGGCCACACGGTGTTCATGATTTCCTGGAAAAATCCGCAGGAGGAAGACCGCGAGCTGTCGCTGGAAGACTACCGCCAGCTGGGCGTGATGGACGCGCTCGACGCCGTTGCCCGCCTCACGGGCGCGCCGCAAGTGCACGCGGTGGGCTACTGCCTGGGTGGCACCCTGCTGGCGATCTCCGCCGCGACGATGGCGCGCGACGGCGATGCGCGCCTGGCCAGCCTCACCATGCTGGCCTCGCAGGTGGACTTCAAGGAGCCGGGCGAACTGTCGCTGTTCATCGACGACAGCCAGGTCAGCTTCCTGGAAGCGGCCATGTGGAAGCAGGGCTACCTCGATACGAAGCAGATGGCGGGCGCCTTCCAGCTGCTGCGCTCGAACGACTTGATCTGGTCGCGCCGGTTGAACCACTATCTGCTGGGACGCGATGAACAGGACAGCGACCTGATGGCCTGGAACGGCGACGCCACGCGCATGCCCTGCCGCATGCACTCGGAATACCTGCGCCGTCTGTTCCTGCACAACGACCTGGCCGAAGGCCGCTACCGCACGGCGGGCCGCCACATCGCCCTGCCCGACATCGCTGCTCCCATCTTCGCCGTCGGCACCCTGACGGATCACGTGGCGCCGTGGCGCTCCGTGTATAAACTGCAGCTGCTGACCGACACGGACGTTACCTTCTTGCTCACCTCGGGCGGCCACAATGCGGGCGTCGTTTCGCCGCCGGGCCAGCCGCGCCGCAGCTACCAGCTGGCCACGCACCGCCACGACGCGCCCTACATCGACGCGGACAGCTGGCAGCGCGACGTGCCGCACCACGACGGTTCGTGGTGGCCCGCCTGGCAAGCCTGGCTGGCGCAGCAAGCGGGCGCGCAAGTGGCGCCGCCGGCCATGGGCCCCGACCTGGGCGACGCGCCGGGCAGCTACGTGCTGCAAACCTGATAACCGACAACCGAGGAAAACGCCATGCCCTACACCACCCTGCTGGTCCACGTCGACAATTCCCGCCACTGCGCCCAGCGCATCCGCCTGGCCGTGCGCCTGGCCGTCACCGACGGCGCTCACCTGATCGGGTCGGCCATGAGCGGCATCTCGCGCTACGCGTATGGCGGCGGCGTCAACGCGCTGCAGTTCGCGCCGGCGCAGATGCAGGCGCTGCGCACCCAGGCCAGCGAGGCCTTGCACGACTTCGAGCGCATCGCCCGCGAGGAAGGCCTGGACAGTTACGAGACGCGCTTCGTCGACGACGACGCGCAAGGCGCGCTGCTGCTGCAGGCGCGCTATTGCGACTTGCTGATCCTGGGCCAGACGGATGCGCAGGATACGCCCTCGCGCGTCATCGCCGGCACGGCCGAATACCTGATGCTCCACTGCGGCCGGCCCGTGCTGATGGTGCCGCACGCGCCAGCGGCCACGCTATCGGATACCGCGCAGCACCCGCTGCTGGCCTGGAACGGCAGCGCCGAAGCGCTGCGCGCCATCACCGATGCGCTGCCGCTGCTGCAAGGGGCGCGGCAAGTGACCCTGGCCGTCGTCAATTCGCACGCCCAACCGGCCGCGCATGGCGAGCAGCCGGGCGCCGACCTGGCCCTGTACCTGGCGCGCCACGGCGTCAACGTCGAGGTGCTGCAGCACGACACGCCGCCGGGCCAGGACGTGGGCGCGGCCCTGCTGGCCATGGCCGCGCAGCGCCAATGCGACCTGGTCGTGATGGGCTGCTACGGCCACATGCGCCTGCGCGAAGCGCTGCTGGGCGGCGTCACGCGCACGGTGCTGCAGGAGATGACGTTGCCGGTGCTGGTGTCGCATTAGCGCGCAGGCGGGTCCTTCACCCACCCCTCATCTGCCCCTCATCTGTACTTCATGCGCGGCGGCGACACTGGCCATGTCCCCGTCACAGCAAGGAGTACCGCATGAACAGCATCACCGATGCCATCCCCCATTTCCACGCCCGCCGGCGCCTGCTGTCCGGCATGGGCGCGATGGCGGCCCTGGCCGCCTGCGGCGGCGGCAGCGTGCCGCACGCCGCAAAGGTAATCGACCGGCAGATCGGCGTCGCCCCTGGCGTCAGCCTGCATGTGCGCGACTGGCCATCGGCAGGCGGCGACAGCGATGACGTGATCGTGCTGCTGGCCGGCCTGGGCGCCAATGCGCACGCCTTCGACAGCCTGGCCCCCGCGCTGGCGCGCCGCCACCGCGTGCTGGCCATCACGCGGCGCGGCTATGGCGCATCAGGCAAGCCGCTGCCCGCAAACGACGCCAACGATATGACGTATGCCCCCGCCACCCTGGTGGCCGACCTGCTGGCCGTGCTGGACGCACTGAAGGTTCAACGCATCATCCTGGCCGGCCATTCCATCGCCGGCAACGAGCTGACCCTGTTCGCCGGCAGCCACCCGCGGCGCGTGCGGGGACTCGTCTATCTGGACACGACCTTCGATTACCTGGCCAGCGGCGGCTATGAGGCACCGGAACCCACGCCCTTCGACGAACCGCCGCCCGGCCCGGCCGACCTGGCATCGGTGGAGGCCTCGATCGCCTATGCCAGGCGGATCAACAAGCACTGGTGGCCCGCGCTGGAAGCGAACTGGCGCGACGCCCTGGAAGTGCTGCCCGGCGGTGCCGTGCAACCGAATACCCCGCCCGCCATCGCCACGGCCATGGACATGGCCGCGCACAATTTTTCGCCCGACTACCGCCGCGTGCGCGCGCCGGCGCTCGTCATCACCGTCGATCCGGGCACCTTGCGCAACCTGTTTCCCTGGCTGCTGCAAGCAGATCCCGCCACCCGGGCCGCCGCGCAAGCGCTGCTGGACTTTATCCGCCCGCTGCGCCTGGCCGACGGCGAGCGCCTGGCCGCCGCCCTGCCCGGCAGCCGCCACCTGGTGCTACGCGACGGCTTCCACAGCGATTTCTTCATCGAGTACGAGAACACGGTGGTCGACGCCATCGAGGCCATGCGCCGGGAAGGTCTACAATAGGCATGCAGTTGCCCGCCGCGCCGTGAGCACTCGATCCCGGCGCGCTCTTCGCCGTTTCCCTTACATCAAGGAGTACCCGCATGAGCCAGCAAGCCACGATCATCCTCGTCCACGGTTTCTGGGGCGGCGCCGCCCACTGGAGCCGCGTCATTGTCGAATTGCGGCGCCAGGGCCACACAGCCATCCGCGCCGTCGAACTGCCGTTGACGTCATTGGCCGACGACGCCGAGCGCACGCGCAAGATGGTGGCCCAGGTGCATGGTCCGGTATTGCTGGTGGGACACTCCTATGGGGGCGCCGTCATCAGCGTGGCCGGCAATGCACCGAATGTGGTCGGCCTCGTGTACATCGCCGCCTTCGCCCCCGACGCGGGCGAAAGCCCGGGCAGCATCACGCAGGAACACCCGCCCCTGGGCGCGGCCAGCCTGGAAGGCGACAGCGATGGCTACCTGTGGGTCAAGCCCGAGCAATACCATGACAGCTTTTGCCAGGACCTCGACGCGGAAGAAGGCGCCGTGCTGGGCGTGGTGCAGAAAGCGCCGCTGGCCAGCACCTTCGGCGACACCGTCAGCGACCCGGCCTGGAAGCATAAACCCAGCTGGTACCAGATTTCCACTGCCGACCGCATGATTTCCCCCGTCAACCAGGAGCGCATGGCGGCGCGCCTCGGCGCAAGAAAAGTCATCACCCTGAACGCCAGTCACGCCTCGCTGGCCTCGCGTCCCGTGGAAGTGGCGGCGCTGATACTGGAGGCGGCGGGCGCGGTGGCGGGCGGGTAAGCCTGCCGACTACAACCACCCTTCGCGCTTCAGGCGCCGGTGCAGCCAGTAGCAACCGGCGATGATGACAACGATCACGGCCGGATAGCTGCCGCGCCACTTCAGTTCCGGCATGAACTCGAAGTTCATGCCGTACAGGCTGAAGACCATGGTGGGCACGGCCAGGATGGCGGCCCAGGCGGCTAGGCGCTTGACGACTTCGTTCTGGCGGATCGAAATCTGCCCCAGCGCCACCTGCATGGCCGAATTGACCAGTTCGCGCATCTGCCCCGCCGTGTGCGTGACCCGTTTGACGTGGTCGAGAATGTCGCGGTAATAGATGCGGTTTTCCTTGGGCACGATATCGCCATGGAAGCGGATCAGCTGGGTGCAGATGTCGTGCAGCGGGTTGACGGCCGCATCAAGCTTGAGCAGTTCCGTCTTGAGCTGGTAAAAATCCTGCAACTTGTCCTCACTCAAACTGGGCTTGAACAGCTGCAGTTCATAGTGCTGAAACTTCGCCTGCAAATGGTCGATGCAGGGTTGGTACTGGTCGACGATGAAATCGATGATGGAATACAGCACGTAGCCAGGGCCGCTGGCCAGTTTCTCGGGCACGCTTTCCTTGCGTTCGCGCAACTTCGCATAGCCGGCCGAGGGGCCGTGGCGCACCGTGATGATGAAGCGGGGGCCGAGAAAGACGTGGGTTTCGCCGTAGACGATGGCCTCGCCGTCCAGCGTGGCCGTGTGCACCACCATGAACAGGGTGTCGCCGTACTCTTCCAGCTTGGGCCGCTCGTGCGCGCCCTGCGCATCCTCGACGGCCAGTTCGTGCAAGCCAAAGGCCGATTGCAGCGCCTGCATAGCCGTGACGTCGGGGCTGGCCATGCCGATCCAGACGAAACAATCGGGGTCGCCGAGAAAGTCGCCCACCTTGTCGATGTCGAAATGGGCAATCTTCTTGCCATCGCGATACGCTTCGCAATTGACGACGGCGGCGTGGGTACTCAGGTCCATGGTGATTTTCGGCTAAGGGCGGCAATATCGGGGGGCCAGTATAGCGGAAAGAGCATGATTTCCCTGCCAACGGAGCTGCCGCATTGACATTCAGGCACGTCAATGTAAAATGAGAACCATTCGCATTCAAGAAGAGCCTGCACTTGCCAGCCGCCTGGGGGAACTTCAGCGCCAACCTGGAGTGTATCGTGACGTCTGCCGTATCCCCCGCCGCCGATCCTGTCGCACTGCTGTATGGCCAGCACCATCAATGGCTGCTGCGCTGGCTGCGCGGCAAATTGTCCTGTACCGATCACGCGGCCGACCTGGCGCAGGATACCTTCGTCAAGCTGCTGGCCACGCCCGGCGAACGTGCCGTCACCCTGCGCGAGCCGCGCGCCTACCTGACCACCGTGGCGCGCCGCCTGCTGATCGACCACTACCGCCGCCAGTCGCTGGAGCAGGCCTGGCTGGCCACGCTGGCGCAACTGCCCGCGCCCACCGTGCCGTCGGTGGAGGACCGCTTGCTGATCCTGGAAACCCTGCACCAGATCGATGCGATGCTCGACGGCCTGGGCGCGAAAGTGCGCACGGCCTTCCTGCTGTCGCAGCTGGAAGGCTTGGCGTATGCGGACATCGCCGCGCGCCTGAACGTCAGCGAGCGCACCGTCAAGCGCTACATGGTGCAGGCGTTCGAACAATGCATCCTGCTGCTGGCATGAGCACCACTATCGATGCGCGCGCCGCGCGCGAAGCGGCGCACTGGATGATGCGCCTGCAAGGCGGCGAACTGGACGCTGCCGCGCAACAGGGGTTGGCCCGCTGGCGCGCCGCCCACCCCGACCATGAAGCGGCGTGGCAGCGAGCCGAGCAGGTGTGCCGTACCTTCGGCATGCTGCCTCCGCCGCTGGCCATGCCTGTGCTCGACCGCCCGGCCGCCGCGCCGCGCCGCGCCATCCTGAAGACTCTGACCGTGCTGATCGTCGCCGGGCCGGCTGGCTGGGCCATGCTGCGCGTGACGCCATGGCAGGCATGGACAGCCGACCTGCGCACGGCCACGGGTGAAATCCGCCATTTCCCCCTGGCCGACGGCAGCGGCCTGAGCCTGAACACGGCCAGCGCCGCCGACATCGTCTTCGGCGCCGCGCTGCGCCTGGTCCAGCTGCGCGGCGGAGAGATGCACGTGGCGACCAGCCCCGATCCCCTGCGGCGTCCCTTCATCGTGCGCACCAGCAACGGCAGCATCCGCGCCCTCGGCACGCGCTTCACGGTGCGCCAGGAAGACAGCTTGCCGGGCGCGCGCACCCACGTGGCCGTCTCGCAGGGCGCCGTGGAAGTGCGACCTACTGAAGGCAGGCCCGTCATCGTGCAGGCCGGCTGGCAAGCCAGTTTCGACGAGGCGGCCGCCAGCGCGCCGCAGCCGCTGGCGCCCCATGCGGACGCCTGGACCAGGGGCTTGCTGTATGCGGACGACACGCCGCTGGCCGACGTGCTGGCGCAACTGGCCCGCTACCGCCACGGCGTCGTGCGCTGCGATCCCGCCGTGGCGCGGCTGAGGGTGTCGGGCGTGTACCAGCTGCGCGACACGGACGCCCTGCTGGCCCTGCTGCAAGCGTCGCTGCCCATCCGCGTGCGGCGCCACAGCCGTTGGTGGATTTCCGTCGAACCCGCATAAATATTCTTTAAAAAAATGTCCCTTTCGCGCATGTGCCCCGTCAATCCAGGCAAGACCAACACATGAACGAAGGGAAACAAGCAATGAAGCACTACCGCCACACCAGCATCACCCTGGCCCTGCTGGGCAGCCTGGCCTTGAGCGCGCCCGCATCCGCCCAGCAGCAACCGCTGCAGGCGCCCGCGCGCCACTATCAGGTGGCCGCCGGCCCCCTCGGCGCCGTCCTGTCCGCGTTTGCGGCCGACGCCGGGGTCAGCATTTCCGGCGCCGCCAGCCTGTATGCGGGCTTGCACAGCCGGGGCTTGCATGGCAGTTACCAGGTGGCCGACGGTTTCGCCCGCCTGCTGGACGGCAGCGGCCTATACGCTGTCGACCAGGGCGGCGGCCACTACGCCGTGCGCAGGCTGCCATCGGCGGCCGACGCGGCCACCCTGCCCGGCATCGCCGTGCGCGCCACGGCCGAGCGCAGCACGAGCACGGAAGGCACGGGCTCGTACACGACGCCGGCCACGGCCAGCGCCACGGGCCTGGTGCTGGCCTTGCGCGAAACACCGCAATCGGTCAGCGTCATCACGCGCCAGCGCATGGACGACCAGGACTTGCTGACGGTGCGCGACGTGCTGCGCAACACGCCCGGCATCGCCGTCAACCAGTTCGACACGGAACGCAGCACCTTTTCCGCGCGCGGCTTCGACGTCGACAACTTCCAGTACGACGGCGTGCCCACCACCTATAAGGTGCAGTATTCGGGCGGCGAATCGGAAATGGATTCGCTCATTTACGACCGCGTGGAAGTGACGCGCGGCGCCACGGGATTGCTGACGGGCGCCGGCTACCCGTCAGCCTCGATCAACCTGGTGCGCAAACGGGCCAGCGCCAGGCAATTCGAAGGGCAGTGGTCGCTGGCGGCCGGCTCGTGGAGCGATTACCGGGGCACCGTCGACCTGGCCACGCCGCTGAACGGGGACGGCTCCGTGCGCGGCCGGGTGGCGGGCGCCTGGCAAGACCGCAAGTCGTTTACCAATGGCTATTCGAACCAGCGCCAGCTCGCCTACGCCACCGTCGAGGCGGACCTGGCGCCCGGCACGGTGGCGACGCTGGGCGCCAGCTACCAGCAGAACGATCCGAAAGGCAGCAACTGGGGCGGCTTCCCCCTGTGGTACAGCGACGGTACGCGCACCAATTTCGACCGTTCCGTCACGACGGCGCCCCGCTGGGCCGCCTGGGCCACGGAACAGACGAACGTGCACGCCACCGTGGAACACGCGCTGGGCCAGGGCTGGAAGGCGCAGGCGCAGGCCATGTACAGCAAGCACACGGAAGACACGCCGCTGGTGTTCCTGGCCGAACGGCCGGATCGCATCACGGGTCTCGGCATGCTCGGCTATCCGAACCGCTACATCGGCGCGCGCGAGCAGAGCAGCGCGGACGTGAAGCTGTCTGGCCCGTTCACCCTGAGCGGACGCCAGCATGAAGTCATCGTCGGCGCCAATTACACGCTGCAACACGCCGAGTTCAGCGTCAAGGAAGCGCTCGACCCTGAACCGATCGGCAACTTCCTCGCCTGGGACGGCAGCTACCCGCAGCCGGCCTGGGGCGAACTCGTGCTGTCGGAAAAATACACGACCAAGCAATATGGCGCCTACGGCGCGGCGCGGCTGAACCTTGCCGAGCACACCAAGCTGATCCTCGGCGGGCGTTTGACGCGCTGGGACAAGGACCGCATCGGCTTTGACGGCAGCGCCCGCTTTGCCTTCGCCAAGAGCAAGTTCGTGCCCTACGCAGGCGTGGTGGTGGACCTGAACGACACGTATTCGGCATATGCCAGCTACACGGACATCTTCCGCCCGCAGGAAAACCAGGACCGCACGGGCGCCTGGCTGGACCCGCTGACAGGGCGAAGCATGGAAATGGGCTTGAAGGGAGAACTGGCCGAAGGCCGGGCCAACGCTGCCATCGGCATCTTTGAAATCAGGCAGGACAAGCTGGCCCAGCCGGACGGCGCCCACCGCGTGCCCGGCACCACCACGCAAGCGTATTATGCGGCGCGCGGCGCCACCAGCCGCGGCATCGAGGGGGAATTGTCGGGCAGCGTGGCGCCGGGCTGGAACGTGACGGCCAGCGCCAGCCACTTCCGCGCCAGGGACCGCGAGCAGCAGGATATCAACACCCTCTCGCCCCGCTCGACGGCGCGCTTGTTTGCCACCTGGAAGGTACAACCCGACCTCACCGTGGGCGGCGGCGTCAACTGGCAAAGCAAGTTCTACTTTGACGACGAAGGGCCGAACGGCAAGGAAAGAGTGACGCAGGAGGCCTACAGCACGGCGAGCCTGATGGCCACGTACCAGCTGACGCGCCAGCTGACGGCCCAGCTGAACGTGGAAAACATCCTCGACAAGAAGTACATCAACATCAATACCTATGCACAAGGCACGTATGGCATGCCGCGCAGCGTACGGGGGACCTTGACGTACCGGTTCTGAACCTTGGTACCGGAGCGCAGGCGAGGCGCACCGGTACCGGCGTTCTTCATGGCAAGAGAATGACAGCGCGCCACGTGACAATTCGTGAGTTTTCCTTATGGAAATATCCGTAGAATCACGGCGCGCCACGGCACGCCCTGCCGTGCATCACTGATCCTACTATGAAAAAAATCATTATCACTATTCTTGCAACCATGCTCTCCGCCTGTGGCGGCGGTGGAGGTGGTGGCGATACCGCACCTGCGCCATCGGTCATCGCGGCCATCAGCAGCGGTACATTGGACGGCAAGTGGAAGTGTGCAACTGGCTCGCAAACGCTGGGGCAAATTGCCGCCGGCGCCGGCGATACCTTGCAGATATCGGGCCTCGCCTACTACCCTTACCTGGGGGCATCGGCACAAACGCTATCCTTAAACCAGGGCATCATCACTGGCCCTGATACCGCGCATTATGGCGGCGCCGGCAATTTTGCCAGCCAATTGATCAACGACCGCATCTATCCGGTGATCCATCTTGCCGACAAAATCGGCTATGCCGGCATCTATAGCACGCAAGATGCGCCGATTGGACGAGGCCGGGAATTCCGCCTGAATGCCAGCGGCAACCTGGTGGTAAAAGATTACGCAGTAAAATTCCTGTATGACACGGTCTTCTCGGATGCCAGCGGCAAGGCCGCGAACCTGGACATTACCGAAACGACTTGTACGAAAGCGTAGTACGCCCGCCCCTGCAAGCAACCCGGCAAGGCACTGACTGCCTTGCCGCTCCCTCCCAGGCTCTACCCTGTCGCAATAACCTTGTTCAAGGCGCGTCGCAATTCCTTCAGCCGGGGCGGCTTGCCCAGCACGCAGTTGACGTGTTCGGGATAGTCGCTGTCGGCCGCCAGGCGCTGGCCCCAGCCCGTGAGCATGATGATGGGCGTGGCCGGCGAGCACTGGCGCACGGCGCTGGCCACCTTGCGCCCGTCCACGTGAGGCATGCCCAGGTCCGTGATGACTACCGAAAAATGCGCGTGCCTGTCGTGCGCGGCCAGGAAGCTGTCGATGCCGGCCTGGCCACCATCGGCGGACACCACCTCGTGGCCATCGATTTCCAGGATGTCGCGCAGGGACTTGAGCACCATCGGATCGTCGTCCACCACGAGGATGCGCAGGCGCGGCGGCACGGCGTGGGCCGTGTCGGAGGCTTCATGTTCCTCATCCGCCTCGCAGGCAGGAAAAACCAGGCGCACCGCCGTGCCCTGCCCCGGCGCCGTGACGATGTCGATGCTGGCGCCATGGCGCTCCATCATGCCATACACCATGGCCAGGCCCAGGCCCGTGCCGCGCTCGCCTTTGGTGGTGAAAAACGGTTCCAGGCAGCGGCGGCGCGTATTCTCGTCCATGCCGATGCCCGTGTCGCCCACTTCGACCTGCACCTGGCGCGCCACCTGGCCGGGCACGCCGATGCAGCTGGTGCGCACAGTCAGGGTGCCGCCTTCCGGCATGGCGTCGACGGCGTTGAAAACCAGGTTCGTCAGCGCTTCGCGCAGTTCGCCCACGCTGCCGGGCAGCATGGGCAGCTCGTCCGCCAGCTCCGTGTGCAGGGCGATGACGATGCCGCGCTGCTGCGGCATGTCGCTCCAGCGCGCGCGCGTCAGGTCCAGCACCTGCTGCACCACCAGGTTGGCATTGATGGGCGACAACGCCAGTTGCGGTTCGCGCTGGCGGTAGAATTCGCGCATGCGCGCCACGGTGGCGGCCACATCGTCGATGGCGCGCTCGATCACTTCCAGGCAATGCCGGCCCTGCGGACTGAGATTGGTTTCCGTTTCCAGCAGCGATTCCGTGTACAGCGCCACGGGGGAAATGGCGTTATTGATATCGTGCGCGATGCCGCTGGCCATCTGCCCCAACGCGCGCAGGCGTTCCTGCTGCATCACCGACTGCTGCGTCTGGCGTAAATCGTCATACGCGCGCTGCAGTGCGCCGTAGAGCTGCGCCTGGTTGGCGGCCAGCGCCACGTGCTCGCTCAGCTGGCTGAGAAATTCGCACTCGCCGCTGGTAAAGCTGTGTGCGCTACGGCGCGCCACAATCAAGATGCCGAAGACCGTGTTTTCGGCCAGCAGCGGTGCCATGACGAGAGCGCGCAGCCCTCCTTGCGCCAGCCGCTGCGGAAACGGAAACGCCACCTCGGCGATGTCGGCTTCATACACGAGCTTGCCGCGCACGCAGCTCGACAGGCCATTCTCGTCGATGGGAATGTGCGCGTGTTCGCTCATCATGAACGACAGCGCCAGCGCCTCGCTGCGCACGCCCACGCACGTCACCTGCAGCGCGTGCTGGGACGGCTCGTACAGGCAGATACAGCTGAAATCGATGGGCAGCTGCTCTTCCAGGCTGCGCACCACCACCTGGAAAATGCTGCGCAAGTCCTGCCGCTCGCCGATCGAGCGCGTAATCTGCTGCAGCAGGTTCAGGCGCTCGAGCTGCTCGTGCACCTTGCGCTCGGCCAGCTGGCGCTCGGCGATCTGCGTTTCCAGGGCGGCATTCGTGTGCGCCAGCTCGTCGCGCGAGACCGTGGTGCGCCGCAGCTTGTCCGTCATGCCGTCGAAGGCGCGCGCCAGGTCGCCGATCTCATTTCTGGTGTTGAGGCCGAGCGCAAAATCGAGCTTGCCGGCGCCAACGATCAGGGTACCCTGGCGCAGCTTTTCCAGCGGTCCCGTCACGCTCGTCATGGTGAAGTAGATCAGACCGGCCACCAGCGCGATGATCATCCCGCCAAACAACATCACGGCCACGTTGGCCCGCTGCTGGGCATCGAGCACGCCTTGCCGGCTCAATTCGGACAGCCGCATCGCATCCGAGATCATGCCCTGCACCTTGCCCATGATCTGGCCGGACAGGCGCGACTCCAGTTCGCCCAGTACCTCGCGCCGCTGCGGGTCCTGTCCCAGCTCGCGGTGATTCGCCACAAACAGGTTGAACAGGCCGCCCACGCCGGCCAGGTCGGCCTGCAATGCGCGCAGCAGCGCGCGCTCCTCGCCGCCGTTGAAGGCGGGCGTGGCCAGCAGGCCCGAAGACAGCGAGTCGCTGCGCAGCTGCCACTGGGCCCGCGTGCGCGTGCCATGGTGCAGCGCGTATTCGATCGACAGGTAGCGCAGCGACGTGACGGCTTGCAGGATATCGGCCGCCGCCTTGTTCTTCGCCAGTTCGCGCTGCATCGCCAGGGTGGTGGAAAACAGCACGGCGACGATGATGGCCACGAGCACCACGCAAAACAGTTGGGCCAGCTTGAAGCGCGTGACGATTTTCACGGTGGCCTTCTCAATGAATGACCGTCACGGCCGATGGCGCCACGGCTTCCAGGCCGTCCAGGTAGACGGCGTCGAGGAAGTTCGGCATGTCGCTGCGCTCGCCCAGCCGGTTCTTGATGGCCCAGCGCGCCTCGTCTTCCAGCGCCAGCAGCAAGCCCTGATCAAGCACGATATCAAATTGATAGCGGTGCCAGGCCGCCCGCAGGCGCGCCGCCTCGCTGGCCGACGCGCTGGAAAACAGGGCCCGCGCGGCATCGGGCTCGTCCCGGCAAAAGCGCGCGCCGGCGATCAGCGCGCGCAGCACCTTGCGCATCGTCGCCGGGTGGGCACGCACATAGTCGCCCGTGCCGGCCACATTGAACAGGCCGGCATACACATCCTCGCCATAGAAGATGGCCGCCTTGCCCGCGATGGCCTGCGTCATGCCCGTCAGGAACGGCTCCCAGCCGGCCGCCGCATCGACCTCGCCGCGCGCCAGCGCCCCGGCCAGCTGGTCCGGCGTGTAGTTGTGCAAGGTGACTTCCGCGGGCAACAGCTTCTGGCGGTTCAAGAAGGCGTCCAGCGTGAATTGGCCGGACGTGCCCAGGGTCACGCCGATGCGCTTGCCCTTCAGGCTGGCGGGCGTGGATACGCCGCGGTCCAGGCGCCCGACGATGCCGTGGTCGCGCTCGGCCTCGAAGATGCTGGCGAGGATGACGACGGACTGGTTTTTGAGGCTGGCCAGTACCACGGGAATATCGGAAACCGTGCCCAGGTCGGCCTTGCCCTGCAGCACGGCTTCCAGCGACGCCTTGCCCGACGAATACGGCTGCAGCTGCGCGTCGATACCCTCGCGCGCGAAATAGCCGTGCCCATGCGCGGCCAGCACGGGGCAGCTGCCCACGTATTCCGCATTCACGGCCAGGCGCAGCACTTCCACGGGAGCGGGCGGCGGCGCGGGACGGGCAGCGAGCCGCCAGAGAGCGAGGGCGGCCAGCGCCGCCAGCAGCAGTGCGGCCGCCAGCCAGACCGCCCGCCGCGCCGGCGCCAGGCCGCTCATGCGCTGCACTGCGCCGTGGCCGAGTCCAGCGCGCTGTTGATGGCCTCGGAAAACGCCTGCACGTCGATCGGCTTGGTGAGATAGCGGTAAAACCCGGCCGCCAGCCCCTGGCGGATATCGCCGGGTCCGGCCACGGCCGTCAGGGCGATGACGGGGATATGCGCGGTACGCGGATCGGCGCGCAGCAGCTGCATGACTTGCGTGCCGCGGATGTCGGGCAGGTCGCAATCCATCAGTATCAACTGCGGCAGATGGCGGCGCGCCATGTCCAGCCCCGTTTGCCCGTCGCCGGCCGACAGCAGGTCAAGGTCGGGGCGAAAATGGATCAGGCCCGCCACCAGGGTCACGTTCAGGGGATTGTCTTCCACATACAGCAGCGTCTTGCGGTCTGGCAATGGTGGCGTTTCGGCGGGCCGGGCCATGACGGGCAGGTGCGGACTGTCCTGCAACGGCTGGCGCGCCGGGCAACTGGCAATATCGAGCCAGAAGGTGCTGCCACGTCCGGGCGTGCTGGCCACGCCGAGCCGGGCCTGCATGGCTTCGGCCAGGCGCTTGCTGACCACCAGCCCCAATCCCGTGCCCTCCTCGTCGCGCGCATCGCGTCCCAGCCGGTTGAAGGGCTGGAACAGCGCCTCGAGCTGCGCGGCGCTCAGCCCGGCGCCCGTGTCGCGCACGGACAGGCGCAGCTGGCGCACGTCGACGGGCTGGCAATCGACGTGGATCTCGCCCTGGTCGCGGTTGTACTTGACGGCGTTCGACAGCAGGTTGATCAGCACCTGCTTGAGGCGCGTGCGGTCGGCCAGCACATGCACGCCGTCCGCTTCGACGAATGTCAGGGTGATGCCGCGCTTGTGCGCCAGCGGCTCCATCATTTGCCAGCATTCGTGGTAGATGCCGGCCAGGTCCACGGGTTCCATCGACAGCGACATATTGCCCGACTCGATCCTGGCGATATCGAGGATATCGTTGATCAAAGTCAACAGGTGCCGGCCGGCGCCGAAGATGTGCGAGGCAAAGGTTTTCCTTTCCTGCGCCGTCGAAGGGATGGAATCGGATGTCAGCATCTGCGAAAAACCGAGGATGGCGTTGAGCGGCGTGCGCAACTCGTGGCTCATGCTGGACAGGAAATTGGTCTTTTCCTGGTTTGCCCGCTCGGCCACCTCGCGGGCCAGCTGCAAATCCTTGTTCATGGCGTCCAGTTCGGCCGTGTGCTGGCGCAGCAGCAGTTCCAGGCGCGCATTGGCGATGCGCAATTGGCGCGTTTCCAGCGCCCGCACCAGTATCAGCAGGATACCCGAGACCTTGAACGGCTTGACGACATAATCAAGTGCCCCCGCCTTCATGGCCTGCACGGCCGACGCGATCGTGCCTTCGCCCGTCATGATGATGCACGCCAGGTCAGGATCGATCCGGCGGGCCGCTTCCACCACGGCGATGCCGTTCATGCCTGGCATCATCAGGTCGACCAGCAGCAGGTCGAACGATTCGACGGCCAGCAGCGATAGCGCCGCCTCGCCCGAAGCGAGGCCCGTCGTGTCGTAGGTCTGGCCGCGCAGGGTCTCGCAAAGGGCGCGCACATGCGCCAGCTCGTCATCGACGATCAGTATCCGCGGCGGCATTGGCGAGCTGTTCATGCATTCTCCTGGCGGCATTGAGCTTGCGGGCCGCGAATGTGCCCCGCAAGATGCGTTCCGAGCATAGCACCTGAAAATTACCAAAAATACACGCTTTGTCACGCGCGCGGCGCGAGGCCGACGCCAAGCCGACGCCAAGCCGAGTCTAGGCCATTATGGGCAGCCCCCGCAGCAGCTTGTCCAACGTTACCGGATAGTCGCGCACGCGCACGCCGGTGGCGTTGTAGACGGCATTGGCCACAGCGGCCGCCACGCCGCAAATGCCCAGCTCGCCCACGCCCTTGGCTTTCATGGGCGAAGACATGGGGTCCGTTTCGTCGAGGAAGATGACGTCCTGATGCGGGATGTCGGCGTGCACGGGCACTTCGTAGCCGGCCAGGTCGTGGTTGACGAAGAAGCCGCGGCGCTGGTCGACCACCAGTTCTTCCATCAGGGCCGCGCCCACGCCCATGGTCATGGCGCCGATCACCTGGCTGCGGGCCGCTTTCGGGTTCAGGATGCGGCCGGCCGCGCACACGGCCAGCATGCGGCGCACGCGCACTTCGCCCGTATCGCTGTCCACACCCACCTCGACGAAATGCGCGCCGAACGTCGATTGCTGGAATTTCTTATCGAGGTCGCCGTATTCCATGTGGTCTTCCGCAACGACGTCGCCATGGTAGGCGGCGGCAGCGAGCGGCACGCTGCGCTCGCCCTGGCTCACCTGTCCATCGGAAAAGCGCGCGTCCTTCTCGTCAAAGCCCAGCTTGCCGGCGATGGCCTGGCGCAGGCGCACGCAGGCCGCGTACACGCCGGCAGTGGAACTGTTGCCGCCCCACTGCCCGCCCGACCCGGCCGAAACGGGAAAATCCGAGTCGCCGAGGCGCACGATGACACGGTTCAAGGTGACGCCCAGCATTTCCGCCGCCGTCTGCGCGATGATGGTATAGCTGCCCGTGCCGATATCCGTCATATCCGTTTCCACCGTGATTACGCCATTGCCATCGAGGCGCACGCGGGCGGCGGACTGCATGACGAGGTTGTTGCGGAAGGCCGCCGCCACGCCCATGCCCACGAGCCAGCGCCCGTCGCGCCGCATGCCCGGCTGCGCTGATCTCTCCTTCCAGCCGAATTCCACGGCGCCCGTGCGCAGGCAGTCGATCAGCCGGCGCTGGGAAAACGGCCGGCCCGGTTTTTCCGGGTCCACTTTCGTGTCGTTCAGGATGCGGAACACGATGGGGTCCATTCTCAGCTTGTCCGCCATCTCGTCCATGGCGATTTCCAGCGCCATCAGCCCCGGCGCCTCGCCCGGCGCGCGCATGGCATTGCCTTCCGGCAGGTCGAGAACGGCCAGACGCATGGCCGTCATGCGGTTTGGCCCCGCGTACAGCAAGCGCGTCTGCATCACGGCCGTTTCCGGCTGGCCACCTTTGAGGTCGCCGGACCACGATTCATGGCCGATGGCCGTGATCTTGCCGTCGCGCGTGGCGCCAAGGCGCAGGCGCTGGATGGTGGCGGGCCGGTGCGTCGTGTTGTTGAACATCAAAGGCCGCGTCAGGGCCACCTTGACGGGACGCTGCACCGCGCGCGCGCCCAGCGCCGCCAGCAAGGCTTCCGCGCGCACGAACAGCTTGCCGCCGAAACCGCCGCCGATGTACGGCGAAACGATGCGCACCTTGTCTTTCGACAGCCCCAGGGTGCGGGCCAGATCGCCCCGGCCCCAGTCCACCATCTGGTTCGCCGTCCACACCGTCAATGTATCGCCGTCCCAGGCGGCGATCGAGGCGTGCGGCTCCATCATGGCGTGCGACTGGTCAGGCGTCGTGTAGGTGGCGTCCACGCGCACGGGGGCAGCAGCATAGGCACCGGCAAAATTGCCCGTCTTGCTGTCGGGCTTGCCGTCTTTCGGCTTGCTCGCCGTGCCCTTGGCCGTGGCCAGGTCGAAAGCGCCCTTCTGCTCGACATACTTAACATCGAGCAACTGCGCGGCCGAGCGAGCCTGTTCGAAGGTTTCCGCCACCACCAGCGCGATGGCCTGGTGGTAATGTTCAATGTCCGGACCACCGAGCAGCTTCGCCGTATTCATCTTGCCTTTGCCAAGCTTGCCGGCCGATTCCGCCGTCACCACGGCCAGCACGCCGGGTGCGCGCCGGGCGGCGCTGGTGTCGATGGAAGCGATGCGCCCCTTGGCAATCGCCGCGCCGACGACATGACCGTAGGCCGCATGCGGCGCGGCCTTGTTCTGTTCATACGCGTATGGCGCCGTGCCCGTGGTTTTCAGGGGACCGTCGATGCGGTCCGTGGGGCGGCCGACGACTTTCAGCTGGTCGATGGGATTGGTGGTGGCGGGTGTCGTGAATTTCATGGCCCTAGCCTTTCTTCGCTTGTGCTTCAGCCAATACGGACGCCACGGTGCGCTGCGCCAGGGTCACCTTGAAGGCATTGTCGTCAGTCGGCTTGGCGCCGGCCAGCAACTGCTGGCTCACGGCGGCGGCGCCATTCGGTATCGCCTGCTCGGCAGCAGGCACTCGCCACGGCTGCGGCGCGACGCCGCCCAGGGCCAGCTTGCCCGTGCCATTGGGCAAGATGATGGCCGCCACGGACACCAGCGCGAACGCGTACGAGGCGCGGTCGCGCACCTTGCGGTAGACATGCATGCCGCCTACGGGCCGGGGCAAGGTCACGCTGGTGATCAGTTCGCCCGGCTGCAACACGGTTTCCAGTTGCGGCGTGTTGCCCGGCAAACGGTAAAAGTCGGCGATGGGGATGCTGCGCACGGCGCCGTCGGCCCGCACCGTGTCGATGCTGGCGTCAAGCACGCGCATGGCCACGGCCATGTCGCTCGGGTGCGTGGCGATGCAGTCGCCGCTGCCACCCAGAATCGCCAGCGGCCGGCTGAAGCCGACTATGGCCGAGCAGCCGCTGCCCGGCACGCGCTTGTTGCAGGCCTGGTTCGTGTCATAAAAGTAAGGACAGCGCGTGCGCTGCAGCAGATTGCCCGCCGTCGTCGCCTTGTTGCGCAGCTGCGCGGACGCGCCGGCCAGCAAGGCGCGCGACAGCACGCCATAATCGCGCCGCACCGTGGCGTGGGCTGCCAAGGCCGTGTTGCGTACGAGGGCGCCGATGCGCAAGCCGCCGTCCTTTGTTGCTTCCACTTTGTCCAGCGCGAGGCCATTGACGTCGATCAAATGCGCGGGCGTCTCGATCTCGAGTTTCATCAGGTCGAGCAGATTCGTGCCGCCCGCGATGAAGCGGGCGCCCGGCGTGTTCAAGGCGGCGGCCGCCGCTTCGGCCGGCGAGGCGGCCTTCTGGTAGCTGAATACTCTCATGCCGGCCTCCCCGCCACCTCGGTGATGGCCTCGATGATGTTGGAGTAGGCGCCGCAACGGCAGATGTTGCCGCTCATGCGCTCGCGCAATTCTTCCGGCGTCACCGAGGGGGCCGCATTCAAGTCGGTGCTGACGTGGCTGGGGATGCCCTGGCGGATTTCTCCCAGTGCGGCCACGGCCGAGCAGATCTGCCCCGGCGTGCAGTAGCCGCACTGGTAACCGTCATGCGCGATGAAGGCGGCCTGCATCGGGTGCAGCTTGTCGGGCGTGCCGAGTCCCTCGATGGTGGTCACCTTGGCGCCGTCATGCATCACAGCAAGCGTTAAACAGGCATTGATGCGCTGGCCATCGAGCATGACGGTGCAGGCGCCGCACTGGCCGTGGTCGCAACCCTTTTTGGTGCCCGTCAGGTGCAGCTGTTCGCGCAAGGCGTCGAGCAAGCTGGTGCGCGTGTCGAGTTCCAGGCTGTGGCGCTGGCCGTTGACGTCCAGGCTGACTTTCATCAGGACGGGCGGCGGAGAAGCGCCGGCCAGGCTGGCCGCATTGACGGCCTCGGCCGCCCCTGCCACGCCGGGCACGGCCGCCGCCGTGGCCGACAGCGCGCCGGCGATCAGCACGCCGCGCCTGCCGGCATTGATGTGATTACACTCTGTCATGTCGCGCTTCCTCCTGGCTGTGGACTGGCTGGGTGGGCGCATGCAGGCCCGAAGCAGCAGTCTGACGGCCGGATTCCTACGCGTCTGTACGCGAACGAACGTTCAGCCTCAGGCCGCGCCGGGTCGTGCCGACGCCGCCCTGCGCCGCGTAACCCGTGTGGCGGGCGCAATGGTCGAGCGCCTGGCGCAAGGCCGTATCGACATTGCGCAGCGACATGTCGTGCCGCTCAGCCACTTCCTGGCGGGTCAGCTCGTCCACGCGCAGCGCTTCGAGCACTTGCCGGTGGCGCCGTGGTAGCAGCTCGACGGCCTGCGCCAGCCGGCGCACGTCGGCCTGCAGCTCGGCCAGGCGTTCCGGCCCGGCCGCCGTATCGGCGAGGAAATCGACGAGGCCGGCGGCGCCAGCGCCAGCTCCACCTCCATCGCCCTCGTCCGTATACAGCCAGGCACGGTTGCGGCGCAGGCTGTCCATGGCCGCATTGCACGCCACGCGAAACACATAGGCGACGGGGCTATGCGCCAGTGCCGCGCCATCCCCGGCAGCCAAGGTGCCCAGCCTTAGCCAGGCGTCGTGCAGGCTGTCGCTGGCCAGCTCGGCGCAGCCCAGGTGGCGCGCCAGGCGCCGGTGCAGGCTCGCGTAATTGCCTTCCAGTACAGCCTGCAGTTGCGCGCCCTGCCCTGGCGCCGCCGCCATGTCGTTGGCCGCCTGCAGGCGGGGCCGGATGGCCGGGCGGTACCAGGCCATGCCCGTCATGTGCAGGGGCAAGGCAGCAGCCATACTCACCACGCCGGCCATCATGGCGACAACCTGCTGCGCTCTTGCGCCGTCAGCTGGCGCGTGGCCGATTCCGGCAGCGTGCCCAGGCCCAGCACGCGCACGGCGCTGCGCGGGTTGTAATCGGCCGCCTCGATGCGCGCACCGTCCTGCGGCGCGGCTTGCGCGCTGTCGGGCGGTGCGTCGCTGCCAAAACCCAGCACGCGCACCGTGAACACCGATGGCTGAGCGGAACGGGTGGCGGCGCGTTCACGCTGCACCACGTCCTGCGCCGCCGCCGTCGCCTGGTTAGCGGCCGCGCTGGCGTTCGTCATGGCGCCCACGTTGACGGACGCCACCGTCGGCATGCCCTTGGATTCGCCCTTGACCTGGATATTCGCCGCGTTCATCACGGTCAGCGCGGCCAGGTTGACGTTGCCCGAGACGCGGATGCCCGCCTCGCCCGCATCGATGGTGCCCAGCGGGGCCAGCAAGTCCACGTCGCCGGCCGGCACTTCCGCGATCGGCGCCAGGGTGGCGATGCCGGCGCCCGTGCTCGGCACATCGGACGACAGGGTCACGTTGCCCCAGTTGTCATACACGCGCTTGGGCGGCGTGTAGACGATGGTCGACTTCGAACCGCGGCCCGCGTTGATGTCGCCCTGCGACGACCAGCCGAGGATATCGCCGCCAAACGTCGTCATGATACGGCTCTGGCCCAGCAAAATGCTGCCATGCGAAAACAGGTCGATGTTGCCGCCGCCCTTGGTGATGACGCCCGAGGTCGACGGCGGCGCCTCGCCTTCAATGCCCAGCACCTGCTTGCCGCCCGGCGTCAGCAGCTCGATATCGCCGCCGAAGTTGGTGTGCACGTAGCCGCTGCGGGGGAAATAGTCGCGGCGCTGCTCGCCGTCGTTCCACTTGGAATACAGGCCGCGGTACATGATGATGTCGCCCGTATAGGCAATCGCCTTGCCATTCGCGTCCGTGGCCGGCGCCAGGCCAGCGATGGCGTTACGGCTGCGCAGGAAGCTGCCATAGCGTGCGCTGTCCGCATCGTTGTACTCGCGCCCGCCCGCCTTCAGTTCCGCAAAATACACGTCGCGGGCGAACACGCGCTGCTGCGGTGCCGGCAAGGCCAGGAAGTAGGCCAGCGCCTCGGCGACCGTGCCCTTGAAGCCGTAGCGTTCACCGAGCCAGGTGGCCAGTTCGCCGTCGTACGATTTCACCACCTTGCCGGCCTGGTCGGCCAGCGGCACGCCCGCCTGCGCCACGTTCGCCGGGTCAAGATAGGGCTTGACGAAGCGCAGGTAGTCGAGACCGGCCGCGCCCACGCCGGCCTGCATGGCGATGCTGGCGCCTGGACGCTTGTCTCCCGCGACGACGGGGCCGAGGCTGACGACGCTGCCCTTATCCTGCATCAAGATATTGCGCCCGGCGCTGATATCGAGCGTGCCGGGGCCGGCCACGTTGAAGGAACTGGCCAGGATATCGCGTCCGGCCGAGACCACCGACACGTCGAACGCGTTGTTGTGCACGAACAGGTTGCTGTAATTGCGGAACATCATGTCGCCACCGCCAGTGCCGTCGATGGCTTCCAGCAGCGCCGTGCCGCTGCCGACGATATCGCGGCCCGCCTTCATCCACACCGGTTGCGCCCCCTCGTACCAGGTGACGCCTGCGTGTTTGGCATCGTAGAACGCGACCATGCGGCCGCTATTGACGCCGATCAGATCGCCCTTCACGGCGTAGATGCGCGCCGCTTGCGTGCCGCTGTTGGCCGGACCGGCGGCGGAATCGGGACCGAAGGCGAACAGCGGAGCGTTCCACTGCGACGACGGCACGCCCGTGCTCGAAACATTGCCGCCCAGGGCAGTCTGGCTGCCGGGCCTGAGGTTCCAGGCCGCGAACGCTGGCTTGAATGGCGTCGCCATGCTGTCGGCGGCCGCGCCGGACTGGCTGACGGCGTAGCCGCCCGCATAAATGGAATCGCCGGCCAACCATTCCAGCTGGGCGTTTGGCGACGGCGCCAGCAGCAAAGGATCGGCATACGCGGTTGCGCCACCCCAGTCCGTGATGGTCTTGCCATAGTACAAGCTGCCATTCGCGGCCGCGGCCCGCACGATGGAGGGATAGACGACGGCCAGGTCGGTGGCCGTGCCGATCGGCGCGGTCAGCGGCGTCATGTTGCCGCCGGCGGAAAACAGGTCGAGCGCCGTGCGCGGCGTCCACAGGCTGAACCAGCTGTAGCCGGCGCCCGCTTCGCCCGCCGCGCTCGTATACGACGCGGCGTTGAACATCGGTACGCGGCCGGGGTCGGCCACATCCTGCAGCACCTGGTCGCCCAGGGTGGCCACATTGAAAGTGGCGTCGCCGGGCACCAGGGTCATGCCGCCCTGCGGCGTGGCGCGGGTGGCGCGGAAGGCGTCGAAGGCGCGCGTTTCCAGCGGCACGTGGTCGGTCGAGCGCGTGCCGTACTGCAGCGCGACCTTGCCCAGCTGGGCAGCGGCCACCTCCACGTGGCCGCGCAAGTCGGCCAGCGCGCCATTCAAGTGGCCGCCGCCGGACTGGCTGGACGGATTGAGGCCGCCGCCCACGCGCAGGTCCAGGTCGCCGCCGCCCGTCAGTTGCAGGCTGCCGTCGGCCAGCACGCGGCCCGTGCTGCCCACGGCCAGCAGCAAGCCCTGCGAGCGCGGATTGATGTTGGTGTTGAAGACGGTGGCAACCTTCGGCGCCAGCACGCCCGCATCGCCCGCCACGTCGGCGCGCACATTGCCGCCGCCCAGGGTGCCGAAGCCCGTAAAGCCCAGCACGGTATCGGCCAGGGCATCGCGGCCCACATAGCTGCCGAAATTGATCCACCACGCCGTCGGCTGGGCCGGACCGCCCGTGGCCACGCCGCCGCTGCCCTGGCGCCACAGCCAGTTGCCCACCGCCACCGAATCGCCGGGGCCATCCTTGCTGACGGGGCGCCCGTTGGTGGCGGCAGCCCCGCCGACCAGCGAGCCGCTCAGGTCGCCAGCCACCCGCAGCAGCAGATTGCCGCCCTGGTCCGGATACCAGGCGCGGTAGAGACTGTCTGCGCCGCCATCGACCAGGCGCTCATGCGCGCCATCGGGGTTGGACAACACCGTGCCGTCCAGATTGCGCGCGCGCGGCAGGTTGTACGGGTCACCGGCCGCCGTCGCCACCGACGACATGCCGGCCGTGTACACGCCGTACAGGCTATCCATGCGCAAGTCGCCGCCGCTGACCAGGTCCAGGTCGCCCGTGCCCGTGCGCAGCACGCTGTAGCGCAGGCTGGACGCCTTGTTGTCGAAGGTGGGGTTGGAGGTGCCGCACCAGGTGGGGTTTTCCTCGCACATGGTGGGCCAGCCCAGGCCGGCCAGGTCGACCACGTCGCCCGCCTTCACGCTCGGGTCGGCGAATTCTTCGGCGCCGGCCTTGGTCCACACATAAGCCAGCTTCAGCACGCACATGCTGGCGTCGCCAGCGCAGAACTCCGCCACGGTCTGGCCGAACTGGCTGATGAATTCCTCGGTGATCGGTTCGCCCGCCACGATGCCGACGATGCCCTCGCGCTCGCCCAGCTCCTGCGCCGCCTGCGTCCAGTGCTGCACGCCCTTCGGCGGGATCATGACGCCATACATGCCGTAATGGCTGTCGGCCAGGCGCAGGGTGCCGTGCTCCGGATGCGCCTGCACGCTGCGCGTGTCGGCCGCCTCCAGGTCGGCGCCGGCCGCCAGGCGCATGCCCCACGATTGCGAACCTTCAGCCAGCATCGGTGCGATGGCCCAAAGCGCGCCCTGGCGCCCCGCCACTTCCGGGCGCAATGCGATGGACGTCACGCCGGGCAGCAGCTTGACGTCGGTGCCGTTCGGGATCAGCGCGCCGACGGGCAGCACCACTTTGCCACTGAGGGTGACCACGTTGCGCTCGCCCAGCAAGCCCGGCAAGGCAACGCCTTTCGGCCAGGTCATGGCGCGCACCTTGACCATTTGCGCGACCACGCTGCCCGCGTCGAGCCGCATGCCGGCAGTAAAGGTCTGTTCCGTGGCCAGCAAGGTACCCGCCGCGTGGACGATATTGCCGGCGCTGTCGCGCACAGCAGCCGCCAGGACCGTGCCGGCCGGCAAGGTGAGCACCTGGTTCAGGACCACATCCACGGGCAGGCGCGTGTTGGCGCGGAAACTCAGCGCCTTGACGGGCACGTCGTAATTGAGTGTGACGCCGCCCGGGAAAATGGTGCCGTCGGCCAGGGTCACGCCCGTGCCCGGAACGATGACGTCGCTGCCGTTGATGTCGCGCCCCGGCAGCAGCAACCAGCCCTTGTCGTCCTGCGTGGACGGCGGCGGCGCGAAGCCGTCATTGATGCTGCCATAGATATTCAAATCGCCGCCGGCGCGCAGCAGCAGGCTGCCCACCTCGCCCGAGCCGCGCGCATGCGTCACTTGAAAACGCGGATTCAGGCTGGCGTAGCGCATGCCCGACAAATCCAGGTCGCCCTGCACCACCAGGTCGCCGTCCGGCGTCTTGCTGACGATATCGACGCCGGGACGCAGGTGCAGCGCCTCGGCATACGCGGCCGTGTTCAAGCCCGCCAGCTTGCCATTGCGCAAGTTCGTGTTGGCCAGCGCCGCATCGATAAAGGCCGTGCTGTCCGCATGCTTGCTGTCGAGGTATGCCTGGTTGACCACCTGATACGGGCGGCCACTGGCCGACAGGTCCGTGGCATAAGCCGCATCGTCGTAGCGCTGCATGGCGTTGATGGCGATGGATTTCGCGCCGCGCACGGTAAAACCGCTGCCGCTGGCGATGGCGACGTCGCCGAAGGTGGCCGCGTCTGCGTCCGTGCGGGAACCGCCGCTGCCCAGGCGCGGCGCGCTCAGTTCCACCGTGCCGCGCGCGGCGCCGTCGTATTCGCCCTTGCCCTTGCCAAGCACGGCCGCCGTGCCGTGGCGCACGTCGATCTGCGCGCCGCCGGCCAGGTCCAATGTGCCCTCGCCCCCGTTCAGTTCCACCGTGGCCCGGTTCGGGCTATCGATGATCTTGCCATAGCTGTCGACGCGCAAGACGGTGCCGTGCGCATCGAGCACGGCGTTGCCGGCCAGAGTGACGCCCTGCTTGCCGGCCAGGCGGATGCTGCCTACGCTCTCGCCGCTGGCATCGATCGTGCCGGCCACCGTCAGGCGGCCATTGTCGACGGATACCTGCACTTCGCCCGCCTTGAGTTCATTGCCGATGCTCAGGTCGCCCTGTTTCAGCTGGAAGCTGCGTGCGCCCGTCACGCCGCCTTCGCTCAGGCGCTTGTTCAGCGACGCGAACTGGCTGTCCAGGGTGCCACTTGGGCCCAGGGTTTGCGCACGCACGTCCACGCTGCCCAGCTTGTACGGCACCACGGTGCCGCCCGCGTCGTAGCTGCCGCTGGCGCCACCCAGTATCTTGCCTTGCAGCTCCACCATGCCGGCCGCGCCATCGAGGGCCACGGCCTTCAGGCTGCCGGCGCGGTTGTTCTCGGCCGACAGATCGATCACGCTGCCGCTCGCTGCGCGGATATCGCCGGCGCGGCTGTCGAGGGTCACGTCGCCACCCCAGCTGTATTTATCCACGTCGAAGAAGGTGCTCTTGCGGCCCGCCATGTCGACGCGCGCAGCATCGGCCACATTGATGTCGTGCTGCGCGTTGACGGTGAGCTTGCCGCTAGGCAACACCACGGCTGTCGCGACGGTCACGCTGTCGCCGTTCAAGGCCAGCTGGGCGCCCAGCGCAGCGTTATTTTTGGCGGGAATGGCGGCTGCAGGGCCAGCCGGCGCCGTCACGGCCAGCGCGCCGCCCGCCGTGTAGCTGTGCGACGAACCGGCCTCGCCCGTCAGCAGCGGCGTGCTGATGTTCAGATTGCCGCCGCTGTACCGGAAGCCCTTGCCCGTTTCATACGCGCCCTGCGCCTGGTAGACGGACAGGCTGCCCTTGTGGTTGGCCGTGACCTGGCCCGACGCTTTCAGGTTGACGTTGGCAAAACCCAGCGCCAGGCGGTCGAAGGTGGCGACGCCGGCTGGCTGCGTGAACGGGCCAAAGCCGAAATCGATGCGCTCCGTCTCCAGGTTCAGGGTGCCGCTGCCCGTGCCGGCGCCATGCGCGATCACGTTGCCGGGCGCCGACAGGGCGCCGCCCCAGATCAGGTTAGCCGTGCGGATGGTAGCCACCGTGCCCGCGCCACCCTGTCCATACATGGCCGGCGTGGTCAGCACCAGGCGCTCCAGGTTCGATTTTCCGCTCGTCTTGTCATAGGTGTCGAGCGCCACGTCGCCATAGAAGTTGACGCTGTCGGCCGCGTTCAGCATCAGCGCCTGCAGCGCTGGCGCGCCCGTGCTGGTGTCGCCGCGCAGCAAACGGTCCAGCAGACCCTGGTTCAGGGTCAGTCCGGCGGGACGCGTGCCGCTGGCCTGGGCCGCCGCTAGCGCCTCGTTCGAGCCGATATTGATGGCGCCCACGGCCAGGCTCAGGTTGCGCGTGCCGTAGCGCACCGTATCATGGAGCTGGAAGCTGCCGCTGGTCGCCAGCAGCAAGGTGCCTTCCGAGTACAGGCTGGCCGTGCCGCTGCCCGCGCAAGCGTCGGCGCACATGCCGATGCGGATGCCGCCGCGCGTCGCGCCGCTGACGGGCGCCACATTGAGCAAGCCGTTCGACGCGGCCAGCACGTGCACATCCGGACGGCTCTGGTAGATGAAGCCATCGTTGGCGTCGTAGGCCGCCTTGCCGCGTCCCAGGGTGTTGATGCCTGCGCCGGGCGCGATATCGATCACGCCGTCGCCCAGTTCAGAATTGCCCGGATCCTGGGCGACGAGGAAGACTTCGGGCGCCGACAGGACGGCGCCGGCGCGCAGGTAGATGGCGCGCGCCGACTGGACGCCGAAGTTCACGTAATTGCCGCCCTGGCCATATTCCACGGTGGGCGCATTGCCCACCACGATGCGGGCCGCGCCGATATTGTTCAGGCTGGAAGCGCGTATGCTGACCTGTTTCGCGTCACCGCTGGCCGGCGCGCCATCAGCGAGCACCTCGATCTCGCCAGCGGAGGTATTGCTCGACATCAGCACCACGGTGCCGCCATAGCCGCCCTCGGCCGCGGCGAACTTGCCCGTGCCGTGGAACTGGAACGTCTCCAGGCCGCCGCCGGGCGCCAGGTTCAGCTTGAGCGTTTTCGCGTCGGCCGGCAGCATCGCGCGGGGAATGCCACGCGTTTGCGCATCGGCCAGGGCGAACGCGGCATAACCCATTTCGTTGTACTGGGAATACGTGCGCACGACCTTGGCCGGCGTGATGATCAGCTGGCTGGCCAGCGGCGCGCGGATATCCGTGCCGGCGATCGACAAGGTGCCGGGCGCGGCCCAGGAACCGTTGCGCAGCGGCTGCGCCAGCGTACCGGCGCTGCCCTGCCCCGCCAGGCCGTTCAGTTCCACGCGGAAGGCGCCCGGCAGCAGAGCGTAGGTCGACGGCATCAGGGTGTAGGTGCCGGCCGCCAGGCCAGGCACGCCGTTGCCTATCGTCACTTGCCGGCCGATGGCCGCATCGGAGGCGCCCGAAGGCGCTTGCGGCGCCTGCACGCCCGGCACGATGGCGTACACGGGATTCGTCGCCAGGCCCGGCAGGATGAAACCGCCGTTCGCATTCACTTGCGCCAGCGGATGATAGCGCGCATCGGTGGAACCGCCGCGGCCCGCGATGAAGCCGGCGCCCGTCAGTTCGCCGCCGCCGGACAGGTCGAGCAGCGCGCCCGGCTGCACGTCCACGGCCACGCCGGCCATTTCCACGCCGACGCGCAGGCCGCCCTGCGCATTGAAGCCGCCCACGCCCATGAAGGTGGCCAGCTTGCCATCCACATTCCAGCTCTGGCCATCGACCGTGCCGCCATACGGCATGACCAGGCCGGCGCCGCTGACGGAGCTGATGCTGTTGGCCAGCAGATTGACGCTCAGGCTCTTGTCATTTTCATAGCGGGCAGCGCCGATCGCCAGGCGCCCCAGCGGCGCACGCACCACGCCGCCCTGCTCGATATGCGCGGCCTCCAGTTCCAGCGAGCCGAAGGCGGAATACGGCATGGCCGGCACGCTGTCCGTCGTGCGGGCGATGCGCAGGCTGCGCGCCGGATCGTAGCCGAACGTTCCATCCGTTCGGCCATAACCGACGCGTACGGCGGCGCCGGCGCCCGTTTCCGGATACAGCTGGGCTGCACTGAGGGTCATGTCGCCCGGCGAGGACAGCACCGTCGTCGCCTCCGCGCCGCCCCAGCCCAGCGGGGACAGCAGGAAGCGCAAGTCGCCGCGGCTGCTCAGACGCACGTCGTCGGCAACGATATTGACCAGGCCGCGCACGTCGATCAGCTCGCCCGCGATGCTGACCTGGCCAGCCATTGGCGACTCCCCGGCCGTGCCCGGCGTGACATAGAAATCCTTGCCGGCCGGCTTGATGCTGGCCAGGCGCACGTACGGCGCCGCGATGCCGACCTTCGCGCCAGGCTTGCTGCCGGGTGTCAGCACGGGCGCGCCGTACAGCTGGAAGCTCTGCTGCAGCTGCAGCGACACGTCGCCATCGAAGGAGGCGGCGCCCAGCAGCGCCAGGCTGCCGAAGCCGCCCGTTTCCACTTGCTCGACGGAAAAACGCCCGTGGCCATACTGCAGCGTTGCCGCCGCATCGCGGGCGCTCACGTTCTCGGTCAGGTCGCTGGCGCCCTGGCGCTGCGTCACGGCCAGCTGGCGGCCCTGCAGTACATTGGGCGTGGCCAGCACTTTCAGGTAGACGGGGGTGCCCGTGGCCACGGACAGGCTGCCGCCCGCCGCGCCCGCGCCGCCCGCCCGGGCCAGCAACTGGCCATCGAGGTACAAGCCATTGTTCGACGCCAGCGCGATGCTGCCGCCCGCACTGGCCACGTCGACCGCCGCGCCGTTAATGTCGAGCACGGCGTGCGCGCCGGAAGCGTCCAGCACGGCGCCGTCGCGCACGACAACAAACAGGCTGGCCGCCGACGTGCTGCCCTGCGCATGGTCGATTTCACCGCCGATGACGATGCTGCCGCCATCGACCACCTTGCCGTAGCGCCGGCCCTGCGCATCCGTGGCGCTGACGGCGCGCGCGGCCACGTCGAGCACAGCGTTCTCGCCGACCCACAGGGAACGGCCATGGCCGGCCGCTTCCACCGTTTCAGACACATTCACGCCGACGCCCACGCCGCCGAGGCTGATCTTGCCGCCCCAGGCATTCAGGCGCCCTTCCACCGTCAGCTGGCCCACGCTGGACAACTTGATCGACTGGCCCGCATCGACATTCACCACGGCATTCTTGCCCACCAGCAGTTCGGCGATGGCCATGTCGGCCGCATCGGACTGCACATCGCCCACCTGCAGGGCCAGACTGGCGCCCTTGCGCTGCGTCAACGTGCCCTTGACGGTGTTTTCCGTGACCTGTTCCGGCGTCCACAGTGCCAGTTTTTCATTGTCCACCACGCGCAGCACGGGCATGCGCACGTCGACCTGCGTGCCGTCCGCCACCGTCACGCCCTGCTTGCCGAGCAGACTGTAGCTGGAAAAACCCTTGTCAAAGAAGTCGCCATCCAGCTGCAGGGTACCTTTCTGTCCGGTGTCGGCTTGGCCGACCAGTATCTTGTTGGCCTGCAATTCCAGCTTGCCGCCGCCGGCCACGCCATGGCCGCGCACTTGCGCGCCCTCGCCCAGCACCAGGTCGGCCTTGGCGCCATAGCTGGCCAGGGCCACGTTGCCGCCTTTGCCGCCCTGCTGTTTCGCCTGCGACAGGATGGCCGCGCCCGAGCTGACGTCGATCAGGCTGCCATTGCCGATGCGCACGTCGCCAAACGCGCGCAACGATACCGTGCCGCCGTTCAGGTACGGCAAGCCGGCGGCGGCCAGCGGATCGCGCAGCACGTTGCTGAGCAAACCGCTGGTGTCCAGACTCACGCCATCGGCCAGCACCAACGTGCCCGGCGGCACGCCCGGATTGACGACAGTGTCAGCCATGCCCAGTGCGCCGATCTGGTTCAGCACATTGCCAGCCATGATGCTGCCGCCATGGCTGCGCAGGTTGCTATTGATGGCCACGTCCTTGCCGAACAGGGCAATATTGCCGCCATCGGCCACTTGCAGCGCGCTGTCGACGGTGATCGCGCCCTTGGCCGCGATGCGGATGGCGCCCAGTTGCTGGCTGTTGAGCAAATTGGTATCGATCAGCAGCCTGCCCTCGCGCTCAGAGTCCAGCGCGCCTGTCACATCGAGGCCGGCGGCGATGCCGTCCTGCACCCGCGTCAGGCGCACCTCGTCCATGACGGCCGACAGCGCATGCTGCAGCACGCCCGTGCGCTTGTCGAACATGGCCTGATACTGGCCGACGATCAATTGCCCCCGCTGCGCGGCCGCCAGTTGCGACTGCTGGTAGCCATCGAGCAGCGCCTGCGGCGCCTGGCTCTGGCGCTCGCCCTGGAAGACCTCGCCCGCAATCGCCCCTTCCAGCACGGCCGAAGCGGTAGCCACCACCAGCTTGCCCGCATCGCGGCCCACCGTGTAGCCGTTTTCCAGGCGCTTTTGCGCGGCGATCAAGGGATTCGCGTAGAAAGCGCTGGCTTCCTTGCCCCAGCGCGCATGTTCTTCCTCGTAACCCTTGTACACGCCCGCATACGGCAAGTCGGCGGGCGCGCTGCCCGCCTCGTACAGCTTGCCATCCGCGCCTTTCAGCCAGCTCTGGCGGAGCAGGCCCGTCTGCACGTCCAGGGTGCCGCCCGACAGGTTGATGCTGGAGCCAAGCTGCGTGACGACATCCTTGCCGCCGAAGCTCACGGTGCCGCCCTGCGCCATCCATTCGCTGACGGAGTGACCCTGCGTGCCCAGATAACCGGCCACTTCCAGCAAGCCGCCAGCCGTGTACCAGCGGTCGCTGTCGTAGCCGTTCGTGCCCCTCGGTACAAACACCAGCTTGCGGCGGTCCACCCAGATATTGTTATTGATCAAGGCCTTGCCATCGCGGTTGACGGGTGCGTCGCGCTGCTCGTTGCCCTGCACATTGATCTCGATATTATTGGCCGCCATGGCCACCTTCACGCCCACGGCGCCGGAAACGTCGAGCTGCGCCCCATCGCGCAACAGGCTGCGGCTGGCCGCATTGACGGCGATCTGGCCGCCCGTGGCCAAGGTCAGCGAATCGCCGAGCAATTCCACCGTACCGGCGCTGCCGATCTCGATGCGCGACTGATCGCGGCGGTCGTTGACGAGCGAGATATTCTGTTCCGCCGCCACGGCCGGGCCGCGCATGGCGTCGCGCTGGCTGTCGAGCGCCATCGTCTTGCCGTCGTCCTCGACGAGGATGGCCGTGGTGGCGCCGCGTCCCACGGTGACGGCAGCGTCGCTGCCCAGAGCGTTGAGGTGGACCGTGCCGCGCGTGGCGGCCGTGGTGGTGGCGAGCAGCACGCCTTCCTGGCGCACGTCGCGGCCCGCCAGCGTGACATCGCCTTCACGCGCCTGTATCAGGCCCGTGTTGACGACCTTGCCCGCCGTGCTGGCGACCAAGAATTGCGGCGTGACTTCGCTGCCGCGCGTGGTCGACAGCGGGTTGCCATCCGTGCCCACGCCTTTTTTAATGGAAAAACTGTCGCCGGCGGCCAGCAGGGCCTGGCCCTTGGGCGTGCTGATCTCGCCCCCGTTGTGCACCTCTTTACCCAGCAGCATCACGTAACCGCCGCCTTCCGTGCTGCCCTTGGGCGCATTGCTGGCGATGCGCGCACCGGCCTGCACCTGGACTTTGCCGGCCGCATCCGTGAACGTCGTGGCGCCGGCCGTGCCGGAGCTGTAGATGCCGTTTTTCTGGAATTGCGTATCGCTGATGCGGGCCGCGGCCACCACCAAGCTGCGCGTATCGACCTGGCTCGTGCCCGTAAACACGATGCCATTGCGGTTGACCAGCAGCAGCGTGCCGTCGGCCTTGATCTGGCCCTGGATCTGGCTGGGACGCGCTTGCGGATCGTTGACGCGGTTCAGCACGGCCCAGTCCTTTTGCTGCTGGAACGTCAATGTCGTGTCCTTGCCCACATTGAAGGTTTCCCAGTTCAGGATGGCCTTGTCCGCCGTCTGCTGCACCACCACGGCCGTCTTGCCGTTCGCCACTGTCTGCACGGGTCCCTGGGCATTGAGCCAGCCGGCCGTCAGGCTGTTGGTGTCGACCTGCAAGCCACCCTGCGCCAGGCCATTTGGCACGCTGGCGCCGCCGGCGGCCGCCTGGCGCGCCTGCGCCTGGGCCGCTTGCTGCGCGGCGATGGCGCGCGCGGCCAGGTTCAGGTTGTTGAGCGAGCGCTGCAACTGCTGGTTCGCCTGCTGTTGCTGGCCCTCGGGACGGCTGCCCAGGGGCAGCGGCTGGCCATTCGGCAGGCGGCCCGAGTTGGCCGCCGTATTTTGCGCCGCGCCCTTGGCCGCGAACCAGCCGCCGCTGAACGCCTGCTGCGCACGGGCCGGCGTGGTGAAGGCGCCCGCCATCAGCATGGTGGTCAGTGCATAAGCGAGCGGCGTGAGCCGCAAGCGGCTGCCCAGCGTGGAGGTACGCTGCGCGTCCGTGTCAACGTTTGGGACTGGGCGCTGGGCAGTGTGAAGCTTGGTCATGGCAATGGTTTCCTGGCTAGAGAGTAGGGAACGGAGCCTGGCGGTAGCGCAGACGTCCATGCCTCCATGACGTAGCTCAATGGCGGAAGGGATAATGTTTTTTGAAAAATATTTTTAAATATTTTTCAAAATAAGCCTGCCAAAGGAAAACACGGGATCAGCTGAGCAGGACAATGCCGCCTGGCAGGCTGGTCATTTGCGCGCCATACAGGTCGCGTATCATCGCCAGCGCGCCATCGGTTTGCCCGATAGAAAAACGCATGCGCACGAGGCGGCGGCCCAGTTCGGCATTGCGCAGCACCACCCGGCCGGGCCGGTAGCGGTTGATTTCATCGACGACATCGGCCAGCGGTTTGCCGACAAACGACAGCGCGCCCGTGCGCCACGCGCTGGCCTCTTCCACCGGCGCGGCCGTGGCCGCCTGCACGCCCCGCTCGTCGTAGACCAGTTGCTGTCCCGCATCGAGGGTCTGGCGGCGCTGTTGCCAGACGACGTCCACGGCGCCCGCCAGGCAGGTGACGCACACGGCATCGTCCGTGTAGCGCACATTGAAGCGGGCCGACTGCGCCAATAAACGCCCCGCGCCCGCCAGCACCGACACGGGCTGGCGCGCGCCGCTGGCAAGGATTTCCGCCTCGCCGCCCAGCAGTTCGATGGACTCGGGCGCCCGCACATTGATGCGCGTCTGCGTATTCATCTGCATCGTCATCTGTTGCGACAAGACCACTTGCCGCTGCTCGCCCGTGCCCGTGCGATAGTCGGCGGCGAATTCCTGCAGCGACGGCCAGGCGCCTAAGGGCGGACGCAAGGCCAGCACGGCCACGCCGGCCGCCAGCGCGCCGCCCAGGAAAGCACGGCGTCCGGGGCGCGCCGGGAACGCCAGCACGTTCGCTCCCTGCGGCGCGGCGGCGGCGCGGGTCAAGGCGGGATCGAGCGCCTGCCACACTTGTTGAAGCTCGCGCCAGGCGCGCGCATGGTCGGGGCTGCGCGCGCACCAGGCGCGCAAGGCGTCGGCGTCGGCCTGCGTAAAGTCGTCGGCACGCAGCCGCGCCCACCAGGCAGCGGCTTGCTGGCCGATGGCCGTGTCGGTATGTTCAAAAACGTCGCGTGGATCGCGGTCAGGAGCAGTCATGGGATTCATCAATATTTACGACGGCCCGACACATCGCTGCGCTGTGCGGCATCGGCATCGGCCATGCACGTTTTACAGTGTTGCATGGCGGCCTGCAATTCTTTCTTCACCATCGCCACGGAAATGCCGAAGCGCTCGGCGATGTCCGCATTGAGCAGGCCGTCGATGCGCGCCGCCGTCAGGATGGCACGGCGGCGCGGCGACAGGCCCGCCAGGGCCACGTCGAGCGCCTGCACGTCAAGCCGCGCCGAGACGATGCGCGCCGGATCGCTGATGTCGTCGCCGGCCTCGTCGGCCATGTGCATCAGCTCTTCGCGTTCGCGCTCCGTGACGATGATGCGGTCGCGCCGGTACGCGTCGGTGGCGATATTGGCCGCCATGCGCAGCAGATAGGCGTCGGGATTGTGGACGGGCGCGGCGGCCGGGCCAGGCGCCACCATCGCTTCGAGGCGCAGCCAGGTTTCCTGCAGCGCATCGGCCGCATGGTGCTTGCAGCCGACCACGCGCTCCAGGCGCCAGCGCAGCACGGCGTAGCGCGAACTGAGGTGGCGTTTCAGCTTGGTGCGCAGGTCGGGCATGCTCATGGCACGTTTCTACCCGGCGCGCTGGCGCAATCGACTTCGCTGCCCGGCCCTTGCGGCAGCAGCAGGATGGAGACGGGCTGCGGCATCGACGGCAGCGGCGCGGCGCCCACTCTCATGCCCAGCACCACGCGCGCAATGGCCGTGTCGCGCGCGCGCAAACCCGTGCTGTCGAGCAGGTGTACGCGGTCCACCACGCCGGCACGGTTCAGATACAGTTGCAGCGCCAGCCGGTAGCCGCCGGGACGCGTCTGCGCCGCGCGGCACAGCAGCCCCAGCAGCACGTGCTGCAAGCGGCTGACATAGGCCGCATGGTCGCCGCCGCCCTGCGTGGCGCCTGGTATGTCGGCGGCGGCCACGACGCTGACTTGCGGCAAGTCAGCTGCGGCGGGCGCATACACGATGACGGCTTGCGCATCGGACAGGCGCGATTGCAGCCCTGTCCCCTCCAGCAAGGCTTGCAGGGCCGCGCCGGCAGCATACGCGCCGCGCACGGCCGCCGACTGGCGCTGCGCGTAGCGCTGGTCCATCAGCACGGCGATGCCCGTGCGGCGGCTGTACAGGTCGAGCGCGTCGCCGAGGTTTTGCGCGGCGATATCAAACTGCAGCACGGCACCATCGGCCGGCTGCGCCCGCACGGGTCCCACCGCGGCCAGGAACCCCAGCAAAACCAGGTATCCTGCCAGCGCAAGCACATGGACGGATGCCGGGCTGCCTGTCATATCGCTATCGAGTCGCTATCGTGTGAGGGTGAAATCGCGTGGAAACAAGGCATTGCCAAGTAACAGTTCTTGCATCAACTGCAATAGCCTACACAGAAAAAATGACGGCTTCGTGACATCAGCAGCGTGCGCAAATTTCGCCATGCAGGACGTCGGGCGCGGCGCTTATTTCGGCTACACTGGCTGCTACTCTCCCTTTCAGACGCCTGATGATCGAAAAGAATCTGCCCGAGCTGGTCATGCTGAAACGCCTCATCGACGAGGGCGGCAGCCACCTGGAAGTGGCCGCGCCCTGCAGCATCGCCATGGATGGGCGCGAGTTTCCCGTGTACACAATTGCACTGGGCAATCCGAGTCCCGACGTGCCCGTGCTGGGCTTTTTCGGCGGCATCCACGGCCTCGAACGCATCGGCACGCAAGTCATCCTGTCTTTCCTGGAAAGCCTGATCGCGCGCCTGCGCTGGGATGCCACCCTGCACCAGCAGCTGGAAAGCATGCGCCTCGTGTTCATGCCGCTGGTCAATCCGGGCGGCATGTGGCAAGCCACGCGCTGCAATCCGCGCGGCGTGGACCTGATGCGCAATGCGCCGTTGAGCGCGCGCGAAAAAGTGCCGTTCATGCTCGGCGGACAGCGCTACAGCGCCCGCCTGCCCTGGTACCGAGGTGCGGCAGATGGCCCGATGGAGGTGGAAAGCCAGGCCGTGTGCGACCTCGTCGAGCGCGAACTGCTGTCGCGCCAGTTCAGCATCGCCCTCGATTGCCATTCCGGCTTCGGCTTGCGCGACCGCATCTGGTTTCCCCATGCGCATACCAAGGTGCCAATCGAGCACCTGGCCGAGATCGGCGCACTGGAGGAGCTGTTCAGCCAGAGCTACCCCAACCACAACTATGTGTTCGAGCCGCAAAGCCGGCAATACCGCACGCACGGCGACCTGTGGGACTATCTGTACCTGAACGGCACCAGCTACAGCGGGCGCGTGTTCCTGCCGCTGACCCTGGAAATGGGTTCGTGGCTGTGGGTCAAGAAAAACCCGCGCCAGCTGTTCAATCGGGTCAGCATCTTCAACCCCACGGCCGCGCACCGCCTGCAGCGCGTGCTGCGGCGGCATCTGGTCTGGTTCGATTTCCTCATGCGCGCCGCCAGCAGCCACGGCCGCTGGATGCCGGAAGGCTTGCTGCGCAAGGCGCAGCGCCGGCGCGCCCTGGCGCAATGGTACGAATCATGAGCGGCGCGCACACCTGGGTCCTGCTGCGCGGCCTGATGCGCGAACAGCGCCACTGGGGCGGCTTTCCCGCCACCCTGGCGCGCGCCCTACCCGGCGCCCACATCGTCACGCCCGACTTGCCCGGCAATGGCCCCCGCCACGCGCACGACAGCGCCACCCGCGTGGCCGCCATGGTGGAAGACTGCCGCCGGCAACTGCAGGCGCGCGGCATTCCCGCGCCGTACCATGTGCTGGCCCTGTCGCTGGGCGGCATGGTGGCCGTCGAATGGAGTCACCGCTACCCGCAGGAAATCGCCCGCTGCGTGCTCGTCAACACCAGCATGCGGCCGTTCAATCCGTTTTACCGGCGCCTGCGCTGGCAGAACTATGGCGCCCTGCTGCGCCAGTTGCTGCTGGGCGATGCAGGCAGCCAGGAAGCGCTGATATTGCGCCTGACGAGCCGTCGCCACGCACATGGCAATCCCGCGCTGCTGGCCGAGTGGCTCAGTTACCAGCAGCAATATCCGGTCAGCCGGCGCAACGCGCTGCGCCAGCTGCTGTCGGCCGCCCGCTACCGCGCGCCGGCAAGCCGCCCCACCATGCCCGTACTGGTGATGGCCGGCGCGCAAGACCGGCTGGTCGACCACCGCTGTTCGCAGCGCCTGGCGCGCGCCTGGCAGGCCGATTGCCTGATCCACCGCGATGCGGGCCACGACTTGCCGCTCGACGAGGGGGAATGGGTGGCGCAATCGGTGGCGCGCTGGCTCGGGGTGGCAGCGGCAGAGCATGACAAGACAAGCACGGCACCATCATCATGCAAATAAGCACCCACACCGACCAACTGACAGCGCTGGTGGAAGCCGGCGTGCACGACCACATTTTTCCAGGCGCGGCCTGGGCCATGGGCACCATTCACCACGGCGTGACGGGCGCGGCCGGGCGACTCACGCCCGATCCCGCCAGCGCAGCGACGCAGGTCGACACCCTGTTCGACATCGCCTCGCTGACCAAGATCATCAGCGTCTGGTCGCTGATGGGCCAGCTGGTGAAGCAGGAGCGCCTGCGCCTCGATAGCCGGCTGGCGGAACTGCTGCCCGGCACAGTGGGATACGCGCTGGCGCCCATCACGATTTTCCAGCTGCTGACGCACACGGCCGGCTTGCCGCTGCGCGCCCGCCTGCGCGCCAGCTATGGCGAGGTGTACGACGATATCGTGCGCGGCGTGCTGCGCGAGCCGCTGGAAGGCATGCCAGACCAGGCCGTGGAATACACGGACCGCGCGGCCCTGATCCTCGGCCTTGTCATCGAGCGGCTGCTGGGCCTGCCGCTGGACGTGGCGCTGGCCGAGTACGTGCTGCAACCGCTGGGCATGACCGCCACGGGCTACGGTCCTGTGGCGCCCCGGCCCGGCCAGTTGGTCGCGCCGACCGAATATTGCGAGCAGGCAGGTGCCCGCCTTGCCGGCGTGGTGCATGATTTTTCAACCCGGCTGCTGGGCGGCGTGTGCGGCATTTCCGGGCTGTTTTCCAACGTGCCCGACCTGCGGCGTTTCCTGCTGGCAATGCTGCTTCCGGACGGCAAGATATTCGACGCCGGCTGGGTACGCGATTCGCTGACGGTGCGGACGGGCGAGCTGCAGCCGTCGCGCGGCCTGTTCTGGCACCCGGCGGCAGGCACCGGGCCGCAGGACGACGTCTGGTGCCACCAGGGTTTCACCGGCACGGCCATGTGGCTCAGTCGCCGGCGCGGCCGCTATGCGGTGCTGCTGACGAACAAGCTGTACTACACGCGCGACTCCGACAGGCTCAACGCGCTGCGGCGCGACTTCATGCGCGGCGCATTCGGCCTCTGAAGCTGGGCCGCTTTTCAGAACATTCCGATGTCGCTTGGCAGTCGAACTTCCTATACTTTCCCCATCTTAAACTGTCGGGAAAATCGCCATGAGCGCTGCCGTGTATGCCCTTCCATCCATCATGATGAGACAGCGCCTGCCGGCGCGCCCCTTCGCCATGCCCGGCAACGGGCTAACGGAAAGCAGAAAAATCCCGCAAGCGCCCAGGCACCATCCATCTTCCCTGCCCAGCGACGCAGACGTCATTCACGCCATACATACGGGCGAAGGGCTGCGTGTCGTCTACCAGCCCCAGTATAACTTGCACAGCCGGCGCGTTGTCAGCGCGGAAGCACTGCTGCGCTGGCACCATCCACGTCATGGCAGCGTACCGCCGACGGTACTCATTCCCATGGTCAACCGGCTCGGCCTGCATCTGCCGCTGTTCAACCTGGTCGTCAAGGAAGTCATCGATGTGCTGCAGCACCTGCGCCGTCAAGGTGGCGACGTGCCGGTTGCCGTCAACGCCTCGATCGATACCGTGTGCACGCACGGCATGGCCGAACTGCTTGCCACAAAGATGTGGGATGCCTGCCTGCCGACGCGGCTGCTGAAGGTCGAAGTCACCGAAGACTTGCCGGTCCTCGATGAACTGTGCCTGTCAGGATGCCTCAACACCCTGCGGGCGAAAGGATTTCCCCTGTCGCTAGACGATTTCGGCGCCGGTTCCGCCACCTTCAACGTCCTGTTCAAGATGCCTTTCGATGAAGTCAAGATCGACGGTGCCTTTATTCGCGATATGGAAACCAATACCCATTCGCACGCCATTGTCGCCACCCTCATTTCACTGGCAAAAGGGCTCAACCTCAAACTGGTGGCCGAAGGGATCGAGAACGAATCGCTACTGGCGGCCTTGCTGGGCATCGGCTGCCATATCGGCCAGGGCTACGCGCTGGCACGCCCGATGGAGCGCGAGGACTTTATTCAACATCAGCTTGCAAGACTGCCTGCAATGGCAATGAAGGCAACGTGACATGACCAATATGACCGAATTATCAGCGCATGCCTTGATCGCCGAGACCAGGGGTGGCGAGGCAGCCGTCCACACGCACGATGGCGCGGCGCTGGTCGAGCGCCTCCTCACGTACATGGGGCTGCTCAACGACGCCTGCCTGGCGCGCGAGCTGGGCGTGCCGCCCTTCGCGATCAGCAAGCTGAGAAAAGGAAGCACCGCAGTCGATACCGACATGCTGATACGCATGCACGAGGCATCGGGTCTGTCCATCGGCGAACTGCGGGCACTTTCGCGTCCCCGGCACTGACCGCTCATCACGCAAAACGGCGCGCCATCACTGGCGCGCCGTTTTGCATGGGAGCTTGCACGTGCTATTGATACGTCAGTGTGTAAGTGGCCACCGCATTGGCCGGGCCTGCCGTCACCGTGCCCATCGTCGTTTTCAGATAACGCGCGCCCAGGGAGATGTCGAGCGACCGGGTGCCGGCACCGAGTACGTTGCTCAACTTGACATCTGTCGACAGGGGCCAGGGTGCGCCTGCGCTATCGAGCAATTGCACGCCCACGCCAGTGGCCACCCCTCTTTCCGTCGTCAGGCTCAGCACGCCCTTGGCCGCATCGATTGCCGGGGCGGCAGGATCTATCCGCACGCTGACGCTGTTGGGCAGAAAAGTGGGGGCTCTGACAACGCCGTTTTCAGACGACATCGGTGCCGCCGCGCCGCTGCTGCTGATATTGCCGGGAAATCCAGGGCAGTCGGTCAGGTCGAGCACAAAGCCGACCGCCGGAGTGGACGCACCTGCCGCGCCCGTCAGGGCAGATATTTTTCTGCTGCCCAGCGCCACCTTGACATCGGGCGTATGGCAAGTGGTGCTGACCACGCTGATACTGCCTGTCAGGCCAACTGAAGTAATAGTGAATTCCCTGCTGACGCCGCCAATGGTCGCGAAATAGGATAGTCTGCCCAAATCGCTTGCCCGTATGATTCCCGTCCCCACAGGCCCCGTCTTGACGAGCATGAAGGAGGTAGTGGCGGGTAGCCTGGCGATCAGATGGGTGCGGCACGATCCCTGCGGCACGCTATTACCGCCGCCACAGCCGTTGGGCTCTTCGGGGACACTATTGTCGACAATTCCGTCAGCCATCCACAAGCCGTTGGCGTACCAGGCGACGCCAATGCCGGGCACCCCCGTTGCATAGACTTTAGCGGCGAATGCCTGCCTTCCGCTGAAGTTGGCATTCGGGCCAACGCCCTGCATGCGGAATGACACCTTGGCCAAAGCGCTTGCCACATCGCATTGCAGCTGCAGGCTATTGCCTGCCAGGTTAAAAAACTGGAAGTACAGTATGCTGCCATTCGGCACGTCACGCGGCACGGCAAGGCTGCCGAGCTGCACCGCCATCGTGCCAGTAAAACCCAGGCTTCCATTCATGGCGAAACAGTTCGGCGCAGCCTGGGCCAGCTGCGGCGCTGCGCACAGCAGCAGCCCGGCCATCAAGCCAGTCATCATACGGATTTTCATGGTTTTCTCTTTTGCGTGATTTTCATGCCGGTGTCTTCCTTCTGGATGCCTGCAGCGACCAGTTGCAAGCCCTGGCGTGGCGCGCGCGCCACCAGCGACGCGGCCGGCACCTGCAGATCGAGGCGCTGGACGGCAGCCTCATGACTCCAGCTGGCGCCGGGAATCGACGCCAGCACTTGCTGGCACGGCTGCAGCAACTGTTCTTTGGACAGCTGCACGCCATACTCCTGCAAATCCACCGTACTCATGCAGGGCGAAGGACGTTGTTCTCCGGCCACCGGCAGGAAGGCCACGTCGCGCCTTTCCATGCGCTGCCCGTTGAGGAAGATGTCGACCGGATATGTACCGCCGAGCAGCTCGACGCGGCGCTCCTCGGCGGGCGCCGCCTTTGCATTGATCAATTCCGGCACGCACACGGCATCAACTTGCTGCAGCTTGCCGCCCTCACCTTGCATGACAGATGCGGGAATGGCCAAGGTACAACGTTCATGCGCCCTTCCGCCCCAGGAAATCGATAACTGCCGGGTGCTTTCCTGCAGGCGTGCATACAGCTGGCCACCCTGCCCCACCACGCCCACCGGCAAGCCTTGCTCATCTTTCACGGTGGCACCGAAGGTCAACGCCTCGCCGCTTGCCAAGCTCACGTTGAATAGTATTGCGCGGCCCGTGCTGGTGCCATACTTCAAAAATACGACAGCGCCATCGCGCGGTGCCACCTGCTGGCTTGTTTCGTTCAGCTCCACATCCATCGACGTTCCCTGCGGATCAATCGCCACCTCATTCAATTCATACGGACGCAAAAATGGCAGGACCGCATTGCCGCTGGCGTCGAGCCTGAGGCCAGGATAGCCGGCGACCTTGGCACCGGCGGCACCAGGCGCATGCACGACGGCCATGGTTTCGCCACGCAGCGGCGTCAGGGTCACACCAGCAGGATGGGCCACCACACTGCCGCTCATGCTGACCGAGGCACTGCTATAGCCGGTGCCGCGCCCCACGCTGGCGCCAACCATCGCCTGCGCCCCGGTATACTGACCGTTGAGGCTGCTGCTACTGGTACTGCCATTGCGGCTCACTGATGCGCCATAGCCAAATTGCCGTTCTTCTCCCGCGCTGCCGCTCAGCGTTGCCAGCTGGCTGTAGCGACCATCCGTGTCGCGCGATACCTGGGCCGACATTTGCGGACTGTACAGACTGTCATTGCCGCCCAGCGGCATGCTCAAGGTCAGTTGTATCCTGCTTTCCATACCGCCATAAGATACCTTGCTGCGATTGGCATTGATGCCGTAGCTCACGCGCCCCACCTGCTTGTTGTAACTGAGCTGGTATTGCAAGTCCTGGCCAGGCCGGTTCCAGTAATTCTGTGCATAACCACTGATACTGACCTGGCCCCACGCACCCAGGTGCTGATCGGCGGTCAAGGACACGCGGTTACGGGGCCTATACTGCATATTGGAATCGTGACCATTGCGTTCGGCGTCGAGTACTTGCGTCGCATTGGCAAAATCCAGATAGCCGCTGGTGGAAAAACGGTAAGCAGCCATCGAGAAATTACTGCCGGTGCTCAAGACATTCTTGCTGTATGACAAGCGCAGACTTTGGCCCTTGGCCGTGTCCGCGGCAAGTTTCGTCTGCGCGTGACTCAGATCGATGGATACGGCACCTATCGGTAATGCTAAGGCCACGCCGCCGAGCAGGGACAAATAGTCCTCACTGGCCTGCAAGCCACCGTAACCGGTCAGGCTATTATTCAAACCATACTGCAAAGTGCCCTGCAGGACGCGCGCCTGCTTGCTCAAGAAATTATTGCGCGTTACACCAGCCGCCGCGCTGAAGCGCAGCGAACCCGGACGCAGCAACTGGCTGACGGCCGCATACGGCACGACAAAGCGCTGTTCGCTACCGTCCGCTTCGGACACCGTCACGTTCAAGTCGCCACCGTAACCCGTGGCATACATGTCGTCGATGACGAAGGCGCCTGGCGCCACCGTCGTTTCAAGCAGGAGATTGCCCGCCTGGCGTATGCTCACGCGAGCGTTGGTGCGGGCAATGCCGCGCACCACGGGCGCATAGCCGCGCAAGGAATTGGGTAACATGCGGTCATCGCTGGCCAGTTGCACACCCCGGAAGGATAAGGTATCGAAAATCTCCCCGCTGGTATTGGCATCGCCCAGGGTCAGCTGGCTTTTCAGCGCCGTCATGTCGCGCCGCGCATAGGTATCGAGCACCTGATAACGACTGCCTCCCTGTTGCTGCCAGCTAAGTGCGCCATTATGGCGAAAACGCCAGCTGCCCATATTGAAGCCGCCGTTGAGGCCCAGATAAGCGGAGTCGAATGACGTACCGCCACTCTTGTTGTGATAGCTGTTAAAGCTGTAACCCAACATGCCAGAAGTGACACCGCTATCCCACAGTTCCGGGCTGACATAACCGCGCGCATTGCGCCGCAGCGACGCCTGGGGAATGCTGATACTGACCTGCTGAATCTCCGGCAAAAACACGGCCGTGGCATTCGCTATCAATTTGCCCAGTTCGACACACTGCCCTTCTGCCAGCAAGGTCAAGGCTTCCGGCGACAGCAGTGATATATTCACGCCCAGCAATTCAAGCAGTTTGCGCGATACGCACACCACGGGATTACTGCCGTCATCGTTGGCATTGATGCGGATATCCTGACGATTTCTCAGCTCGCCGTTGAGGGCGATATCGGCGCGATACGTGCCCGGCAAGACAGGATTGCCTTTTTGATAAATGGCGAGATCCAGGCTGCGCGAGCCTTCCGGCAAGAAAACATTATTAAACTCGACCTGGTCCGCATGCGCAGCTGGCACGGTCAAGGCACATGAACTGAACGCCACCGCCTTGAGCATACTGCCAACAAGCGCATTGACGCCTGGACCAGGCTTTGCTTGAGGATAATAGAAGACGTGGCGATGATTATTCATGATTCAAACCTTAAGGAGCGGGCCGGGCGGCCGGCGCAGAAAGGCTACGCCGTGCCGGCATCGGGACACCGTAATCATTGATGGCGCTAAACTCCACCTGTGCGCCTGCGGCAGGCAAGGCCTTCAGGGAGGGCAGCGCAAATTGTTTCGTCTCGCCTGGCGCCACCATGCCGCCATCACTCTCACTGCGCTGAGCGCCGGCCACCAGCGACAGCGACGCCACCGACACGTGAAAGGCGGACGGGTTATATGCTTCCAGGGCAAAGCCCTTGCCACTGCTGGCAGAAACGGCACGCCATTGCACTTGTTCGATCGCGTCGACAGGATTGCCAGCGAGTCCCTCGGGGCGGTAAAAAATCTTGACGCGTGAGCGGAACGCCATCTGCAGGCTGTTCACATCAGCGTCTTGCGACTTGGGCGGAATCTCCAGTACATTCAGCCAGAACACCGATTCCTTCGTCGCCGGCAGGGCCGGACCGACAAACATCAGGCGCAGGCTCTGGCCCTTGCCCGGATCGATGCGGGCCAGCGGCGGCGTCAGCACAAAAGGCACTTGGGCCGCAGCCGGTGTCGATGCGACATCGCCAGCATCGACCCATGCCTGCACCAGCGCCGGCACTGCGCCATCGTTATTGAGCTTGACCGTGATTTCTTTTTGCTTCGCCGGATAAATCTGTCGCGTGCCCGTGATCACGACGCTGGCCATGGAGGAAGAACAAAACAGCAAGGCGAGACTGAGCAACAACGAACTTTGCAATGAATGATAGGGGAGCATGGAAGACCTCAGAATGTAGACCGGAAGCGCGTCCCGCCTATGCGGCGAGGACGTGCTTCCCTGGCGAGTGGATTACTCGTAAGTGATGGAGTAGGTAACGGCACCCTTCACCAGACCGGCAGCGGCAACGCCGGTGGAAATATATTGCACGGCATACGGCAGAACCGCACCGCCGCTGGCATCTTTCGTGACCTTGCTGGTATTCGCAACTTGCGAGAAATCACCAGCCTTGATCACCTGACCGTTATTGGCATCGACCAGCTGCAGCTGAACATTCTGGGCGCCGTCTTTAGTCTTGTCGTTATTTTTCAGATTATGGGTCAGTGGGTCAACGTTGGCACCCGCTTCGAAAAATGCAGCGGCCTTGGTGGTCGTACCGCTACAAGCACTCAACGTAATGTTAAAACCTGTCTGACCTGCAATGGTGCCAGCCGTTTTCAGCTGGGCAGCCGAGACTTTCGGCAATGTCACGGTCGCAGCAGCAGGGCCAACCGTGCCGTTAACATTCACGGTACAAGTCGAATCGAGCAGTTGGCCTTCAAAATTGATCGTGCCATCGGAAGCGAAAGCGGATTGGGTTGCAGCGGCGGCCAGCAGAACGGCGAGGATACGGACTTGGGATTTCATTGAGACTACTCCTGAAAGATAAAGGTAAATGCGCACCAGTTAATGTAGGAACGCGGCTGTTGATGCAGATTCGTACTTTACAGAGCCGCGATACTTGTCGATATGAGAATGGTCTTAAAAATCCGTGCCGCCGGATGAGACATGTACAAATAGATGCACACATCGACAACAACACGCACAGGATGCAAGCGGCCTGGCAAGCTGGCGTTGCGGCGTGGCTGGAGAGAATGGGGAGGCAGTGCGGGGATGAAAGCGATGGGAAAACCTGCAAGGCGGCGCTTGCAGGCAAGGTAAAGGCCTGCCGGTCAGCCGGGCAGCACCGCCTGATCGGCAGGCGTCAAGATGCGCTGCGCCAGCCAGACCAGAACGGCCGCCAGCACCAGGGGCAAGACAAGCTGCAATAACACCAGTGTCGTCCAGCCCACCCTCTCTTTCAGATGGGTGAAAAGCACATCCGCGGCAGGAATACCCAGGTTGAACGCGACATAGAACAAGCCCGCCGCCCGCATGCTCTGCATGGGCGGCACCGATTGGATCAGGGCCGCCAGGATGTTGATATAAAACACGGCGCTCAAGCCAAAGCCCAGGAGGAATACCAGCAACATGAGGATATCCACGGGCAGATGCCATTCCAACGCGATCAGGCCGCCGATAGCCGCCGTGATGGGGAGCGTGATCAACAGTATTTTCATGGCGCCGTGGCGGTCCCCCAGCCAGCCGCCCAGTGGCGATAGCAAGGTTGCACTCATGGCCATGCCGATCGCCATCTCTACCGTCCTGAGGGGAAATCCCAGTATCTCGCGCATGTACACGCTATACAGGTAGTCGAAATTACCCGCACTCAATGGCAGGCATACGGCTGCCAGAAACAGCAGCAACGGGCCACGGGACCAGACCGACCCCACCTGGCTCCTGGCTTCAGGACGGATAAAACGCCGCTCGCCGGCGGCGCTGATCTGCTGGAAAAAATGCCAGATCAGGATATACAGCAGGATCAGGATGAGCATGCCCGCCAGGGCGGGCAACAGGGGCAGTTTCCCCTGTTCATTGATGGCATGCTGAATGGCGCTGAGTTTGTTCGCGACTATGTTACTGGCTGCGGTAAGGCAAATCATGAGTCCCACGACCAAGGCGCAATGGCGGGGGAAATACGTGGCCCCGATACTGATCCAGGCACAGATATTCATCGTGCATCCGATGCCGCCCAGCAAGCTCCAGCAGCACAGTTCAAATAGCGAGCGGGAAAACATGCCCATCAACGCAGCGACCGCCAGCAACAGGAAGCCCGCCAGCAAGGTTTTCTTGCGCGACAGGGTTTCCGGTAGCAGTGCCAGCACCAGCCCAGTCAACCCCATGCTGATGTAAAAGATCACGGCCGCTATGGGGAAATTGCCCAGCGCCGCAGGCAGGCCAAATGGCAGAGGCTGGGATGCCAACGGCAACTTCGTCGGATCCATGCCGGACAGTACCAGGAATAGCAAGGTGGTCGGCAACATCAACGCCAGCATCCCCATGGCCTCTTTTTTATTCTTGTTCATCGTGCGCAACATGATGCTCCTTCAAATTGAAATCAATGCTGGCCGCGGCTGCGCCAGGCGGCCACGACGTCCTGCAAAAGCTGCTCGCAACGCGCATCGGCGAGCACTGCCTCACCGCGCAACAGGCTCTCCAACCGCCCTGCCGGCTGCGCCAGATCCGTCCATTGCATGGCCAGCGCCGCGCCATGCAGGCGATGCGCGGCGCGCACCGCACCATCCCGTTCGTGCATGACCATGGCCTGCAGCAACTCGCCCATATCGTTGGCGAACGCTGCGCGCACTTGCGGCATATCGAATACCGCCAGGGTTTCCATCGGCGGCGCATGCAGCGCCAAGGTCACGTCGCACCACAGTTCGACGATATCCTGCAGTTTCGCCAACCGGATCGGCTTGCTCAATATGCCATCCATGCCTGCCTCGAAGCAGCGTTCCGCATGATCTTCGCCCGTCGAAGCGGAAATCGCGATGACCGGACAGCGCGCCTGTTCCAGATCCGCTTCGCGCCTGCGCCATTCGGCCGTCAGGCTGTAGCCGTCGATGTCGGGCAAGTCGCAATCCATCAGCACCAGGTCATATTCGCGCAGCTGGAAACAGGCCAATGCCCTGGCGCCATTCTCGGCAATGTCGGCATCGCAGCCCAGGCTGGCGAGCTGGGCCCGCAACACGGCCTGGTTGGCCGGCACATCCTCAACCACCAGGATCGACAGGCGCTGCGCCGCCGTGCCACCTACCGGGACGGGCCGCGCAACGACCGCGTCTATCGCCGGAGCGGCCCCGGACGCTATCTGCGCAGGCAAGGAAATCAGCATGCGCGTGCCCCTCCCCATCTCGCTGTCGATGGTGATCGTGCCCTGCATCAGTGTCACCAATTCGCGGCAAATGACGAGACCCAGACCTGTGCCGCCCGAACGCTTGTAGGTGCCCTCCACCTGCACATACGGCCGGAACAGGGTCGCCTGCATGGCGGCACCGATGCCGATGCCCGTATCGGCAACGGCAATTTCCAGCCGCGCCTGCCCCTGCCCGTCGTCCAGCATGGCGATCTGTATCTCGACGCCGCCTGTCGCCGTAAACTTGATGGCGTTCGAGACCAGGTTGTGCAGCACCTGCAACAGTCTGGCCTCGTCCAGCATCAGCAGCGGCACCGCCATGGGCAGCACCACATCGAGCGCAATGCCCTTCTCCCGCGCCCGCAGCTGCTGCAGGGCCGCTACGTCGTTGGCCAGGGCCGCGACATCGACGGCATCGAGGCTGAGCGTGAGTTGCCCCGCCTCCAGCTTGGAAACATCGAGCACGTCGTCGAGCAAGCGCAGCAGGATATTTCCGCCGTTGCTGGCCAGGTCGACAAAGTGACGCTGCTCCGCATTCATGGGCGTGGAGCGCAGCAATTCCACGGCGGCCAGCACGGCATTCATGGGCGAGCGGATTTCATGGCTCATCACGGCAAGGAACATGGCCGCCCGGCGCTCGTTGCGCAAGGCACGCCGGTGCGCGCTGTAGGCCTGGTACGCCAGGCCCGCCAGGATCAGCAGCAAGGCCACAGCCAGGCCCACATGCTCGCCAAAGTGGTCCGCCGAGAACAGCATGCCCGAGTGATCATCGTCCGGCGCTCCCAGCCAATCCTGGCGTACCAGCCGGATCTGGGCCGGGGTCATCGCGGCCAGCGACTTGTTCACGATCGATACCAGCAAGGGATCGCTATCGCGCAGCGCCATGCGCACGTCCGACGTCATCGCCACGGGCAGTTCCGTAAAATGCAGGTCCGCGCCTTCCTCGCGCATCAATCCTGGTAATAACTGCGCCTTGCTGCCGATGGCGACGTCGGCGCCGCCTTTCGACAGCAGCGCCAGCGCCTGACGCATGGTGGGGCTGACAACGATGCGCATGCCGTCGTGGCGTTCACGCAGGAAGGGACCGAACAGGCCAGCTTCCGCGGCCGGCAGCGCCACGGTCTTGCCATCGAATGCGATGCCATCGGCACCAGGTTCACTCTGTTCACGCGTGGCGGCGATGGCCGCAGTCGACAGGTAGGGCAAGCTGTAGCTGATGCCGGGCACCTGCTCCGGCGTGCCGATGCTGCGCACCGCGGGCAGGCAATCGACCCTGCCTTCACGCAGCGCAGCCAGGCCGTTGTCCGTGTCGGCCAAGGTCACGATGTCAAAGTCCAGGCCGCTATGCCGTTGAATGACTTTGATGTAATCGGCGGCGATGCCAACCCCGGTCGCGCCACGCTGGACGATTTCAAATGGTGGCCGGTTTTGCAGCAGGCCCAGCTTCAACACGGGATGCGCGCGCACCCAGGCTTGCTCCGCGACGCTGAGCGCGTGCGCCCTTTCCTCTCCCTGCGCCGCCATGCAGCAGACGGCCAGCAGGAAAGCGGCGATGCCGGCGCGCCAGCGCCTCATGCTTCCCCTATGGTATGCCTGATCTTGAACAGTTCATTGTTCGACGTGACGCCGAGCTTGCGGAAGGCGGTGGTCTTTTGCGAGCTGATGGTCTTGATGCTGCGCTTGAATTTTTCGGCGATTTCCGTCACCGTCATCCCCGCCAGATAACAACGGATCACCTCGCGCTCGCGCGCCGACAGCGCCGCCCCCAGCAGCAGCGCATCCGCGCCGTCTTCGCCCTCTCGCGCATCGAAGGTGGTGCTCGCTTCCGCCACCCGGTAGGACATCTCGGCGCTCAGGTACACGGCGCCCGACACCACCTTGCGCAGCGCCTTGACCAGCTCCGCCATTTCCTCGCCCTTGCCGACAAAACCGCGGGCGCCGACGCGCAAGGCCAGCGCCACCGTGGCAGGTTCATGATGCGTGGACAACACGAGGATGGGACAATCGGGGAATTTGGCCCGCAGTGCGCGGATCAGCGACACGCCATCGAGCTCGTCCGGGCCCAGCGCATAGTCGAGCAAAATGACGTCGGCCGGTGCCGCGAGCAAGCCCGCGATCAGCTCGCGGCTGGTACTGTAGGCACCCACCACGTCAATATCCTGTTCGGCCGTGAGGCGGGCGACGAGACCGTGCCGCACCACGGCGTGATCGTCGAGCAAGGCAATACGTAAGCGTTTCATAGGCATGGGCAAGGACCGGACGCTGTATGAAAAAAGTTTCTTTTGATGAGATTACTCCTATTTATGCCACGACCGCCATACGAGATGCAGTTTATTAACATAGGTGCTCCTGTGCAACAAAAATGCTTCACTACGCCCTGCTGCAGACGCACATCGCCATGAAGTTGCCTACAATGCATCATCCAAAGATACGCCTTATTTATTGCTGACGCTGGCAAAAAAATCGCGCAGCTCCAGAGGGCGCGCCAGTGCATAGCCTTGCCCCGTGGGGCAGCCAAGCTGGCACAGCGCCTCGATGCACGACGCGTCTTCGATCCCTTCCGCCACCACTTTCAGATTCATCAGCCGTGCCAGGTTCACCGTGGCGGTAATCACGGCCTGCGCGGAAGCACTGGTTTTCATGTCGCGCACAAACGCGCCATCGATCTTGACCTCGTCAAAGGTCATCTTTGCCAGCAGATTCAGGGTCGATGAACCTTGCCCAAAATCATCAAGCGAAACGGGAAACCCTTTCGCCCGCAGCGTATTGAGCGAAGCGGACAGCAACAGCTCATCAGCGACCGGCAGATCGCCAGTCAATTCAATTTTCAGCAACTGCGGCGGCACGCCTGCCCGCCGCATTTTTTCAGCCAGCCGCTGCGCGAGACCAGGCGTACACACCGTTTCGGCGGAAGCATTCAGGGCGATGGGCAACGTCACCTGGCGGCTCTTGAGCACCAGCAGGACGTCGATCACGCGCGTCTCGATAAAGCTGAACAGCAGCAGGTGCAGGCCGAGGCGATTGACCATCGGAATCAGCACCGATGGCGGCACTTCGCCAACGCCGGGATGACGCCAGCGCAGCAGCGCCTCGGCGCCGATGATGCGCCGGGTACGCAAATCGTACTGCGGCTGCAGCATCACGCGCAGATTCTTGCCTGTCGTCAACGCCTCGATCACATCGGCTTCCGTCGGACCATCGGCTGGCGCGCAACAGGATGCCTGCCGCTTGATCGACGGGACCAGCAGCAAGGCCCGCAAGGCCTCGGTAAACGCGGCATTGCCGCCACCGTAGACCATGCCGACATTGATGCCGACGCGATGCGCCAGGCGGGCATGCGCCAATAACGCCGTCACGGACAGGCCGCCGATGCGGGGCACCGCCGGCCTTTCCAGCATCGCCGCCGCTTGCCCATGCAGCAAATTGAGCAGCGTTGGCTGGCCCACCCACAGCACATGCGGGAAACGCGTCAGCGGACTGGCCGCATCGAGCGTCTTGAGCATGGTCGGTACCATCAAGCCACCGTGTTCGACATCCGCGACGATCACATCGACCTCCCCTTCGCGCAGGAGCGAGGGGATCAGGCTCAAGGAATTGATGCTTTTCACATTGGCGATATCGATGGCACCCAGCATCGTGCCCAGCCATCGCGCACCGCCCTTGTCCGCGTCAGGCGTCAAGGTCAGCACACGCAGGGAATGAAATTCGCTACGCACAGGGGAGCTGAGAGTTTTCACGGAAGTTTTCCTTGGGTTAAGACGCATGGGTGGACAAAGACTTGGGGGCGCCAGAAATGACGGGCGGCAAACTTCTTACTTGCTATCCTCGTCATCGGGCATGCCGAAACGCGTGCGATGATCGCCCATGCATGCCCGCAGCTCATGAATACTCAGCCGGCTTACCTCGTGCATGCGTATGAGGATGGCGGCGCTGACTGGCAGCGAGCCATGTCGGATTTTGGACAGGATGGGAGCCGATACCTGCAGTTCCCGCCCCAGGGCCGCATCGTTCTTCAAGCCCAGGAAATCGATGAGCACGTCGAGCAGGTCGGCGTTGCGAAAACCGCTTGCAGCATTCTGAGGAAGCCGGTTGCGTAATCCCGTCACGCGTGGGGAATGCTGCTGTATTTGCTTTGTCATAGCCGCTACTTTCAATAAGGAAGATCAGGAACCGGCCACGCCATGCGCATGGCGGCTGGCGCGTACCGGTGATGACTTGAAGTGTAGCGACAGACTTTCTTGACCGAAATCAGAACAGTCCTAAAAATTCCCAGTGAGCATTTAAAGCGACGGCCTACAGCCGCAGGCTGACGACAATCGCCAGCAGCAGCGCGCCGGCCGCCGCCAATAATGCGCTGTTGAAACTGTGTGACTGCGCATACAGGCTGCCGGCCAGCACGGGGCCGATGATCTGGCCGATGCCATACACCACCGTCATGATGGCCATCATGTTGGCGCCAAACTTGCCCGCCTTGCCGGCGGCCCGCTGCGCGGCCGGCATGGCGATGGTTACCGTGCCGACAAACGTGCCGCCGACGAGGATGGCGCTGAGCAGATAGCCGGCGACCGTGGGCACCAGCACGGGCAAGGCCACGCCCAGCGCCTGCAGCAGCAAATTGAGCCTCAGCGCCTGGCGCGTGCCAAGTCTCTCGTGCAGCCGGTGCCACAGGAAACACGAGGGCGCCGCACCGAGGCCGAACACGGCCCACACGTGGGCGGAGTTGAGTCCGGGCAAGGCCGCGCCGACCAGCACGGGCAAATACGTGGCCGTGACGATGTAGCCGAGTCCCGCCAGTCCGTAAATCAGCACCAGCGGCCACGGCGCCACGGGCGCCAGCGCGGTTGCGCCAACTTGCGCCGGCGCATCCGGCGCCGGCTGGCCGCTGGCGGCAATGGCGGGCGCGGCCGCCAGCCCCGCCAGCACGGTGACGCCGGCCAGCAGCAACCACATGCCGGCGCTGTGCCAGCCCAGGTGCGACGCCAGCACCAGCAATTCGGCCGACACGGCGATGCCGGCGCCCACGCCCGCGTACAGCAGCGGCGCGCCGCGCGCCTGCCGGCGCTGCACCAGCAACCATAATGAGGCGGCCACCATGGCCAGGGCGCTGAAGACGCCCGCCACGCCGCGCACCGTGACGATGAGCCAGACGGGCATAGTCAAGGCCAGCACGCCCAGGCAGATGGCCGTGCCGGCCACCGACCACAGGCACAGCCGGTGCGCGTTGTGCGCCCGCGCGCGCATGGCCAGGATGGCGCCCAGCAAGTAACCGGCATAGTTGGCCGAGGCGGCCAGGCTGCCGTCGCGCAAGCTCAAGACGCCTTCCCCCACCATGTGCGGGTAGATGGCCGTGAAGGCGAAGCGGCCGAAACCCATGCCGATGGCGAGGATGACCGCCGCGGCGATGGCCGCGTGCAGCCTGGCAGGCGCGTTCACGGCGCCTCGCCGAGCTGCGCCAGCAAATGCTGAAAGGCAGGCACGTCGAATCCGGCGCGCCACACCAGCACGGTGTCAATCTGCCCTGCGGGCAAGGTGGTCAAGGTGGCAGGCGCATCCGACAGCGCCAGCACGCTGGCCGGCAGCAGGGTCACGCAGGCGCCGGCCGCCACGCAGGCGATCATGGTGTGATACGAACTCAGCTCCTGCACCCGCCACTGCGTGCTGCCGGCCACGCCCAGCAGCTCTTCGGCGATGCCGCGATAGGTGCAGCCCTGCGGGAACGCCGCCAGCGAGCGCGTACGCACGTCCGCAGCGCGGCGCGCCTGCCCTTCGCTGGCCGGCAGCAGCAAACACAGTTCCTCGCGCCACACGGGCATCGATGCCAGGCCCAGCTCTTCCAATGCGGCGGCGCCTCCGAACGCGGGCGGCAAGGCGACGAAAGCGCAGTCGAGCAAGCCCGTGCGCACCTGCTCGATCAGGGGGCGCGACGGCCCCGTGCTCAGCGCCAGGCGCGTGGCCGGATGGCGGGCGTGATATGCGGCCAGCAGGGCCGGCAAGCGGCTGGCCGCCGTGCTTTCCATGCTGCCGACGCGCAAGGTGCCGCCCTCGCGCCCGCCCGTGACGACGTGCCGCGCTTCTTCCGCCAGCGCCAGCAAACGCTGCGCATACTCGAGAAAGCGCTCGCCGGCCGCCGTCAGGGCCATGCGTTTATTGGTGCGCACGAACAATTCGGCGCCGATATCGGCTTCCAGCTGCTGGAGGCGCGTGGTGACGCTGGATGGCGCGCGGCCCAACCTGGCTGCGGCCTGGGTGACGCTCAGCTCACTGGCGACAGAGCAAAAAATCCGCAATGATTCCAACTCCATCGTATTCTCCATTTGAAAATGATTATGCTATTATATTCTCAAAATACGAATTGAATGCAGTATCCTCAACTTCATGAAGGAAACATCATGACTTCAATCCAGCCCTTCCTCGACCGTCTCGGCTTGCAACTGCCCATCATCCAGGCGCCGATGGCCGGCGTCTCCACGCCGCGCTTGGCCGCCGCCGTCTCGAACGCGGGCGGCCTCGGTTCGCTGGCCATCGGCGCGGGCACGGTGGCGCAGGCGCGTCAGGTGATCATGGACACCCGTGCGCTGACGGATCGTCCCTTCAATGTGAATGTGTTTTGCCATGCGCCGGCCGTGCGGGATGCGCGGCGCGAAGCGGCCTGGCTGGCCCATCTTGCGCCCCTGTTTGCGGAGCTGGGGGCAAGCGTGCCCGTGGAACTGGACGAAATCTATGCAACGTTCATCGGCAATGACGCGGCATTCGATCTGTTGCTGGAACAGCGGCCCGCCGTCGTCAGCTTCCATTTCGGCTTGCCGACGCCGCAGCAAGTCCAGGCCCTGCGTCAGGCCGGCATCTACACCATGGCCACGGCCACCAATCTGCGCGAGGCGGCCCTGATCGAACAGGCCGGCGTCGACGCCATCGTGGCGCAAGGCGTGGAAGCGGGCGGCCATCGCGGCGTCTTCGACCCGCAAGCGCCGGACGAGCGCCACAGCACGGGCGTGCTGCTGCGCCTGCTGGCGGGCCGCACCGCCCTGCCCCTGATCGCCGCCGGCGGCATCATGGATGGGCAAGGCATCCGCGCCGCGCTGGACCTGGGCGCGGCGGCCGCGCAGCTGGGCACGGCATTCGTGCTATGCCCGGAATCGTCGGCCAATGCAGGCTACCGCGCCAACCTGAAAAGCGAGCGGGCATCGGCCACGCGCCTGACCAGCGTGCTGTCGGGCCGCCTGGCGCGCGGCATGGTGAACCGCTTGATCGACTACGGCGAAGCGCCAGGCAGCCCGCCACCGGCCGATTATCCCGTCGCCTACGATGCCGCCAAACAATTGAACGCGCTGGCCAGCCAGCACGGCAACAGCGAATTTGCCGCGCAATGGGCTGGCCAAGGCGCGCCGCTGGCGCGGGAAATGGGGGCGGAGGAATTGATGTTGACTTTGGCCAGGGGAATGGCGCGCTGATTTCAGCACGCCGCTGACATGCGGGCGGCCAGGACAAGGAAGCCCTTGGTCGCATGCCGTCTTGGCTAGACGCTGCGACGGCATTGCAGTATCCGCTTCAGGCGCGAAGCGGACCTTTCAGCGATGATACGCTTGCCACGAAGTAGCCTTAGAGACAGCCCCAAAGATAAATGGACTGTCCCGTGGTGGCGGCTTGCCGTGCGAGCGATTGCAAATCCTTTAATAGCGGCCGCAAATCTGCTGCATCGCACTCCATCTCTTCAGTTTTTGCCCATTGCTCCGATGCGCTCTCCAACCCGTCCGCATTTGAATTTGCAAGAAGGCTTGTCAGCTCGTCCGGAAATCGGTGCAGCCAGGACTCGCCGTCCTCCTCAACGTAAATGTCTTCAGGCATGTGTTTTTCTATATCCCACTCCCTGCTTTCCAAGATGGCCCAAAGAGTACCGATTTCCAGGTCTGTGATGCCATTGAATTGGACCGGATTCAACAAAAGCGCAATTTCCTCGCCTTCGTCAGGCTCTTCAATCCGATTTGCATATCGGATGGCCTCGGCTGGACCGGCGATAAAGAAGTCTGCAATTACTCCCAATGTAGTTCTCCCAGTTTTTTGCACAAGATTGATTGGATATTCAACGACTGCTGCTGGCCGGCTGCCGTCGTTTCACTAACGGGCTAGACGCCAATCCGGTGGGATCCCCTCAGGCCGTTTTCTGCACAAGCTGTTCGGCAAGCCCGATGAGGATTCCTTCCGGACCACGAATATAGCAGAGCCGGTACATGTTTTCGTACTGGACTACTTCGCCGACCAGCTTCGCGCCGCGTTTGACGAGCCGGACGAGCGTATCGTCGATATTCTCGACGGTAAACATGACGCGCAGGTAGCCGAGCGCGTTCACTGGGGTGTTGCGGTGATCGGCGACCACGGGCGGCGCGAGGAAGCGGGATAACTCCAGACGACTGTGACCGTCCGGCGTACGCATCATGGCAATCTCGACGCGCATGCCGTGCAGTCCGGTGACGCCATCTGCCCACTCTCCTTCAACCGGGGCGCGCCCTTCGAGAACGAGACCAAGTTCGGTGAAGAATGCAATGGCGGCATCGATGTCTTCTACCACGATGCCGACGTTGTCCATGCGCTTGACTGTCATGTTGCCTCCTGGGTGTCTAACGTAGTCTGCAATCAGGGAGAACGAGCGCCCCGCTACGGCAGCCGGTGCCGGAAAGTCGGTTCGATATTACGCGCATGCAGCCAGCGCACGATGTCTTCCAGGCTGGCGTCCTGCAGCAGCAAGCCCGGCGCAGCGGCGGATGTTGCCACCGGCAATACGGCGGCGACTGGAGCGGGCACGGCGTCAAGCAGGCCCGCATGTCCCTGCAGCTTCGCCAGCGCTTGCGCGAATTGTCCCGGATTGATGCTGCGCAAGCTTTCCAGGAAACCCAGCTGGGCGGCGGGCGGCGGCGGCATGTCCAGGCCCGGCTCATCGACAAAGGCGGCGCCCATGCTGGGGTGGATGAAGGCGGCCCACTTGCCCGTCGGCTGCAGGCACGGCGGCAGCGCCGCCTGCTCCACGTAGTCTGGCGGCGCGATAGCGAGGATGTCGGTCGATGCTGGCAGGAAAGTCGAGCGCAGCAATTGGACGAATTGGCGCGCCTGCGCGACGGGCACGGGCGTGGCCAGCGACAGCCACAGCTGGAATGCACTGCCCGAGATGCTGACGGCGGGCGCCGGCAAGTCCAGCTCGTGCTGCACGGCATTGGCGATCGTGCACAACGCGCCCCAGTGCGCCTCGCCGCCACCCTTGCCGCCAAACTCCAGCACCAAGGCGCGCGTCAGGCCGCTCCCGGTCACGAGTTGCACCGCCACCGTCTGCTCGCCCGACAGATGGCGCGCCAGCACGGCTGGCGTCAGCGGCTGCGCGCCGCCCTCCGCATCGACGTATTGCTGCTGTTCTTCGAACAGGTACAGGCGGGTGAGTTCGGAAATCAGTTTATGCATGGGCGGCCTCGTAATAACGTTGAGCAAGACTTGTCAACGTGCCCAGATTATAGCCTCCTGGCTATTCCCTCACTGGCAACCCGGCTGCCTGCCGCGCCCGCCCGGCGCCAAACACCAGCCAGCTGGCCACGGCGAACAGGCAGGCAGCCACGCCGCCGTACAGCATCACGGCGCCAAATCCCTGCGCCAGCACCAGCTTCGCCACGCCGTCCGGCAGCGCGCCGGCGCCCTTGCCTGCCGACAAACCTTCCGCCATGGCGCGCAAGGTGGCCGCGTCCAGTCCGCCGGGCAACTGCATCCGCAAGGCGGACTGGATGGCTGCGACGAGAATACAGCCCATCAGCGCGATATTCACCGACAGGCTGATCATGCGCGCGCTGATGTCGATGCTGGAAGCCATGCCGGCCCGTTCGCCCGGTACGGCGCCCGTCGTCGTATTGGTGACGGGCGTGTTGGTCAGGCCCAGGCCCGTGCCCGCCAGCAGGCAGCCGGGCAGGATCGTCAGCCAGCTGGCGGCATCCACACGGCTGCCCCACAGCATCAGCAAAAAACCCACGCCGATGACCAGCAAGCCGGCAGGAATGACGGCATCGGCCCGGTAGCGCAGCGCCAGGCGCTCGGCCAGCGGCGGCACGAGCAAGGTGGGCAAGGTGTAGGCCAGCAAGGTCAGGCCCGTGTCCAGGCTGCTGTAGCCGAGGCCATACTGCACGTACAGGGGCAGATAAATCATGAACGGCCAGAAACTGCAGTTCATGCCCGCCGAACCGAGCAGCGCTCCCGAGAAACGGCGGATGCGGAACACGGAAAAGTCGATCATCGGTTCGGCCTGGCGCCGTTCGATCATGACAAACAGCATCAGACTGATCAGCGCCACGGCCAGGCTGGCCACGCTGCGCGGATCACTGAACCCCAGCGCCGGCCCCTGCGTCAGGCACCAGGCCAGGCTGAACACGCCCAGCGACAGGGTGGCGATGCCGGCCACGTCCAGCTTGCGCCGCTGCGGGTCGCGCGATTCGCTCACGCCCAGCGCCACCAGCAGCAACGCCGCCAGCCCCAGCGGTCCGTGCACGAGAAATACCCACTGCCAGTTTGACAGCGCGACGATGGCAGCGCCGATGATGGGACCGAAGCCCAGGCCCAGGCCAAACACGATGCCCCAGGCGCCAAACGCCCGCCCCCGCGCGGCGCCGTCCGGAAACTGCTGCGACAGCACGGCCACCTGGCAAATCAGCATGGCGCCGCCAGCCATGCCCTGCAGCGCGCGCGCGGCGATCAGCACGCCCGTGCTGCCGGCCCAGCCGCATGCCAGCGAACTGAGGCCGAACAGGATCAGGCTGGCGAGCAGCAAGCGCTTGCGGCCATAGCGGTCGGCCAGGGTGCCGGTTGCCATCAGCACGGTGGTGCAAGCCAAGGTGTAGGCGTTCATGATCCATTGCAAGTCCTTGAAGTCGCCATGCAGCACGGTTTCCAGGGTGGGCAGGATCACGGGCACGCTGGAAATTTCCAGGCCAAACATGAGCGAGGCCAGGCAGACGGCGGCCAGGGTCAGTGCGTTTTGTTGCGAAGTAGTCAGGTGCATCGAAGCTTTGCTTTCGGTAGTCATGGAGGGATGCGTAGTGCCGGAGCACTGCAAGCGACCATTCTAGAAAACGTGGACTCATGAGGGAAATGATAAAATTTTGTACAATTCATTCATTTTCATCATGAATCACAGGAACCCCATGGACTTCGATACCGCCCTGCTGCGCGCCTTTGTGGCGGTGCAGGACACGGGCGGCTTTACGCGCGCCGCCGAACGGTTGCACCTGAGCCAGTCCGCCATCAGCCACCAGATCCGCCGCCTGGAAGAGCAAGCGGGCAGCGCGCTGCTGGTGCGCACGACGCGCAGCCTGCGCCTGACGGAAGACGGCGAGGATTTTTTGCGCCACGCACGGCAGATCCTGGCTGCCCAGGATGCGCTGGCGCGGCGCTTTCAGCGCTCCTCGATTGCCGGCGCCGTGCGCTTTGGCGTGCCGGAAAATTTCATGGGCGCGCGCCTGCCTGCCCTGCTGGCGCAGTTCGCGCACCTGTTTCCCGCCGTGCGCCTGGATGTCACGGTAGGCACCTATCTTGACTTGCAGAAACTGGTCGCTGCCGATGCGCTGGACCTGGCCGTCGTCATGGCCCTCGCGGACGGACAAGATGAGGCAGCCGTGCTGCGCCGCACGCGCTTCGTCTGGGCTGCGGCGCAGGATTTCCGGCACGACAGCGCGCTGCCGCTGCCGCTGGCGTTTTCGCCCGCACCCTGCCTGCACCGGCAAGTGGGCGTCGACGCCCTTGATGGCGCCGGAATGGACTGGCGCGTGGCGTTCACCTCGCCCAGCCAGCAGGGCTTGCGCGCCGCCGTGCTGGCGGGCTTGGCGATCACGGCCCTGCCGCAAGGCGATCTGGAAGCGGGCATGGTGGTCATCGATGGCCAGCATGGCTTGCCCGCCCTGCCCGCCGCCCAGTTCCAGCTGCTCTGGCGCGCCGCCAGCAGCACGGCGGCAGCCGAAGCGTTTGGACAATTGCTGCGCGAGTGGTCAGTCGTCGCAGCGGCATGACACGGCACGCTGCCTTGCTTTGGCGGGAGATACCCAAGGCGGCGCAGCAGCAAGAGAGAACCATGAAGCAGCACGAAAACCGTTCTGAGGCTTGCGCCCCCTCCCTGTTTATTTATCCAGCTTAGTCATAACTGATCGTAAACGTCGCCGACGCATTTGCCGCCCCCCCCTTCACCGCGCTTGCGGTCTGCAGGTAACGCGCGCGCAGGGGAATGTCATAACTGATTTCGCTGCTGCTCAGGGTCAGGCCGCTGCTTTGCCATGCTGCCAAGGAAAAGGGTTGGGTTCCGGTCATGAACGCTATCTGCACGCCTATGCCGCTGGCGGCGGGCGGACGGTTTGCTGCAGTGGGATCGAGGCTCAGCACGCCAGTGTCTGAATTGATGGCCGTGCGCACCGGATCGATGCGGTAGCGCAGGCTGTTCTTGTCTATGGATACGTTGCCGGCCGTGCCGCTGGGCGAATTGCCGCTTTGTGATACCCAGGCGACAGGGGTCTTGCTCACTGTTCCATGGAAGGCCGGGCAATTGTTCAAACGAATGGAAAAATTCGTCCAGCCGGGAGTGCTGTTGAGCCCGGTAAATGTTTTGGACGTATGCGTACCCATGGGCACTATTACATCCGGCGTGCTGCAGGTGCGCGAGACTATCTGGATATTGCCTGAGAGGCCCATCTTGAAGCCCAGCATCCTGGCATCGCCAAAATTGCCGTACAAGCTGACGGTCGGCAGTGAATCACCCCGCAGCACTCCCGGTGTCACCTCACCCACCTTGATCAATATCAATTCAAAATTGGACGGTCCATCAAAAGGAACAAGGCAGCGCCAGCCCGGCGTGCAGCTGGTAGATATCTTATTTGTCTCTCTCGGCAGCAGACCGCCCGTACTGTTGAAGAAAACTCCCAGCCCCGGAATGCCGGTTTGGTAGACTTTATTCGGAGACTTCGCACCGATCCAGTTGGCCAAGCCATAGTTTGAATCAACCTCAAACTCGGTATGCTGTTGATACGGCGCATACAGGCACTCCAGTTTCACTGCCTGGCCGCTGGCCATTTTGAATGTCTGGCGATACACCTCCGTGCCCACCGGCACATCGCGCCCGACGCTGAGCGCCGAAACTTGCAAGGGCATGGCGCCCACCGCCGGCCGGATGCCATCCAGGTAAGTGCATGTGACCGCGAAGGCCGACCCGGTCAGCGCCCACAGCAGCGCGACGGCCAACCCCGATTTGAGCAAAGAGCCAATATGCATAACGCGACCTTTTAAATGTTGATTGGTGCAACTTACTGATAGTGAATGAAATAAATCATGGGGCTGACGGCGGTAACTGTCTCTGTCGCGGCTATGGCGACATACTGAACGGTACATGGCTAGCCGTAGCAACGATGTCACCAGCATCAAGGAAAGCATCTGCAGTTTTGAAGGCGGCACAGCAATCGCTCGACTGGATACTGATCGGCCTTAGGCCGCCATGCACGGATGTCCGGCAGTCAACTGGAAAGCATCCTTGCGCAAATGCACTCCTGTATTGTTGGGATGAAGTGTATGGCCCCCACAAGACATGCCATATAGGAGCACTCCGAAAAATGGATAAACCGCAAAAATCTTATTATTAAAATTAGCCATACTCTGACAAACAGCTCTTGCCTGGCCAGCATCCCGGCGCACCTGGCATTCGGGCAATTGTCAGGGCCATGCCCTGCGCCGATCAGTACCATGGGCAAGGCCACACCCAGCCAGTAAGCCGTGCCCGCGTCGACGCGGCTCAGCCATGCCAGCAGGGTCAAGCCCAATCCCATGGCCAGCAGGCGCATTACCCAAGCTGCGCGTCAAACGCGGCACGCACAGGGCTACGCCGAAGTTGACCAGGGTCATGGGCAGGAAAGCCAGGCCCGTCAGCGCGGGCGGATACCGCAGCACCACTTGCAGGAATTGCGTGGTGAAAAAGAAAAAGCCGATCATGGCCCCCATGAACAGCACCCTGGCGCCGTAGGCGGCATTGCGCTGCGCATCGGCAAACAGGCGCAGCGGCAGGATGGGCTGCGCGGCGCGCCGCTCGATCAAGATGAAAGCAGCCAGCAGCAAGACGCCCGCCGCCAGCGCGTCTTGCGTCAGGGCATCGGCCCAGCCGGCGCCGGCCGAGCGGATCAGGCCATACACGAGGGCCGACATGCCGAGGGTGGAGCTGGCCGCGCCGGCCACGTCGAAGCGGCCTCTAGTGGTTTCACATCTCGGTGATGTAACGGCGCGCGGCCACCAGCATGGCTGCGCCGATGGGCAGGTTGATGAAGAAACCCACGCGCCACGACAGCCATTCGGCCAGCACGCCGCCCAGCACCAAGCCCACGCTGGCGGCGATGCCCGCCACGGCGCTGTACAGGGCGATGGCGCGCGTGCGCTCGCGCCCCTCCGCAAACGTGGTTTGCAGCAGGGCCAGGGTGGATGGCGCCAGGATGGCCGCACCCACGCCCTGGATGGCGCGTGCGGCGATCAGCATGGCCGGCGACTGCACCAGGCCGATGGCCAGCGAGGCCAAGGTAAACAGCAGCAGGCCCAGCTGCAGCAGGCGGCGCCGGCCATACGCGTCGCCAGCGCGAGCGGCCAGCAGCAAGCCGCCAAACGTCAGGGTGTAGGCGCTTTGCACCCAGGCTAGGCCCGTATCAGTAAAGCCCAGGTCGCGGTGCATTTTTGGCAAGCCCGTCAGAACATGGACGTGTCGAGCACGATCATTACATAGCTGACAAGGATGATGGCGAGGATGGTCGCCTTGTGCGGCGCGGCGGGGGTAGCGGGAAGATTTTTCATGCCTCCACTGTAAGGCTTTCGCATTACCATGAATAGATGCTAAAGTCCGCATGACGCATGAACTTATTAGGCATGACAGACATCGTGGCCGCGCGCTGCGACACGGGCGTGCGCCTGGGCGTGCAAGTGGCCAAGGACATGATCGCCATGCCCATCGGTCCCGATTTCCGCATGGCCGTCGTCGCTGCGCCCGCGTATTTCAGCCGCCACGCGTCGCCCGTCACGCCGCAGGACTTGGTGGCGCACAACTGCATCAACATGCGCTTACCCACCTTGGGCGGCCTGTTTGCCTGGGAATTTTCCAAGGATGGGCAGGAGCTGAAAGTACGGGTGGAAGGGCAAATGATCTACAACAACATGGCCATGCGATTGCATTCGGCGCTCGATGGCCTGGGCGTGGCCTGCATAGCCGAAGACGTCGTCCTTCCCTACCTGTCCGATGGCCGTTTGATCCGCGTGCTGGACTACTGGTACCCCACGTATGCGGGCTATAAGCTGTATTACCCGAGCCGGCGCCACCCGTCGCCCGCGTTTACCTTGCTGCTCGACACCTTGCGCTATCCCGGGGTTTGAGCCGACGCAAACCTCCTCCGAGCGTGCACGGCCACTTGCGCGAACACGCGTTTACCGCGCGGCGGCGCAGGTCTATAGTGGCATCTTTCCCACCTTTTCAAGGACAGGATCGCCATGAAACTCTTTTATTCTCCAGGCGCCTGCTCGCAAGCGCCGCACATCCTCCTGCGCGAAACGGGCACGCCATTTACGCTGGTGAAAGTCGATCTGGGCCAGCACCGGACGCAGGAAGGCGGCAATTACTATGAACTCAACCCGAAGGGACAAGTGCCGCTGCTGGCGCTCGACGATGGCACGACCTTGAGCGAAGGCCCCGTCATCGCCCAGTACATCGCCGAACAGAGCGGCAAGCAAGACCTGCTGCCGCCCGTGGGCAGCCTGGCCCGCTACAAGGTGCTGGAGTGGCAGAACTACATCACGTCCGAACTGCATAAATCGTTCAGCCCCCTGTTCGATTCCCGCTTCGACGCCGCCACCAAGGCCTTGTTCATTGAGCAACTCGGCAAGAAATACAAATGGGTGGACAGCCGCCTGGAAGGCCAGGCCTACCTGACTGGCGACACGTTCACGGTCGCCGACGCCTATCTGTTCGTCATCACGGGCTGGGCGCCAGGCCTGGGCGTGGATTTGTCCGCGCTGGCGAATGTGCAAGCCTTCCTGGCAAGAGTCGCCCAGCGCGACAGCGTCAAGGCTGCCTGGGAAGCGGAAGGTTTGGCCAAGGCCGCCTGAAGCCCTTTGCACGGGGTTCCCTGGGCTGGCGGAGCGCGACAGTCCCGTGCTAAGATCGCGCTGTCGAAAAAGGTGGACCGGCGTGGTGAGCCCCGGTCAGCCGTCCGCCTGCGGACGGTCATATTCCAGCCCTGGTGGCAGCGGACCACGACGAAAAGCGGACGTGCGCCGTTTTTTCGTCGGCGTGCGTTCCGTCACCCTGCTGCCTGAACGGCGTTGCGCCTGCCGCGAAAATTCACCACGTCCTTGACCGAGTGTGCTCTGCACAACACCCAGGACGACATCATGAACCCAGCTTCAATCCACACCCCTGTACTCATCATCGGCGGCAGCCTCGTCGGGCTTTCAGCCTCGCTCTTCCTCGCATGGCGGGGCGTGCCGCATATCCTCGTTGAAAAACACCACGGCAGCGCCGCCCATCCACGCGCCACGGGCTTTACGGAACACACGCTGGAATTTTTCCGCGCCGCCGGCATCGCCGAACGCATTCCCCAGGTGCCGCCCGGCGCCACCGTGCGCCGCGCCCGCGTGGAAAGTCTGGCGGGCCAGCACTACGAGGAATTGCCATGGACGCCAGGCCAGCCGGAAGAGCGCGACGGCAAGGCTACGCCCATGGCCGGCGCCGCCATCGCCCAGGACTTGCTGGAACCGATACTGCGCGAGGCCGCGCGCGCACGGGGCGCCGACCTGCGCACGGGCGTGGAACTGTTGTCCGTGCAGCAGGATGCGCAGCGCGTCACGGCGCAGCTACGCCAGCGCGACACGGGCGCAAGCTATGCCGTCACGGCCGATTACCTGATCGCCGCCGATGGCGCCGCCAGCCCCATCCGCGAACAGCTGGGCATCGCGCGCCAGGGTGCCGGTCCCCTGCGCGTGCTGCGCAGCGTGCTGTTCCGCTGCGCGGAGGCGGACGCCTTTCTGGAGCGGGGCATCCGCCAGTTCGACATCGATCAGCCAGGCTTCAAGGGTTTCCTGGGCACGTATTCGGACGGGCGCTGGTTCCTCATGTTTGAAGAACAAAACGACAGCACTGACGCGCAATTGCGGACGCTGATCCGCCAGGCCCTGGGCAAGGACATGGCCTTCGAGCTGATCACTACCGGGCGCTGGGAGCTGGCCGGGCTGATCGCGGACAGGTTCAGCGAAGGACGCATTTTCCTGGCCGGCGATGCGGCCCACCAATTGCCGCCCACGCGGGGCGGCTACGGCGCCAACACGGGCATCGACGACGTCTACAACCTGGCATGGAAGCTGCAAAGGGTGGTGCGGCAGCAATCGCGCCCCGCCCTGCTCGACACTTACACGGATGAGCGCCGGCCCATCGCCTGGCTGCGGCACCAGCAAACCTTCGCCCGGCCGGACTACGCGAAATGGGTCGGCGACGGCTACCAGAACGAACCCTTGTATGGCAACCTGGCGATGGAACTGGGCCAGTTGACGCGCTCTGGCACCATCCTCGGTGCCGGAGCGGCGCTGCCGCCGGCCGCCCATCCGCGCGACTGGGCTGGCCAGCCAGGCACGCGCGCGCCCCACGTATGGGTCCGGCATCGCGGCAACAGCGTCTCCAGCATCGACCTGTTGACCGACGATTTCGTGCTGCTGACAGCCGATCCGCGCTGGTCCGCCGCCGCCGCGCACCTATCGTTGAAGACCTTGCTGATCGGCGCCGACGTGCTCTTCCCCGCCGATCAGGCCTTCGGCGACACCTACGGCGCAGGCGATGACGGCGCCGTGATCGTCCGGCCGGACGGCATCATCGCCTGGCGCTCGGTCCCGGCCGCGGCGCCAGGCGCCACGCTGCTGCGCGCCGTGATGGAAAAAATCGCCATGCCGCACGGCTGACGGCAACGGCGCCGCCGCGCTGTGCGAAAATGCCCGCCTCTGCCATAGACGGACTTTGCCCATGCCGCACGCTGCCATTGCTACCCTTTCCGAACGCGACGCACGCCGCATCGCCCGCCACGCCCAGGCGGCCGATGCGGCCCGCTTCCTGCATCCGGCCCAGCAAGCCTTGCTGCACCGGCGCGGCTGGCTGACGATGCTGGCGCCGCGCAGCGCGGGCGGCGCCGAGCTGCCCTTGCCGCAAGTGGTGCGCCTGGAAGAAGCCGTGGCCGCCGTCGATGGCAGCATGGGCTGGGTGCTGACCCTGTGCGCGGGCGCGGGCTGGTTCGCGGGTTTTCTGGCGCCCGACATGGCGCGCGCCATCATCGGCACGCCCCGGGTCTGCCTGGGCGGCAGCGGCGCGGCCACCGGCTACGCGGAGGAAGAAGGCGACGGCTACCGCATCACGGGCAGCTGGGACTACGCCAGCGGCGCGCCCATGGCGACCCACTTCACCCTGAACGCCCGGCTGCGGCGCGATGGCCAGCCCCTGCTCGATGACGAAGGCAAGCCGCGCATCCGCGCCTTCCTCGTGCCCGCCGCGCTGGTGCAGCTGGTGCCGTCCTGGAACAGCATCGGCATGCGCGCCAGCGCCTCGCACAGCTACCGCATCGATGGCCAGTGGCTCGGCAAGGACCATGGCTTTGCGATCAGTCCTGACACCGCGACGGCCGACGGCCCGCTATACCGCTACCCGTTCTACTCGCTGGCCTACGTGACCCTGGCCGCCAACGTGGCCGGCATGGCCGCGCATTTCCTGGAATTGGCCGAAGAATGCATGCGCCACCGCCGCCATGCGCGCGAAGGCTTGCCACTGCTGGACGTGCCGGCAGTGGTCGCCATGCTGCAAGGCAAGAAAGACGCGTTCACTGCCGCCCGCGCCCGCTTTTACGCCGTGCTGGACGACAGCTGGGCGCAGGTGGCGGCCGGCGCGGTGCTCGGCGCGGGCGCCATGCAAGCCGTGCAAGACAGTTCGCTGGACCTGGTGGCCGCCTGCCGCGCGGCCGTCGATGGCCTGTACCCGTACTGCGGCCTGTACGCGGCCCGCGAAGACAGCACCATCAACCGCGTCTGGCGCGATTTCCACACGGCCAGCCAGCATTCCTTACTGCTGCCCTGACGGCCGCAACTTGAGCGGTTCGGCGATGGTCAGTACCACCAGGAAGGTCAGGCAGGAAATGGCCGCCATGAAGCCGAACACATAATCCCAGCCGTAATGATCCAGCAGCATGCCGACGATCCACGGCGTGGCCGCGCCGCCCAACTGGCCGCCCATGTTGACGAGGGCATTGGCGACGGGAAATTTCTCCTTCGACACGAACTGCATCGGATACACCATGTAGGCGGAGAAACCAATGCTCAACAGCACGCCCGTCAGGAACAGCAGCGCGCCGTATTGGAGCGGGTCGGCCGGCGCATGGATCAGCAAATACATCATGACGGCCGTCGACAGGGCGGAAATGAGCATGCCGGGTTTCCTGCGCTTGTCGAGCACGCGGTCAGCCAGCAAGCCGCCCAGGATATTGCCGAAGACGGCGCCCACCCACGGCGCGGCCGCCACCATGCCCATGTTCATGATGGAAAACTGTTTTACCGTCAGCAAGTACGTGGGAATCCAGGCCAGCAGCACGCTCGAAATGCCCAGCTGGCAGCAATAGCCGAGCGCGCAGCCGAGAATATTCCACGACGCAAACACGCCACGGCTGGTGCTGACGGTGGGCACCTGGCGCACGCGGATCAGTTTGTCGAGCCAGGGCATAGGCCGCGACGTGGCCGCCGTACCGGTGCTGCTGCCATCCGGCGCCTTTTCTTCGATGACGGCCAGTTCTTCCGCGTTGACGAAACGGCTCTCCATCGGCTTGTTGGTGACCAGGAAATACCAGAAGATGGCCAGGATCACGCCGGGCACGGAAAACCAGATGAACACTTCGCGCCAGCCCCAGGCGGCGATGATGGCCGCGCCGAGGATCGGCGTGATGACGGGACCAAACTTGACGGCCGACAAGAACAGTCCCGACGCCGTGCCCTTCTCGCGCGAAGGAAACCAGTGATTGATGGTGGTCGTCACGCCGATCGGCAACGGTCCTTCGGCCAGGCCCAGGCCGAGGCGGCACAGTTTCAATGACAGCAGGGACCCCACCAGCCCCGTCAGTCCCGTGGCGATCGACGTGAGCACCATGGAAATGGTAAACACCTTGCGCACGCCGAACTTCGACAGCAGCCAGGCGGAAGGCAGTTGCGCCATCGCATAGGCGACGAGGAACAGGCTGACGAGGCCGCCCGCATCGGTATTGCTCATTTCAAATTCCTTGCGCAAAAACGGCAAGACCACGCCCAGGTTGGCGCGGTCGGCGGCGGCAATCGTGTAGACGATGAAAAACAGGGCCGCGACGACCCAGCGGTAGCGCGTGGGACGGCGGACGGCCAGCGGTGCGGCGGGCGCCGCAGCCGGGGTGGTAATGGTGGTATGCATGAGGGTGTCTCCTGATTTTTTTTAGTGGTGGGCACAGAGGTCAGTGCAGTGCCAGCCGGCGCAAGGTCTCTTCCAGCCCCAGCAGGTCGACGGTCGTGGCGCCGTCTCGGATCTGCTGGCGGAAGCGCGCTTCCTTCTCTTCGCGCTGACGGCTTTTCAGCAGCACCGCGTCCACCTCGTGGCGCCGCACCACCACCACGCCATCCTGGTCGCCAACGATGATGTCGCCGGGATCGATGCTGACGTCGCCAATGGTGACGGTCACGTTGAGGCGCCCCGGCTGGTGCTTGCCCGTGCCCTTGATCGACAAACCCCGGCTGAAGACGGGAAAGCCCGCCTCGGTCATGGCGGCCGCGTCGCGCACGGCGCCGTGGATCACCAGGCCGGCCAGGCCGATCCGCTGCGCCTGCTCGGTGAAGACGTCGCCCCACACGCCCGCTTCCAGGAAACCCTTGGCGTCGACCACCAGCACGTCGCCGGGCTGGGCTTTCAGCATGGCGTAGTGCAGCATCAGGTTGTCGGCCGGGCGCGTATCGACGGTCAAGGCAGGGCCGGCCAGGCGCATGCCGGGCGCAATCGGCTTGATGCCGCTGTCGAGCGCGCCTTTCGCGCCCTGCGCTTCATAGATGGTGGCCGCGCCCAGCTGGCGCAGGGCGTGCAGGGTTGCAATGGAAACATGCTGGTCCATGGTGTGCTTTCTGAGAGGTAAAGAGAGGGGAAATTCAGGCAGCCGCAGGCTTGCGCTGCAAGGTGTGATAGCCGAACTGGCACCGCGCGTCGCGCAGCGACACGCCGTCCAGCGCGGCGGCGACGATGCGCAATTCCACCGCCTGCATGGCCAGGGCGCGTTCAAAAACGGCGTGCGCCCGGCCCGCCGGCACGATGACGACGCCATCCTGATCGGCCACGACGAGGTCGCCGGGCGCCACGCGCACGCCGGCCAGGCTGACGGGCGCGCCAACGGCGTCCACCTGCACCCGATCCTTGCCGGTGCGCATGAAGCGCCCCAGCGCAAACAGGGGGTAACCGGCGGCGTCCGCTTCCGCCGTGTCGCGGCACACGCCGCCGATGACGGTGCCGGCCACGCCCCGCTGCGCCGCCAACTGGCTCATGATGCCGCCCCAGACGGTGCAATCACTGCGGCCAGCGTTATCGAGCACGGCAATAGCGCCCGCAGGAATATCGTCGAGGTAATCGCCCACCGTGCCGGGCGACTGGCTGTCGACGGGCGCGAAGCGCACGGTAAAGGCGGGACCGAACAGGCGCCGCGGCCCGGCCACGGGGACGAGGCCAGGCACGCTGCCGGGCAAGCCGAAATAATCGAGCGCGTCCGACACTTCCGCACTGCTCAGGCCGCTCGCCTGCGTGAATACACTGTCTTCCATGAAACGTCTCCAGATCTTGTTGTCGTGGAACCCAGTTTCATATAAAGTGTTTTCAATATCAAACATCGATTATTGACTCTTGGATCAATAAAAATGAACTTAAGACAGTTGCGGTATTTTTGCGAGGTGGTGGAAGCGGGCAGCGCCGCGCACGCGGCCGAGCGCCTGCACGTGGCGCCGACGGCCATCAGCATGCAGCTGGGGCAGCTGGAAGCCCACCTGGGCGGTGAGCTGTTCGACCGTTCGCGCCGGCCCATGGAGCCGACGCCGCTGGGCCGGTTTTTCTACCCGCGCGCCAAGGAACTGCTGCTGCAGGCGGCGCGCCTGGATGACGAGGCCAAGGGCCTGGCAACGGGCAGCCATGGCTGGCTGGGCATCGCATTTACCCGCTCGGCCACGTTTTCCGTGCTGCCACGGGCCATCCGGCAATTTCGCGCCGTCTATCCGCAAGTGCAGCTGGACCTGGTCGAGGCGCTGTCCGAATACCAGCCGGCGCAGCTACGCCAGGGGCGCATCGATATCGGCCTGTCGCGCTTCATCGGCCCCTGCGAAGCGCCGCCCGACCTGTGCCACGCGGTCACGCTGGATGACCCGCTGGTGGCCGCCCTGCCCCTGCACCATCGGCTGGCGGGCCGCACGTCGCTACGCGCGGCCGAGCTGGCGGACATCCCCTTCATCCTGTATCCGAAAGACCCGATCAGCCCGTTTGGCCAGCAGATCGTCGCCGCGCTGAAGGCGGCGGGCGCCGAGCCGGCCGTGGCGTATTCCGCCGTGGAAATCTACACGGCCCTGTCACTGGTGGCCGCCGGCCTGGGCGCCACCCTGGTAGCCCGCTCGATCGCGGAAAACAACCGCGCCGACGTGGTCTTCCTGCCCGTGGACGATATCGCCACCAGCACCACCGTGGTGGCCGTGACGCGCGCCGATGAAAAAAGCCGCCTGGTGGCGGCTTTCCTGGAGATCCTGGCGCACGGCGAACAGTCCTGACTACCTGGGGTAGCTGTCATCCGCCACGTGCTCCAGCCAGTTGACGGCCGTGCCATCTTGCGCCTCCGCAATGGCAACATGCTGCATGGCAGACGTGGCCGTGGCGCCGTGCCAGTGCTTGACGCCGGGCGGTATCCACGCCACGTCGCCCACGGCCAGCGCCTGCAGCGGCCCCTGCCAATGCTGCACCCAGCCATGGCCTTGCGTGACGATCAGGGTCTGGCCTAGCGGATGCGTATGCCAGGCGGTGCGGGCGCCGGGCGCGAAGGTGACGAGGGCGCCGCCCACGCGGGCCGGAGCCAGGCGCTGGAACCTGGCGCCGACTACGACCGTGCCCGTGAAATAGGCGGCGTCGCCGATGCTGGCGGGCATGGCGGCGGCGCGCGTGACGGTGACTGCCGCTGGCGCGGCAGCGGCGCCCGCTTCGGCGGACGCGGCCCCGGCGGGCAGGCAAAGCGGCAAGAGTGCAGCGGCGTATCGATGCATATCTGGTTTCCTTTCTTGCCGGTATGATTGGTCTCACGTGCCGCCGGGCAGCCGGCGTCGCCTGTCCTGGCCATACAAGCTTAACAGTGCTGGCCCGTGCTGATTAGCGCCATAAACCCACTAGGGTCTATAAGCTGGACTGATGAATAGGTCGAGGCGCGGTCGAGGCGCGGCCTATTTCACAGGAAAGGCTGTCGGGCGCCATGCGGGCCGGATTGCCTGATAAGATGGGGCATTGCTACTTCTCGCTCCCCTATCCATGCACGTCAACACGCTCAGCAGTCTGGCGCAACTTCTGGCCAGCGCCGAAACGGAAACCCTGGCTTTTCCCACCAGCATCAATACGGCCCTGCTCCTGCAAAAGGAACTGGCGAATCCGGATTGCCACTCGGCCGACATCAGCCGGCTGCTGCTGTGCGAACCGACCTTGTCGGCGCGCGCCGTGGCGCTGGCCAATTCGGCCCTGTTCGCGCCCGGCCAGGCGCCCGCCCTCACCAGCGTGCGCGCCGCAGTCGAACGGCTGGGCCACCGCAACCTGTATGCGCTGGCCACGGCGGCCGTCATCCGCCAGCTGAACGCGGGCATCCGCGACGAAGCCTTGCGCGCCCGCGCCACCCAGCTGTGGGCACACACCGTGCACGTGGCGGCCCTGGCGCATGGGCTGGCGGGCGCCGTCACGCATACGGATGCCGATACAGCCCTGTTCGCCGGCATCGTGCATGAAGTGGCCGGCTTTTATTTGCTGGCCCAGGCCGACAAGACGCCGGGCCTGTACGCCGAGCTGGAAACGCAGATGGCATCCACGCTGGAAGTGATCGGCCGCGCGCTGATGCGCCAGCTGGGCGTGCCGCTGCCGGTAGCTGATGCCGTCAACGCCTTGCCCGGTTCGACCATCATGCTGCCGCCCGAGGGCTTGCGCGACACCCTGCTGCTGGCCAAGGCGCTGGCACCCGTGCCTACACCGCTGCCGCAGGCCAGCGTCACCGTCAGCGCGCCGCTGCAAGCGTATCTGGAAAATGATCCCGTGCTGCAGGCGCTGCGCACGCAGCCGTCGGCCGAAGCGAAGGGCCTGATCGAGGTACTGCTCAGCTGATAAGCGATCTGCTATGATGGCGCAGGCCGGGACAGACCCGGCGCGCTTTCATTGACGTCCACTGGAAAACTGCCTTGACTATCTCCTTACGCATGCTCGGCCTGGCCGCAGCTCTGACCGTGGCGTGCAACGCCAACGCCGACAGTTTCGTTTCCTCGGCCTCCAGCGCCGGCTCCCAGTCGAGCGGCAGCATTTCCGATTCGCTCAACGGTTCGAGCAACAGCTCCTCGCGCGACAACAAGGTGGCCAATGGCCCCTACCGCATCATCGACGTGGCAGCCCTGCCAGGCCGCGACGGCATGACGCGTTTGACCATGCAGGCCGACGCCACGGCAACGCCGCTGGTGCTGGACTTGCCGCAAGCGGCACTCGACAAGCAGCAGCTGACGCAAGGCGACGTGGTGCATGCGCAAAACCGCGCCTATGGCATCGAATTCTCGCGCAACGACACGCGCGCCGCCTTCTTCCTCGTGCTGGCCGACGACTGGTACGGCGAAATGGCCACGCGTCCCGTCAGCCTTTGATTTTGCGCAAACTGGCGCCGCTGCTGGCCGGCTGCGCCGCGCTCTTCCTGGCTGGCGCGGCCCAGGCAGGCACCTCGCTCGCCTCGTCGCGCTTTTGCGACCGCGCGCAGGAACTCACGGCCACGGAACAGGACCGCCTGTTGCGCTTTGCCGCCGTCGTGCGCGAGGAACTGGCCGCCAGCGAAGGCAGCGTGGCCCTCATCAGCCGCTCCGGCCTGGACCTGGCCCGCTTCGGCATCCGCTACTCGCATGCAGCGCTGGCCTGGCGCCACGACAATGACAGCGGCTGGTCCGCGCGCCAGCTGTACTACGCCTGCGACGAAGGCCGCCCGCGCATCTTCGACCAGGGCACGGCCGGTTTCGCCATGGGCACGGAAAATCCGTCACTTGGCTACATCTCCCTCGTGAAACTGCCTGCAGAAACCGTGCCGCCCCTGCGCCGCGCCCTGCTCGACCCCGTGCGCGTGCAGCAGTTGCTGGCGGGCCGCTACAGCGCCAACGCGTACGCCTTCAATTTGAAATACCAGAACTGCAATCAGTGGGTGGTGGAAATGCTGGCCGCAGCCTGGGGCGAGCTGGCCGCCGGCAGCGACTTGCGCGCCCGCGCCCAGGACTGGCTGCGCGCCGCGCCGTATGCGCCCGCCCCCGTCGACGTCGGCGCGCGCTGGCTGATGCTGGGCTCGATCTTCGTGCCCCTCGTGCACATGGATGACCACCCGCCGGAAGCCATCGGCACGATGCAGCTGGCAGTGAGCCTGCCGGCCAGCCTGGAAGCGTTCGCGCGCCAGCGCCTGCCCGCCAGCGAACGCGTGGAAATCTGCCACGACGGCAAGCAGGTGGTGGTGCACCGGGGCTGGGAACCGATCGCCGACGGCTGCGTGCCCGGCGCAAACGACCGTGTCATCACCCTCGACGACGGTGCGCCCCAGTCCCGATAAGCGCCGCCTCGACGTGATCGAGCAGGCGCGCTGATTCGAGCCCCTGCCCCATCCGGCGGGCCACGTCTACGCACGCCAGCTTGACCTCGGGCGCGGCCAGCAGGCGCGCCAGTTGCCGCCGCATGCGCCCCGCCGACAGGCGTTTGGCCAGCAAGACATCCCCTACACCGAGCCGTTTGGCGCGCCAGCCGTTATCGAACTGGTCGTACGCGAATGGCACGATCAGTTGCGGGACGCCCGCGCGGAAGGCGTCCGCGCTGGTGCCGATGCCGCCGTGGTGCACCACGGCCGCCACGCGCGGCAACAGCGCCGCAAACGGCACGTGCGCCTGCCACATCACGGTCGGCGGCAAGTGTTGCGGCACTTGCGCCGCGTGGGGCGTGAGGAACAGGCCGCGCCGCCCCAGCCGCCGCAAGACGTCCAGCGCGATGCTGAAATAGCGTTGCGCGTGCTGGTGGCCGGTACCGGGCGTAAACACGATGGGCGGCTCGCCCTCGTCCAGAAAACGTTCCAGCTCCGGCGGCAGCGCCGCAGCGCCATGCATGGCGGCGCCGGTGAAATCGGCTTGCACGAAGTGCGGCGGCCAGTCCGCCTGCGGCGCGGCGAACCAGGCGGGGAACAGCCCCAGCGAGGCATCCGGCGCGGCCAGCATGTGCGCAAAAAAATGCGCTTCCGGCGGCAGCCCATGCTGCGCGCGCGCGCCATTCAGGCCCGGCAGCAGCACCGGGTCGACCATGCTGCGGTGGATCAGCCGCCACAGCGCCTGGCGCCAGGCCAGCGGCACCCAGGCGGGAATCCGCAAGGAGCCGGCCGCCAGGAAGTCATGGCTGCTGCACAGGTTCGATGGCGCCAGATACGCCGCGACGATGCGCAAGCCAGGGCGCACGGAGCGCGCCAGGGCCGCCATCGGCACGAGGATCGGGTGGCACAGCACCACGCACGGCTCGCCGGCCGGCAAGCCTTGCACGACGTCGCGCACGGCGCCCAGGTGCGGCACGAGGCCATTCCACACCACGCCCCAACCCTTGCGCTCATCCCACAGGCCTGGGTCGCCCAGCATGGCCTGCCCCTCTTCCACGCTGCCAAAGATTTGATACGGCAGCCTTGACGCCCGCGCGGCCGCTTCCTGCCAGCCCGGCACCAGCAGCAGCACGCGCCGGCCCCGTTGCTGCAAGCCCTGCGCCAGCGCGATAAACGGTTGCATGTCGCCGCCGGTGCCGCTGCTGGCCACGATGACGAGCGGGGATGGCGGCAGCCTGTCATCAGCCATGCTGCCCTCCGTGCCTGGCGGCGGTCTGCAATGGGAGGTCAAACGAGAGTGACGGGCGCATGGGCATCTTTCCTAGTTGAAACACCCAACGATAGTAAGCGACTAACGTTACCATCTCAATCAGTATTTGGCCGAAGCATGACGCCATGCCAGCCTGCAGTTGCTACACGGGCAGTTGCAACATCATGTCCCACTGGTCGATGCCTGGCCCGAAGCCATCCGGCGTCACCTTGACTGCCTCAAAACCGAAGCGCGCATAAAAACGCTGCGTGTGCTGGCTGGTATTCATGTTCACGCTGGCGACTCCCGGCACGGCACGGATGGCGTCCAGGCGCGCCTGCGTCAGCGCGCGGCCCAGTCCCTGCCCATGCAGATCCTGCGCCACCATGCCCCAGCACAGGCTGGCGACGGTGCCGCCCGCCTCAATGGCGTGGCCGCCGCAGGCGACGATGTCTCCGTCGCGTTCGATGATCAGATACGGATGCGTCGATGCTTCCAGCCAGGCGGCAAAGCCCGCACGCTCGGACGGGTCGAAAAAGCGCGGCGTATTGCCATCGAAAAGGGCCAGGCAGGCGTCGCGGTCGCCGGCCTGGTAAGGGCGTACTGTCTGCATTGTGATCCTTTCAAAAACGGGAAGATAAATGATACGGGCCTGCGCTCACAGCAGCTGCTCCGACGTCACCACGTGCACGCCCGGCGCGGCGGCCAGCGCCGCTTCCAGCAAGGCGCTGGCGATGCGCGGCGCGGGATTGATGCGCCAGCGGCGCGGCAGCACGGGAGCGAGCACGCGCAGCAGGCGCAAGGCGGCGCCCTCGCCCGCCCGCGCCACGTCGCGTTCGCCGCCAATCAGACCGGGTCGCACGTGCGTGAGCGAGTAAAAACCCAGCGCTTCCAGGTCGCGTTCCAGCTCGCCCTTGACGCGGTTGTAGAAGAAGCGTGAAGCGGCGTTTGCGCCGGCCGCGGAATTGAGCGCATACGTGCGCGTGCCGGCCGCCAGCGCCAGGCGCGCCACGACCAGCGGATAGTCATGGTCAACCCGTCGGAACGCCTGTCGCGTGCCCGCCGCCTTCATGGTCGTGCCCAGGGTGCAGATGACGGCGTCCGCCTGCCACCAGGGCGCCTCCGCCGGCAAGCTGTCGAAGTCGACGAGCGGCGCATCGAGCTTCGGATGCGCCGGCAAGGGCTTGCGCACGGGTGCCACGATGGCCGTGACGCGCGCGTCGGCCAGAGCCAGGCGCAGTACTTCGCGGCCCACCAGGCCCGTGGCGCCTGTCAGTATCAGTTTCATTCATTCTCTCCGCATGCTGGACGCCACACGATACAGCATCGGGCGCCCAGCCAGTGCATCAGGCGCCCGCGTGCGTGTGATAAATCTTGCTGACGATGGTCCACTCGCCCTGCACCTTCAACAGGTTGAAAAAGTCGGTAAAGCGGAAACCCGAGATATCGTCCGTATCGACGCGCGCGCTGGCCGCCGTGCCCACGATGTCGACGCGCACGATGGCCGCCCTTGCCTGCGGCGATGGCCGGAAGGCGCTGTCGATGATTTCGAACAGGCCTTCGATGGGTCCGCCCGTCAGTTGATCGTCGCCATCGACGCCGAAAATGGTGGCCTGGCCGCTGAAAGCCGGGCGCATGATGCTGCTGTCGGCCTGCGCGCCGCCCGCATTGTATTGATTCAGCACGGCGACGATGGCCTGGTAATCCTGCACAAAAGTGGTGTTGTTCATGTTGCGCTCCTTGGGTGAGTAAAAAAGAAAATCAAGAGAAATCAGTTCAGGTTTGCGGGCCAGTCGGTGTAGCCGCTGGCGCCACCGCCGTAATACGCCTCGCGCGGCGCCACGGTCAACGCCACGCCATGGCGCAGGCGGGCCACGAGGTCCGGATTGGCGATGAAGGGACGGCCAAACGCCACCGCATCAACCTTGCCTTGCGCGCGACGCGCCTGCGCCAGCGGCAAGTCATAGTGGTTGTTGCCGATGTACGGACCGTCGAACAGCGCCCGCAGCGCATCGAGGTCGACGCCTGTCGGCACAGCGCGCGAGGTGGCCGTGGCGCCCTCGACGAAGTGCAGGTACGCCAGTCCATAGCCGTTCAACTGTTCGATCAGATAGCCATAAGTGGCCATCACGTCGCTGTCGACGGGCGTATTGCCCGCGTCGGGCGTGACGGGAGACAGGCGGATGCCGACCCGCGCCCCGCCCCAGACGTTCACCACGGCTTGCGTCACTTCCAGGGTCAGCCGCGCACGGTTTGCGATGCTGCCGCCATAAGAGTCCGTGCGCTGGTTGGTCGAATCGCGCAGGAACTGGTCGAGCAGGTAGCTGTTGGCCGAATGCACCTCGACGCCGTCGAAACCGGCGCGCAGTGCGCATGCGGCCGCATGCGCATACTGGGCCACGATGCCGGCGATTTCCCGCGTTTCCAGTGCGCGTGGCATGGACACGGCCTGCATGCCGCTGGCGGTATAGGTGCTGCCCTCGGCCCGGATGGCGGAAGGGGCGACGGGCGCGGCGCCATCGGGCTGCAGGCTCGCATGCGAAAACCGCCCCACATGCCACAGTTGGCAGACGATCTTGCCGCCGGCCGCATGCACGGCATCGGTGACCAGCTTCCAGCCAGCCACCTGCTCGTCCGTCCATATTCCGGGTGTCATGGCGTAGCCGCGCGCCTGGGACGAAATATTCGTCGCTTCGCTGATGATCAGACCGGCGCTGGCGCGCTGGGCGTAATACTCGGCGTGCAAGGCGTTCGGCACGCCATCGTCGCCCATGCGGCTGCGCGTGAGCGGCGCCATGACGATGCGGTTGGCCAGCGCCAGCGCGCCCAGGTCGACGGGAGAAAATAGATCGCTTTCATGCTGTTCGGTCATCGTACTGCTTTCATATTGTGCGAGAGGTCAAAATAACTGACCGGTCGTCTATTTAATGGTTAAAAAAAACGGCTAGGACAGCAGCCGTTGCGTGCTCGACATGGCGGCGTCGAACGGTCCGCCGCTTTTGGCCACCTTGGCCATCAGGGAAGCGCCCAGCCACAACTGATACAGGGATTCGGCCAGCACGCGCGCCGCCGTCGCCGCCGCCGCCACGGAACCGTCGAGGTGGCCCGCTTCCACGCACTGCGTCAGGCGCTCCAGGATGGCGCCCGTGCCCTGCTGCAGCACGGCGCCCATGTCCACGGACAGGTCGCACACTTCGGCGCCCAGCTTGACCACCAGGCATTTGCCTTCCGGCGCGCTGCTGGCCTGGGTGGCGCGCCAGTAGTCAAAATAGGCCAGCAGGCGCTCGCGCGCCGTGCCTGGTCCCGTCAGCAAGGCGTCGACCGTCTGCAGATAGGTAGTGAAATAGTCATCGAGCAAGGCTTGGCCAAACTCTTCCTTCGACTTGAAGTAATAGTAGAACGAGCCTTTCGGCACGCCAGCGGCCGCCACCAGCTCGGCCAGGCCCACGGCCGTATAGCCCTTCTCGGCCATCAGGGCATTGGCGATGTCGATCAGGTGCTGGCGCATGTCAGCGGAGGATTTTTTGCTCATGCAGCCAGTATAGCAAAAAATCTGACCGGTCGTCTAGTAAACTATCCCCCGCTCTGCCATCACCCCAGGCGCAGCGCCAATGCAGCCAGGGTCACCAAGAGCACGGGCACGGTCAGCACGATGCCGACGCGGAAATAGTAGCCCCAGGAAATATGGATATTCTTGCTGTCAAGCACGTGCAGCCACAGCAAGGTGGCCAGGCTGCCGATGGGCGTGATCTTCGGGCCCAGGTCGCTGCCGATGACGTTCGCGTAAATCATCGCTTCGCGCACGGCCCCCTGCGCCGTCGTCGGGTCGATGGCCAGCGCGCCCACCAGCACCGTCGGCAGGTTGTTCATCACGGACGACAATAACGCCGTCAGCACGCCCGTGCCCATGGCCGCGCCCCACACGCCGTACTGCGCAAAGTGGTTCAGCATGCCCGTCAGGTACGCCGTCAGGCCCGCATTGCGCAAGCCGTACACGACCAGATACATGCCCAGCGAAAAGACGACGATATGCCACGGCGCATGGCGCAGCACGTGGCGCGTGGAAATCACGTGCCCCTTGCCTGCCACGCCCAGCAGCAGCGCGGCGCCGACGGCGGCGATCAGGCTGATGGGGACGCCCAGGCTTTCTTGCGAGAAAAATCCCACCAGCAGCAGCGCCAGCACCAGCCAGCCGGCGCGGAAGGTACCGAGGTCGCGGATGGCGGCGTCCGGGCGTTTCAGCTGCGCCACGTCATAGTCGCGGGGAATATCCTGGTGAAAAAAGAGCAGCAAGGCCGCCAGGGTCGCCAGCACGGCGACGACATTGACGGGCGCCATCACGGACGCGTACTCGGCAAAGCCGATCTTGAAGAAATCGGCCGAGACGATATTCACCAGGTTCGACACCACCAGCGGCAGGCTGGCCGTGTCCGCAATAAAACCGGCCGCCATCACGTAGGCCAGGGTGGCCCTGGCGGAAAACTTCAGCGCGCGCAGCATGGCGATGACGATGGGCGTCAGGATCAGCGCGGCGCCGTCGTTGGCGAACACGGCGGAAACCAGGGCGCCCAGCAAGACCAGCAGCACGAACAGTTTTCTGCCGCTGCCGCCGCCCCAGCGCGCCACGTGCAAGGCGGCCCATTCGAAGAAACCGGCCGCGTCCAGCAGCAGGCTGATGATGATCACGGCGATGAACGTGCCGGTGGCGTTCCACACGATGTGCCAGACGACGGGGATGTCGCCCCAGTGGATGACGCCCGCCAGCAAGGCGACACAGGCGCCGATGACGGCGCTCCAGCCGATGCCCAGGCCGCGCGGCTGCCAGATGACGAGGACTAATGTGGCGAGAAAGATGAAGAAAGCGGTGAGCATGAGGTCCCGTTCGTTGCGGCATCGCGGGCACCATGCGCCGCAGCCATTGAAGATCAACAATAATTCTATAATACTGGAATTATTGAATCAAAGCAAAGCTGCGGCGTATTTCCTTACTTGAGCGCGATGGCAATATCGACCAGTCCCACCGACCCGTTGCCGACGAGGGACGCGGCCGGCGTGGCCGCGCCGCCGCTCAGCACGGCCGCACCCGTCGCCAGGTCGATGCGGTACAGCGAGCTCGGTCCCGTGGCCGACGTGCGCAAGGCCGCCAGAGCCAGGCCATTCGCGCCACCCGCGATATCGAAGCCGACGTCGCCCGCCACGGCCAACCCGAGCAGCCCTACATTGACGAGAGTACCGTCATTCGGCGGATTTTGCAGGGCGAGCGCAGCGCTGGCCGTATCGATATCGAACAGCATGGTGGCCGCCGTGCCCGCAAAGCTGTTGCTGTAGGCCGCCGCCGTGACAGCCGGCGTTGCACCGGCGCGGTTGACGGCACCATCGGTGGTGGTGGCGCCCGTGTCGACATTGATGCGCAGGCTTTGCCCCGTGTTGCCGATCACGCGCAGGCGGTCGGCGACGGGATTGAAGTCGACGCCGAAGGCCGTGCCGGCGATGGCCGTGTAGGGCGCGGTGGCGTCCACCGCATCAGCCGCCAGCGTCGCCTTGACGGTGGCCACACCCGTGTCCGGGGCGATGGTAACGATGCGCCCCGTTGACGATACCCCGTACAGCAAGCCGTCTTTCGGACGGATATCAAAGCCCAGCAGGCGCTCGCCCGCCGCCAGGCCCGTGACGGCCACGTTGGTGTCCAACGTGTTCGGCGTGGCCGTCTTGAAGCTGACGATGCGATTGTCGTCCGTCAGGCCGTAGGCGATGGGGGCGCCCGGCGCCTTCAAGGCGATGCCGCGCAATTCTTCCGTCACGCCGATGGCCGCCACCAGGGTTGCAGGCGCCGTGGCCACGGCCAGGTTCAAGGTGTACAGGTTGCGCGCGCCGGCCACCGTCATGACGGCGTAGCCCGTATTCGTGCGCGCATCGATATCGAAACCGGCGACGCCGGTGGCCGCCACGCCCAGCGGCACGGCATTGGCCAGGGTGCCGTTGTTGGGCGGATTTTGCGTGTACAGGGTGGCGTTGGCCGCATCGATGACGAACAAGGTGGTGCTGGCCGTGCCGGCGAAGCTGTTGCTGTAGGCGGCCGCCGTGACGGCGGCATTGACTGCACCGCCATTGATATTGCCGTCCGTCGTGGTGGCCCCCGTGTCGACATTGATGCGCAGGCTCTGGCCCGTGTTGCTGACGATGCGCAGGCGGTCGGCGACCGGGTTGAAATCGACGCCGAACTCCGTGCCGGCCAGCGCCGTGTAGGGCGCCGTCGCATCAGCCGCATCGGCCGCCAGGGTGACCTTCACGGTGGCGGCGCCCGTCACGCCATTCAGGGTGTAGATGCGCCCCGTGCTGCCGACGCCATACAGCTGGCCATCAGCGGGACGGAAATCGATGCCCAGCAGGTTTTCGCCAGCCTGCAGGCCCGTCACGCTGGCCGTGGTGCGGATGGTGACTGGCGTGGCGCGGTCGAACGACAGCAGCTTGTTGCTGGCGGTGAGCACGAAGACATCGCCCGCCACCGCCACGGGTGGCGCTGGCGGAGCAACAACATCGTCATGGTCGCTGCCGCCGCAGGCGGACAAGGTCATGGCGACGGCGGAAACGAGCAGCAGCTTGGCAAATGGCAAAGTCGGTAATATCGGCATGATCGTGGCCCCTGTAAGAGTGAGTGGAAGTGCCGCTCGTGCCGCCCTTGCGGCGAGCGCACCCCTGTACTACTCGCCATGCGCGCGTTTGGATGCAGCCATGCAAAAATATATTTCGGCGCCATTGATGCTTGTGTTTATGCAACTTTTTTCAGTGTATAGTCGCAGTCACGACGACAAGTGGAAACAGAGAGTGGCGCGCATATTTCAATCAGAGACCATGGGAGAAGCCGACGTGCGGGTGGCCATCGTGCCACGCGACAATGCCGATTTGCTGGTGCACCGCGTCAGCAGCCGGGGCCTGGCACGGGGCGACGCCGTGTGGGGTACATCACCCGCGACCGGCAAGAGGCCACGGCCCGCGTATTCTTCGTCTCGCAAGGCATGGCGCAGCTGAAAATCTGTTTTGTCGACATCTACGCCGAGGCAGGCTGGCAAGTGCCACGTCCGCGCCATATCCGCCTGTAGCGCAAAAAGCCCGTACACATTGACTGCAAGGGAGCATCTTCATGGATTTGATCCTGCTGGAACCCGGCAACGGGGAACTCGTATTCGGCAAGGCGACGGACGGTAGCAATGGCGGAAGTCTTATCGACACTGCCTGGAGCGACGCCGCCGCGTTTCAGGGCATGCGCCAGTGCATCGAGCTGGTGTCGTTACATCAAGGCATGAAGCAGCAAGTGACGACCGACGTCAGCAATGCGGCGCGCACGTCCGGGCGGCCCGTGATCACGGAATTTACCTGCGTCAAATATGTCGACCAGACGTCCGTCAAGCTGTATGAACTGTGCCTGCGCGCCGAGCCACTGGGCAGGGGTGCCGCCCAGCCTACCAAGCTGTACATCGCCCGCAACTCGGGCGACAAGACGGTCAACATCATCACCATCTCGCTGCGCGATGCTCTGATCAGCGAAATCCAGCTGCAAACCCATCCCGATGACATGCCGACCGAACAGTTCAAGCTGAACTTTACGGAAATCCTCTGGAGCCACAGCGTGCAGCGTGCGGACGGCCAGCCCGCAGCCCAGAACACGACGGGCTGGAGCCTGGCGCGCAACCGCCCGATCAGCGCTTTTACGGCATGATAAAGATGAGCTGCGCCTGCCCGCCACGGCAGTACCGGCGTCTGGCACAGTAGACCGTCAGCAAACCGATACGCCATAAGGATACCCTCATGAGCAAATACATCCGCATCGCCGGCAGTCCCGCCAAGGGCATCGTCCTGCTGGGCGACGATGGCACGCTGCGCAGCCTGGCCCAGGTCGAGCGGAACTTGTACTGGCTGGACTGCACCAAGGCCCCTGGCTTCGTGCCTGGCGACACGGCGTTCGCCTGCCTGCTGGGCGATGGCGCGGGCTACACCACGCTGGTGCATGGCACGGCCATCCGTTTTCTCGCCGCCCTGGGCCAGCCGGAGGCGCGCTGGAAAGACGTCGCGGGGCCGCCTGCCGGCACCGGCATGGCCGGCCTGGCCGGCGGCGACCATCACGGCTACCTGCTGCTGGCCGCCGATGGCCACGGCCTGTACCGGCTGGACAGGTCGGCCAATGGCAATGGTGAGTGGAATGCATGGGAACGCTGCGCCGCCCTGCCCCCGCCATTGCGCGGCAAGGCCGCCCTGATCGCCGGCGACTGGCAGCATGGCATGCTGGCGGTGGGCGACGGTGCGGCAGCAAAACTGTCGCACGCCAACGACGCCTGGACGGCGCTGCCGCCGCCACCGCTGGCCATCGAGATGGTGACGGGCAATTTCCACGATGGCTTCATTGCCTACGGCGAGGGGCAGCTGTGCATGCTGGACTCGGGCGCCCAGCCAAGGTGGAGCCGCCTGGGCGTGCCAAACTTCGACCTGCGTGCCCTGTCCGGCGATCCGGTCCACGGCGTGGCGGCCGTGCTGGCCGATTCCAGCGGCGACGGCACACTGGTCGCGTATGCCCTGCGTCCGGGACGGGAACCGTGGTCGCTGGCACTGGCGCCGCCGGCAAGGCGCCGCTAAGCCCTACTCTTCCAGCCCTCCCCCCAGCGCCTTGTACAGGGCCACGGCCGACTTGAACTGGTCGCGCCGCGCGTCGAGCAGGGTTTGCTGCGCCGCGTACGACTGGCGCTGCGCGTCGAGCAATTCCAGGCGGCTGTCCTGGCCGGCGTCGTAGCGTAGCTGCGACAACCGCTGGCGCTGCTGCGCCGCCACCACCACGCGTTCTTGCGCGGCGATCTGCTGCGCATACGTGGCGCTGCCGGCCAGGCCGTCGCGCACGTCGCGAAACGCTGCCTGGATCGCCTGTTCGTATTGCAGCACGGCCACGTCCTTGCGCAGGCGCGACAGCTGCAATTCCGCGCGCAGCTGGCCACCCTGGAACAGCGGTTGCGTTACTTGCGGCGCAAACGACCAGCTGCGCGCGCTGCCGCGGAACAAGTCACTGAGTTCCGGGCTGGCAAAGCCCAGCGACGCCGTCAGCGACAGACGCGGGAAGAAGGCGGCGCGGGCGGCGCCGATTTCCGCATTCGCCGCCACCAGCGCATGTTCCGCTTGCAGGATATCGGGGCGGCGCGCCAGCAAGTCCGATGGCAGGCCGGGCGGCAGCTGCGTCAGCACGGGCTGGCCATCGAGCGCGCGGCCAGCAGGCAAGTCCGTTGGCAGCGGCGCGCCCAGCAGCAATTCCAGATTGTTGCGCGAAAGTAGACTGGCCCGCTCGCGTGCCTGCACGTCCGCTTCCGCCGTGGCCGCCTGCCCTTCCGCTTGCGCCACGTCCAGGCCACTGCCCTGCTGCGCGCCGTGCAGGCGCTGCGTCAGGACCAGGGCCTGACGCCAGTCGACCAGGGTTTGCCGCGCCAGCGCCAGCTGTTCCTCGGCCAGCCGCTGTTCCAGATACGCGTCGGCTACGCCTCCGATCAGAGCCATGTGCGCGGCGCGCTGGCCCTGTTCAGTCGCCAGGTAGCGCGCAAACGCCGCATCGGACAGAGAGCGCAGGCGGCCAAACAAGTCGATCTCGAACGCGCTCATGGCGATGCCGGCACTGAACTGGTTTTGTGTCAGGGCATCGGCACCGCGCTGGCGCACGCCGCCGGCATTCGCGCCGATGGCCGGATAGCGGCCCGCATCCTGGATCTGGTACTGGGCCCGCACGGCTTCCACGTTGAGGGACGCCACGCGCAAGTCGCGGTTGTTTTCCAGCGCGATGCCGACCAGGCGCTGCAGGCGCGCATCGAGCAGCATCTGGCGCCAGCCCAGGTCCGCCGCAGTGTCGGCCGTGGCTGGCACTGCGGCCTCGCCATAACTGGCCGGTATCGGCGCCGCCGGCTTGACCAGCGGCGGCGTCAATGAACACGCCGATAACAAGCCGGCGATCGGTAACAGATAAAACCAGCGCATTACAACTCCCCTTCCACCGCCTTGATGGCGGTGTGATGACTGCGTTTATTAAAATAGCGGTCCATCTTGTCGACGGCGCCCAGCACCACGACAAAGAACACGGGCACGAAAAACACGGCCAGCACGGTGGCGGTGATCATGCCGCCGAACACGCCCGTGCCGATCGCATGCTGCGTCTCGGCGCTGGCACCCGTGGCCAGCATCAGCGGCACGACGCCCAGCGCAAACGCCAGCGACGTCATCAAAATCGGGCGCAAGCGCAATCTAGCCGCTTCCACCGTCGCCTCGACCAGTCCACGCCCTTGCGCCTGCAGCTGGCGCGCATATTCGACGATCAAAATGGCGTTCTTCGCCGACAGGCCGATGATCGTGATCATGCCGACCTTGAAGAACACGTCGTTCGGCATGCCGCGCAACATCACGGCCAGCACGGCGCCCAGCAAGCCCAGCGGCACCACCAGCATCACGGAGACGGGAATGCTCCAGCTTTCATACAGGGCCGCCAGCACGAGGAACACCACCAGCATCGACAGCGCCATCAGCATGGGGGCTTGCGACGCCGATTCCTTCTCCTGCAGCGACTGGCCCGTCCACGCCAGCGCGAAGCCGGGCGGCAATTGCTTCACGAGGCGTTCCATCTCCAGCATGGCGTCGCCGCTCGATACGCCGGGCGCCGCGCTGCCGGAAATGCGCGCCGCAGGATAACCCTGGTAGCGCACCAGTTGCAGCGGTGACTCGCTCCACACGGGGCGCACCAGTTCACCCAGGGCCACCATGCCGCCCGCGTTATTGCGGATGCGCAAGGCCAGCACATCGTTCAGCTGCATGCGCGACGGCGCATCGGCCTGGATGATCACCTGCTGCATGCGGCCGGCGTTCGGGAAATCGTTGACATAGGTCGAACCCATGGCTGCCGTCAGCATGTCGGCAATGGCCGTAAACGACACGCCCAGCGCTTCCGCCTTGGTGCGGTCGATATCGAGGCGCACGCTGGCGCCGGGCGGCAAGCCGTCCGGATACACGCCCGCCACCTTGCTGCTTTGCGCGGCCAGGCCCAGCAACAGGTTCTGCGCTGCCTGCATGGCAGCGATACCCTGGTTGGCGCGGTCTTGCAGGCGCATGGAAAAGCCGGACGAGTTGCCCAGTTCATCGATGGCGGGCGGCATCAGGCTCATGATCACGCCCTCCTTCGCCTGCGACATGGCTTCCTGCGCCAGCGCCACTTCTTCCTGCGCCGTGGCGCCATTGCGCTGCTTCCAGTCCTTCAGCATGGTGAACGCCAGGCCCGCGTTCGGGCCCGCGCCGGAAAAGCTGAAGCCGAGGATCGATTGATTTACCTCAATGCCGGGCCGCGTGGCCACGTGCTGCTCGTACAGTTTGACGACGTCGAGCGTGCGCTCCATGGTGGCGTCGGACGGCAGCTGGATCGAGGTGATGAAGTAGCCCTGGTCTTCTTCCGGCAAGAAGGCCGACGGCAGCTGCATGAAAGCCACGCCCAGCGCCGCGACGATGGCTCCATACAGCACCATCGAGCGGCCCGCGCGTTTCAGCATCGCCACCACGCCTTTTTCGTAGCGCGCCGTCATGCGCTCAAACTGGCGGTCGAACCACAGGAAGAAGCCTTTTTTATCGTGGTCGTGCGGGCCGATCGGTTTCAACATGGTGGCGCACAAGGCCGGCGTCAGGCTCAAGGCCAAAAAGGCCGAGAACAGGATGGACACGGCCATGGCCAGCGTGAACTGGCGGTAGATGGCGCCCACGGAGCCGCTGGCCAGGGCCATCGGGATGAACACGGCCGTCAGCACCAGCGTGATGCCCACGACCGCACCGGTGATTTCGCGCATGGCTTTCGATGTCGCTTCCTTCGGCGACAAGCCCTCCGTCGCCATCAGCCGCTCGACGGCTTCCACCACCACGATGGCGTCGTCGACGATGATGCCGATGGCCAGCACCATGCCAAACATGGTCAGCACGTTGACGGAATAGCCGGCCAGCAGCATCACCGTGAAGGTGCCCATCAGGGCAATCGGCGCGACGATGGCGGGAATCAGGGTGTAGCGTATCTTTTGCAGGAACAGATACATGACGAGGAACACCAGCACCATCGCCTCCAACAGCGTGACGATGACCTTTTCAATCGAGATTTTCACGAACGGTGCCGTGTCGAACGGTACCGAGTACTTGATCCCGGCCGGCATGGTGTGCGCCAGTTCGGCCATGCGCGCACGCACGGCGCTGGCCGTCTGCACGGCGTTGGCGCCCGGCGACAGCATGATGGCGGCGCCCGACGCGGCTTGCCCGTTTTCGCGGATGCTGAAATTGAAGCTTTGCGCGCCCAGCGACACTTTCGCCACGTCGCCGATGGTCACTTTCGAGCCGTCCGCATTCGCGCGCAGGACGATGGCGGCAAATTCCGCCGGCGTTTGCAACTGGCCCTGCACCGTCAGCGGAATGGTCACGCGCTGGCCGTGCACGGCGGGTGAGTCGCCCAGGCGGCCCGGCGCGATCTGCGCATTTTGCTGCGCGATGGCGGCCGTCAGCTCGCCCATGGCGATGTTGTATGACACCAGCTTGGCCGGATCGACCCAGATGCGCATGGCCCGCTCGGAACCGAACAGCTGCACCTTGCCCACGCCGGGAATGCGGCGCAGTTCTTCCGTCACGTTGCGCGCCAGGTAGTCGCCCAGCGCCACTTCATCGTGCTGGCCATTCTCGGAAATCAGGCTGACGATCATCAGGAAGCCGGACGACGCCGACTCCACCGTCAAACCGTTTTGCCGTACGGCTTGCGGCAAGCGCGGCTCGATGGCTTTCAGGCGGTTTTGCACGTCCACCTGCGCCATTTCCGGATTCGTTCCCGGCTGGAAGGTGACGGTGATCGAAGCCGAGCCCGACGTATCGGTAGACGACTCGAAATACAGCAGGTGCTTGACACCCGACAGTTCGCGCTCGATCAGGCCCACCACGGAATCGTTCATGGTTTGCGGCGTGGCGCCGGGATAGTTGGCGCTGATGCTGACACTGGGCGGCGCCACCGAAGGAAAGCGCGCAATCGGCAATTGCGGTATGGCGATCAGTCCGAACAGGACGATGAAGACCGCCACCACCCACGCAAAGACGGGGCGGTTGATGAAAAATTGAGGCATGTCGTTAGGCTTTCATTGTATTCAAAGTGGGCATCAACGCGCCTTGGCGGCAGCCGCCGTTGCCACGACGGCCGGCTTCCACGGCTGCGGCGCGGCGGTGGCGCCCGGCTGCAAGCGTTCCTGGCCTTCGATGACGACGGTGTCACCGGCCTTCAAGCCGCCGTTGACCACGTACTGGTGCTCGATCACGTCGCCCACGCTAATGGGTTTCAGGCTTGCCTTGTGCTTGCCATCGAGCACCCAGGCCTGCGCCTGGCCGCCGCTGCTGCGCAAGACGGCTTGCTGCGGCAGCAGCACGCCATTTGCCTGCACGGCGCGGGCGATGCGGGCGCGCACGAACATGCCCGGCAGCAGCTGGCGCTGCGGGTTGTCGACCAGCACGCGGACGACGGCGTCGCCCGTACCCGCATCGACGCTGATGCCCGAGAACAGGATGCGGCCCGTGACGGGATGAGGCTGGCCATCGGCGCCCAAAATGGTCACGGGCAGCTTGTCCGCGCCGCCGGTACCCGAGGCTTGCAAGGCGGCCAGCGCGGCGGCCGGCTGGCGCACGTCGACGTACACCTTGTCGATCTGCTGGATGCGCGCCATCGGCGCCGCATCCGTCATGCCCACGAGCGCGCCTTCCGTTACCAGTTCGGAGCCGATGCGCCCGGCAATCGGCGCCTCGATGCTGGCAAAAGCCAGGTCCAGGCGGCGGCGCGCCAGGCTGGCCCGCGCCTGCGCCACGGTGGCCACGGCTTGCTCGCGCTGGGCCACGGCATCGTCATATGCCTGGCGGCTGATGGCGTCCGCCTCGACCAGCGGTTTCAATCGGTCAGCCTGGCTGCTGGCGCGCTTGGCCGTGGCCACCGCATGCTGCAGGGCGGCGGCGGCCGAATCGACGTCCGCCTGGAATGGGGCCGGGTTCAGCTGGAACAGCTTCTGCCCCGCTTTTACTTCGGCGCCCTGCTCGAACTGGCGGCGCAGCACGATGCCGCCCACCTGCGGGCGGATGTCGGCCGTGCGAAAGGCGACCACCCTGCCCGGCAATTCATCGCTGAGGACGACGGGCGCCGCTTGCAGCTTGAGCACGGTGACGGCGGCGGGCGGCGCGGCGCCTTCTTCCGTCGCGGGTTTGGAACAGGCGGCAAGGCTGAGCAGTGCCGCGGCGATCAACATGTTTTTCCTGGTGAGGTACTTTACTGGCATGACTTTTCTCTATGGCTGATCCCAACCGGCAGTCCGGTCGACAGATAACAAGAGCATAGAAGGCCAACGTGGATGTTCCGTCAAAGAAATGTGGAGATTCGATGGAGACAGCGAAGAATGCTAGACTATTTATATGAACTATCATCACAGCGCCAGCCAGCCCTCCTTCCTTGCCACCACGCCGCCTTCCGCCCTCGTCCTGATCGCCGAAGATGAACCGCAAATCGCCCGCATCCTCGCCGGCTACCTGGAGCGCGACGGCTACCGCACGGCCTTTGCGCACGATGGCCAGGAAGCGCTGCAGCAGCACCTGGCGCTGGCGCCGGACCTGCTGCTGCTCGACGTGCAAATGCCCCGTGTCGATGGCTGGGGCGTGCTGGCCGAAGTGCGGCGGCGCGGCGAAACGCCCGTCATCATGCTCACGGCGCGCGACCAGGATGCCGATAAACTGGCCGCCCTGCGCGTGGGCGCCGACGACTACATCATCAAACCCTTCAATCCGGCCGAAGTGGTGGCCCGCGTGGCGGCCGTGCTGCGCCGCTCGCGCGTGCGCCACCACCCGGTCGGCGGCCAGCGCCTGCGCTGCGGCCCCATCGAAATCGACCAGGAAACCTATGTGGCCAGCGTACTGCGCGATGGCATGGCCCAGCCTCTCATGCTCAGCCTGACGCTGACGGAGTTCCGCCTGCTGGCGCACCTGGCGCGCACGCCGCGGCGCGTCTGCAGCCGCCTGGAATTGCTCGAGTCGTGCATGCCCGAGAGCAATTCTATGGAACGCACGGTGGACAGCCACGTCAGCAAGCTGCGCAAGAAGCTGGAAGAAGCGGGCGTGCTGAACATGCCGGCCAGCCTGCGCGGCGTGGGCTACCGCCTGGAAAGCGACTTCTGATGCGCTTCACGGGCCTGAACCGGCAAATCATCCTGTCGATGTCCGTGCTGATGGTCAGCAGCATCCTGATCATCTGGATCGGTTCCTGGACCTTCTTTGCCATCGCCTTCAAGATCGACCCCGGCATGCTGTCCGAGCCGGACGACTGGTCGCCCAGCACCGTCGAATGGCTGTGGATTTTCGCCATCACCATCTTCGGCCTGGGCCTGGCCGCCTTTTTCGCCCTCAAGCTGGCTTCGCGCATCCTCAAACCGATCAATTCCGTGATGGACAGCGTGCGCCGCGTGGCCCATGGCGACCTGTCCGCGCGCGCCTTCGCGGGCGACCGCAGCCTGGGCGAGACGGCCATGCTGGTCGACGATTTCAACAGCATGGCCGAGCGCCTGCAGCGGGGCGCCAAGGAAAGCGAAACGTGGAACGCGGCCATCGCGCACGAATTGCGCACGCCCGTGACCATCCTGCGCGGCACCTTGCAAGGCGTCGTCGATGGCGTCTTCAAGCCCGAGGAAGTGCCGTTTTCCAGCCTGCTGGCGCAAGTCGAGGACCTGGGACGCCTGATCGAGGACTTGCGCACCCTGAGCCTGGCCGACAGCGGCCACATGCAACTGCGCATGGCGTGGACGGACCTGACCCTGGAAATCGGCGAAGTGCGCCGCCTGCTGGCGCAAGAGATGGAAGCGGCGGGCTTTACGTTGCAATTGCACCTGTCCGACCATCCCGTCTGCTGCGACGCGGCGCGCATCCGGCAAATCGTGCTGGCCCTGCTCGACAACGCGCGCCGCTATGCGCATCCGGGCCTGCTGCGCGTGCGCACCCGCGTGCAGGCCGGCCAGTACTACCTGAGCGTCGAGGATGCGGGTCCCGGCATCGCGGAAGACCTGGCGCCGCATGTGTTCGAAGCGTTCCGCCGCGGCGACAGCGCCAGGGTCGACCTGAACGCGGGCAGCGGCCTGGGACTGGCCGTGGTTGAAGCCATCGCCCGCGCGCATGGCGGCAGCGCCGTCTGCACGCGTGGCAAGGCGGGCGGCAGCGTGTTTACCGTCAAGTGGCCGGTCGAACATGCCGCGCCGCCGCCCGTCGGCTGACTACGCCGGCGCGCGCAGCAAGTCGACAAAGGCGCGCAGCACGGCCGGCATCTGCCGCCGGCTCGGGTAATACAGGAAGTAGCGCGACGGCGGCGGCATGCAGTGCTCCAGCACGCACGCCAGGCGCCCCGCCGCGAGATCGGCGCGCGCATCGGCTTCGTACACGTATGCCAGCCCCGCGCCATCGCGCGCCGCGCGCAGCATCAATTCATCATCGTCGAACACGAGCGGGCCGCCGACGGCGATGCTGACACCCTCCCCGTCCTGCTCGAATTCCCATGCATACTGGCGCCCGCTGGGGAAACGCCGGCCTATGCAAGCGTGTTCCAGCAAGTTGCGCGGCGTGCTTGGCGCCCCATGCGCCGCCAGGTAGGCGGCCGACGCCACCACCACGAACGGTTGCGGCGCGCCCACGGGCACGGCGATCATGTCGGCCGCCACCTGCTCGCCGAAGCGGATGCCCGCGTCAAAACCGTCGCGCACGATATCGATCATGCCATCATCGGTGACCACTTCGACCTGCACGCGCGGATAGCGGGCGACAAAACTGGCCAGCATGGGCGCCAGCAGCAGCCGGGCGGCCGGACGGGGCACGTTCAGGCGCAGCTTGCCTGTGGGCACATCCTGCAAAGTGCTCAAGTCCAGCAAGGCATCATCGATTTCGCGCATGGCCGGCGCCAGCCGCACCAAGAGCTGCTGCCCTGCCTCGGTCGGCGTGACGCTGCGCGTGGTGCGGTTCAGCAGGCGCACGCCCAGGCGCTCTTCCAGCGCGCGCAGCGCGTGGCTGAGGGCGGAGGCGGATACGCCCCGTTCCAGGGCCGCCTTGCGAAAGCTGCGCAGGCGGGCGACGGCGGCAAAGGCCGCCAATTCGTTCAGATCAGCCATCATTCATGAGTTTCATTCAGCAATACATGCAGGATTAACCATCTTATCGCATGCTGTTGCTTCGCCCATACTCCTCGCATCTTTTTTTTGAAAAGGAATGACAATGGAACACAGAACACTGGGCAACTCCGGTTTGCGCGTCGCCCCCATCGGCCTGGGCTGCATGGGCATGAGCTTTGCCTACGGCGGCGCGGACGAGGCCAGCTCGCTGCGCGTGCTGCACCGCGCCGTGGAACTGGGCGTGACCCTGATCGACACGGCGGAAGTCTACGGCCCCTACGCCAACGAGGAACTGGTAGGCCGCGCCCTGAAGCAGCTGCGCGGCAAGGTCCACATCGCCACCAAGTTTGGCTTCAAGATATTGCCCCACGGCCAGGGCGTGGAACGCATGGCCGGTGTCGACAGCCGCCCCGAGCACATTATCCAAGCCGTGGAAGCGTCGCTGTCCAGACTGGGCATCGAGTGCATCGACTTGCTGTACCAGCACCGCGTGGACCCCGCCGTGCCCATCGAAGACGTGGTCGGCGCCATGGCCGATCTGGTGCGGGCGGGCAAGGTGCTTCACCTGGGGCTGTCGGAAGTGTCGGCCGCCACCCTGCGCCGCGCCCACGCCGTGCACCCGATTGCAGCCGTGCAGTCCGAGTATTCGCTGTGGAGCCGCGACGTGGAAGCCGATGTGCTGCCCGCCTGCCGCGCGCTCGGTATCGGCTTCGTGCCATACAGCCCGCTTGGCCGGGGCTTCCTGACGGGCCAGCTAACTTCCAGCGCCGCACTGGCGCCCGACGACTACCGCCACAGCCTGCCCCGCTTCCAGCCGCCCGCGATGGCCGCCAATGCCCATCTCGTTGCCGAACTGCAGCGCCTGGCGGCCGCGCGCGGCGCCACGGCGGCCCAGCTGGCGCTGGCCTGGCTGCTGGCGCAAGGTACTGACATCGTGCCGATACCGGGCGCCCGCAGCCTGGCGCACCTGGAAGAGAACGTGGCCGCAGCGCAGATATCCCTGAGCGACACCGAGCTGGCCGCCATCGGCGCGGCCATCGCGCCCGCCAGCGTGCAGGGCGCGCGCTACCCGCAACATGAGCTTGCCATGCTTGGCCTGTAGACAACCGTGCATGAGTGCGCTATACCGGTACTTTTTTGTCCAGCGCACTTGAAATGCCCGAATCCGCTATCATTTCCAATCTGAACTATTCATTATGAAAGAGATTGACATGTCCGCACTGCTCGAAACACTGCAATGGCGCTACGCCACCAAGAAGATGGATCCGACGAAAACGGTGCCGCAAGACAAGGTCGAGCGCATCCTGGAAGCCGTGCGCCTGACGGCCAGCTCCAGCGGACTGCATCCTTACGAAGTCTTCGTCGTGACGAATCCGGCCCTGCGCGAGCAGATCAAGCCGCACGCGTGGAACCAGTCGCAAGTGACGGACGCCTCGCATCTGCTGGTGTTTGCCGCCTGGGATAATTACACGGTAGAACGCATCAACGCGCGCTTTGACCTGGTCAATGAAGTGCGCGGCTTCAAGAATGAAGGCTGGGAAGCGTACCGCCAGCAAATCCTGGCCGCGTATCCACAGCGCGATGCGGAAACCAACTACCAGCACGCGGCGCGCCAGGCCTACATCGGCGTGGGCACGGCCCTGATCGCTGCGGCGCAGGAAAAAGTCGATTCGACGCCGATGGAAGGCTTTGATCCGGCCAAGGTCGACGAAATCCTGAACCTGCGCGAAAAAGGCCTGCGTTCCGTCGTCATGTTGCCGCTCGGCTACCGCGCCGACGCAGGCGACTGGCTGGTGAGCTTGAAAAAAGTGCGCCCTGCGCGCGAGCAATTCATCACCGAGCTGGCGTAAGCGTTGTCAGCGCCTCGCCCGTGACTGAAAAGCGGATGCCCTCGCCGGCATCCGCTTTTTTTTGACCGTTCACGCCGCTTGCGGAAAGCGCACCGTCACCTGCAATCCCCGCCCCTCGTCCCCTTCGGCCAGCGCGATATCGGCCTGGTGGTGCTCGGCGATGTGGCGCACGATGGACAGGCCCAGGCCGCAGCCCCAGGCGTCGTTGCCGTCGGGACGGAAGAAGCGGTCGAACAGGCGCGCATGATGCTGGCGCGGCACGCCGGGGCCGTTGTCGGACACGCGCAGCAGCGGCCGGCCCTCTTCCAGCGCCGCCTGCAAGTCGACCCTGCCGCCCTGCTGCGTGTAGCGCAAGGCGTTGTCGATCAGGTTATTCAGCAACACTTGCAAGCCGTCGGGATCGGCTTGCACCAACACCCTGGCCGGCGGCGCTTCCACCACGCCCAGGTCGATCGCCCGGCTGTCGGCCAGCGCGCTGTGGTCGGCCACGGCCGCTTCCAGCAATTGCCCCAGGTCCACCGTGTGCAGCTGGCTGGAAGTCAACGCCGTTTCATGGCGCGCCAGGCTGAGCAATTGACGCACGAGGTGCGTGCTGCGGTCCAGCCGTTCGTGCAGCCGCGCCAGGGCCACGCGGCGTTCCTCCTCGCTGCCGGCCCGTTCGGCCACCTGCAGCTGCAGTTTCAGCGCCGTCAGCGGCGAGCGCAATTCATGCGCGGCATCGGCGACAAAGGTACGCTGCGCCGTCAGCGCCGCCTCGAACTGCCCCATCAGGCTATTCAGCGCCAAGGCCACTGGCCGCAGTTCGGGTGGCATGTCGTCGGCCGCCAGCGGCGTCAAGGCGTCCGGCGACCGGCCCGCCACGGATTCGGCCAGCCGGTGCAGCGGCGCCAGCGCGCGCCCGACCACGGCGACGATCAGCAGCGCCAGGATCAGCGCGAACACCAGCAGCGGTGCGCCGGCGCGCGTGGTCATTTGCCAGGCCAGCTGGTCGCGCACGGCCTGCGCCTGCGCCACCTGCACGTAGCGGCCGCGCCGAGTTTCGCCGTACAGGCGCCAGTCCTCGCCGTGCAGCACGACATCGGCAAAGCCGGCCAGCGCATAGCGCGGCAGTGCTGGCTGGCCCTGCAGGACGGGCAAGGGCTGGCCGTCTTCATCCCACGCCTGCAGCACGAACGCTTCTTCCGGGTCTTGCGCGGCGGCCAGGCCCGTCTGCGTCTCGAACTCGTCGGGCAAGGCCACGGCCAGCTGGCGCAGCTGCAAGTCGGCCAGTTCATTGGTTTCTTCCAGCAGCGAGCGGAACAGCGAAATGCCGGCGCCCAGCACGCACAGCAAGGTGGCGGCCAGCAAACCGAGCAGCAACTGGCGGCGGATGGTCAGCATGCTGCCACCCGCATCTTGTAGCCCACGCCGCGCACGGTCTGGATGCTGTCCGCACCGAGCTTCTTGCGCAACTGGTACACGTACACGTCGACGGTATTGCTTTCCACTTCGCAATCCCAGCCGTACAGCTTTTCGCTCAGCTGGCGCTTCGACACCACCTTGCCCGGATGGTCGAGCAAGGCGCGCAGCACGGAAAATTCGCGCGGCGGCAGCTTGATCAGCTCACCTTCGAACGTGACGTCGTGGCTGGCCAGGTCGAGGATCAGCGCGCCATGCTCGATGACGGAGCGAGAACGGCTGACCCGGCGCCGCAGCAAGGCGCGGATGCGCGCCAGCAGCTCGTCGAGGTCGAAGGGCTTGACCAGGTAATCGTCGGCGCCGCTGTCCAGGCCTTCCACGCGGGCCGGCGTGCCGTCGCGCGCCGTGATGATCAGCACGGGCAACTCGGCGCCCCGCGCGCGCATGCTGCGCAGCACGTCCATGCCCTGCTTGCCGGGCAAGCCCAGGTCCAGCAGCATCAAATCGTAGGCGAAACCGGCCAGCGCCAGCTCCGCATCGTGGCCATCGCGCACCCAGTCGATGGCATAGCACTCGCCGCGCAAGCCTTCGACCAGGCTTTCCCCGATCATCGGATCGTCTTCCACCAGCAATACGCGCACCCGGGGCCTCTCAAGGTCTTGAAAAAGCCACCATCTTACCTTGACCGGCGCCGCGCCGCATGAGCTGCCGCAGTGGCCTTACTTCGACCCGCGGAACGGTGGAATATTCCCTTCTTGCGGAAACAGCGCCACGCCTTTCGCAAGCGGTACCGCCGCAGCGAGCGCCTCGCCAGGCTGGGCCGCTTGCGATACGGGCAGAATGGCCAGCAGGGATACCGCGCCAACACAGAAAATAGCCTTGATTTTCATATCATTCCTTAAAGGTTGCATAGAAAAATATCGGATGAATATACTATTTCATATATTAACAAACAGGCAATGCCAGCCCAAGATACCTGCATGCCGGCAACAAGTCAATCTGTGCAGCAACTGCATTGCCCGATCTGGCGCCGGAATTCACGCTAGCGTGACTATGTGCGCATTTGGCGCGTTTTTTATGCGGTATATTTTCCTTCCCTCCACGCACCTGGAAAGGCCTGCCATGTCCAGCTCCACCCAAGATACCGTCATCGTCAAGGCGGCGATTTATCCGCCCATCGGCATTGCCCGCGTGGGCAACAGCCCCAGCGAGTACTTTCTGGGACCGGAGGTGCCGGAACCGGCGGCACGGCCGGCCGGGTATTACCGCGATGCATCCGGGGCCATCAAACGCCAGGCGGCCGGCTTTCGCATCTACGGCCTGAATGCCGCTGGCGTGGCGGTGGCCGAATTGAACGCCGGCAATGCCGACATCGAATGGTCCGTCACCCTGGCCAATACCAAGGCGGCGTGGTACCAGTTCCAGATCGCGCTCGATATTCCCGAGGCGCATGTCACCCAGCCCTCGTTCCTGCGCAACATGGCCGTCACCGACCGCGCGCAACTGTCAATCACGCCGGGCGAGCGCAAGATCAGCGGCAGCGAACAGCCGGCCGTCGCCTTCGACAGCGGCAGCTTCCTGGGCACGCCCGTCTACCTGGGCGAATTGCGCACGGACGCCATGGGCCGGCTGATCGTGCTGGGCGGGCATGGCAAGTCCGCTTCGTGGAATGGCGCGCGCGCCATCACCTTTGCCAACAATGAAGGCTGGTACGACGACACGGCCGACGGCCCCGTCTGCGCCAAGGTCCACTACCAAGGCCAGGCCTTGCCCGTCGACATGGCCTGGGTGGTCGTCGCGCCGCCCGACTATGCGCCGCAGCAAAAGTCGGTGCGCACCATGTGGGACTTGATGCGCGACTTGTTTGTTTCCGAAGGCAAAATTGCCGCGCCGGCCGTTCCCTCGTTCCAGGACGATATCCGCCCCATTTTCGAACGCCTGTCCAACCTGCAATGGGTCAACGCCGGCTTCGCGGCCGCCTTTGGCTGGGATGGCAGCACGCCGTTCAGCCGCGACGAGTGGATGGCGCGCCTGGCCAGCCCGTCCGACAACCGCAAGGAGTGGCGCAACGTCATCTATAACCAGTTCCGCCAGTTCGAGCGCGACGCCTGGGCGCCATCGCCGTGGCCGTGGCTGTATGGCGACGCGATGGCCATCCCGCCGGCAGACACGCCGCGCCAGAACTGCGCCCTGAGCAATCTGCAATTGCGCTTCCTCAAGCAATGGGCGGCCGGCGAATTCACGGACGACTACGCGCCCGGCAAGGTGCCGCCGCAAAGCCTGGCCGACGTGGACGTGGTCCTGCAACCGGACACCCTGCTGCGCGCGGCCATGGAATTCTGCCTGGCCGACGCCTTCCACCCCGGCTGCGAAATGACCTGGCCCATGCGGCAGGCCAGCATGTACAGCGCACCGTTCCGCCTGGCGCACCGGCCACCGGGCTGGGTGGAGCCCGACTATGGCGCCGTCTTGACGCCGGACAATATCGGCAGCCCCTGCTCGGCGCAGATCGCCGGCGGCGTGACGCGCTGGATGGCCGTGCCATGGCAGACGGACACGGCCAGCTGCCGCTCCGGCTACCAGTCCGATTACGATCCCTACGTGCCCACGTTCTGGCCCGCGCGCGTGCCGAACCAGGTGATGAGCAAGCTTGCCTACGACACGGTGATGAACCGCGAAATTCCCATCGACGACCGTCTGGCCGCCTTCGCCCGGCGTGCCGCGTGGATACGTCCGCTGGGTAACATCAGCTATGAAGAGCAGATCAACAACATGATCGCCGACCTGGCGCAAGTGGGCGTGGTCGAGGTGCGTCCCGGCCCCACGGATATGACCGGTTTCCCCGCCTTCCTGCAGGTGGAAAACCTGCCGCAGCCGATAGCCGGCAAGCACCAGCTGCGCGCCGCGGCGGGAATTCCGGACGAGTTCGTCGACGTCGACCTGGAAGGCACGGAAAAAGCGCGCCATCTGCAGCGGCACCGCTTGTGACCGTGCTGCAGGCCGACGTGCTCATCGTCGGCGCCGGTCCGGCCGGCGCCACGGCCGCCCTGAACCTGGCAGGGCGGCACCGGGTCTTGCTGGTGGACCGGCTGGCCGCGCCGCTGGCGCGCATCGGCGAATCGCTGCCGCCGGCCGCCGCGCGCCTGCTGCAGGACATGGGCTTGCTTGACGCCTTCCTGCGGCAGGGTCATGCGCCCTACCACGGCAACCGCGCCTGGTGGAACGGCGCCTGGACGGAACACCATTTTCTCAGCGATCCCGACGGGCACGGCTGGCACCTGGCGCGCGGCAGCTTCGACCTGTGGCTGCGCGACGAGGCGCGCCGGCGCGGCGCCGCGTTGCTGGCTTCGGCCAAGGTCGCCGGCATCACGCCGGAAGATGGCGGCTGGAAAGTACGGCTGGAAACATCGCGCGGCCCCTGCGACGCGGCGGCGCGCATTGTCATCGACGCCACGGGCCGCAGCGCCCGGCTGGCCCGCGGAATCGGGGCGCGGCGCCGGCGCAGCGACCGGTTAGTTTCAGTATGGCAATATGGACATGAGCGCACACCCTCGGCGCGGGGTTTTGCCCACATCGAGGCGTGCGAAGACGGCTGGTGGTACAGCGCCCCCCTGCCCGGCCAGCGCCGCGTGCTGGCCCTGCACACGGATGCAGATTTGCTCGACAGCAACGCCTTGCGAAATACCGGCTGGCTGGAAGCGGCGGCGCGGCGCTTGCCGGCCACGCGGGAATTGCTGGAACAACAAGGCTACACGGCCGATACACCAACCCTGGCCACGCCTGCCCATACGGCCACCCTGGACACCGGAGCCGGCCCAGGCTGGTTCGCCGTCGGCGACGCCGCCCTGAGCTTCGATCCGCTGTCGTCGCAAGGCATCTTCAACGCCCTGTACACGGGCCTGGCCGCCGCCGAGGCCGCCGACCGCACGCTGCAGGGTGAGCTGCAAGCCTATCAACACTACCATGGGGAATTGTCGGCCATCGGCGCCGCATACGCACGCCACCTGGCGTACTGCTACGGCCAGGAAACGCGCTGGCCGTCGGCGCCGTTCTGGCGCCGGCGCAGGCCGGTGCAGGTCGGCGCGCTCTAGCTGGCGCTGAAATCGAAGCGCCACAGGCCCTGCTGGCGACTCAGCGTCACGTCCACCGTGGCGACAGTGACCGGACGCGCATACTGCGTCATGTCCGGGAAATTCTCCAGGCCATGGGTCTGCCCCACCATCGGCCGCATGGCCACCATGAAGTAGAGACTGGGCTGGTATTCGACATTGGGCATGCTCACGGCAGGCCGGTCGTTGACATTGCGACAGGCCCGGCAAAGCGCCGGGCCTGGTAAGGCCATTACTGCGCCAGGTAGCGTTCCGAACGTGGGCCGTACAACAGGCCATTCGGCACGCCGGCCGACAGCATGCGCGCATTCGCCGTGCCAGCCAGCGGATGGCTGGCGTCGGTGCTGGTGTTGATGATCTGCTTGACAGCCGCCGTCACCAGCACGCCGATCAGGCCGCCGCCACCGCTGTTATTGCCTTCGTTGCTCGACGCACTGGCCGCGCCCTGCCACAGCAAGGCGCCCGTCTTCAGGTCGACCAGCTTGGCATCGACCGATACCACCGTCACGCTGTCGATCACGGCGTACGTCGTGCCGTACTTGGAGATCGTCACGTACAGACCCGCATCGGCGCCAAAGATCTCGTTGAGCTTTTTCGCATCGACGCCGTGGATATCGGCGGCGTTCGTCAAGCCGTTCTGCTTGAAGGTTTCACCGACCACGGCCACCGGCAGCACATAATAGCCCGCTTCGGCCAGCGGATAGGTTACTTGGGCATAGACGCTGTTGCCGGCATTGACTTCCGGAGAATTGTTCAGCGGCGGCAAGACCACGATCGAGCGGGGCTTGGCTGCCTTGAAGGCGGTGTAGTCGTATGCCGCCTGCTTGGTGGCGCAACCGACCATGAAGATGGCAGGACCCAGGCACAGGGCCATTTTCAACATGCGCGACATCATAATTTCTCGCCTTTTTTCAATTTACCCAACAGGAAATCCATGTACGGCGTCGATTCCGGGAACAGTTTTTTCTCGTCTTCGAACTGCGCCGCGACCTGCTCCGGCTTGCCCGCGATCGAGTACAGCATGCCCAGGTGGGCGTGGTAACCCGGCGGCGCGTGATTGCCCTTGGCACCGATCACTTGCAAGTCTTTTTCCATGGCGGCGATCTGCTGCTCCGGGCTTTCACCCTTCAGGTATTCATACACTTGCGGCTGGTAGCCTTCCCACTGGTACAGGGTCTTCGATTGCGTGGCGCAACCGGTCAGGGCGGCACAGGCGAGCAGCGCCAGCAGGGCTGCGCCCTTGTTCATCATTGTTTTCATGGGATACCTTATTGTTTGCGCAATGCGCCCGCTTCGACGCCAGCCACCAGGCGCTCGACCGCTTCGCGCATGGCCAGGTCCAGGACTTTGCCGTTCAGGGTGGCGTCATAACTGGCGGTGCCGCCAAAACCCAGTACTTCACGGTTCGACAGGCTGTATTCGCCGGCGCCGCCAGCCGAGTACACGACTTCCGAGGTGGCGATATTGACGACGTTCAAGGTAACCTTGGCATAGGCCACTTGCGTCTTGCCGCGGCCCATGATGCCGAACAATTGCTTGTCGCCCACTTCCTTGCGGCCGAATTCGGTCACGTCACCCGTGACGACGAAATCGGCGCCCTTGATATTCTGGCCCTGCTTCTTGAACTCGGCTTCCTGCTTGAGTTCTGCCATGTTGTCGCGGTCGAGCACGTTGAAACGGTTGGACGTCTGCAGGTGCGCAATCAGGATCGTTTTCGACTGGCTGCCCAGGCGGTCGACGCCATCGGAAAAGATGCCGCGCATGAAATTCGAGCGATTGTCGAACTTGCCGACAGCGATCAGCGTGCGTGGACCAACGTAGGGACGGGCTGCGCTGGCAACCGTAGGGACAGCCAAAGCTTGCGAGGATTCGGAAGCGCAGCCAGCCAACGCCGCGCCAATCAGCGCTGCAATCAACAACGCGCCGGGTTTATTCTTGTTCATAGTGCCCTTATGATATGGAGGATCAGGAGCCACCTGCAAAATTGATTTTAAGCAAGTTAATTTCCTAATTGCAATTATATGGTATTGCATGTCTCACAATTCTCTCCAAAAGTAACGATGGCAAGGATTGCACTATTGCCCGCCATACACAGGTGCGGCCCTGCTTGACTTCCCAGCGCCAATTCATTAACTTGATAGTAAAAAAGCGTGTCGTCAGCGCCCTATGCCACTGTCACTCACAGACCTCGCCCGCCGGCCTGCCCCGGCGCCAACGCCACGCTGTTCACATAAACGGGTCCCAAGGCCATGCCGACACACGATCATTCCCCGGCCCATCCGCTGGCCACGGCGCTGGCGCTCTCGCTGGGCGCCGCCGTCGCCCTCGGCCTGTCGCGCTTTTCCTACGGCTTGCTGCTGCCGCCCATGCGCGCCGACCTGGGCTGGTCCTACCTGCTGGCCGGGGCCATGAACACCTTCAATGCACTCGGCTATTTTCTCGGCGCCCTGGCCACGCCCGCCCTGATGCGCCGCCTGGGCGTGTGGCGCCTGCTGATCATCGGTTCCGTGCTGGCCAGCATCTTCATGCTGATGTCGGGCCTCGTCAGCGACACGGCCACCCTGTTCCTGCAGCGCGTGTGCGCGGGCGTAGCCAGCGCCTTCATGTTCATCGCCGGCGGCGTGCTGGCGGCGCGGCTCGGTTCCATGCACAGCCAGCGCGCCGGCTTCTACATCGGGCTGTATTACGGTGGCACGGGTTTCGGCATTGCTTTGTCTGCCCTGCTGGTGCCGGCCGCATTGGCGTCCGCCCAGGAGCACGGTGCCGCGCATGCGTGGCAGTGGCCCTGGCTGGCACTGGGCATCGCCTGCCTGCTCGCCACCGCCATCATGGCCTTGCCGGCGAAAGTGATCGGCGAAGCGCCGCGTACCCTCGACACGCCGCGGCCTTTCGCCTGGCGCGATTTCTTGCCCAGTCTGGCAGGCTATTTCATGTTTGGCGTCGGCTATATCGGCTACATGACCTTCGTGATCGCCCTGCTCAAGCAGCAAGGCATGAGCGCCACCTTGATCACCGTGTTCTACACCTTATTGGGGCTGGCGGTGGTAGCGTCGTCGCGCATCTGGGCGCGCATGCTGGACCGCTACAAGGGCGGCGAATCGCTGGCGATATTGAATGGCGTGCTGGGCGCAGTGACCATCCTGCCCGCACTGACGAGCTTTGTACCCGTCGTGTTCTTCTCCGGCCTGGTCTTCGGCGCCGTATTCCTGTCGGTGGTGGCGTCGACCACGGCCCTGGTACGGCATAACCTGCCGCAGCAATCCTGGACGGCAGGCATCAGCGCCTACACGACGGTGTTTGCGCTGGGCCAGATCGTCGGCCCCATCGTCGTCGGCTGGATCGCCGACGGCCCCGCAGGCCTGGAACGGGGCTTGATTGCCTCGGCCATCGCCCTCTTCATCGGCGCGGCGCTGGCCGCGCGGCAAAAGGCGCTGACGGCGGGCGTGTAGGCGACTGTCTCGCGCATACATTGGCCCCGCTTATTGCGGTTTGGCATACCTTGCGACGCCTGTTACATCGAACAGGACACAACGCTGGTTTCCAACCACCCAGGCGTCGTGCCCCGGTGGCATATAGAAGACGTCACCCGGACCATATTCCATTTCGGCGCCATCATTCATCCGTACCACCATCCGTCCCTCAAGGACCATGCCGGTATGCGCTGCCTGGCACGAATCGGTTCCTGCAATCGGTTTTACGTGCAGACTCCAACGCCAGCCAGGCTCAAATTCGCCGCGCCCCATGGTCTGTTCGCCAAGCGTAAAGACAGCCATCCGGCCAGCCCCATCCTTGAATGGGCGAACTTCGTCCGGCTTATCCAAGGATTTCTTTTCTAACATCGCACTCATGCTCCGTCCCTCCTTTGGAATTTCTGGAAGTATTAAATTTCCGAATCGGAATAACTGACGCGATATAAAAATCACATCATTTTCCAATATAGTTTAATAATGGAAATTTACAAGCAAAGCACCTGCCGCATTTGCCTCTCATGATGAGCGGAACTCGTACAATTGACACTTCCCGGCCAATACTTCAATATCCATTTAACGTTCGCAGAAAGAACACGATGAACACCGAAGCACGAAAACTCCCGCCAACGATGGATGCCGAAACCCTGGAATTCATCCAGGGCCTGTTCGCCCTCGTGCGCGAAGGCGATACGCAGCAACTGGGCGCCATGGTGGCTCAGGGCGTGCCAGTGAACTTTCGCAACGAAAAAGGCGACAGCCTGATCATGCTGGCCAGCTACCATGGCCACCTGGAAACGTCGCGCCTGCTGCTCGCAGCAGGCGCCGACGCCAACGTCCCGAACGACCAGGGCCAGACGCCGCTGGCCGGCGTGGCCTACAAGGGTTACCTGGACATCGCCGAACTGCTGCTCCGGCACGGCGCCAACGTGGAAGGCAACAGTCCGGATGGCAAGACCCCCTTGATGATGGCCGCCATGTTCAACCGCCTGGCCATCCTCGACCTGCTGCTGCAACACGGCGCCCGCATCGATGCCGTGGACAGCCGCGGCATGACTGCCGTGTCACTGGCCAAGTCCATGAATGCACAGGAGACGCTGGGCCGCCTGGTCAGTTTGGGGCAGACGGCATAGCCCATGCAGATATCGCCAGCGATTTTGCGACTGGCGCTTAAAAAATTGAGAATCAGACGCTTAGCTGCTTCATTGATCTGGTATTAGCTTACGCTGCCGGATGGGAGATTATTCCCACTCGATGGTCAATGAGCTGGCTAAGCGCCTGATTTTTCAGTGCTTTCCAAACCATTCAGTTGCCGATACCCTCAAAAATACCCTCACCAGCAAAACCCGTCATTGCCAGTTTGTCGCGGACGGAACGGAAGAGGAAATCCGCTTGTTCAAACCGGTCACCAGATTTTCCTGGCCGATGACGCTTTCGTTTCGGCACATCAGCAATCGCAGCGGTCCAATGCACTCAATGATACGTCAAGGCAGCAGCGCCGAGCTGTCACACTGTCATTAGCGCAATATCAAGCCCGCTATAGTGACAAAGACGAGGCAATGGCACGCGCTTATCTGTCAAGCGCTTTTACCATGTCCCACATCGCCGCCGCTTTCCACGTCTCGAGCAGTACAGTCAGTCGGGCCGTATCGGCATTTAATAAAGCGCAACTTGCTGTCGATCAAGACGGCAAAGGTTGAGACCGTGTACAAAAGTCGGACCTGACCCCGCCCCCTTCCTTCAAAGATACGCCAAGGCAGCAGCGCCGCGCGGTCACACTGTCACTCGCGCAATATCAGGTCCGCTATCGCGACAGAGACGAGGCAATGGCACGCGCTTATCTGTCTACCGCTTTTACCATGTCCCACATCGCCACCGCTTTTCACGTCTCGAGCAAGACAGTCAGTCGGGCCGTATTGGCATTTAATAAAGCGCAACTTGCTGTCGATCACGACGGCAAAGGTTGAGACCGTGTACAAAAGTCGGACCTGACCCCGCCCCCTTCCGCTCCCTCTTAAAGTCGGACCTGACCCCGCCCCCTCTTTGGGAATGTTGCTATCGAGTTTGCCATCTCGCCCGCCGTTACATTATCTGCCGATGCTACTGCTTTTAGTACTCAAACAAAGCTCCAGTTCTTCAATAAAAATCCCCGGAGCACCTGCCTGAATCCATTCATTGAATTTATCAGGATAAGAAAAATAGTGTTTCTCACCAACAATTACGTGAGATTCTTTATTTCCAAATTTTGCCACAAATGACAAATGATTTCTTGCTGCTGAAATTAACTTAGCCTCCCCCAAAGAGTAATCAACATTATCTCTCTCACGATTAAAATCAGAAATACCCATCAGCAATTTATATAACTCCATAGAGCCATCAATTTTCAATAATTTGTCTATCAATTCTTCTTTTACCATGCTCTCTTTTTTCATTTCTTGCTTCCCGTTATAACTCCATTCGAATATTGCAAATCGCCATAGCCTATTGATTTTCGTATTTTTCCGGCTGGTATTTTTGATATCGATTGCATAACATCATATCCAATTTCATTATAATACTCATTAAATAAACTCTTATTCAACTCATCCAATCTACCCGATATTGATCTTACGTTGGAAGGTCCAATGTTCTCAACCGCACGGGACATCATTTCCGTCCCGAGGCCGTTCCCCTGTTGCGCACTACCCATCCAGTCGACATTTAGGTTCCCAGTCTTTGAGTTAAAAGTACCTCTAAATTCACTGGCCGGTGCGCCGCTCTTTTGCAAGACAATTGATCCATCCTCTAAGACTACTTGGCGTGAAGAAAGAGAAATAAACGATCCATTGGGTGTAGGAGTTAGATTGGTTTCAAAGTCGAATCCCAACTTACTTCTAAACGGAGCAAATCCATCCGCTGCTGCCGCGTTTACGCTACTTAATCCCGCCAGCTCGCCCCCCCGTGCCACAACACTTGTCTTCGTCGCTAAATTGACAATGGCACCTGCTCCACGAATAGCTGCGCCGCCTAAGCCAAGTACCGCCGTAAAAATTTCAACTTCCCTCTCGGTTTTACGTGCAACAGCTTCATTGTAAGCTTTGGTTCCTGCATCTGGTATGGCATTAGCAATAGGATCACCATTGGTGCAGCTAACCGCTGGACACGGAGCGACAAGGGGGAAGTACACCGCTCCGTCGACAGTCATGGTCACGCGCTTCGTACCTTCAGGTGCCGTTGGCAAGGACTGACTCGTTACATAGGTGGGTCCAGGTGTCAATACATAGGGGCTGGACTTACCACCAGTATTGGCAGTAATGTAGGCCATCAAGTCATTACTCGGCCGAGTCGGAGCTTTTTCAAGTAAGGTGACTTGGTCCCCGTGAACAGACACCAAAGACATAGTATTGTCAGCCGCTAATGTCTCTTGTATCGTCTTTCCCGTTCTAATATCGACGTTCCTAACGAAGGTTTCCTGTGTATTTTCAGCAACAACAATATTGCCTGCCTCGTCACGCAACCCCGAATAGCGCATAGCGTCCAATATTTGCTTTTCGGTATATTTACCCTTGCTTAATTCAGCTAAGGCCTTTGCTTTTTGGCGATCACCCGGATGCAGCATCCGGTTATTGACATCGGTATTAAATGCTGTCGCCGCACCAGCCCCTCCTCCGGCAGCAACGCCAATCGACGTGGCTGCCGCCGCACCCAAGGCCTGCTTGACGGGTTCAGGCAGATCCATACCGTCGATCATCTCACCAATCTTGGGCATGGCCGCAGCGCTGGCCCCAGCGCCAAGCGCGCCACCGATACCTCCCGCAAGTGCACCGGCCGCCGTATGCGCAGCAACACGATAAACCCCGCCTTCCTCCCATTTCGCGGCCTCCGCCAGATCGCCCACATCCCTGGCATCTTTCATTTTCTTGTCAGCATAATCCCCGATCTCCTTCGCAGCCATTGAACCGAACGCCGCCGTGATTGCCATCTGGGCCTGCGTTTCCTTCTCCAGCTTCTTGCCGTCCCACGCCTTGTTCAAGGCACCGCTGCTATCTTTCTCGCTGCTGACATCGCGGTTCAGTTCAGCAAGCATTTCCGCCGCCGTCTTGCCCGTCAGCGCTTGTTGCTTCTCTGCGTCCGTGATCAAGATAGTGCCGCCGCTGATGCCCGAGCTTGTCGTGCTGCTCTGGCTACCGGATACGTTACCAATACCTCCAGAACCCCCTGGCGCCGATTTCGCACCCGCTGCGGCCTCGTCTTTGGCAGTGCTTGCCGTACTCTGGTCACCTAACTTCCCACTAACTGACCCGCTCAAGCTAAACCCGCTCGCCGAATGCTGGTCCTTGTTTTGCAACTCGCTCGTCGTTAACGTACCCGTGATCAGCGAGTTCTTGCCATCCGTGATGGCCTTGCCGCTGCTGGCAATCACGCCGGCCTGCAAATCGGTATTGCCGGCAACGTTAATCTGGAAGCCGCCGTCGCCCGCCTTGATGCCGCTTTGTTCCGTGACGCTGGCAAAGTCGCCTTTGGCCTTGCTCTTCGAGACACTGCCTCCGACGCTGCTGGCGCCATAGCAGAACGGAGGAATACACAAGCTCATGTTGAAGCCCGCGCTGCTGCTCTTGCTGGCGTACGTGCTTGTATCCTGCAGGCTGATAATGTTCAGGTTACCGCCGATGGCACCCTTGACCGTATCTGCCGCCAGGATCGCGCCTTGCAAGGTCGTATCGCCGCCACTGATGATGGTCGCCGTCTTGCCAGCTGTCACATAGGTGTTGGTGTAATAGCTATCCGTGCCATCAGCCTTGCCGCGCGCCTGGTTTGCCGCAATATCGAGGCTGAAACCATTCTGCGTGCCGCCAAAGGTATAGCCGACGCCGATGCTGGAACCGCTGCTGCTGTTCTTGCTCGTTTGCGTCGCCGTATTTTGCGCCGCGAGCAAGTTGATCTTGTCGTCGGCGAACAAGGTAAGATTGCCGCCCGCGCCAATCTTGCTGCCGGCCACCGTCAAGTCGCTGCCCGCCCCTGCCCCGGTCGCAACGATGCTGACATTACCGGCTGCATTGACCGCGCTGCCAACCACCGTGCTGCTGCTCTGGTGCATCTCGCTTTCGCTCTTGCTGCTGCCCAGGCTGACGCTGATCTTGATGCCAGCAGTGTTGGTCAATCCCTTCGCAGCCATGCCAGCCAGATCCGTGGCCTTCGATGCCAAAGTCACGGCCGCCAGGGCTTGCATGCGCGAGTCTTTCGTCTGTTCGGCTGCCTTCGCCAGGCTGCCGATGCTTTTCACGGCATCGACAATCGGCACGTTGACCGTACCGCCAAGGGCCACCTTGCTGAAGGTCGTGTGCTGCTCGCTGGCATTGCTGTTATACGCCTCCTTGATCAGCACATTCTTGCCCACGATGCTGATATCGCCAGGCAGGCCGCCATTCGCGCCCGCGCCGGTCGCCAGCACTTCGCTGGCCGTCTGCGTATACGTCTCGCCCGCGCGCAGCGACACATTGCCGCCCAGGCTGGCAATCTGGCTGCCCACTTGCGCCACGCCCGAGTTCTTACCATCGCTGGTGGTCTTTACCGTACCAAAAGCTGGCTGGTTGATGCTGCCGATAAAGCCGGACTTTTTGCTGAAGCTGCTCGACGTCGTGTCCTTGTCGTTCTCGGCACTGACGATGCTCAAGTTACGCAAGGCGGTCAAGTCAATGTTGCCATCGGCTACCACCGTACTGCCCTTGATGGCGACGTCGCGCCCGCCCACCATCGTCACACTGCCGCCACTGACGGCGCTTCCCGCCTGGGTAACGGTGCGACCATCGTCGGCCTGGCTGGTCAGCGACTTGCTCAGGCCAAAGGTGCCGCTCTTCTTGACTTGCTTGGAGTGAATCTCCTTGCCGTCCAGTCCGACGGACTCGATGCTGATATCGTTTTTCGCAATTAAGTTGGCTGCTTCGTGCGCAAGTACCGATGAACCCGCCACCTTCAAATCATGCCCGGCGACGATATCGACGGTATTGCCCGTCAATGAAGTCCCCAGCGCCGTGCTGGTTTGCACGAGATCGCGCGTGGTCGTGGTCTTGCTGGAGAAAGTACCGCTCTTCTTGACCTTGCTTGCCACATCCAGGCTGTCGGTGGCCACGCCATTGACCAGGCTGATGTCATTGCCCGCCACCAGACCCAGCGCCCCGCCCGCCTGCACATTCGCAGCGCGGGCCAGCAAGTCATTGCCCGCCTGCAAATTGACATTGCCGGCGCCGATGATCTGGCTGCCCACTTCGCCGGTCTTGCTTTCTTTGCGGTAATTGTTAGCGTTACGCACTTCGTCGTGGGTCGAGGCGACGGCGACGGTATTGAGGGTCAGGTTATTGCCCGCGATCAGGCTGGTCTGGCCATTTGCAGCGGCATTGGCGATGACGCCGCCAGTCAGCGTCATATCACGGCCCGCCTGCACGATCAGCGTATTGCCTTCGCCCGTGCCAGTCACATACATGCCGGCGACCTTGTCGACGACGGTGCTGGTTTCACTGTTGCCCGCCCATTTCGAGCTGGCGTTGCTGACCGTGGTCGTGACCACATTGATGTCGCGACCCGCACCGGCGATGAGCTTGTCTGTCGCGATCACCTGGCCGCCAACATTATTAATATCGTTGCCAGCCAGCATGACGATCTGCTTGCCGCCCAGCTCGCTGCCCTGGGTGGCACTCTTGGTCGAGCTGCTGCCATACCAGCTTTGACGCGTTTCTGTATCCTGTGCCGTCGCAATATCGATGTTGCGTTCCGCAGATAGCTGGAGCGTTTCCGCTGCCTGGACATTTGCCGCTTTCAGCTGGATATTATCACCGGCACTCAGGCGAATATCGCCGGCAGATGAAATAGTACTGGCGGTCTCTTTGCTGGACGTGTCGGTCGTATGCCGCTGCCCAGGACCTGACAACTTGAACTCACTACCGCTGCTCACCGTCGTGACGGCAATATCACGGCCGGCTGCAATACCAATACCGCCACCGGTATCCGTATTCACGACGGAAGCACCCGCGATAGTCACGTCGCGCCCGGCAGATAACAGCAAATTACCGCTGCCGGCCGTACCATTGCCAGTGACATACAGACCAGCCAGCTTATCCAGAGTGGTACGACTGTAGCTGTTTTTACCATCATTGCTGCTGGATGCCAGCGTGGAGGTCTTCACGTTGATATCCCTGCCCGCAGTGATTTGCAGTTCGCTGTTGGCGGAAATGGTGCCGCTGATGTTATTCAGGTCCGTCCTGGCATTGGCAGAAATGGCATCGCCCGTGATGCGCCCACCGAGGTTGTCGATATTTTCCGCATTCAGCTTGACGATCGTGCGTCCGGCAATCGTACCGCTATTGGTCAAATCGCCTTCGAGATTCAGATTGACTTCCTTACCGGCCAATAATCCCCCTTGGCCATCGATATCGCCCTCGCGCACGCGCACATACACTTGCGGCGCCAGCACTTTTTGCGTGCTGCCGTCGGCCAGAACGACTTCCTGTTCCACCAGCCAGACGATATCGCTGGTCAGCCCCGCCATTTGCTCCGCTGTCAGCGCAATGCCGGGACGAAGGTCCCACTGCTTGGCAAAGGCAATGCCCTGATCCATCAAGGCCTTGTACTGCTGTTCGTCGTTGCTGTAGTCGCCGACGAAACGCTGTCCCGTCAACGCGGCAACTTGCTCGCGCACCAGGCGTTGCTCATAGAAGCCATCGCCGAGGCGCTTTTGCGTCACGGATGGATCGTTTTTTACCTGGTTGAGCAGATAGTCGGAACCCGTCCATTCCCGATAGCTGGCAAAGCGCGGATCCGTTTCCACAAGATAACGGGACGATGGTGCAGAGCTCACTTTATACAGACTGGCGTTCGGAATCTGCAGCGATGAACCAGTGGTCCGCACCACTTGTGCGCGCGTGGATGGATTGCCCAGTTTCACCTGAGTAATGCCATTCATGCGCACCTGCCCCATTCCACCGACAGCACCTGCGTGTGCAGCACTTCCTGTCGAAGCTGCGATAGCCACGTCTTTCAGCGGCTTCAACCCCGTGCCGGCGCTTGCTTGCGCGCCGTTGACACCAGCCAGCGCAGTCGACGCCAGCGTTGCGATCTCGCCTGCCCGGCCGAGGGCGCCATCATGAGCGGCGCCACCGGGTCCATTGCCGCCTGATACCACCGTGACCGAACCCACAGACGAGCGAGATAACAAGGACGCATCAACGCCTGCGCCATGCTGGCCAGCACCGCTGGCAGCATCAACACGCGCGCTGGACACCGTGTCAACGGCAACAGTGCGAGCCGCATCGCCCGTGCGCGTGCTGCCAGCCATACCTTTACTACCGGATGCCAGCGCTGCGCTTTGTCCTGCAATAAGACCCGCCGCCACAGCCGATGCATGATTCAATTCAGAGGCAGTATCGGCGGCGACACCTTTCGCTGCCTTGAGCTGGTTGGCCGGAGCGACACCGATGGCCGCATCTACGGTTGAATTACCAGCGCGGTCAGTTCTCTGGATAGTGCTTCCCCCATCGACGTGAGCGATTTTCTTGCCACTCACATTGCTGGCGTTTCCAACCCCGACCGAACCCAAGACAACATTTGACGTATTAATACTTGCAGATGTATTCCCTATGTGCTCCGCCCCAGTGCTGACGCCAGCTGCTGCCACATTGGCAGGTCGGGTACCCTGGCCACCCGGCGCCGTAAATTGCTCGTTACGAGCCGTGTCAATATTGGCCGATGGAAAACTCTCAGTTGTATTAATTGGTGTGCTTTCAATAAGCGTCTCCTGTCCACCGCCACCGCGAGTAGGGCTAATAAAGTAAGACACACCTTTTTCGTGAATACTTCCCCCCCCTCGTGTAGTTTTGTTGTGCAAAACTACACGATCCATTGCCAGCTCACCACCAGCAATAATATGACTATTGTCATTTAATACATAATTTGAATTAATCTTTAATCTGTTACTTGCAATAATTCGTCCCGGATCAGAACTAACTATCGCACTTTCATAAATGGTTCGAGTTATATCCCGACGAAAGAAGAGGACTGAAATTGCACCGTCTGGAGTCTCTAAACTGGATAACTCGCCGGGTCGATGCAACATCATAACAATTTTCAATCCCGGAGTACCTTCGCGATACCTGTTCGCGGATCCATATATCTGATACTCGGTTACTGTTTCTGTCGTTTCCCGTCCAGCATCAAAAACCAGATGGTTATTGAGGACATTGACCTGATTCGCACTCAGATCCAGGTTCCCCAACGCCTCGATCGTCGCGCTGGCATTCGTCACCGATTCCGCCCAACCCGTGGCGGTGCGGTTGCCGTCCAGATAGCCGCCAATGGCCATGTCGCCGCCGCTAAAGATCAGGCCGTGTTCGCGGTTGTTGAGTTTGGTGACGCCGATATCGAGGCGGTCACGTGCGGCAATGGTGGCCGCCACGCCGCCTTCCACGTCATTGTTGACGGTGCCGCCGGCTATGCTCAGATGGTCGCCATAGATGCGGCCCGTGCCGACGTTGTTCAGCGTGCCCACGTTCAGTTGTGTGCTGATGCCGTCGATCACCCCCCGGTTGTTCAGTACGCCGCCGACGTTGACGCGCGTTGTGCCCGCATTAAGGTCGCCCGTGGCCGCGTTGTCGAAATTCGCCGCGCCCAGGGTCAGGGTGGTACGCGCTTGAACCTTCCCTGCATTGGTCAGCAATCCGCCAATGGTGATATCCGCATTGCCATTGGCCATGATCTCGGCACCTGCGTTCAGCGTAAAGTTGCCGGCCAGGTCCAGCGCCAGATCCTTCTGCGACAGCACCTTGCCGTCGCCGCTCAGGCTGCCCGCGCGGATATCGGTACGCACGCCACCGATGATGGTACCGCCCGTGTTGGTCACGGCCAGTCCACGACCAGGACCGCTATCGTGCAGCGTCAGCGCGCCACCGGCACTGAGCATGCCCAGTGTGTTGTTGACGCTGCCCGCGCTGTTGATCGCCAGGTTGCCATCGGCGCGCACCGCGCCCTGCACATTGCTGACGTTAGCGCTGTTCAAAGTCACATGCACGCCTTCGATGCCCTGGTTCGCGCCCAGGGTGCTGGCATTGTCGATCGCGCCGCCCGTCAACGTGACGGCAGCGCCGGAACGGATCAAGCCTTGCTGGTTGTTGATGCTGCCGCCACCGGCGTTCAAGCCGATATTGCCCAGCACCTGGATTTGCCCGCCCTGGTTTTGCAAGCCGCTCAGGGTCAGGTCCAGCGCCGACTTGCCGACGATCTGGCCGCCACGGTTATCCAGCTGGCCCACGCTGCCCGCGATGTTGCCTGCCGCGCCCAGATAGCCACCCGCATTGTTCCAGCTGCCCGTTTGCAAGCTGAGGCCGGCACCGCTGCTGATGCCACCGGCACTGCCGGGATGGCGCACTGCATACGCGCCCGCATTGGTGTTGAGCAAGGCGTTGCCGTGCGTGTCGATGACCATGGCGCCGCCCGACTGCAGCAAGCCGCCATCGTTGTCCAGGATGCCCGTCTGCAAGTTGACGGTTCCTGCGCCCACCAGGGTACCCTGCGTGTTGTTGAAGAGCTGGCCATGCGTGTCGAGCGTGACGTTCGCGCCCGCTATAGTTCCCTGCACATTCGACAGGCCGCCGTTACGCAGGATGATGTCGCCACCCGCTTGCAGGGTGCCGCCATTGTTGATGGTGGCGCCGGTAGAGATCATTTGCAACTGGCCCTGTACCGAGGCCAGCTTGCCGCCAGCGCTGTTGTCGACGCTGGCCGCGTTCACAGTCATATTGCCCGTGGCGGCCAGCAAGCCGCCCGCATTGTTCAATGCCTGCGCCACGTTCGCCGTCAGCTGCCCGCCCGCCGTGGCGCTGCCGCCCTGGTTCAGCAGATTCCCTGCGCCCAGCACGACATTGCCGCCACCGGCGATAGCGCCGCCATGGCTGTTGTCCAGCACATTGTTCGCCGTCACCGTCAGGTTGGCGCTCCCGGCCGCCTGCAGCTTGCCGCCCTGGTTGTTGAGGGTCGGTGCGACGATACTGGTGTTGCCGTTGCTGGCGATGGTGCCGCCGTGATTGTCCAGACTGGTGGTCAATTGAATGCTGGTATCGCCTTTACCCAGCTGCGTCAGGTTGCCGCCGCCATTGTCCAGAGTGCTACCCGTCACACTCAGTTGCTGCGCGATGGTGCTGGCGTTGCGGTGGTCGATCGCCCCGGCCGTCACGACCAGCGCGCCATTGCCCGTGATCTGTCCGCGCAGATCGTTCAGCTGGTTCGCTTGCAGGTTCAAGGTGCCGCTGCCCGCATGCTCGATCTTGCCATCCGTATTCGTCAGGGTGGCTGCCTTCAGGGTCAAATTGGCGCTGTTGACGGCGATGCGGCCGCTCGTGTTGTCCAGCGCGCCCGCTGGCGATGTCAGCTCGATGACGGTGTTGCCAGTGCCCGTTTGCACGATGCTGCCTTGCTGGTTGTTCAGGTTGCCCACGCCAACGGCCAGCTGGCCGGCGCTGATATCGCCGCGCTGGTTGTTCCAGGTCTGGTTATTCGCACCGGTCTTGATCGTCAAGGCTCCCGGCGTGGTGACCACGGCGCCGCTGGTGCTGACGTCTCCCACGCTGGCCGTCAGGCTGATATTGGCGGCGCTACTGCGGCTGCCACCAAGGTCGACGCTGCCGCCGCCCAGAATGGCATTGCCCGCCGCCAGCACCTGCCCGTGGGCGCCCAGCGCCTGCTGCGCCGTGACCTGCAGATTGCCGCTGTCCTGCAAACTGCCATCGGCTTTCACGCCCGCGCCGATCAGGCTGGCCGCGCCGCTGTTGACGCTATTGGCGCTGATCGTGTTGTTGCCCTGGGCCAGGATCACGCCGGCATTCTCCAACGCTCCGCTCACCTTCAGCACCTGTTCTCCGCCGGCAAACAGGCTGCCGCTGTTGCGCACGCTGCCTGCCGTCGTCGTCAGATTGCCGCTGGCAACGATGCTGCCCTGTTCATTGAGCAGTTCGTCCATGCTCAATTGCACATTGCCGCCTGCCGCCTGCAATTGGCCCAGCGTATTGTGCACCTTGCCGCCGGCCACTGTCAGGTCGCGCCCGGTAATGATCACGCCTCCGGTATTGTCCAGCTTGCCCGTCGCTGCCACATTGACGTCCTGCGCGGACGCAATACGGCCATGGTCGTTGAGCAACTCGCCCGTTTCCACGCGCACATTGCCATTCGCTTCGATCTTGCCGCCGCTATTGTCCAGGCGCGTGCTGGCCAGTACCGTTGCCGCACTCGTGCCCAGCTGCGTGATCTGTCCCTGGCGATTGTCGAGGATGCCGGCGGAGACGCCCACCTGCTGCGCCAGCAGGCTGGCGTTGCGGTGATCGATGTAATTGGCCGCCACCTGCAGCGCGCCATTGCCCGTGAGCTGGCCCCGCTGTCCATACAGATTCGTGGCGCGGATGTCCAGCACACCCTTGCCCGCATGTTCGATCTTGCCGTCGATATTCGTCAGGTCGCCCGCCTGCAGGCGCAGATTGGCGCTGTTGACGGCAATGCGCCCGCCCGTATTGTCCAGCTTGCCCGTTTCGATGACCGTATCGCCGGCGCCCGTCTGTATCAAGGTGCCCTTGGTATTGTCCAAGTTGGCAACGCGCATGGCCAACTGCCCGGCGCTCAGGCTGCCGCCCTGGTTGGCCAGTACCTGCCCGTTGGCGGCATTGGCCGTGATGGCCAGCAAACCATTGGTCGATACGATCGCCTTGCTGGTCGTCACATTGCCCGTCAAGGCCGTCAAGCCGATATTCGCCGCGCTGGTCTGGCTGCCGCCCACGTCGACCGATGCGCCCGTCAATTGCAGCTGACCTGCCGCCATGTTCTGGCCAGCAGCCTGCAAGGCACCGCCCGTTTTCACCGTCAGATCGCCAGCCGAGGCAAAGCTGCCATCGGCGCGCATGCCTGCGGCCAGCAATCCATTACCGTTCAGACTGCCCGCCGTGATCGTCGTATTGCCCAGGGCAGCCAGCGAGCCTGTATTGCTGAGCAAGCCGCCGATGTCCAGGGTCTGGTTGCGCCCCGCATACAGCACGCCAGCGTTCAGCACGTCGCCGCTGACCTTGGCCGTGATATCCGTGCCCGCGCTGAGCGTGCCTTGCGCATTGCGCAGGCTGGCCGTGTCCAGGCTCAAGGCGCCAGTGCCTGCCTGCAACAAGCCGCGCGTATTGTCGATGGCACCGCCCAAGTGCAGATCGGTCGCTGCCGCGATCACGCCGTCGGTATTGACGAGTGCGCCAGTGCTGACGATGTCGGCGAAAGTGGCCGAGGTGATCTTGCCCTTGCTGTTGTCCAGGTTGCCGGTCTGCACCGACAACACGCCATTGCCGGCGATTTCCCCACTCGTATTGTCGAGCTGGCCGGTGACGGCGACCGTCATGCCGCCCGCGCCCGTCTGCAGCAAATGACCGCCCCGGTTGCTCAGGCTATCAGCCTGTACGCTCAGGGTACGCCCCGTGGTGGTGGCGTTGGCATGGTCGAACAGACCGGCCTTGAAATCGACGGTGCCATTGCCGATGATGCTGCCGCCGGCACCCTGCAAGTTGGCCGCCGTGATGGCCAGAGTGCCTGCACCCGCATGCTCGATCTTGCCACCCGCATTCGTCAAGGTGGCCGCGCCTAGGGTCAGGTCATTGCTATTGACGGCGATGCGCCCGGCGCTGTTGTCCAGCTTGCCCGTCTGGATGAAGGTGTCGCCCGTGCCCGTCTGTATCAATGTGCCCTTGGTATTGTCCAGCTTACCCACGTGCAGATCGAGTTGGCCGGCGCTGAGTTGCCCTTCCGTATTGCGCAAGGTATCGTGCGCATGGATCGTCAAGGCGCCAGGCGTGCTGACCACGGCTTGATGCGTGCTGACGTCGCCAGTGCGTGCCGTGATATTGATCGTCGCTGCACCGGTCTGGCTGGCAGACAAGTCCACGCTGGCGCCCGTCAGGGCCGCCTTGCCCGCCGCCAGATTCTGGCCATGCGCGGCCAGCGTTTGTGTAGTGCTGATCGTCAGGTCGCCAGCCGTGCCCAGCTTGCCATCGGCCTGCATGCCCGCGCCGATCAAGCTGCTTGCGCTGCTGTCGAGGCTGTTGGCCATCAGGCTGGTATTGCCTTGCGCCGCGATCACGCCCGCGTTGACGATGACGCCGCTGGCGTTCAGGGATTGATTCCCGGCCGCGTACAGGCTGCCGGTATTGTTCAGGCTAGCCAAGGTGGCATTCAGGTTGGCGCCGGCAAACACGCTGCCCGCGGTGTTGTTCAGCTTGCCAACCTTCAAGGTCGCATCGCCAGCGACAGCCTGCAATTGCCCTTTGGTATTGTCGATGTCGCCACCGGTCAATGCCAGATGACGGCCAGCCGCGACCGTTCCATCCGTGTTGTCCACGCTGCCGATGTTCAACTCGGCATCCTGCGCCGCCACGATGCGGCCTGTGTTGTTCAGCAAGGTAGCTGCTTTCACCAGCGCATCGCCATTGCCCTCGATCTTGCCGCCTGTGTTGTCGAGCTGGCCCGTGGCCGCGACCGTCATCAAGCCTGTGCCCGTCTGCGCCAGGCTGCCGGCGCGGTTGTCTAGCGTGCCGGCGTTGACCGTCAGCTGGTTCGCCACGGTCGTGGCGTTGCGGTGATCCAGGGTGACTGTAGTAATGTCAAGCTTGCCATTTCCCGTGATCTTGCCGTGCTGATTATTGAACTGGCCCGCGTTGATGGCCAGAACGCCCGCACCCGCGTGCTCCAGCTTGCCATTGATGTTCTTCAAGACCGTCGCGTTCAGGGCCAGGTTGGCGCTGTTGACGGCGATGCGGCCGGCTGTGTTGTCCAGATTGCCTGTGGTGAAAATGGTGTCGCCTGTGCCCGTTTGCACGATGTCGCCGCTGGCGTTGTTCAGGTTCGCCACATTCAATTGCAACTGACCACCCACCAACTGACCCTGGGTATTCACCAGCGACTGTGCGTTGTTCGCATTGGCCGTGATGGCCAGTACGTTGCTGGCGGAAATCACGGCTTTGTTCGTCAGGACATCGCCGCTGCGTGCGGTGATGGCGATGTTGCGCGCCCCCGTCTGGCTGCCTGACAGATCAATGGCCTCGCCGGACAGCACCGCGCTGCCCGCCGCCAGGTTCTGGCCGCTCGCTTGCAACACGCCATCGGCATTGATGGTCAAATCTCCTGCCGTACCCAGGCTGCCATCGGCTTTCACGCCGGCGCCCAGCAAGCCGCTGCTGGTCACTTTGGCAGCAGTAATATTCGTGTTATTCACCGACGCAATCGAACCGCTATTGTTCAGCAATCCCCCCACCGTCAATTGCTGGTTGCGGCCTGCATACAGCAGACCGGTATTGCTCAGGTCACCGCTCACTTTTGCCGTCAGGTCCGTGCCGGCGCTGACTGTGCCCTGCTGGTTCAGCAGGGTCGCCGCATCGAGACGCAAATTGTCCGCCTGCAATACGCCTCGGGTGTTGTCGATTCCGATACCTGCCAACTGCAGCGCCTGGGTGGCGGCGATCACACCATCCGTATTCTTCAGCACGCCCTTGCTGACAATCTCCGCCGAGGCGGCGGACGTGATGCGGCCCTTGCTGTTGTCCAGCACGCCCGCTTGCACGGACAAGATGCCTGTTCCCGCATGCTCGATCTTGCCATCACGGTTCGTCAGCGTGGTCGCATCGATGGTCAGATTGTTGCTGTTGACAGCGATGCGCCCTGCCGTGTTATCCAGATTGCTGGTCTGGATGATGGTATTACCCGTACCCGTTTGCAGTACCGTGCCCTTGGTGTTGTCAAGATTACCTACGTGCAGATCGAGCTGGCCCGCCTGCAAGGCACCTTCCGTGTTGTGCAAGGTGGCGCTGGTCGTGATGTTCAACGCGCCCGGCGTCGTTACCACGGCTTTATTCGTGCTGACATCGCCCTGTACTGCCGTCAGGCCGATGTTCGCGGCGCTGGTCTGGCTGCCGCCGATGTCGATGCTGGCGCCTGTCAGATTGGCGCTACCGGCAGCCAGAACCTGACCATGCGCGACCAGCGTTTGCGTGGTGCTCACCGTCAAGTCGCCTACCGTACCCAAGCTGCCATCGGCCTTGATACCCGCACCAATGAGACTGCTTGCGCCGCTGTCAAGACTGTTTGCCGTGACGCTGGTGTTTCCCTGCGCCGCGATCACACCCGTGTTCGTGACGGCACCTTTTGCCGTAAGAGATTGATTCCCTGCCGCATACAGGCTACCCGTGTTGCTCAAAGTATCCAGCGTGGTACTCAGATTACCGCCGGCAAACACGCTACCTGCCGCATTGTTCAAGTTCGCCACGTTCATGGTGGCGTTGCCCGCCACGGCTTGCAATTGTCCTTTGGTATTGTCGATGTCGCCACCGCCCAATACCAGGTTGCGACCTGCCGCGATCATGCCCTCCGTATTGTCCAGGCTGCCTATCTGCAGTTCGGCATCCTGCGCCGCCACGATGCGGCCTGTGTTGTTCAGCAAGGTAGCCGCTTTGACCTGCGCATCGCCATTGCCCTCGATCTTGCCGCCTGTGTTGTCGAGCTGGCCCGTGGCCGCGACCGTCATCAAGCCTGTGCCCGTCTGCGCCAGGCTGCCGGCGCGGTTGTCCAGGCTGCCCGCGTTGACGGTCAGCCGATTGGCCACAGTGGTCGCATTGCGGTGGTCCAACGTGGCTGCCGTGATATCGACCAAACCATTGCCCGTGATCTTGCCAAACTGGTTGTTGAACTGGCCCGCGTGGATGGCCAGGATGCCGGCACCCGCGTGTTCCAGTTTGCCATTGATGTTCGTCAAGACCGTCGCGTTCAAGGCCAGGTTGGCGCTGTTCACGGCGATGCGGCCAGCCGTGTTGTCCAGTTTGCCTGTGGTGATGATCGTATCGCCCGCGCCCGTCTGCACGATCTCGCCGCTAGCGTTGTTCAGATTGGCGACGTTCAGCTGCAACTGCCCTGCCACCAGCTGGCCCTGGGTATTCACCAGGGACTGGGCATTATTTGCATTGGCCGTGATGGCCAGCACGTTGCTGGCCGAGATGACGGCTTTATTCGTCAATACATCGCCGCTGCGCGCGGTGATGGCGATGTTGGCGGCGCCCGTCTGGCTGCCCGACAAATCAATGGAATCACCTTTCAGCACAGCGCTGCCCGCCGCCAGGTTCTGCCCGCTCGCTTGCACGATGCCATCGGCATTGATGGTCAGATCACCCGCCGTGCCCAGGCTGCCATCGGCTTTGATGCCTGCGCCCAGCAGGCCGCTGCTGGTCACTTTTCCAGCGGAAATCGTCGTGTTGTTGACGGAGGCGATGGAGCCGCTGTTGTTCAGCAAGCCACCCACCGTCAGTTGCTGGTTGCGGCCCGCGTACAGCAGGCCCGCATTGTTCACGTCTGCGCTGAGGCGCGCCGTCAGGTCCGTGCCAGCGCTCACCGTCCCCTGCTGGTTCAGCAAGGTCGTCGCATCGAGACGCAAATTGTCCGCCTGCAATACGCCTCGCGTGTTATCGATTCCGATACCGGCCAACTGCAGCGCCTGCGTGGCGGCAATCACGCCATCCGTATTCTTCAGCGCACCCTTGCTGGCGATATCAGCCGAAGCGGCCGAGGTGATGCGTCCCTTGCTGTTGTCCAGCACAGCAGCCTGCAGCTGCAGGCTGCCATTGCCGGCAATGTTGCCACGCGTATTGTCCAGCGTTTGCGCCACGTCCACGCGCATCTGCCCTGCCCCCGTCTGCTGCAGGGTGCCGTCGCTGTTGTCCAGCTGGCCGGCCTGCAGTGTTACCTGCTGCCCGGAAGTAACGGCATGACGGTGATCGATCGTCTCCGCCTGGATGTCGACCCGGCCATTGCCCGTGATCTTGCCCCGTTCGTCATCGAAGCGCGCTGCTTCAATGTGCAGGCTGCCCGTGCCCGCGTGTTCGATGCTGCCGTCGCGATTGCTTAGCTTGTCGGCCTGCAGTGCCAGCTTGGCGCTGTTGACGGCAATGCGCCCGTCCGTGTTGTCCAGGGTGCTGCCTTGCAATGCCGTGTCGCCATTGCCCGTCTGGATGAGGGTGCCGCCGCGGTTGTCGAGCGATCCCGTTTTCAGGTCCAGCTGGCCCGCGCTCAGGGTGCCGCGCACGTTCGACAGGGCCTGGCCGCTGCCGGCCGCCGCCACGGACAGCAGGCCGGTGGTCGTCACCAGCGCGTTATCGGTGACGACATGGCCCGCGCTGGCATTCAAATCAATGGCCGCGCCGCCCGTCTGGCTGCCGCTCAGGTCGATGGCGGTGGCGTGCATGCTGGTCTTGCCGGCGGCCAGGTTCTGGCCGTGGGCCGCGATCGCTTGCGCAGCCGTCAGCTGCAGCTGACCGCTGCCGGCCAGGCTGCCGTCGGCGCGGATGCCGGCGCCCAGCAAGCTGCCAGCGGTGCTGTCGATGCGGCTGGCGTCGATGCGGTTGTCGCCCTGCGCGGCAATGACGCCGCTGTTGCTGACGGCGCCACTCACCTGCAGCGCCTGGTTGCCGGCCGCATACAGGTTGCCGCTGTTCAGCGCTTCGCTGGCCCAGGTGGCAAGGTTGCCACCGGCAAACACGCTACCGGCCGTATTGTTCAGTTTTGCGACCGTCAAGGCCGCATCGCCCGCCACTGCCTGGATCTGGCCGCGCGTGTTGTTGACGTCGCCGCTGTCGAGGCGCAGTGTACGGCCCGCAGCCAGGGTCGCCTCGGTGTTGTCCAGCGCGCCAGTGGACAATGCCAGGTCCATGCCCGAGACGATACGGCCCTTCTGATTTTGTACATGACCCGCCTGCACGCTCAAAGCGCCATTGCTTTCCAGCGCGCCGCCGCGGTTGTCCAGCCCGTTGCGCACCTGCACGCCAGTCACTCCCTGGCCGCTCTGCGCCAGGCTGCCGCCCCGGTTGTCCAAGCTACCGGCATTGATGCTGAGTTGCCCCGCTACCGTGCGGGCATCGCGGTGGTCGACCTGCTCGCCCGTCAGCGCCATGGCGCCGTTGCTGATGATGCTGCCGCGCTGCAAGTTGATCTGCGCCGCGCCGATCTCCAGCGCGCCCGTGCCCGCATGCTGGATTTGCCCGTCCTGGTTGCTCAGGCTGGCGGCGTGCAGGCGCAGCGCCTGGCTGTTCGTGGCGATGACGCCGCGCGTATTGTCCAGCGCACCCGGCAAGCTGATGGCGAGATCGCCACTACCCAGCTGCATGAGCTGGCCGCCCACGTTCGACAGGTCGTGCGCGTTCACGCCCAGTTGCTGGCCCGTCAGTTGTCCGCCATCGCTGCGCACGGTCTGCGCCGCGTCCAGCTGCAGGCGTCCGCGTGCACTGACCTGCGCGCGGCTGGCGTCGAGGTCACCGGCGCTAGCGCCCAGGCTAACGTTCCCGCCAGAAACCTGCGCCCCAGCAAGGTCCAGCTGGCGCGCCGACAGGCTGCTGTCGCCGCCCGCGACCGCCGTGCCATGCACGGCAATGGTGGCGCCAGCAGAAACGCTCAGCTTGCCGCTGGCGGCCAAGGTATTGTCCAGATTCAAGCCAGCCGCCAGTACCGAACCAGCAGTGGCATCGATGCGCGCTGCCGCGCCCGTGGCTTGCACCTTGACATTGCCCTGGGCAGCGATCACGCCGCTGTTCGCAATATTGCCCTGCGCCTGCACCTGGCTGTCGCCGCCCGCATACACGGTGCCGCTGTTGGCCACGTCGCCCGTAACGGCGATGCTGCTCTGGCTGCCCGCGCCTGCGGACTGGATATTGCCGCTATTGCTCAGCCAGCCATTCGATTGCAGTACCAGGTTGCCGGCCGTGGCCGCCATTACGCCCGCATTGCGTACGCCCAGGCCCGCTTCCGTGCCGATCAGGGTGATCTTGCCCGCATACATGCCGCCCAGTTGCGCCACGTCCAGCGCGTAGGCTGGGGCCTGCCCTACGCCGGACGCAGCGCCCGCCACGCCATGCGCCGCATCGATCTGGTTAGTTCCTGTGACCACTTTCAGTTCCTGCGCCCAGATGCCGCCATTGATCTGCGCGGCGCGCGCCAGGATCGCCGTGTAGTCGCTCAGCGAGGTGTCCAGGCCGCGCCCGTTGATGGTGACCACGCCGCGCTGCACCATATAGCCGTCCAGGTTGCCGCCATTGAGGATAGGCGTGCCCGTCGTCAACGTGACCCGGCTGGCATTGATGAAACCGCCGCCATCGACGGCCACGCCGGCAGGGTTGGCGATGACAACTTCCGCGCGCTGGCCCGCCACCTCAACATAGCCGCGCAGTTGGCTGGGGTTGGCAGAATTGACTTCATTGAGGATGACGCGTGCGCTGCCGCCCGCCAGCCATGGATTGCCTTGCACCCAGCCGCCCGTCTGCGTCTGCACATTGCCGCGGCTGTTATTCAGGATGGCGCCATTCGTCGTCACGTCGAACTGGCTGTAGGTATTGCGCGACACGCCCGCCGCGCTCGGTGTCTGGATGTTGACCTGCGTCACGCCATTCGCGCTTTGCACCACCGTCGGACGCTGCCTGCCCGGTGCATTCGGGTCGGCCACGATCTGCCCCATGGCCGGGCCAGCCACAAAGGCCACCATGCCCAGCGCGCCAAATATCGCCAAGGCCAGCGGCCGCAACTTGCCATTGATCCCGCCACCGCCATCACCGCCAAACACGCCACTGTCCAGGCCACCTTCCCCTTTGGCCGCCTTGCCTTGCGAAGAAGCGTTTTCGGCGACGACCATCAGTTGGCCACGGCGTTTATTAAAGATGATGCGGTACAGGTTCTTGTTCATGAAATATCCTACTGACAACTAAATGATGCGATAAAGGGGGAAAGAACGGCTGGCGGGTGGCGGCGTCCTAGTAACTGGCGTTCAGGCTGAAGCCGGCCGTATGGCCGGCCGTGCGGAACAGGTCGGGCTTGCGCACAGGCCAGCCGACAAAGGCGTCGTACTGCACGCCGAGCCACTGGCCGCGCAAGCCGACGAAGGCGCCTGTCAGGTTGCTGGCAATCAGCCAGGCGGCGGACGGCCCCGCCACTTCGCCATGGTCGAGGCCCGCATACGCTTCCTGACCGCTGCTGCCCAGCGGTACGCCGACTTCGTTGCGCAGCAGCCAGCCACGCTCGGCCGACAGGCTGCTTTCGCCGTCATAGCCGCGCACCGTGTAGCGTCCGCCGATGGCGAAGCGGTCTTGCGGCACCAGCGGCGTGCGGTTGTGCTGCATGCGCCAGCTGCCTGTGTAGCGCAGCGGCTGGCCGGCCAGCGTGAACGGCGTCGACAGGGCCGCGTCGGCCAGCAGCAAACGCATGCGCGAGGTGCCCTCGCCAAACGCTTCCTCGGGCGCCGCCAGCGCGTCCATTGCGCCAGTGCCACGCCGGTACTGCAGGTTCAGGTCCAGGGTGGCCTGGCCCAGAAATTCGCGGTGGCCGATACCCAGCTCCCAGCCCGCCATGCGACGGCGCTGCACTTCCACTTCCGTGTCGTCGATGAAGTTTTGCGCGGCGCGCTGCCAACCGCGCAAGGACACCGTCGTCTTGCGCGAGGCGTCGCGGTACACCAGGCGCGACAACTTGACTTCCTTGTTCTGGCTGGCGCCGCTGTAGTTGTAGTCCTGGCTGATGCCGGCCACGGACTGGTGGTAACGGCTGTCGCTGACAGTGAAGGCCAGCAGCCAGTAGGCGTAGGGAATCGAATAGTGGGCCACCATGCCGGCCGTGCCGCGCGGACCGTTGCGGTCGCCGTCGACGTTCTGGTTCAGGCTCAGGTAAAACAGGTCGTTCAGGGTCAGCCAATGGTCATACGACAGGGTCAAGCTGCCCTGCAGCTTGCCGGTCGAGCGCGAACCGCCATCGTCGAGGCCCAGCGCCAGGCGGAATGGCAAGCCCTGCTTCCATTGAATCTGCAGGTCGCTCTCCCCCGGCTTGGCGTTGCCGCCCTCGGCCGGCATGATCTGGATGTCGGCTTCGGCCGTCGGCACGCGCTTGAAGTTTTCCAGCGCCTGCTCCGTATCGCGCACATTGAGCAAGTCGCCCGGCCGCGCCGGCACGGCGTTCCACCAGGTGGCGCGGGGATTGGTGCCGGGCGCAAAGCCGATCTGGCGGATGCGCCCCGGTATCAGGCTCAAGGCCAGCGTGCCACTGCTTAAATCCTGCGGCTCAGCCAGCACGCGCGTGGTGACATAGCCGCGCGCGATGATGGCGTTTTGCAGCCGCCCCATCAGTACATTGATGGCTTGCGTGCCCAGGCAGCGGCCCAGCGGTGCGTCAACCGCGCCCAGGTCGTCGCGCACGGCGGCGGCCAGCGCCCACTGGAACTGCGCAGAGTCCTCGCCACGCAACACAAGCTGGTCAATCGTAAAACACGGCGACTCGCCTGCGGGCAAGCGGTTGGCGGACACGGCCGCCGGCGTCTCGAGCAGGCGCACGTCGGGATTGCGCTCCTGCTGCTGGCGCAGGAGGCGCTCACGTTCTTGCTGGCGTATCAATTCTTGGCTGGCATCGTCGCGCTGGCTGGCGCCAGGCGTGTTGGGAAGGGGCGGTGCAATTTCGGGACGGGTCTGCGCGGACACGGCGGCACACAGGGTGCCACTGAACAAAAATACACCGCACCATGGCGTCAAGCGCAGGTGCATATGTTGCCTTACGTAATTATTTTCCTAAGTAGATTATAAAATAATTATTTCTGTATGGCAATTTTATTTATTTCTTGAGAACTTTACCTGTTTGGTAACTGTCTTTCATCTATCGAATTACCACTAGTAAACAGATGCGCGACCTTGTGCCAGCACAGCAGACAATGAAAGCCAACATCTATAGCATAAAAAAGCCCTGTAAAAACAGGGCTTTGGCTTACTCAGTCATTCCGGCATTTGAAGTTTCCTAGAGGAAACTCACTCCCACTCGATGGTCGCCGGCGGCTTCCCCGAGATATCGTAGACGACACGGTTGATGCCGCGCACTTCATTGATGATGCGGTTGGAGACCTTGCCCAGCAAGCTGTGCGGCAGGTGCGCCCAGTGGGCCGTCATGAAGTCTTGCGTTTGCACGGCGCGCAGGGCCACCACGTACTCGTAGGTGCGGCCATCGCCCATCACGCCCACCGATTTGACGGGCAGGAAGACGGCAAACGCCTGGCTCGTCGCTTCGTACCAGTTGGTCGGCACGCTATCCTGGTCGAAGCCAGGAACCACGACCGGCTCATACGGCGTGTTGCGCAGTTCTTCGATGAAGATGGCGTCTGCGCGGCGCAGCAGGTCGGCGTAGTCTTTCTTGACCTCGCCAAGGATGCGCACGCCCAGGCCTGGGCCCGGGAATGGGTGGCGGTAGACCATGTCATGCGGCAAGCCCAGGGCCACGCCGAGTTTACGCACTTCGTCCTTGAACAGTTCGCGCAGCGGCTCGAGCAATTTCAGCTTCATGGTGTCCGGCAAGCCGCCCACATTGTGGTGGCTCTTGATGGTCTGGCCTTTTTTACCTTTGCCGGCCGATTCGATCACGTCCGGGTAAATCGTGCCTTGCGCCAGCCATTTGGCATTGACCAGCTTGCCAGATTCGACCTGGAAGACTTCGACGAATTCGCGGCCGATGATCTTGCGCTTTTGCTCGGGGTCGGTGACGCCGGCCAGGTGGCCCATGAACTGCTCTTCCGCATCGACGCGGATGACTTTCACGCCCAGGTTCTTGGCGAACATGTCCATCACCATCTTGCCTTCGTCCAGGCGCAGCAGGCCGTGGTCGACGAAGACGCAGGTCAGCTGGTCGCCGATGGCACGGTGGATCAGCGCTGCCGCGACGGACGAATCGACGCCGCCGGACAGGCCCAGGATGACATCATCGGTACCGACTTGCGCGCGGATTTTTTCCACCGCTTCGCTGATGTAATCAGGCATGTTCCAGTCCGACTTGCAGCCGCAGATTTCATGCACGAAACGGCCGAGCATGGCCTTGCCCTGCACCGTGTGCGTCACTTCCGGATGGAATTGCACGCCGTAGAACTGGCGCTCTTCATCGGCCATGGCGGCGATAGGGCAGCTCGGGGTGTTGCCCATCAGCTTGAAGCCTGGCGGCATTTCCAGCACCTTGTCACCATGGCTCATCCACACTTTCAGCATGCCGTGGCCTTCGTCGGTGACGAAGTCGGCAATACCGTTGAGCAACTTGGTGTGGCTGCGGGCGCGCACTTCGGCGTAGCCGAATTCACGCACCAGGCCGTTTTCCACCTTGCCGCCCAGCTGGGCCGCCATGGTTTGCATGCCGTAGCAGATGCCCAGCACGGGAACGCCCAGCTCGAACACGGCTTGCGGCGCGCGCGGCGAATCGCCGTCCAGGGTCGAATTGTGGCTGCCCGACAGGATCACGCCGGCGGCGCCATAGTTGCGCACGAATTCGTCGCTGACGTCATACGGGAAGACTTCGGAAAACACGCCGGAATCGCGCACGCGGCGGGCGATCAACTGGGTGACTTGGGAACCGAAATCGAGAATGAGGATTTTAGAATGCATGATGGGGACTTTATCTGAGGTCATTACAAAACCGGCGCACTAGGCGCCGGTCTGGTCTGTCGCTAATTACTCTGAACGGTAGTTTGGCGCTTCTTTCGTGATCTGCACATCATGGACATGCGACTCGCGCATGCCGGCCGAGGTGATTTCCACGAATTCCGCTTTTTCGCGCAGTTCGTCGATGGTGGCGCAACCGCAGTAACCCATCGATTGACGCACGCCGCCCACCAGCTGGAAGATGATCGCCAGCACGCTGCCCTTGTAGGCAACGCGGCCTTCGATACCTTCAGGCACGAACTTGTCGGCCTTCATGGTGGCGTCCTGGAAATAACGGTCAGCCGAACCATCGGACATCGCGCCCAGCGAACCCATGCCACGGTACGACTTGTAGCTGCGGCCCTGGTACAGGATCACTTCGCCCGGTGCTTCTTCCGTACCGGCAAACATGGAGCCCATCATGACGGTCGAGGCGCCAGCGGCCAGCGCTTTCGAGATATCGCCCGAGAAGCGGATACCGCCGTCGGCGATACATGGCACGCCCGTGCCTTCCAGTGCTTCGGCAACATTCGAGATAGCCGTGATTTGCGGCACGCCCACACCGGCGACGATACGCGTGGTGCAGATCGAGCCAGGACCGATGCCGACCTTGACGGCATCGGCGCCGTATTCCACCAGCGCCTTGGCGGCGGCGGCGGTAGCGATGTTGCCGCCAATCACTTCCACCTGCGGGTACTTGGTCTTGATCCAGCGTACGCGGTCGAGGATGCCTTGCGAGTGGCCGTGGGCCGTGTCGACCACCAGCACGTCGACACCGGCGGCGACCAGCAGGTCGATACGCTCTTCATCCTTGGCGCCGACGCCGACAGCAGCGCCGACCAGCAGCTTGCCCTGGCTGTCTTTCGACGCGAACGGGTGGGAAGTCGATTTCTGGATATCCTTGACGGTGATCAGGCCGCGCAGTTCAAACGCGTCGTTGACGACCAGCACGCGCTCGAGGCGGTGCTTGTTCATCAGGCGCTTGGCTTCGGCCGTATCGGCGTCTTCGTTGACGACCACGAGTTTTTCGCGCGGGGTCATCTTGGCGGAAGCTTCCGCGTCGAGTTCCTTTTCAAAGCGCAAATCGCGGTTGGTGATGATGCCGACGACTTCCTTGCCTTTGACGACAGGGAAACCGCTGATGCCATATTGCTCCGTCAGGGCGATCACGTCGCGGATTTTCATTTCCGGCGGAATCGTGATCGGATCACGCAACACGCCAGCTTCGAAACGCTTTACGCGGGCCACTTCACGTGCCTGGTCCTTCGGATTCAAATTCTTGTGGATGATGCCGATGCCGCCTTCCTGGGCCATCGCGATGGCCAGACGGGCTTCCGTCACCGTATCCATGGCTGCGGACAGCAAGGGAATATTCAGGGTGATATTGCGGGTCAGGCGAGTTTTGAGGGACGTATCGGCGGGCAGAACGTTGGAGTAGGCTGGGACGAGCAGCACGTCATCGAATGTGAGTGCTTTTTGAAGTAGACGCATAGCATTTCCTATTGGCGCAAAAGCAGATTATACAGAAATTCTTGCCTCTTGTCTTAAACATTCTCAAACCTCTGTAGACATAGTGGGAATGCCATTTCCGCTTCTGTATAAATGTCTGGAAAAGTCTGGAAATGTCTACGTTTTCGCCCAAATTTCGCCCCTGTTTTGGCGGCTTCTTCGCCTCTTTCTGAGGCTGCACAAGATCGGGTAGGTAGGCACCCAACATAATAGAAGGCACCGCCATCTGTAAGCATAACCCAAATGGAAAGATTGCAATGAAGCTCGCGCTGGGCGCCCTCCTCTTGCTTACACTGTGCAGTTGCAAGTCCAGCGGCATTGCCCAACACCGCGGCGGCGATCTGATGGGACTGGACAGCTTCGCACTCGCCTCCCGCTACGGCACGCCCGCCAGCTATCAACATCAGGGCGAATACCTGCAACTGAACTATGGCAGCACGGCAGTCGGCTGCCAAGTCATCGTGCTGGTCGACCAGCAACAGCGCGTAGCCGGCTGGGCATCCGCCGGACGATCTTGCCCGGCACGCTGACTGGCTACATTCATGTGGATGGAGGCATCGAGACGGTGCAAGGCTCGCCATCCAGCTGCACCCGAAGCGAGGCACGGATCAGCCCAGACATGTCGACACGCGGACCCAGGCTCCGCTCCAGCTCGTCTGCGGTCGCCGCTATCTCACGAAGGCGCCGCACTTCCCACAGCACCGCCCGCATATCGGGCGAGTCGCTGCGCTCCTGAATCTCTTTAAGCTGCTCGATGCTGAGGGGCTTTCGAAACTTACTCATTGCACATCACTCCCTTGAACTCGCCTACCGGCCTACTTCGCCAGCACTTTCGGCAACTCGGTCCAGCTGGTGGTATAGCGTGGCGTGCGGTTCTCGGACAACATTGCCCAGCGCCTGACCAGGCCCGCCGATCCCAAGTGCACAGTATCCCGGCCGAACCGTTCATTCAGCGCGTCCAGAGCAGCCATGGTGGCCACTGACCGAGCCCGGTCCTGCCCCGCATCAAATAAGACGCCCTGGCGCCGCGTATCCGGCTGCAGGTCCATCAGCATGATCCCGGCCTTCTTGTATTTGAACCCCTCGCGAAAGATCATGGCCAGGCCCTGCAGCGCGGCGCCCGCCAGAACACGGTTATCAGCACTGGGCTCCACCAAGGGGATGGTGATGCCGTTGCTGTATTGCTCGTCCCGCTCCCGGAATCTGTTCGTTTGCACGAAAACATGGACAGCACCGCACAGGGAATGCTGACCGCGCAGCTTCTCGCCGGCGCGCGCGGCATAGGTCGATATCGATTCGCCCAGCTCGGCCGCTGTGATGACCATGGTGCCAAAGGAGCGCGACGACACAATCTCCTTGCGCGGCGCCACCTCCTCCAACTCCAGGCAGGATATTCCACGCAGCTCGTTGCACGTGCGCTCGAGCACGACGCCGAAATGTGCCCGCATGGTGCTCGGTGGCGCGTCTTTCAAGTCCTGCACGGTGTTGATGCCCATGGCGCGCAGCTTGGCACTGATGCGGCGGCCGACGCCCCATACCTCGCCGACTTCGATGCGCTGCAACAGCCAGGCGGTCCGGGCGTCCGACATGGTCGTGAAGTCGGCAACGCTGTTGAATAGCGGAAATTTCTTTGCCACGTGGTTAGCTAGCTTGGCCAGTGTCTTCGACTGGCCCACACCCACGCAAACGGGTAGGCTGGTCCACTGCGCCACCTTGGCGCGAATATCTTGCCCCATGGCGGTTGGGGATGTCCACAGGCCGCCCAAGCCGTTCAGGCTGAGAAACGATTCGTCGATCGAGTAGACCTCGACATTGGGGCTGTAGGTCCGCAGGATGGTCATGATGCGGTTGCTCATGTCCGCGTACAGGGTGTAATTGGAGGAAAGGCCCACTATTCCGTGCTGGCGCGCCAGGTCGCGCATCTGGAACCAGGGTGCGCCCATCGGCACGCCCAATGCCTTGACCTCGTTCGACCTGGCCACGGCGCAGCCATCGTTATTGGAAAGCACTACCACCGGGCGGTCGCGCAAGCGTGGATTGAAGGCACGCTCGCAGCTGACGTACATATTGTTCACGTCGACAAGCGCAAAAATCTGCTTGGTCGGGTCGCCCATGTCACACCCGGAGCTTTCGCACGACGCCAGTCACTACGCCCCATATCTGCAGCTCGCTACCTTCGGCCAGGCAGATCGACTTGTACGCAGGGTTGTCCGGACGCAGCTCTACCGTGCCCCGCTGGCAATAAAGGCGCTTGAGGGTGTATTCGGAATCGATCACCGCAATGACAATATGACCGTGAAGTGGTGAAACGGAGCGGTCGACTACCACCTTGTCGCCGTGAAGGATGCCGGCGTCGCGCATCGAGTCGCCTTCGACCGTGAAAAAGAACGAGGCTGCCTTATGCTGCACCAGCAGTGCATTCAGGTCTAGGCCATCTTCCGTATAGTCGGCGGCCGGCGACGGGAACCCGGCGGATATCCGATGGGAAATTTCCGGCCGCGCACTGGGAATTGGGTACTGCGCAAGCGGTAAAGGCACCTGCAATACACCTGGCTGGAAAAGTTGAAGTATTGCTAATGTTGCATTCATGATTGGCTCACATACTGTGTTTTTATACAGTATATCTATCGAAGTAAGAAACAGGAAGGATAAAATTGTTTCTAAAAAAGTGAGCCTTGCTGCACAGTATCAGGCTTCGCCAGTGGTTTTGCTCTTGTTTGAAGGGCAAGGGATCAGGCTGCGCGATGAGGAAGTCAACAGGACACCGCTGACAAATTCGCTTCGCACTCCATCGAGCCATCGAGCCAGTTCAATGAGGACAACCAATAGGAAATTTTTAACCTACACGAAGGATGAAAGACGTAATATACAGTCTTAATCCAACAAACCTCACCCATAAGACCAATTCGATTCCGCGCCTTATGGCACGACTCCATAATAGAAATGGATGGCATGACCATGGAGTATTACTAAAGAATGGAAGTTACGTAATAATTTATACTTTGTTTTTCATCTAAAAATATCAAAAAAGTGAAATAAATCATGGCACATTCGAATCCATTCTTCCCATTTCATTCTGAAAGTGATCGCGACTATAATGCGTGGCTTGGCCTTTATGTCAGAAACTCGTCATCATTAGAATGCTGCCTATATGACATAATTATTATCCTAGACCGCCAAAATATTACACCAAAGATAGAACCCAATAAACCCATTTCTTTTACCAAAAAACTAAAATTAATAAGGGTGGCTTTCTCTACCACCCGATCACTTTCTCATGAAAAAGAAGAAATGATTGCAATTTTAGAATTCGCAAAAAAAGAATCGTTTTTCCGGCATGACTTGGTCCATGGTATAAATGCTCAATTTCTTAAGGTCGATCCTTTGCATACCCTAATGTGGCGACCCGAGCTTATCGGAATTAATCCAGCAGCAAGTGACCTACTCCACGTAACTCAGCCCGACCTAGAAGAGCACTACCATGAAGTCAGCATGGCTATTCATGCGCTACTTGGCGTGTGCCACCGACTCATGGATAAATACGACAAAAAATAGTCGATAAATATCCAGCATACTTGTAGCACAATCCATAAATATCAAAAAATTCACAAAGATACCATGCAAAAAAAACCACACTACATCTCAATTGCCGAAGTATTTCTGAATCAAATTTCAAGAGCAATAGAGCACCGAGCCCCGGAAATTCAAGACGGTCTGGACCGCATGAACAAGTGGCTGGAAAATCACAGACCAGCGGTTCAAAAGGGTGTGGAGTTCCTTCAGAATATCAACAAAATAGACTGGGATGAGGCAATTCGAAGATTAAATGCAATACCTGATCTTTCAAAAAAATCCATGATTTTTTTGCTTTCCAAAGGTTGGTTTTTTGGCTGGTATGACTCCTTATCAGATCTGCTAACTCTGATAGAAAAACTCGATTCAATTGCCCCGAAAGACGTCGACGAATTAATGGCGAAATACTATCGAAATAATATTGATTCTGTTGAGCTAAAACTAATTCAACGATATCCGAAGAGATCAGAGGCAATCTCTGCAGCATTTATGGCTCACAAAAATCTTGGAGATGTCGGGTACTTTCTTTCGATACCAGTATTCATCGCTCAAGCGGATGGCTTACTATCTGAAATATTAAAAATTGAATCCCCTCTGAGTACACATAAACCAACGAAAGAAATGAAAGCCATGCTCGCCCTTCGGCCGGCACTCGACAGTGACCAGGAGCTCTCTGATCTTCTTCATCCGTTTCTTATTATGCTTGATTCTGACCTCCTGAAAAGTAAATCGAAACGTGATAAAGAAATGATTCAAACAGGAGAGGCTTTCATAGGCCTTAATCGTCATCAGGTTATGCACGGGGAGTGCTCCAATTATGGCAGTGAAATTAACAGCCTGAAGGCATTTTCTTTTTTAGCATTTATTGGATTACATCTACCAATGATGCTGGAAGATAAAAATATTACTATACCTAAAACATAACAGTTTATCCGAACGAATAAATTACATATTTCAATCACCGTAGAATTATTAGATCATTAGGCTACAGGCATCCGTAAATAATTGCCTCCAGTTCCACTTCATACTTCCGGCCGCGCGGCCAGTCCCGCGCGAGTGCCAGAACAATCTCGCCGTCCGTAGCTGCTAGCACCAACTGGTCGAATTCGTAGACCGGACGCGTCGGCACCTCCTTTACGCATGGGTTGAAGACGGGAACGTCCACCCGCTGCGGCGCTGGTGGCGCGCTGGCGCAGCCGACCAGCAGCGCCGCCAGAATAATTTTAGGAATAATTTGTCGCGCCATCTGGTGTTTCATCGTAGGTCCTCCAGCATCTGCCTAACGGCCGGCATGGCCTCGTCGCAGGTCGCGGCGCGTGAGGCAGCGATCTGCGCCAGTGCGGCGTCATACTTCTTGCCCTTGGCAGCGGCGGCCGCCTGCGCCGCAGCACCGCGCTCCTGCGCCGCCTGGGTTGCCTTGGCCATGCCATCGATGGCGCGGTTTTGCTCAGTAATCGAGCTGCGCAGCTGCGCGCTAACGCCTTGCTCCTGCACCAGCGCAGCGCGCGCGGCGTCACGATCACCAGCAGCCAGCCACCAGCCGGTGCAGGTTGAGCTGGCCACCAGCAGCAGCGCGACGGCCAGGATGACAGCGGCCGCCTTCCAGGTGCCCCTGACGGCGGCGCCCGACAAACTGCCCAGGGCGCTCATACGATATCTGCCACGTAGCTGACACCATTGCCGGCAAACTTGGCCGTCAGCACCTGGCGACGCGGCGTGCCAGCCGACAACCCGATATGCACCCACGTGCCCTCGTAGATCAGCTGATCGAAGACAATATCGCTTTGCCGGATCAGCAATGCCAGCGCCTTGGGCGCCAGCTTGGCCGTGCTGATATCGGCGGCCAGGCCCAACATATGCGCGCTATTGGACGCGCCGCCCACGGCCTTGTTGAGCACGGGCGAGCGGTAGCCGCTGGAAATGGCGATGGGCGCACCGACCAGCGTGCGCACCTGCTCGAGCAGCGTGGCCAAGCGCGTGAGGTTGGCGATGATGGCAGGCGCCGGCGCGTTGTCGATGCCCTTGCGGGTCGCCACCTGCGAGCCGACCAGTTCGGCCAGGCTGAAATGAGGGCTCAGGTTCACAGGCCACCCCGCACATCCTTGACGATGGCGGCCGCATCGCGCGCCAGCTCGCCGATATCCTTGTCGCGGCGCTTGTCGAGCCAGCGCACGGTGGCGCCTAGCACCCACCAGGCGGGCAAGCCGGCCGCCACCATCAGCGGCGCGGCAATGAACAGGAAGCCCAGGGCCGGGTCACTGCCGTACAGCACGGCGACGGCGCGCGCACTGTCGAACAGGCCCGGCATCCAGTTGCGCACGACTACGACCAGGGCCGGGCCCATCAGGGCGGAAAACAAAATGGTGACGAAGAAGCGCACGCCCGCTTCCTTGGCAGTTTTTGGCCACATGAACATGAATCCCAGTGAAGTTGCGGCAGCGCCGGCCAGAACCGGGATGCCAAAAATTTTAATCAGTGCGCCGCCGGCGGCGGTCGTTTCGAGTGCCATGTAGTGCCTTTCAGGTGGTGGAAATGAAAAAACCCGCCGAAGCGGGTTTGTGATGGCGCAGATGAGCGTTCAGAGCGCACTTGGGTCAAAAGCGTCACGGATGATTGGCATAGCCGCCGAGATGATCGCCTGGTACTCAACTTGAACTGCGGCCGTCAGCGCGGCAATGTCGGATGCGGCAACGACAGCTGGCGCAGCGGTGATATCAAGCAGCGCTTGGCGCGCTTTGATGACGCCCCCCACCACATCGGTATCACCAGTGATCATCGCAGCGAAGCCGATGCCCGCAAGCCGATTTAGCACGGCTTCACGCACCAAGCGGACCGAATCAAGGAAAGCAGCCGCAAGCTGCGAGTATGGTGTAGGCGGCCGTACCATCACGATAAAATGGCCGTCGCTATCAATTTGCACTGCCGCCCCCTCGGCGACAGCAGCCTGCATATTGGCAAACTCATTGGCCGGAATTTGCACAGCGTCATCTGGCCACGATCCGGCAGCGTCGTATGCCGAACGCATACTCTCGGGGTAGAAGCCCCGCGATTTCATGGAGTAAAAAACGACATCGAGATCCTGGGAGGGAATGATTTCCATCGGTATGTCCTTTTTAATAACCGCGCGCGGTGTAATTGATGCGATATCCGAGATAGCCACTGGCAGAGGAATTTACGACTGCTACCGGTACGCCGCTGGCAGTTTTAGCATCCATATTGAAATTGACAGTGCCCGCGCCCAATGTGCCCAAATTTATATTCCCATTGATCGAGAGCAGGCCGTTCGGAAATGCGGCAGGAAATGTCAAAGTCGTATAGCCGGATGCGCTAGCCAAGAAAAAACCCGTTTGACAAATGATCCCGCCGGGCGACAGTTGATTGGATGTCGCCCCGCCACCCGTAATGGATGTTTCAAAATCGGCATTCCTCCACATATCGGCAGTCGAGTCTATAACCGTCCAGTAGTCAGAGGAGGTCGCGGTCAACGTAACGTATTGACCGAGCTTGAGCGTAATACTTGCAACCGCACCCGTGCCAAAGGCAATACTTGCGCCAGCCCCGGGTGCTACGGCTCCACTTTGAAGAAAACCGAAGAGGTGGATGCATCGTCCTGAGTTTGTCGGAATGCCAAGATCGATAGGCCTTGGCAATGTCAGCGTCAAGCCTGGATTCGTAAAATTTAAACACTTGCCAATATCAGCGGCAATAAGGCTGCGCGAAACACTTACTGAGGCTTGTGCGACGAGGCTCCCCTGCTGTTGCCGCACCCACTCTGCCGTCACCAATTTGGTGCTTGCGTCGAACTGTGGCGGGGTTGGCCCTGTCGGAGAGACAGTGAATGCGTTCATGGAATTTAGCAGTGCGGCCGTTCCGAAGAACGGCGCATTGACATACTGCACGATGCTGCCTGCAGCAATACTAGTTTGACCGTTAGCCACGGTCACGACCCAAAGACCAACGTATCCAGCATCTGCCGCCGGCGTGGACTGGGTGCCAGTCGTCGCAGCAATACCTGCTTTCGCCGACAGCGCAACCGTGCCGTCGCGCACCGTATTGTTTGTTGCGCCGGATCCGGCCGGGCCGCTGTAAGCCATCGACGGGTTACTGGCGTTATAGTAAGGCAACACGACAGCCCCACTGTCCACTTCGGAATATGCTGCCTGGATCAGGTAGTTGATGCTCTGGCCGGCCGTGCCCGGTGCCGCGCACGCCAGTGTCACAGCGTCCAGGGATATCCCTTGTTTCATGATCGTATGGGTGGTATCGGCGGCAATCGAGCTATACGCCGTGCCGTCGATGTTTTGCATGCTGTAAATTTCACCGGGGGAAATTACAACGTTCAGCGCCGCCGGCGAGTTTGGTGCGCATGCTAAGCCGTTCACCATGGTAGCGGTGCCGAAGATTGCCGCCGTCAGCTTTGCCAAGGCAATCATCGTGTTCTTATTGGTGCCGAGCAGGTCAGTCTCCAAGGGGATTTGGCCTGGATAGATAATTTGACGTTTCAAAATTTACTCCAAAAAAAGAGCCGCGTGTGCGGCCCTTGTGGGTGAATTGCAGATTTATCAGGAGCGAATACACAGCCAGACGATGGTTCCGACCGGCTTCACACTGTCCACGGCCGCGTACAAGTCGGCGTCCGTCACTGCACCCGTGCTTTGCAACAGCGTTGCATAAGCTGCGCGAGAAGGCGCGCTGTAACCGCCTGGTGGCGAGGAATAACCGGCGATGTACGGGATGCCGGACGAGGCTGGGCGGTAAGCTTGCACAAACGCCTGGAACGGCAACAACATCGATCCGTAGGCACCGGCCACGCCGTAGCCGCTGTTCGGCGCCCCGTAAGCGCCCGTGTCCGCTGGTCGTTGCGGCTCGATGATGATCGGCGCGCGCCCGGTGAGGTCGGTCAGTACACGAGTGATCGCATTGCGCGTGGCGCGTTCGCGGAACAGGTTGATGATAATCCGTGCTCGGAAACTGGCGTCGGACTGGTTCGCCGAGCGCATCAGCGCGGTGCCGAAAAAGTCTGCGGCGATCATGTCGAGCCAGCCCTCTGTCGCCGTCTTGATACGGGTTTGCAGCACCGCGTACTGGTAGAGCGCATATGCGAAGGCGGATGCATTGGCGAGGCCTTGGATCAGCGCGTCGACCAGGTCGCGCACCGCCCCGAACCAGGGAGGCAGCACGCTTTTGATACGTGCAACAATATCTGCTTGGTCGCCTGTCATCACGCCACGCTCACGGTTCCGGTCTTGATGACCTGCAGGGCGGTGGCAGCAAGGTCGGCTGTGCCGCCGTTGAGCAAGACTGCGGTCACGTTGGTGACGCCTGGCGAGGCATCGTAGGCGATCTGCGTCAAGCGGGAGAACGCCAATTTCTGCTCCAAAGTCAGCGAATTGACGTAGGTGCGAAGCGCTGCCGCCACATTCGCGGCTGTCGCCGTGTGGTCGTAGCCAGCGGCCGTAGTAATAGTCATCGCGATATTGGCAGTAACCACTATCGGGGCAAAAACGCCAAACGTCGACGTGAACGGTCGCACTGCGTCGATCGCATTCGCCGCCGACAGCAGAAGTTGCGATGGCGGATAGCCCGTACCATCATCGACGACAGCGAAAAAATAGCCGTTCTGCGCCACGCCGCCGTAGGTGCAATTCTCGGTCAGTGAGAACGTCACGCCCTGCGCCAGCGACGTGATGGCGTTCCCGATCGCCAGCTTGGTCGCCTTCGACAGTGAGGCGATGTAGGTGATGAAGCGGGCTCGCAGCGCGGCGTTTTTCTCTGCATCGACGCCATTAGTGAAGTCGGCCGCGTTCGTGACGGCGTCGACGCCAGGGATCGGCTGGTTGATCAACGCGATCTGCCCGGCCACTGCGTTCGCCGCCGCGCCAGGCGTCGATGCAGTCACTGTGACATTGATACTAGCCACGCCCGGCGCCAGCACGTAGCCACCCAGCAGTGCGCTGTACGCGGCATTCGTCGTGTCAAGCAGCGCGACATACGCCTGCGTGCCGTCAAGCGTCAAAACGGTGGCGCCGACCGGGACGACGGCCTGGGCAGTCGGAGTGTAGCGCGAGAACGAGACCAGGCCTGAGGCCGGAACGGCGCCCAGGCGCACGACACCAAAGTCGGCCATCCAGCTATCCAGATCGGCATCGTTGGAAGTCGCCGCACGCGTGGCAGCCAGCAACTGCAAGATCAGGCCCTGAAGCCACAGGATAACCGTGGCGTTGGCTTCGACCACGGCGCGCAGGATCGAGCCGACGGTCAGGTTGACCAGGCCGCTCGCGGAGCCCTGGATCGCAGTGACAGCGTCGCGGACCAGCGTTACAAAATCTTTTGTTGAAATACTCATGATCGCCTTATCTGGTTACATCGAACGCGAGCGCCGCCGGCGTCCCTGTCTGCGCATCGTTGTAGCGGATATCAACCGACACACCGCCCTGGATCTCGGCCACCTTGATGACAGGCGCCGGACTGCGTGCGACACAGGCCTCAAGGAACATTTGCCCTTGGATGCGCCCCTTGATTTTCGGAATGTTTACGGTGTCGCCAATCATGCGGGGCAGACCGGCGCCATAGTCGGGGTGAAAAATGTAGTCGCCCTGGATCAGCGTGTTGCCGTCAGCATCGATTAGAGCCGGGTTCGTCAGCAGCCGGCGCAGCACGCGCTGCACGCCCTCCCCGGTACCGTCCACCTTGAGGAGATCACCAGTGGACGACCGCGACAGGTCGCCGCCGAAATAGTGGAATAGATCCGACATTAGCCGCCCTTTACTGTGGTGGTCGCGTGGGCGGCCGTCATCTGCTGATTCGGCGCGCCCGAGACGCCGCCGTGCGGATCGTTGTGCGTATGCCCGTTGAACAGCGAAATGAACGCGTCGGTGATGAAGCTTTTCAGCGACTGCGCCGCCGCACCCAGCGTAATGCTCGGTGCCGTCACCGATGCCGACGTGGTGGCCGTGACTGACGCCGTAGCGGCGACGATGCTGATGGCGCCCGCCGCGGTGATTTGCACGGTTGGCGCCGTGGCATCGATCTCGACCTGAGAATTGACCAGCATCTTGCCGTCGTTGCTCAACTTGATGAATGCGCCAGCGGCATGCACCAGCCAGAACTCGCCGGACACCACCGGAAGGGGCAGGTCCTGGTCGTTGAAGGCGCGAAGGCCGGCCACGCCGGAATTGATGTCGCCATTCAAAAACGTGACCTCGACCAGGTCGCCGATGGTCGGCGGGCAGAACATACCCCAGCCGTTGCCCACCCAGGGCGTCAGCAGCGGGATCCAGCCGGTCATGTTGCCCTGCGGCTGCAACTCCAGGCGCACTGCGTATTTCGCCGGATCGTAGCTGCGCACGATGCCAGTGCTCGGCAGCGCCACGTCGCCGAGAGCAGCCTGTGCCTGCTGGCGCATCGCGTTGAGCATGCCCCTCATATCGCCACGACCGTTTCTGGCGAATGGTTTTTCGCGTGCACAGTCATCGAATAGCCGGTGCTGACATCCATTTCGCGCATAATGCTCTCCGGATAATAGGTTTGATCAAACGCAGTACCGGTGCCGGTCACTGTGATGATGTTCGTCGTCGTCAGGATGTCGTCGGCCGGCAGGCTTGCCACCATCTTGACCTCGTGCTTCGTGATTGCGGCGTGCTCCCGCTGCGCCCGATTCAGCGCGCCCTGTGGGCTGGTGCCGAGCATGGTGATGCGGTAGAGTTGCGCCGAAGCGGCGCTCTGCCCCACTTTGATATCGGCGGCCTTGCTCGGATAGCGCACACGGAACGTGCCTTTTTTGTTCGGCACGGTGTAGGTCACCTCTACAACCACGCCGCGGGCGATGCTCAGTGCGCGGCGAAAGCTGATGGCCTTGCCGTTGAAGCTGTAGGCGCCCGTTTGGTCGTTTGGCGCCTCCCATTTCAACGCGTAGCCGTCGACCGGCGCTGGCGCGATCGGCTCGAAGTGAAGATCCTTGCCGCGCACAAAGCAGGTAAAACCCTCGGCCGCCGCCAGCGTCGTCAAAATGTCCCACTCGCTGCGCTGCGTGTTGACCTTGATCGTGTCCGTCTCGTAGTAGCTGCCGACCATGTCCCTTGTCGCCGTGACCACTGGCGTAAAGCCATGGCGCAGGGCCAGCTTTGTGGCCACCTGGGACGCGGTCAGGTTCTGGAACGACTCCATGGTCCGCGCGTCGATCAGGATGGCCGTCAGGTCGCGCCCTGAGACAACCACTGTGCGCGCCACCGGGTCGAACTCGACGTCATCGACGCGCCCGTAGACCCAACTCCGCAACTCCTCGGCGCTATAGTGCTCGGCGTCAGCCGGGAAGCCGGCGAACACCTCGACGAACACCTCCGTCCGCGATGCCCAGAACGCATCACCATAGGCGGCCGGCAGCGCCGACAGCGCGAACACGACGCGGAACGTATCGGCTTCGCTGTAGGTATTGTTATCCGCTTCGAAGCGCACCCAGCCGTCGACGCGTACGCCGTCCACGTTGACAATGCCGCGCGGCTGGCGCGCAGCAGATACCGCGTCTGGATTAACCGGCATTGATGCCTCCCGTATCGCCCGGCACGCGCGGGACGATGATTGTTTGCACACCGGTCAACGCCGGGTCGCTGATTTCATTGGCTCGGGCGATACCCACCCACTTCGACGCGTCGCCGTAGGCCTTGGACGCCATGGCGAACAGGTTGCCGCCGGCGGTCGTGATGCTGGTCCCGGCGCCGGACACCGCGCCCAGGTTCGCGCCCATGCGCCCCACCGTCGACTGCAAGTTGAGCAGCAGCGGCAGTTGCGTAAAGCCCGCCACTTGGCGGGACAGCTTGGCGGCCTGCGACGCGATCGGATTATTCGGCAGCACGCCACCGACCGTCGAGATATTCGAGATCGTGTTGCCCGTCGCGGCGATCAGTGCCGAGACGCGCGACTGGACGGCCAGGACAGGCCCCAGTACGCTGGTGATCGTGCTCTGCGCCGCACCGGCAAAGGACGACACGGATTTAATGGCGGAATTGAGCGTGCCCAGCATCGTCGACAACGTTCCATCGCCGATTTGATCCCCCAGCGCATTCGCTGCGTCCATGTCGTCGCTGATAGCGGTGTCGATGGACAATGCCGTCAGCTCCGACACCGGGATTGTCAGGTCTTCGATGACGGTGCACGAAATCGTGTACGGGATCTCGTAGGCACGCCGGTAGTCGAGCAACGCAGACCGAATGACCACCTTGTAAGCGAACTCGGCCCAAGATACGTTGACCTGCTTGCCAGCGATCCGTAGCGCATTCAGATAGCGAGCGCGCTCGCTGGCGTTCTCGCCGATGAACATGCCCGACCACTCCAGGGGGCGGTCCTGGCGCCCCATCGCGTCAACAACACGCCTGCCACCGGTCAGTTCATGCACAGCGAGTGCCTGTTCGCCACCAAAGCCGATCGATTCCGGCACCTCGTAGCGCGACAACTGCATGTCGCCGAGCTGCATGTAAGTGTCAGGCTTCATCGTGATATCCCTGGTTGTGGTGCTGCCATTGAGGAATCAAAGCGCCCAATTCCGGACTGCGGCCCGGCCGAAACCTTGGTCTGGTAGGCGGTGACCGCTTTGCCGATTCTCACGCCATCAATATGAATATTCGTTTCGACCATGCCGGCACGCTGAGTCGTGCTTGCAATTGCGTTTTCAACAAGGGGGGAAGTAACCGTAGGGCCTTGCGATATGGCAACCATAGGGGCGCCATATCGCACAGTGGGAATGCGAGGAGCCACTGGAAGAGACGGCACTGCAAGTTCCCCGTTGGCGATGCGCGCTGCAGCGGAAGAGCTCAACTTTGCGCCGCCTTCGAATTTCGCGGCCTCGATTTCGGCCTTTGTAATAGGCCGAAATGCATACAGCGCCCCGGCGATAGTCGTGATGGCAAGAACTGCAATCGCGACAGGGGCAGCCAAACCTGCCGCCGCGACTCCCAGGGCCGTCAAACTGGCAGGTATAGTCAGGCCAGTTCCCATAGTCAGTAACAAGCCGAGAGAATTAAATGCGGCTCCAAGCAGAAGGATTGACCCGCGAATCGCCATACTACCGGCCAATACCGAGAATGCTACAACCAAGCCACGGACCAGCCCTTCATTCTCTTTAACCCATTTAGACATCGAATCCAGCCCGCCGGCCAGCTTCAGCAGGCCCTTGGTGATGGCAGGAAGATATACCGAGCCGAATACAGCAAGAAAATTCTTCCATGCGGCACCAGCTGCCTCCTCCGCACCCTCGGGCGACTTAAGGTAGTGCTGGTAGGCCTCCCCAACTCCCATCGTTTTATTAATAATGGCCGTGTCTTTGGCTAATTTCGACGCCATTGTGATCTGAGTGCCAAGAAAATTACCTGTGCTGCGATTAAATTTCTTGGCCACCATCAATGCAATCTGGTCATCGGTCAGATCCATACCAAAACGGGAACGAATTAAGGGTAAAAGCTTTTGGATAAAAAGATCGGGGCGACGAGCGAACAATTCCGAATCCACGTCGTTCAAGCCTCCCGATACAATACTTTGCCCCCCCATACTGGCGATCGACAACTTCTTTTCTTCCGGTGTCATGTCTTTCATCGAGGCATTCAAAAGAGCGAGACGCTTCTTACTAAATCCCTCCTGCCAAAGTCCCAAGTCAGCCAGAAAACCCTTGCCTTTGGAATCCATGCGCCCGCTGATCAGCGAACTGAATGCAGTCATTGCCTCCGTTCCTGTGCGTGCGCCACCATTGATTGCCATCTGTCCGGCAAAGTTTCCGTACAAATATTCCTTGTCATATAGCTGGTAAGCCATCTTGCCGGTACCTGATGCAGTCAGGTAGTCCCTGGGGCTGACGCGCATCTTGGTGGCAAGCATCACTTTTGTCATCAGGCTCGCTTCAGCATTGAACTCCGCTGGGTTATTGATCACCTTGCCGCCGCGGTGTTCAAGGGCCTTCGCTGCCGCATTAATCATGCCGTCCATGTCCTTACCACCGTTCGCCACCTTCCCCACGATCGACATTTTGGCGAACATATCCGCCGTGTCGACCGCATGATGTAGGTCACCAAACGCGGTGTGTAGGTCATGAATCAGCTTCACGTTTTCGGTAATCGTGGTGCCAAGCAGCTTATGCGACATGGCTGCCGCCTTCCCGAACACCTCCGCGTTCTCACCTGCTGACAAGTTCAGTGTTTGAAAATTCGCCTGTGCCTGGGCGAGCTTCTTGGCTTCTTCATATGGCCCCTTGAGCAGCATCAGCATGCCCGCGCCGGCGCCGAGCATCAAACCACCTTTAAGGGCATCATTTTTGATACTATTCATGCGCCGCTGGAGCAACGTGGCCTGCGCTTCCGTCTTGGCGAAATCCCCGGCCATAAGCAATAGGCCCTTGCTGACATGATTTGTCAGGGAAAGCGTTACGCCGATTTTGTACGCATCGAACATTGAGAAACCTTGGGAAAATATGAAGCTGTCGCACAGAATTCAGGAATGGGCAGCCGACCGGGTGTCATGGGTTCAGTACCCCAATATCAGGCCGGCAGATGCTTTTACTCGCGATGCATCACGATCAAGTCCGGTGGCAAAGCGCCATTTAACGATGGGCCAACGCTTTGATTTGCTCGTTTTGTCGGGAGCTCTGCTTGTGCTTGGCCTGGTTGGCCTTGCATTTGCAGCGGCTATTTTCTACTTTGCATTTACGTTAATTTGGCCAATGTAAGGCCGGAGCCGTAAAGCAGGCCCTCCGCTGCCGAATGACCAATCGTGTCGATAATCAGCTGTGTATTGCGGATGGCAGCCGGCCCAAGCACCGCCCGCGGCGGAATTTTGTCAGTGCCCAGCTCCTGGTGCACCATCACTTCGCTTTCGGAACCGATCACGGCGGCAGCGCCGCTGATCAAATGGCTGACCGATTTACGGAGCCTGCCGGTGCGCAGGAGTGGGTCATTTTCAGTAAAGCCCTTCGCCAGTCGATCTTCTTTAGTGCTTTCGGCTAATTCTTCCCAGCCAGCAAACGGCGTTACCTCGCCTTGGTAATGCCCGAACTCTTCTTTGGCCGTGTTTTCTATCGCTACGGCGCACTTCTTCAACGCACGATGGTCGGCCAGCGTCTGAGCGGCAGCTATGAGGGTCAGATGCTTGATCATCCCGCCAATATCCGAAAAATGCTTCATTTCTGCTCCTCATAGGCCATGGTATGAAAATTGAATTTCGCGCCGTCCATTTCAGAAAAAATGATGCACCAGCCCGTTCGCGTGATGTCATCCAGCCCGAACGCAGTATCAAATGGCACATGGTTCTTTACCAGAAACAGGCATTCGCGAATCGGGCCGGCCCGGACTACTTTTTTAATTCCGCCTTGTCAGCGTCCGGATCCGTCTTGCCGTAGGTTTCCTGGACGTGCTTCATGACGGCCTCGATGCCGTCCTCGTCCAGCTGCTGAATAAGCGCCTCGACGTGCATTTTCAGCTTAGGCGGGTTCACTGCCAGATCGTCGATCGCGGTGACGTAGATCAACGGTAAGACCATGCCCATATAGGTCTGGTTGGCAGCTGAGTCACCCAATGCCTCGATCAGACGATATTGTGCGAGCACGCCTGGCTTCTTCAGTTTGATAACTCGGCCGCGCGCATCGGTGGTAACTGTTTCCTCGTTGGCCTTGGCGAGTACCTGCGCTGCAGGCGCTTCGCGCAAGGTCACTTTTACTTGTTCGGTATTCATGGCATTCCTTGTTTGCCACCGGACTCACCGGCAGCGGTTGAATTAGGAGACTTTCACGCGGCGGGCTGCCACAAAACGCACCTTCTGATGCACGGTATCGTCACCCTTGAAGCTGCCGGCGTCTTCCAGCGTCAGCAGCACTTGCAGGAATCGATACTGCGAAACCGAGCCATCCACTTCCTGGATAGTCTCCGTGATCGTGGCCGGGTTTTCGTTCAGGCCTGCGTAGTAATTTGCTTCCAGCGTCGAGAAATAGTCGTCAACGACGTTGTTCTGGCGCTCCAGGTCGAACGAGCCCGACCAGCCGTCAGGAAAGCGCAGATGACGGGTAATGCCATCGAGGCCCTTGATTTTCTTGTCGGTGACGTCGGGTTTAGCTGTGAAGCCGACGATCTGGTTAAGATTGATCGGCCCATTGGGGCCGATAATATCGAGCGACAAGTCGCGCCCAACTGAGTAGCCATTAAGCGGCATCTGATGCTCCTAGAAAAAGTTCGGCCCGGCACCGCGGGCCTCGGTGGGATGAACGGCTTAGGCCAAATTGACGGATTGTCGGCTGATATTGACCGACTGGCCGCCTTCCAGATTGATGATGAATTTCTCGATCACCGACAAGTAGCGCACCTTGACGTCAGCTTGCATGTAGCCCAAGGCGACGCGCGCTTGAGGGTTGTTGGCATCATTGATCTGCACGCTGTAGGGTTGGCTACCGTCTGCGCTGCCGATCATGCCCTGGCCGCTCATACCTTCCAGCAAAGATGAAATCGATGCGGATGCAGAGCGGCGTACGCTTGGCGACTGCAGCTTGCCAATGTATTGGCCCATGCCCGCATCAAGGCTGTACGCAATGTAATTGGTCAGGCGGGTATAGTTGTCGCCGTTGGTGACCGCATTACTCGATGTGTTGTGGCCGAAGCGCGCGCCGAAACTGTTTCCGGCAGGAATCGGATTCGTGATGACGTCGATGCCTGCCTGCCCCAGCAACTGCAGCTCAGCATTCGAATACACCAGGTTTTGCTGCGATTTCTGCGTGCCGACGATGCCATACATCGGCTTGTTCAAACTGGACTGCTCGGGCGACAAGTTGGCCAGCCGGCCAGCGCTGAATGCCTGCGGCGAAATCAAGCGCACCTGGCTGTTGACGGTATCGTTAAAGTAAATCCAGTCGCCGAAGAGCAGTTTTGCCGCGTACGAGTCGATGCCTGCCGAAGCCTTTGCCGTCACGGCATTGGTGATGGTATCGCCGGCCGGGCCTGTCAAAACCATATACGTGCCTTCCGACAAGCCGAACGCCACTTGGGTAGACCACTGGGTCGAATCATCGACGTCGCTCAGCATCGCGACGGACACACCCGTGTTGCGGAGCGCGTACATGCCTTTGCGGGGCACGGTGTCTACGCCCACCAGCACGCCCCCCGTAATCGTCGTAGCACCGTCCGTGCCGCCGGCAACCGTAGCGGTGGCGGCCGCCGCGCTGGCAACGCCCAGGTTGTCAAACACTTCCGGGACTTGACCAGGCAGAGCAATCGTGACGCGACTGGTTGCCGCTTTGCTGCCGGCGCCGATCGAGACCACCATGGAATTGCCGAGGGTGCCAGTATATTTGGACGTGACGGTGACAACTGCCAAGGCGGCGGTGGCCACCGCGAGCTGGGACGGCCCGCGCAAGCCGGACTGGCCGGCATTGATTGCGGCCGCAATTGCCGAAGCATCAACCGCCGACGCGGCTGTGAGCGTGCCACTGGCCGCAGTGTCGGTGCCGTCGGTGACACGCACACAGCGGAAGTTATTGGCCCCCTGCAGCACTGCAGCGGCCACGGCCGTGCCCATATCGTATTTGCGGGGCATGATTGCACCGAATTGGCGCGAATAGTCGGCCATGCTGCCGATAACCGCCGGTGCATTGACCGGCCCCCAGGTCGCCGTGCCGACAATGCCGAGGATATTGGTCGGCAATCCGTTGAGCAGCGCAACGCTCGGTGGAACAATCTGGACGTACAGATCGGGCACGATAAGTGCCGTGGTATTGATGCTGCCCTGTTGAACTACAGTCATGAACGGCTCCTAGAAATGAAAAAGCCGCCCGACGGCGGCCAAAATGGCTTGATGTTGGATTACTTCCCGGCAGCGTAGCCCTTTGTCGCCGGTTTAGTAGCAGACGCCGCAGGTGCCGCACTCTTCACGAAATGACCTTGCCATTCAGAATCGACATACTGCGCGACCTGCGCGGCGTCGTTGATCACGTCGCCTTTACTGTGGGAAAGGAAAGCTTCAACAACCGTTAAATTGAAATTCATGGCATTCCTAAGTAGCGCTTCCCGCACTGTTCAGTGCGGTTTGCGTGATTTGGGTTGCAGTCATTGACTGCGTTGTCGAATACTCGACGCTGTACTGAAAGTCGCGCCGATACAGCTTCGCCTTCTGCTGCTGGTCAGTTACGTGGCTGCTCCGATATATAAGCCGCGCGCCGTACCCATCGACCAGCGTGAAGCGTTCAGTTCCCGCCAGCGCGGTATCGAGTGCCCTGCCGATAACGTCGCGCTGTGCCGGCGTCGCCGACCAGACCGTAATCTGGAACACGCGTTCCAGGGTGCGAAGCACGCGCACTACGGTGCCGACCACGCCGATCAGCGCCGCCGTGATGTTCGCCGCAGCTGGCAGCGTGATGACGCCGCCAGCTGCCACTGCAGCCGGCCAATCGGCGGCAATCTGCACCGCCAGGACGGAAGCCAGCGTCGTAGGCGTGTCTTCCGGTCTCGCGGCCACCACGTAGCACTTCCGGCCGATCCGGACCGAGACGTTCTCAGGCTGAAATGACTCATGCGGTGCGCCGCTGATCGTGATCTGTTGGCCGGTCACCGCGATGGCCAGGCCTGCAGTGTTGATGCTCGCCTCCTTCCAATCCTTCGGGTAACGGGTCTTGTTCGCCTCGGTTTGGGTCTGAAAAACAGTGACGTGCGCCTTTTCCACCAGTAGATCTGCGTCGAGGCGCGAACTGGTCGGCCAGCCGGCGTAGACAACGATATCCTTGCCGGAGACAGAGGCGGCGCCGGTACCGGCCGGGTAGACCGCAGCTGCAACCATGGCCACGAGGCTGTTTTGTACGTCGCCGATATCGCTCATGTCAGTGCCTGCATTGCGGTGATGCGCCAGCCCATGTCGGTCAGCTCGGCCGAGCTGACCAGCAGCCGGCGACCTAGATCGTCGGTGATGATGTCCGCCGTGCGCAACAGAATACCTGGGAGCGCAGGCAACAGCACCGCCCACCAAGGCGAGCGGACGTCGCCCGGAAGATTCGTTTCATTCTTCTCGCCCTTGGCGCCCTGCAGCACCGAGGCTGGCCACGCTTGCATCAGCAGCGTCTCGTTGTCGTCTGTGTCGCCGCCGTAGCCGACCGCACCCACACCCGTTTGCTGCTGCGGGCGCAGGATATCAATCGTTCGGTTGCACTCGACTGCCAGGATCGGCAACAGCGCCTGCTGAGCGGCGATGAAGAACGTGCCGCTCGGTCCGACCAAGTAGTCGCCCACTCGCGTCTGCGCGCCGTCAACGATGGCATACCAGGTTGGCTTGCCGTACTTGTTCGGCTTCCCGTAGGTGAAGCTCTCGGCGTTGAAGCTGGCCGGCAGGCTCGCCAGCTTGTTCCCTGTCGCCAGCGGCGTTAGCGCGCCGGCGGGCCGATACTGATCGTGTGCGATACCGATCTTGGCGGCCGCTTTGGCGTAGCCGCGATAAACGCGGTTTTGAATGGTGGCGCCGTCCATTAGGAGGCCTTTAAGTAGTCATGCGGCGGCGTCTCGGCGAAGCGCACCGCCTTGATCGTCGACTTGCCCTCAATTAGGGCACGTAGCACGCGATGCCAGCCATCCATGATGAAGCCTTGTTGGCACATGATGATCGGGTGGCTAGTGTCGACATCGAGCGCTCGGCGCACATGATGCGCAATGCCGTAGGCCGAGCCCACTGCCGGCCACACTTCCGAACCCGAATAGATTGCCGCCAGCGGCAAGTCGAACGGGACCAGATCCTTGGCGCGTGCGATCAGGTTCGTTACGATCCAGACCTTGTCGCCGTCACGATAAGTATTATCTGCGATGAAACAGCCGTCGATCCTCACTGCCGGGAAGAAACTCATGCTCTCACCAGCCTGATGGAGTTGCAGCCGGTGCCGAGCTGGCCGCCAGGCGGAAAGCCGATGAACTCGCACATCTGGCGCCGCACCTGATTAAACAGTGCAGTGCGATCCACCACCTCGCGTTTGTTGTGCGTCCAGATCGCGGCCTGGTCGGTGTCCAGATTCGCGCCGGCGCCGAAGATCGCCGCTTCGAGCGGGCCAAGGTTGGCGAGGTAGGTATTGACCAGCACAGCCTCCTCGTCGGCCGTCAAAGTCGTTAGGCGCGTGTACAGCGACATCAAGGTCATGCCGAAGCGACCATAAACCACATCATGATTCGGCCCGATCTGCATGGTCGTGCCCACGAGCGAATAGCCCATATAGCGCCTGACGTCAGCCATTTGCGCGGTGGTGAGAGACATACTTCCCCTTTTTAGGTATGGTGCGCGTCCACCCAGGCATCGCAAGCATATGACTCGGCGTCCGACATGCAGGTGCCAGCTTCGATGACGAGCATTCTTATCCTGATGTAAATGCCCCGGCGTGCGGGGCGGTGCTGGCCAGGGATTACGCCTTGGCAGCCTTTGCTGGCTTTTCGGTCGAAGTGGCAAGAGTTGCGGCCGCAGCTACATCTTTCGCAGCCTGCAGGCTTGCAGCTTCGTTGCGCAGGCGCTGCGCTTCGACTTCGTTGGCCTGGGCTTGATCGGCCAGGCGCTGCTCCTGCGCGGCAATGCGCTCCTTCTCGGCGTCCAGTGAGCGCTCGCGCTCCAGGAGTTGATCGCGCGCGGCCAGCAGTTCGGCCATCGTCGGCGCGCGCTCGGTGGGCGCGCCCAGGTCCTGGTCGCCGTACAGTTCGTGCACGTCGGGGTTGAAGTCGGATTTATTGATTACGACGAAAGGGCCCTGCGTGCGCAGGTCCGTCGATACGATTTTGAGGGTATCCATGGTGAAGTCCAGGTGAGGCCCGGCAGCACCGCAGTGCTGGCCGGGCCAGGTTGATGATTAGCCCAGCAACGCTTACGCGCCGATCAGAATGCCCATGTGGCGTGGCGCCACTGCTTTCACGCCCCATGCCAGGTTGACCTCGTAGCGGACCTGGCGCTTCTGCTTGTAGATGCAGAACTCGTAGGTAATGCCGGAAACCGGGTCGGTCACCATCATCACGTCATCGGCCGAGTCGCCTTCATCCGGCATGGCCGGCGCGCGGCAAGCCAGCTGGATGGCCGAGCGGTGGAAGAACATGTTGCGGGTGGTTGCCGCGATCACAGTAATCGCGGTGGCACCGACAATTGCCTTGCGCAGGCCCGGCTCGGCCAGCACGATGGTGCCGCCGTTCGAGGTGTCAGCATCGCCAGCTGACAGCAGGTACTTGTTGTCGGCATCGCCAGCGAACGCCACGATGTCGCCCGTGACGTAGGCGCCGGTACCAGCAGCAGCCAGGTTGATCACCGTGGCACCGACGGCATAACCCGCAGCATTGGTGGTCGAAGCAGCCGCAGTGCCGGCAGGAACCAGCGAGCGGATCTGGCCCGAGTTGTGGATGTCCCAGCCTTCGACCTGGCCGATGATGCCGCGACGCAGCAATTCATCGCTATTCGCTTCGTTCGCCTTGAACAGGCCGGACTGCTTGCCGCGAATGTTCGAGATCGCGGACGAGCCCAGAACCATTTGGCGGTCGGTCAGTGGCGCGCCATTGTCGTCCAGGATGCGCAGCGGATTCGAGAAATCGGTGAAATCGCCCGCCGTGCCGAACGGGGTCACGTTGGCAGTACCGTAGGCGCGCGAGGCGTAGATGTGCAGCGCAGCCAGATCGGCCTCGACTTCATTGCCCAGCGTGCGCAGCGCCTGGGTAATGCGCTGCGCGTTGATATCGCCCAGCGTGCCAGCGTTGTTCAAGCCGCGATTTTCTTCGCCCGTGATGCCAAATGGCACCGAGCGCGCCTTCTGGATCGTCATGTCAACGTAGTTGATGGCCTGATTCGGCGTATCGGGAGCATAAGCGCCTGGCGTCAAATCTTCGGCGACCATAGGGCCGACGGATGGCGAACGCACGGTTTCATTGATTGCCGCACGCTCAGCATTGGAGTCGCGCGATACTGCTGGAATCATGCCGATCTGCTCGCGCGAGATTACCTCCATTGCGTTGTAGATAGTCGGCAGCAAGCCGTTCAGGGTAAGAGTGCCCATTGTCGTAAAGCCTTTCAAAAATGAAGAAGGCCCGCGAAAGCGAGCCATTGAGGGGTGATTTGAGTTTTAGAACTGAGAGGCCATCCAGCCCAAAGCACCCTTCCGACATCCATCGAAAAGGCACGTGCAGGACGTCAAGGCGTCGCCCTGAATTGCGAACTTTTAACCGGCGACAGTTACGCCACTTTTCATTGCTGCGGCGCGATCCTGGACGCCCATCGCCTCAAATTGAGCGCGGGAGATTTGCTTGGCGCCTGCACCGCCGCCATTTCCGCCTTGGGCGCCGCCGCCGGATGCGCCGGATCCCTTCAGGATTTGATCTTTAAACGGGCAGGCTTGTACCAACTGCGCCAAACCTTCATCGAAATCAGCGACCTCACCCGGGCGGGTCGGCGAGAAAATCTTGTTGCCAGCGGCGTCGTACGGCACCATCTTGCCGTCCTCGACCTTAAAGTGGCTGCCGAAATAGGCTTTTGCCATCTCGGTTGGGATCGCAAGGCGGCTCGGGTGCTTGTCGTCGGTCAGCAGCTTCGAGCTGGCGAAGCCGCCGCCGATCATGTGGGTGTTCAATTCGTTGGTGCGTTTATCCAGCTGTGCAGTCAATTCCTGCAGTTGAGTGGCGCTTGCCTTGGCCTGCGCGGCGACCTGCTCTTGCGCGGTCTTGGCAGCCGCATCTTGGATTTCCTTGACCTGGGCGGCCGTCTTCAGTTCGCCGGAGCTGAGGCTCTTCACCGTATTCAGGGCAGCCAGTGCAGCCACGCCGTCTTCAATGCCTTCAAAGCTCTTCAGCTTGGCCTCTGCGGCCTCCTTGCCCTCGCGGTGCGTCTTGGCCTCGCCGTTCAGGCGGGTGATCGTGCCCAGCGTGGTATCCGCGTCGAATGGCGCTTCGGTCCCGTTGGGATGAATGAAGATCGGCAGCTTCTTTTCGCCGTCGATCGCAATGGTTCCGTCAGCGTTGTATTTAAATGGCATGGTCGTTCTTTCCGGGCATCCGCCCTATCAATGGCCTTCCGGCCGTGCACCGCGTCGCGTCCGCTTGCGGCAATAAAAAACCGCCACAAGGGCGGTCGGTGAAATCGTTTTTGTTACATGCGTTATAGGCGCTCGGCCCGCGATACATCGTCAGGATGGTTTGACAGCTTGCGCAGCGCACTGGCCAGAGCACCGTGCCCGCCCGCAGCGGCATAGACGCCGGCTTCGATTTCCTGTCGGCGCCGGCGCTGCAGCCCGGGATTCAGCAGTAGGCATCGATGCAGCGGGTTGGTCCAGTTATGCAGGTGGCGGCCATGTCCATGCTCGTGAGCTACGGCGGCAGCAATCTCGGCTGGCGCCAGCATCGTGGGCAGTGAAGCTGGCAGACGCGCCCTGAATCCGTCGAAGTGAACCTGGTGCGCAGGCAAAGCCGTCGCGGCGAAAGCAACCATCTGTAGGTTGAAGCCGATCCAAGCGGCCCACGCACAGCCAGCAACTTGCGATGCAGTTTCCATGCGCCTTCGCTTGCACCAAAAAAAAACCGCCATATTTAAAGGCGGCTTCAATTCAGCAATACATATTAGGGAAGATTTAAATAGCGGCAAAGGAATGAGAACAAAAGAAAAAGGAATCCAACTCCAAAGATAGCGCCTTTTTTACAATAACTCACAAAAAAAGACGTTATCCAGAAAAATAACGAAATCATCGCCGAAAATATATGATTCGAAACGTTTTTAGAGAATACAGCAACCGAGAATATGAATAAAAAAATCCCTGTTACCGGAACGACTATGCCCAACAGTCCGAATTTTCTCACAATATACTCTTGTGAAAACATCATTCCCAAGGACGCAATAAATAGGAATAAAGTTATTGCGAGCTTGGTCCGATTATTAACAAAAATCTCTTGATACGACAACTTCCAGTTCGACTCTGCTCGCAATTGAAAATTCTTGGCCTTTCTATTTATCCATATATTAATATTTTCTCTTTGATCAGGATCAAAAAAATAATCCGCCCCCATCATTCCCGAGGCAATGATTTGCAACGACAAGATAAAGCCATCAGGCACTGCTCCAACAGTCATATCATAAATTTAGAAATTTCGACGCTGCTATTATGCCACTATTCCCACACGGCAACAATTTTAGCGTTCCCTCGTTAGAAGGAAGTGCGACATGTGCTTGGGATCGAAATACCAACGCTGACACTTAGTGCCTTTTATCGTTAACTCCCACGTCCATCTTTGGCTGTTTTGATCTTCGCTCGTTCCGATTCCCAATCTAGATCTGGCGACAGGATGCCGCGACGCTTGAGTTCATTAAAGTAGCTCTCGGCCGACAGCAGGCCTCTCGATGCTCCTTTGAACAGCAGCTCTGCACTGGCGGCAGCTAGCGACGCTGCGCCGAAGTCTTTGAAGATGGTGATGTGGCCGCCTTCGGCTTCGCCCACCCACTCAGCCATGAACTGAAGCGCCTGATCGCCAGCATCCTCGACATTGCCCGCGATCTTCTGTAGCGCGCATGCGCCCTGCTCGTTGTCGGCCAAGGTCTGCGATTCGGTCACGTTCCCAGGCTTGATCACCAGCAGTTCCGCGCCAGCCTGGCGCATGCGGTCTTCCAGGTCGAGGATGGACAGACGGCCGGCCTCGATGGCCTTGCCGCCGTGCTCCACGAATTTAAGGTCGCCTTCGGGCGAGTCCGACTTCACTGCGGTCCCGGCGCCGACCGTGATGCCGCCCTCGCCCAGCATCTTGGAGAACAGGATTGGCACGCGCGCAATGTGCAGGATGTTCTGCTGGTCGCTCTTGCTTTGCCAGTGCTCGATGTTGCTATGCGCCAGCTCGAGCAACGGCGGCGTGGCCTGCATGTAACCCAGGCGCTTGCCGTAGACGGGCACGAACGGGATTGTCTCCAGCGTGGTGACGCCTTCCTCGAACAGCGCCCACTCCTTCTTGCTGCCGGCCTCGCGCTGGCGCCAGGTCTGCCAGGTGCCCCGCCCCAGGACGCGCACCTGCTCAATTTCCTTGGTGTCGAAGTCGCCATCCGGCTCGGACACGCTTTCCAGCAACCGCAGCTGGGTCAGTCCGTTCAGGCTGGTGGCATTCTTCGGCAGCCAGCCCAGGATGTTTTGTACGTGCACCTGAACGAAGTACGGACGTACGCCAGCGGCCTGCTCGTCGGCCTTCGTGACCAGATTGCCAGCCTTGGGGAAGTCGACCAAGATGCCAGCGAAGCCGTAGCCCATCGCCTCTTGGGTGATCTCCGACAGGAAGCTATGCAGGTCGCGGCCGGACAAGTCGACATTTTGCAACCAAGGCTTGAGCCGTTCCGGCACATCCTCGCCCAGTGTCACCGGCTTGCTGAACGGCTTGGCCGACAGCACATCAATGGTACGAGCATAGGCCGGGAACAACGTGGCCACGGCCAGACGCAGATCGTAGCTTGCGGCGTCCTCGCCTGGCCACTGCGGCAAATAGGTCTTGCCGGCAGCCCGCATGGCCTTGGTGCCACCCAGCAGCGCGGCTACCAGGGCGCAATCCTCGTTCAGCTTTGCGGCTTCGGCTGATTGTTTGCGTACGGCGTCGGTCATGGAAATCCTTGTTGTTACATGCGCAGCGGCGCGGTGGTCGTCGTGCTCTTCACGATCGGGTAGCGCTTCACGAGGAAGTAGCCGTTCGCGTCATTCGGATGGTCGTGGCCAGATTTCTTGTCAGGCTGGCCGTCAGTTCCCCACACCTGCTGCTCGAGCGCCTCGGTGGTGGTCGGGCACATGTCGGTGTTGATCTTCCAGCGGCGCTCGCCCTGCGCGTTCAGGATCATGCCGTTGTAGGCGTTGACCCGGTCCTTGACCGCAGGGTTTGAGTGGTTCACTTCGAGCAGGAAGCCCGCCTGGCGCAAAATGGACAGGTCGGACTCGCTGGCGTTCTTGCTGCTGGTGTTCTGGCCGGACGCATCCGGGAAAATCTTCACCTGGTGGCCTTTGTCCTTGAAGTCTTCCTTCAGGATCCTGGCCATGGCTGGCGTATCGCGCACCTGCACGCGCTCGGCCAGCGTGCGCGGCAGGCCGTCGCGCACCACGTTGACACAGGCGGTCATGTTCTGCACGTTGAAGTCGAGGCCCACCATCAGCGGCTCGCCGGGCAGGATGATCTCATTCGTGTGGTTCAGCGCGCGGTCGAAGTCGGCATACACGCTGCCGCTGGTCAAGTTGGTGAACTTGCCGCGCAGGTAGGCATCAATCAGCGCCGGCGGGTAACTGGCCATCAGCGACGGGATGTAGTCGTCTGGCAGGTTCAACTCGTTGTCGAAGGTGCTCGCCTGGATCAGGCCGTACAGGCTGGCCAGCTCTGGCTTGTCCCGGATTGCCTTCACGAACTGCTGATATACGAACTTGAAGCCCTCGGGCGTCGTCGTCACGTCGATGCCGTTCATCAGGCCCGGCACGTTGTAGCGCATCCGGGCGATGATCTTGCGCCAGGCCATCTGCGCCTTCTTCAAGGGCATCACGTCCAGCTCATCGATCAGCGCATGGCCGATCTTGAAGCCGACGATGGTCTCAGGCTTTTCCATCGAGCGGCAGATTACAGTGCCCCGGTACCGGCGGCCCTCGTACACCTCGACTTCGTGGTCGCCCTGCTTCACCTTGATGCGCAAGCCCATCGCATAGGCCACCTCCTCCATCGTCGGATAGAAGATGTCGCGGATCTGCGGGTAAGTCGGCGCAAAGTAGCCTTGATTGATGCCCGGCCACTGCCAAAAGTGGGCGCAGATGCCCGCGCAGCCCACAAACGTCTTGCCTGAGCCGAACCCAGCCACGTAGGCCTTGAATTTGTGCGGCAACTGCAAGAAGCTCGACTGCGGGACGTTCAGGTCAAACTGGATTGTCGTCATGGCGCTTGGCGTCTTTCACGCCGAAGGTAATGGCGACAGGTGTGGGCGCCTGGTCGGCCGTCTCAGCCTTGCCCTTGTTCACGTAGATATCGCCCACTTCCTTGGCGGCCTGCTCGTAGAGGCTGGCCACCAGCGGCAAGTTGCGCATGCTCTCGGCTTTCTGTGCCAGCCGAGCCAGGCCACGCAGGCGAAATGCCTTGCTGGCGATAGGGATTTCCTCGGCAGTGGCGCGGAACTTGGCGCGCGTCTCTTCGAAGATCGTGCGCCATTTCAGGCTCAAGTTGCGGCCGACGTACGTGTGCGGGTCGTAGCAGGACACCTGCTGGCGGCTCACATCGAGGCCAAATTCCTCTTTTACTGCTATCGAAACCTGCGTCGGCGAGTCGAAACAGGCCAGCGCGGTGACGACGTACAGCTTCACCTCGTCCTTGAGTGCGGCCATGTTTTAGTTTCCTGTAAAGCAACGTAAAGGCTACGCAGCCTTTAGAAGACACGTTCCGCACGCCCTCGCTATGTTGATTTTCGCCACTTCTGGCGCGGTCTTTGCTGCGTCGATAATGCGCTGCACGTCCTCGCTGGCGCCGTAGCGCCGGACCACGCCGACGAACTCTTCGACGTCATGAGCACGCATGCACAGCTTCGGCAGCCCATACTTGTTGAAGGCTGGCGCGCCGAATTCATCCAGTTCCTGGGCGATGTGATAAAGCTCGTGCTCGAGCAGCGCGCAGAACTCAGCGTCGTTGCAGGTCAGGCAACACGAAGCGTCGAGGGTAATGAGGAAGTCCGGCACCGCGCCGAACCAGTCGGCCATCTGCTGTTGCTGGCGGCCCTTCTGCCATGGCCCGCAGCGGAACGTCACTTCCTCGCACTGGCCCAGCACGGTGCGGCCGGCCTTCACGAAGCCCATCGGCGCCCACAAGAACTGCACGTCGGCGTATTCCAGGTGGGCGTGGTCTTGGTTGTAGAGCGCGCCGCCTTCGGTGAGGATGGTTGCGCGCGCCCACTTGAGCACCTCGGGCGCGGGCATGTAGCGGTTGTTCAGCGGGTCGGCGAAGCATTCGGGCGGGATTGGACGAGCTCCAGGGGTGGCAGAACGGTTATTTTTCATGGCTTGGCGCGGCTAACCCACACTAGAGACGGACAGAAGGCAAATCTGCCATGACATTCGCAAGCGGCGGCCCACCTTCGGTACTCGGTGGGCCGCCTCCTTCTCACGAAACCCCAATGGAGGTCTCCACTTATGAGTAACATACGTAAATACATCAAAATCCGCCGCAAGCTGGGCGTCGCTGCCAACTTTGCTAAGCTCGCCTATTATCTGCACCTGCTCTTCGAGCGGGTTTGGCATTCAGCGGCTTGAGTAGCGCGAATCAGCTCGTGCCGTCGACATCGAGCATTACGGGCGGCATCGTTGCGCCCACCACCCACAGCCGGACGGCGCCGCCGGCGTTCAGCGCGGCCAGTTCGTCAGCATCGGGGCGCCAGTACGACAGCACGGCCGGCAGGTCGCCAACGTGCGTGCGCGTGATCGGCAGCGCGTTGCACGGCAGGTCGGCCAGGTTCCAGCCTACAGGTGCGCCGAGCACGCCGTTGTTCGATGTGTGTTGGATTTTCTGCATATTGGCTTTCGAAATGTCACCGCCCGCCCCCAGCAGGCGCCGCAGTGAATCGCGGCTGGAGTCCTCTGGATCTTTGCTACGTCGGTGAGCTGCGCCCGTTTCTTGAAGCTCTGCCACGGGAGCGCGCTGGCAGGTTCGCAATGGTAGGATTTGCTACCGACCGCACACAACCATGCAGCAATACGGAGCCAACCTATGCAGGATGACAATCTGGAACTCGCACTCGAACAGTCCGCTGCGATCTCATTTTCTTTGCAAGAAATACTTGGCGACCAAGGAGAGCTTGACCGGCGGTCTTATCTGGCAATGGCATACCTAAACCTGGCGCTAGATCATCGTGAAGCCCTTCTACTGCTCGTGCAGGAAGGTGCATTCGCTAGCGCAACAGCCTTGCAGCGTTCGCTGCTTGAGGCAGCTGTAACAGGAGTGTGGATAGACTCATGCGCCACAGATGGGCAGGTGGAGCAAATATTTCAGCTAAAATATTTCCCATCAAATTTCGACAAGATGGCTCAGAAACTTCGAGCCACACACCAGTTGGGGGAGTGGTTTGAGGTTTTCAGAAATCATTACAAAATATTCAATGACTACACCCACGGACACAACCGCCAAATATCACGCTGGTTAAGCTCTGGCTCCGTAGGCCCTCGCTACGATGCAAGCCAAATGATAGAAACACTCCACCACTCGGATTTAGTTGGCCTAGTAGCAGCCGTGCAGCGTGAAAAAATCCTGGATCGCCCGCTTGAGCAACTTTCTGCCATGATCAAGACCGTGTTAGAGCGCTCGCGCAATGCAAAAAAGATGCCGCCAGTGCAGTGATGCGGCCGGCGGCGAAACCGGGCGTGCCGGTCAAGGAGAAGCTGGAGTGGGCGGCGGGAATCGAACCCGCGTGGAAAGCTTGGAAGGCTTCCGCTCTACCATTGAGCTACGCCCGCGCGATGATCACGTCGGGATTGAAAACTTACCGTTAAGTTAATTTTTTGCAATATTGACAGAAACGCATACAATATAGACTGAAACGCCTCCCCGCCCCTGAGGACGGCTTCATCTTTGGAGCTGATGTGAACAAGTCATTTCTTCCTGCATACGTCTTCCGCTATACGGAACGTACGCAGAATTCATTCCGCACTGCCAAGCAGACAGTTGGTCTTCGCTGCCCTATCGATGTGCAAAACTCGGCACCACCTTTCGACAACAAGTGCGTTCAAGCCTGGGCATCAAACACGGGCGACAAGCTTTGTTTCGAAAACGGCAGTCCCAGCGCTGTGGTTTCGATCCGTTATGACGATGTTCTAGCTCACATGGAAAAGGTGGTCTTGCAGTACCGAGCAGAATCGGCCGCAGCGGCATAGAAAAAGCCACCTCAAGGGTGGCTTCGTTTTTACTCCCATGACAATCTGCATGGTGAGCTACAAAATTTTATCGCGAGCGAATCCATCGAAAGATGGGCGCCTCGCGAATTACTGCTATCGGTGTCGCAAAGAAACGACTATTACGAGTGCAGCAAGTTTGTGTAAGATAATTTTACGCCTTCAAAATATATATTGCAATCATTTTTAAATGAATGTTTAGATAAATTAACGACGTTGCAATTTCATAGCGTTTTGAAGAGCCCTTACCTTCCAAAGCTTGTCCTCACCCGGACTGGGCTGCTCATCCATATGTAGCATTGCGTGACAATTTGGGCATACTGGCAAGAGATCATCTATTGGATTGACTTCATATTGCGCACCTCGCATTGCCAAGGGAATCAAATGATGTACGTGAATGTAGTTTTTACCGATTTCACCATAAATCTTCCCAAAATCAAATTCGCACACCCTGCACGTTGCTCCCCAATGGTTGATACATTTCTGCCTCGCCTCCGGATTTCGCTCGTATGCATTAACAGTTATCGATTTTACCGCTCCCTCGATATAACTTTCAATATTGCCAATCTTTTCCTCAAAAACAATATCCTCCTCACGAATGACGATTGCCTCGTGCTCGTAAGCGTACAGATCCCCACCGCTTCTCACAAATCGAGCTGGTTTCAAAATCGGATCAAACTTACCAATGGCCGCAGGGCCAGTGCCATCTGATCGTTTATTCTTATCCGACTGAATCATCTTGAAGATTTTAAGCTTGTAACCCTCATTCTCAAGAAAACCAATATGTTCTACCGACTGGTTGTAGGCACTCTGACGTTTCCCGGTTCGTTTGTTTATTTTCCATCGATCGGAGAAAATGAGTGTGCCATTGCCTTCAGTGTTCACATCCCAGGCTCCAAAAATAATCTCTCGTGCCGAATGATTTACAAAAGACCAGCTCCATGTCCAGTTATCGCAAGTGGCCCCATTTTGAGTTATAAACTGCTTTCGATTCATAAGGCAAGACCTTTAATAATTTCGTAAGCGACTTGCCGCTCGCGCATTGTGCGACTGCACCAAGCCATCTAATTCACTTACCATATCATTAATCCGTTCGAACTCAAACCCTCCGGCGCATTGCACCTCCCCCTTGCCACCTCCCTTGCACGGCACGCAGAACTGCCGATTATTCGTTACGCCCGTTCCTTGGCAAGCAACGCATTTCCCATCGAGCCAGTGCGCAAGCGACGCATGCGCCACACGGCGGTACAGGGCTTGGGCTGCTTGCTGGTCCCATGCAGTGTTCGCCTTAACCCAACCACGCGAGCGCCCCTTTTCAGCAACAGCTGCCGTCCAAATACGCAGCAACTGCGCCAGGTTTGCCGAGCCACTTTCGAAGAGCTGGCGCGCAGCACCGTCTGCATACTTCACCCTCGACAACAATGCCCCCAGGCCTGCACCCGACCGGTCGGCCAGCGCCGCCGCGGCAAGGGCCTCGGTAAGGTGATGCCTCTCGTCGTCTTTCAGGTTGGTCGAGTTGATCGATGCTACATACTTTTCTGCGAAGCCCATGAGTTCCCCTTCATTCCGTACGTCAACGTTAACACCCTTTTTTGACAAGTGCTAGCCCTGCCACTCTCCGGCGCAGCTCATACGCAAAGCACGCCAGTCCGGTTGAACTCGCGCACGACCGCGAGTGAAGTCCACGCGATCTCTATACTCGAGACGCCGCGCAGGAAAACCATCGCCTTACAGATGCTTTGCCGCAGCGCTCGCACCTGATCATCAACCTCAATTCAATCTCCATGATTTTTTCTGCAACCTCACTCAGCACAAATCTCGCCGTACTTTATAGCCTAGGCAAGAAGGTTTTATCGTCCTCAATTCGCCGCTGAAATTCTTCATGAGAATCGCAGAATCTATTAAATAGTCGCCAATAGGATTCCCGTGAATTAATTCCGGCGTTAAAGTTTGGACCATTTCTTGCACAGCAGGCGTAATATCCGAACATGTACTGAGCCACATCAGAATTTATTTGCCCGGCACCGACCAACAGCTCGATCTCCTCTATAAATGTCAAGAATTTTCGATTACTGTCCCACATAGCTCTTTCGGCCAATTTCCAGTCATCACTATCGAGTAAACATAAGACCTCAAAAAGTTTTTGATCATCGAATAGCCGGCGGTGTTGACTTAGAAAAAATTCTGTTCGTTTAAGTTTCGCAGCGAGTTCAATTGCTGCGGATTCCTTTGCTCGCTGATCCTTAATTCTCTGCAATTCTGAATATACTTTAATGACTCCTATTATTCCGACAACAGAAGTAAGCACAATAGCAAATATCTGCCACATGATTAGCCACTCTGATAATCGATAACATACATTAAAATACTCAAAACAAAAAATTGGCGATAATGGTGTTTTCACAATTTTTCCAACTCGATACTTTCCACTAAAAATCTTTTCAATACTCCACGAGATGTTGTTATTGTGTCGCCTCTAAACCTAATTTTTCCTTCCTCGCCTAATATTCGCTGCTCCATTGACCTAACGGCAAGCCCCTCATCATTTGGCTTTTCTTTATGATTCAAAAGAAGAAATGAAACAACCTCCCGTCGCTTATCATCAAAGTAACGACCAGAGCCGGATAATATATTATACTTGGTTACATTTCCATACGCATATATTGGTTCTGGAGACCTAAGAGCGGCTGAAACATACTGATAAGTTTCATCATTAAGTACCAGCTCATCTTCCCCTATCAATTTAGCGAGGCTTATTGTCGTTCCAGGAGCCTCGCTGATCAAACGATGAAAATCGTTCATTGCACTTTGCAATGCATCAGCAATTTCATCAGCATATGGAGTGTTTTTATTTTCAATTTTGCGAACATAAGGTGTTACCGGATCATATTTTCTGCCGACAGCAGCAGACCATGACCATAACAAATAATCCCAAAAATTTTTTTGGATCACTGACTTGCCAATTTTTTTAGCAAGTGCATCACTAAACTCAATATCTATTCTTTCTTCAAAACATCCTTTTTTTGAGGCATGGAGAAACGTTTCGACACCTTTTGGGTTATCACCTTTGGTTCGAACAGCCTCTCCATTAGCAAACGCGTGAGCAACCAAATTCAAACAACGAGCCAAACCGCTTATTGACTGCGCACCGTCGTACAAGTTCACTCGACCATTGTCCGCTTCACCACCTTCTGCCCGAATTAAAAATCCGAATCCGAATGCCATAACATGCCCATAGTTATTTAAAAATACAGTATGTCATCACAATTTCCAAAAAGCAATTATCTAGCCGGTTTATTCACATCTGCAAGTCCATTGCGTCAAAATTCCTCCACTTTCCATCCACCGCCCGCATTCTTCGGCAGCGCCTGGATGGCGACGAAGCGAAGCGGATACATGTCGGCCGCGATTTTAATCTTCGCGCGCGCATCCTCTTGCCAGTACCCTTTCACTTCGTGCGCCTCCAGCGCACCGTCGGCCAGCTGCACGGCGAAGTCGGGCGTGTAAAACGTGTTGTCGGCCAGGCGGAATTTCAGGCCTTCGAACTTGTACCAGGCCACCTCGCCGGCGGCCTTGCGCAGCTCCAGCGTCTGCGCATACGCGGCCTCAGTCTTGTTCATGGCGCCGACCTTGAGGCGGCCCAGCGCCTGTAAGCCACGGGCCATCATGCGCAGCCCACCAGCTCGGCGACGGCGCGCACCACGGCGGCACGTGCGGCCGCATCGGGCGTACTGAAGTCGGCCAGCAGCACCGTGAATTCCTCGTACATGTAGTTTCTGTTGATGATCGCCACCACGTCCTTTCCGTCATGCGACCATTCGAGATCGACACGGTATTCGCAAATCAATTGCCCGGACGCCGCCCAGTCGCCCACCCAGTCCGGCACCATGGCCTGGCCGCGACTTGCGAGCGCGCCCGCCGGCGGTGTCCCGACCAGGGCGCCGCCTACCTCGACAATGTTGGACCAGCCCAGCAGCTCGGCCAGGCGTTTGTTTGCTGCGATTTTGTTTTCTTGATTTTTCATTTGAAGCCTTTTAAGGCGTTTTTCTGATGAGTACGTCACTTCGTAGTGTCCATGCCCCTTGCGCAGTGCGGCGGTGCCTCTGGCAAATCCTGAACGGTATTCGCAGCCTGGACGCTCGGACGTTTTCCCCTATGCGACTGCCAATCGAAGACCACCAGCCTGCCGCCGCCCTCGCGCAATCGATCGAAAGCACGCTCGCCCAGGAACTGCTCCAGGCCGTCCGCATCAAGGTTGCTGATGACGATGGTCGGGCGCGCCGCCTCGTAGCGGCCGTTGATGATCTCGAACAGGATCAGCTTTTCCGTGTCGCTGCCGTGCTGCACTCCCACTTCGTCGAGAATCAGCAGATCAGGCTCGACCAGGTCGCGGATGGCCTGCGCCTCGGTGCGCCCGGCGCCCTTTGCGTAGGTTTCCTTGACGGACCGCACGGCGCGCATCACCGACGTGAACACCGCCTGGCGGCCGTGGCCCATGATGTGGTGGGCGATGCCCACGGCCAGGTGAGTCTTGCCGGTGCCGACATCGCCAGCGAAGATCAGGCACGCGCCAGTGGCCCGGGCGTCTTCGAAGTTCTCGGCGTACCGGGTGGCCACCGTCAGCGCGCGCTCGGCGCCAGGGCAATCCGGCCGGTACGATTCGAGGCGGCGATCAGCAAAACGCTCGGGAATAGCAGCACGGCCGAGCTTTGCGCTCCACTCGCGCGCCTTGAGCTCCTGGCGCCAGGCGGCGCGCTGCTCGGCCTCGCGTACCTGGTCCTCGACGTTCATGCAATCTGGGCAGCCGGACCAGGCGTCCCGAATCAGCATGGCCGTGTACTCGCCGTGCATCGGGCACCGCTCGATCTGCGCGCTGGCGTAGCGCTTCTTGCCTTCAAAAGGTGCCATCTGCCCCAACACCCTTGTGGTAATCCTGCTTGCCAAAGTTTCCATGGATGACGCCTTTTTGTGTTTGCGTTGCGCCGACTGCCCAGTCGGCCTTGTAGTGCTCTCCTGGCCCGAAGAACGTGGCCGGCTGTTTCGTGAATTGCGGCTCGGTGCGCGAGAGCAGCACGTAGTTCGCGTAGCGCTGGACGCCAGCAAGAAGCGCTTCGGCCGGTACACCCTCCCTCCTGCGCGCAACCCAGGCCTTGTGCGAGTCCTTTTTGCTTGCACCAGGGCGTGGTGGGTATGCATCCCATGCCGTTTCGAATTCCTCGGGGTATCCCCCCAGAGGCGAAGCCGACGTAGGTTTTAGGTTTACTGGTTTATGGTTATTGGTTATTGGTTCTTGGTTAGTTGCCGAGCCGTTGAGCGTCTGTTCAACGGTCGTTGCAACGGTCGTTGAACTCCCGTTCATCGCCTGTTGCAATTTCAATGCTCTTTTGGCAGCAGATGCCTTCCCAGCTGCCGATTTCTGGCTATTCGACGCGCGGTATGCCTCTAGCTCTTCCTCGCACCGCTGGTGATACCAGCCGGTCGGCGTTTCGATGAAAAACTCGTTCAACGTCTGTTCAACGGCCGTTGCCTCCTCGTTGGAACGTGCAAGGATTTTTCGGCACAGTGCGGCCCGGTCCAGCGTCAGCGGTTGCTCAGTGTCATAGTAGGTGTCGAGCAAATCGCGATACACGCTACGCTCAATACGCGTCAGGTGCCGGGTCGCGCGGTCAAAGTCGCCGATGTGATGGCTGTAGTAATTCAAAGCCGGCCCTCCTGCGCGCGCGCCGCGCCAAACAGCGCAGCCACCAGCGGATCACGTACCGTTTTCAGCTTGCGCGCACGATTGCGGGCCTTGTGCAGTTCATACCGGTCTTCGTCGCGCCTGACGCGCGCCACGTGCTTGATCTGGCGCTGAGCCGACGTAAGCACCGCCGGTCGCGGCGCATCACGGCCGGCGCCTGCCCTGTACGCAGGCAGCCGAGTTTCGCGCCCGGTAGCCTGTACGGCCCAGCGCGCAATGCGCACGGCGCCGTCGAGGTGCATCTGCACCAGATAGCGGCGCGTCTGCTCGACGCTGAGGAAGACGAGCGGTGCCAGGTCGCGCGCGCTGAGCGCCTGACTGGCCAGCGCCGCAGTGATCGCCGCGACGCGGCGTGCTGACATTGGATGATCGATCTTCACTTTGCATTCTCCTCGTCCATCAGCTCCATATCGAACAGCGTGGGCATGCTGACTTCGCGCTCCATGGCTTGGCAGTAGTGCACCTGGTCAGCGAAATATGCCGGGTTCAGCTCGCTGCCGCGGCCTTGGCGGCCCAGCTTCATTGCGCGCACCGGCACGGTGCCCAGGCCACAGAACGGGTCGTAGATCACCTCGCCCAAGTTGCTGTAGCGGTTGATCAGGCGGTCCACGATATCGATCTGGAACGGGCAAACGTGCTTTTCGACCGCGCGCGCTGACTGTTCGCCATTCAGGGTGCGCATGCGCACGATGTCGTGCCACACTGCCGGGTCGGTGCTTCCGGGCGCAAGGCTGAGGTAATCCGCAGGCAGCGCCTTGCCAGCCAGCAGCGCCTCGCCCACCTCGACGTGGTATTCGTAGTTATAGACGTTCTCCAGCGACATGTTGGTGAACAGCTTCGCCAACTTGCCAGGGCCGAAGCTGGCCAGTTCGGCCGCGCCCAGCAGGCGGTCGCCGCTCGAGCGCCAGAACGCATGCGCGTCGACCTGCCAGCGCGCCACGCTGTAGCCGGTACCGGGAATGGGTGCGGCCTTGCGGTCGAACGGGATCCGGTCGCCGGCATCGTCCAGGCACATTGGCTTGGCCTTGGTCACAGGCGTATCGGCATAGCCACGGCTGCGGTCCGTCTGCGGCTTGTGGAACAGCAGGATGTATTCCGGCGAGCCGACGCCCATCTTCGTGCCGTCCTTGCACACCTCGGAATAGCCCAGGCGGTAGGTCTGGTTGTTTTCGCGCACCACGTCGGTCACGACGGTGATCATGCCCATGTAATCGAAACCGTGCTTGATGCCGTGGAACAGCGCCTCGGCGTGGAACGGGCTGACGGTGGGCACGCCGGCGCCGGTAACGTTGCCAAAATTGATGCGGTCCTTGACGTGGCAGGCGTAGATGCGGCCCGGCTGCAGGATGCGCAGCAGTTCCGGCGTCAGGAAGTCCATCTGCGCCCAGAAGTGATCGTTGTCCTGGGTGTGGCCAAAGTCGTTATAGCTCGGCGTGTATTCATAATGGTTGGCGAACGGGACGCTGGTGATGATCATGCCCACCGAGTTATCCAGCTGCTGCATGGCTTCGAGCACGCAGTCGTTATTAGCCACCGAGAAGCGCTCGCCGGCCACCACGGCGCGCTCGACGCCGATGGTGCGCGCCAGCGAATCCTGCATGGACAGCTGGTCCAGGCCATAGGCGCGGATGATCTGCCCCATCTTGGCCTGCATTTCGTCGTGGCGGCGCCATTTTTCCATCAGATCGGCCAGCACCTTGCGCTCGACCTCAGTGTGGATGATGTCGATGCGCACCGCGTGCTGCTGCTGGAAGCGCTGGACGCGGTGGATGGCCTGGATGAAATCGTTGAACTTGAAGCCGATGCCCGCGAAAATCTCACGGTGGCAATGCACCTGGAAGTTACAGCCGCTGCCGGCGATGATCGGCTTGGTCGACAGATCCTTGATCTTGCCGTCACTGAAATCGGCAATGCGCTGCTCGCGCTGGTCCAGGTCCTGCGTGCCCCACACGCTGACCACGCCGGGCACGGCCGCCTGGATGGCGTGGCGCTCATCCTCCAGGTCATGCCAGATCAGGAAATGGTCATCAGGATCCGCAGCCATAATCTCAGCCACCTTGGCCACGCGCGCGGCCATGCTGTCACGCTTCTCGCCAGCGGCGGCCGACAGGCCCATGGCCACGTTCGGGATCAGCAGGCCCTGGCCGTTCTTCTCGGCGCCGGCCGTGTCGTAGTTGCTCGGCACTTCGTGAAAGCGCACGTCGAGCGCTGGCAGGTCGTAGCCCTCGTCCGAATGGCCCAAGTCGCTCGGGCGCTGGATGAAAACGGCCCAACTGGCCACCCACAACCAGAATTCCTGTTCCTTGTGCGGATACAGCGTCAGGTTGCCGGCCTTCTCGCTGTCGCGCTGGAAAAATCGCGTCAGGGCTTGGCCCGTGTCCATCACGCCCAGGAAGCCGGCATAGTGGATCAATTCTTTGAAGCGGTTCGGCGATGGCGTAGCCGTGTAGACAAATTTGAACTCGACCTGTTCAAACAGCGGCAGGAACTCTTGATAGGTCTTGCTACCGTAGCTGCGCAGCATGCTTGCCTCGTCCAGGCCGACAGCGCGAAACTTGCGCACGTCGATCTTGCCCTCGCGCACCGATTCGTAGTTCGTCAGGTAGACAACGTCCTGACCAACGATCTCGGCGTCCGTGCGGATGAAGCGCACTTGCACTTCGTATTCGCCCGTGAAGCGCTTTGCCGCCTCGCGGATGAACTCCTGGCGCACGCCCAGCGGCAGCACGATCAGGCGCAGGCCTGGCCGGTGGATGCCGATCTGGCGCATCACCTCCAGGTTGGTGCTGGTCTTGTGCAGGCCAAACGAGGCGAAGATGGCGCGCTGGCCGCCTGCCAGGGCCCAGCGCACGATGTCACGCGTGTGCGGCTTGAGGCCGGGATGGATATCGGCCAGCGGCACGTCGAAGCCCTTGCGCTGCGCCAGCTTGATCTTGGCGCGCAGGAATTCGCTGTACGCGGCTTCTTTCAGGTGTTTTTGCTCTTGCGGGCTAAAGGCGCTCATGGGTGTTCCAATGTAGGTTGAATGGCGACGGGCGCTGCATCGAGCAGGCCCATCGACCGTAAAATTTCGTGTGTGGTGCTGACGGCAGCGCGGAAAGCCGCCTCCAGGCCGGCCAGCGACAGATCAGCCGGGCGCGGGCGCCGGCCGTCGAGCACGTCGTGGCAAGCGCTGCAGCCGAACGCGGCGGCCGTGTCCGGAGCCTTCAGGCCCATGCCCTTCCCGTCCGACAGGAAATTGCTGTGGCAGAGCACGGTGGTATCAGGGTCGAAGTTACAGACGGCCAGGCGCAGCGTGCAGTCCTGGCCACGCGCGGCGCGCCGGATGGGTGTTGATCGCGGGCCTTTTGACTTCAAGCCGGCCTTACGCTTCGGCGCCGTGCGCTGGTGCGACTGCACGGAGAGCATGCCGGTGGTGGGCATGGGCGAGGTGCGATTGAATGGTGTGCGCGCCAGCGGCTTACCCGGCTTCATCGGTGAGCGCTTCATTTCCCACCGCCAATACTCTGCGTGTTACGATTCCGCCAACTTAAATTGGGGGAATAATGGTTCTGCGCATAACTCTGGCATTTGTTTTTGTTTCGGCGATAATCACCCTGCTTGGCTTTGCCCTCGCACTTTGGATTCCGTGGTGCACAGTGGGGGAAAACGGTTGCAAAATGGGCGCTTCTGAATGGGCGTATTGGGTCGGAGCGGTAGGTACCATAATTGCAGTAGCAGTAGCCATTGCCCTTGCTGCCTATCAGAACAGCGTGCACGAAAAACGCGAAGCTCGAGCTGAGGCGGTCGCGTTGCATGGCCTGCTTTTGGGGATTCGAGCTGAGCTTCTGGTAAGTTTTAATATGGTGGAAAAACGCGTCGGCGAGCACATAGAAAACATCGCTCCGGGCGAAATCTTTCACATTGACTTCCCAATTTCGGAACGAGTGCTGCCGGTTTACCATGCCATGCTGCCGAGCTTTTACTTGATCAAAGACCACTCTCTGCGAGTTCAGATAATTCATACATGCGCAGTTGCCAACAGTCTTGTCACGACATTCAGGGCTAATAATGCCATTCTTGCTGAATTTGTTGCGGTACGTTCCATCGCCCGAAAATCTGAATCCCAGGTGGATATCGCGATTGCTCAGGAGAAATTCGAGCAACTCGTAGCTTACGCAACCGGGTTGAAGGATATATACGCCGAAGCCAAATCCGAAATTCTCAAATTGTTGGCTGTGTTGCCGAGTAAGTAACTTCATACCGGCCTCACGATCCCGCGCCTCGGCGATTCAGCCGATACTCCAGTCACCAGCACCATGTCCTGGCTGTAGCTGCCGCCAATGTGGTTGATGATGTCGAAGACGGGGCCGCGCGCAATCAGGTCGATGATTTGCTCGGGCAACTGCGTGATCCAGGGAGCTAACAATACGGGCTCGCTCATCGTTATTCCTCCATCGCGCGCTTGATGCCAGCGCCATCGAGGCCAGCAGCCTTGCAACCCAGGCGAGTGGCATGGAAGTAGGTCATTTCGTTGGAAGCACGGCCAGCCGTGGCCAGGCCGGCGGCTAACAGGCGCTGCATGGCCTCGTGCTGCTGGCAGCCGCCGGCGGCAAAGTAATTACGCAAACCCCAGTAATACTTCGGCTTGCCCTGGATGGCGCCCAGCATGTGCTGCAGCTTGGCGAAGTCGCCAGGCATGATCGCGTCGCGGACGGCGGCCAGCGCGCACGCGGCGCATTTGCCGTGCTGGGCCAGCTGCTTGGCGGTGCTGGCTTTGCCGCAGGAGCAAAGTTTGCGGATCAGCGAATAGGCTGGTGCGGCCTGGTTCGCCAGATGGTGGCGGGTAATTTGGGCGGGATTGGCGATCATGCTAACATTTCCTTTTGATAAGGCAATTCATGTGGAAACTCGCTAACAAGCACGCCAGTAACGTAGTTACGTTTGTACTTATTGCCGGGCTGCTCATATTTTTCGGTTACACGATCCGGATTTGGCCGACACTGCTGCCTGGAGATAAAGGCACATGGTCGGGTGCACTTGGGACTGTCGGAACTCTTATTGGCACAATCTGGCTGGCAACGAGCGAATCGAGAAGACGAAATCGAGAGGAAATGACAAGGGCGCAATTGCACGCTGCCGGCATACTGCTGGATATCGCGTATGTCCGAGGAGAGCTGAAGCTTATAGTTGATGAAATGGCTGAATTCGCCCTGATCGACCCCATCACAAATAGAATTTTGAGCTTCGCCCCAAAACTTTCGATAATTGATATTTGGAAGGCTGAAACTTTTATACCCCTTGTCCCGCTCCCCAATAAAGCAGCAGGATGCTTGACCCAGGCAACAGATCAAATACGACTTATGCGGCGAGTTATTGAAAAAGCTGGACACGACAACTCCCTCGATTCCAGCGAAAAACGGAAAAAATTTATCTGTAGTGCTCACAAATTGCTCGTGGGAACCATGGCACTTCTTGATACGGGTATTGCGGAATGCCAGGCTGCAGGTCGAGCGATGCACCTTTCTTGAAATTAATTGATTCATGCGACCCTCGCGATCTCGCGCTCATGCGCGAAGTTGGCGAGGATCAACGCCTTTGCCATGGGCGGGCAAACTGAATTGCCGCACATACGCACCTGGGCGCTCTTCGTCAATTTCAGGCCCTGCGCCGGGTCGTCGCCGATGATGTAATCGTCGGGGAACCCCTGGGCGCGGAACAGCTCACGCGGCTGCAGCATGCGCAACCCGATGTCCACGATCTGATAGTCCTGGCCGTGGATCGTTACCAGGCCGAAGCGGTCGCGGCTCGTTACGGTGGCCAGCGGCCCATCAATCTCCGGCGCCTGGTCGGTACCGTAATAGCTCAACAGGAACGCGCGCACCTCGGCGTGGTGCTGACCGCCGGCGCTAACCGTGCCCAGCGGTTCGTCCGTTCCGGCCGCCGTGCTGGTGCCGCGCAGCTTGATCATGTTGCTCGTGAACAGGGCGGACTTGCCGCCACCACCAGCCGTTACTGTGCCGAGCGGCGCATCAGCAGCGTGGCCGACGCTGGCGCCCATGTCGCGCTGGATATGGGCCGTGACGATGCCCAGCGCATGCGGAGCGCCGGCTGGCTTTTCCTTCGGCCCGGCCGTGATCGGCGGCAGCGGCTCCGTCATCGAGCTGCCGGTGGCGCCGGTGCGGAACTTCGTGATGTGCGCCGACACCATGCTGAAATGGCCGCCCTTGACCTGGGCGCAGATGGTGCGCAACGGCTCGTCGGCCGGCATCACGCGCTGATTGCTCGCGTTGGCGTGCTCGGTCAAGAAGGCCGTCACCAGGCTGTGGTGGTCGCATGCGGTGACTGTGCCGATAGGATCGGTCAAGTCGGAGCCGACTACGCCCGTGTAATGCTTGGCCAGGAATGCCGTGGCCACCGCTTTATTACCGCTGGCCGTGACGGTACCCAGCGGCGCCTCGACGTCGTGTGCGCCAGTGCCCCAGCGCTTGACGCCGCCGGGCGACACCTCGCCGTGCGCAGCATCGACCAGCACAGCCGTCACCAGCGCCGCATCGGCCTTCGAGGTCGCGGTGGCTGTCGGCTCGTCCACGCCGCGCGGTCGGCTCTGGCCAGCACGGCCGCCGACGCCGGCAAGCAACGCGGATACCAGCGCTTGATTGCCGGCGGCGGTGATGGTCGGCACCGGCGAGTCAGCGCCCGCGCCAGGGTGGCCAGTGGTATTGGTCATGACGAATGCTGCAAGCTCTGCTTCTATCAGCGCATGCTTCGATGCCGCTCCCACCACCGTGCCCAGCGGCTTCTTAATATCCAGCGCGCGCGGCGCCTGGCCCTGACGCTCGCCGTAGCCCACCTGTACCAGCGTGGCCACGCCCAGGGCCTTCTCGCCGCGGTGCGCGCCAGTGATTGTGCGGAACGGCTCGCCGATGGATTCGGTACGGTCGCCGCCCTGATGTGTCACCGGGACGATAGTCGGCGCCACGACGGAAAACCCTGGTGCGCTGGTGATGGTGCGTAGCGGTTCGGCCGTTTCCCAAACGTTCGGGGCCCTGCCGGTGGTTTTGCTGTTGGCCGTGTTCACGATGAACGGATCGGCAGCGTCAACCACGTAGCGCATGATGCCCTTGGCGATGCGGCGTAGCGTGGCCGGCGCCAGCGGCTTGTCGCGCTCGAAGATCGATGGGCACGGCAGGCTGAAGTCGATGCACTCGGCCGCCGTGCGGTACGGCAACAGCTTGCCGGCGCGAACGCCGATGCTGTCGGGCGCACCGTGAGTAGGCTCTGGCCACTTGATGGCGATACCGTCGCGGCGTGCCACCAGGAAGAAGCGCTTGCGGATGGTAGGCGTGTCGTGGTCGCAACCGCGCATTTCGCGGTAGTCAACAATGTAGCCGTGTGCGCGCAGCTGGCGGATGAAGCTGTCGAACGTCTTGCCCTTCTTCGCAGGGTCCGGCTTGGCGCTGCCGTCGGCCTCGACCAGCAGCGGGCCCCATGTCTTAAATTCCTCAACGTTTTCCAGCATGATCACGCGCGGCTTGCACTTTGCCGCCCAGCGCAGCGTCACCCAGGCCAGGCCACGGATACGCTTCTCGACGGGCTTGCCGCCCTTGGCCTTGCTGAAATGCTTGCAATCGGGAGATAGCCAGACCAGGCCGACCGGGCGGTTGCCGGTGACCTTGATCGGGTCGACGTCCCACACGCTCTCGCACAGGTGCGTGGTGTACGGGTGATTTGCCGCGTGCATGGCTAGCGCTTCGGGGTCGTGATTGATGGCGATATCGACCGGGCGGCCGAATGCTTGCTCCAGGCCGGTGCTGGTCCCGCCGCCGCCGGCGAAGTTGTCGATAATCAACTCTGTGCCCAGGTCGAGGGACAAGGTGAAGGCGTCGCGCTTCATTGGCCCACCTCGGCAGCTGTCCGGCGAACGACCACGACAGGCATTGCACCCACCGTACCTCGAAAGTGTGGCGTGGCCACCTCGCCAGGCTGTTCTGGCTCGACGCCAAGCAGCGCCGCGCGCGAGGCGTCTTTCAGCACGTAGCGAATGCCAACCTGGCGCACATTGCCCTGGATGAAGCGCGAGAAGATCATGCGCAGGCGGTGTTCCATGCCCGCTTCTTCGATATCGAAGCCAGCGCGCTCGCAGATTTGGTAGAAGGTGCCTGGTCCGGCCAGCATCGCTTGCAGCAGCGCGTATGAGCGCGAACCCTGTTTCGGGAGCGTGATGCCTGAGCGGCGGCGCTTCGTCTTGTTTACGCCAAAAGTCGGACGCGCGCGATTGTCAGCTTGGCCAGTCACAATGCCACCTCCGCCAGTACCGAGTCGCGCCATTTCACTTGCTGGATGGGCGTGCCGCTTGAGTGCGCCTTGCCGGTGTCCATTACGAGCGCATGCTCCCTGCCCTTTTCCGTCGGCACCCAGTGTCCGGAGATGCTCTCCTGCAGGCCAGCCTGTGCCAGCAGCTGATTAAATGCCTTGGCGCTCTTAACGAAGCGGCTGCCCAGTTCCGTCGGCGTGTAATAAATCTCCTGGCTCGGCGTGGCCAGATGCGTGCGCTCCATCAGCTGCAGCATGTTGACGCCGGTGAGCGCGGCCGTGCCCTGGTTCGCACTGATCGCCGCGGCATTCTTGTCGAGGCCGATCAGGCGCGCGATGCCGAAGATGGCGCGGAATTCCTTGGCGGGCGAGATTGCGCTGGGCTTCGGCGCAGCGACTGGCGCCTGGCCGGTGGCCACGGCGTCGAAGGTGCGGATGACTTCCAGGTGGAACTTGGGGCTGATCCACATGGCGTAGGCGTACACCAGCTCCTTACACACGTAGGTGCCGCCGTTACGGCCCTGGGTGGTGATGGTCGGCAAACTCTGCGCCGGCGCAGAGTTTAATTCCGCCTCCAGTTCCTGGATTTCCGAGCGGCGGAAAAAGAATGCTGGCTGGTGGCGGCTTTCCGCGCCACCAGCCTTGTGCAAGTCGTTGAGGCAAAAGCGGCCTTCTTTATCGACCGCGATCAGCGTATTCGCTATCGTGATGCCTTTGTGTTGTACAATTTCGGTCATAAATTCTTTCGCGAATTTTTGTTGTTTCAAGGAAGCCCGCCTGCAAGCGGGCTTTTTTCATTTCTGGCCTTGCAGTTCCTGCAGCATTGCTTCGTAGTGCTGGCGCGTCCGCACGTGGCCGGGATCGACCGGCAATTCGCGCTCGGCCTGTTCCTGCTGCTGGGCGCCCTGCTCGGCCTGCGCCGCGCTGGCGCCGGACTCGAGCTGCATGGTCGACCAAGTCAAGCCGCCACCTCTGGCGCGGCCAACATGGCAATGGCTTTGAGCTCGCGGATAGCCATGTCGGTTACTTCGTGCATGCGGATCAGCAGCGAGGGGCCGACCGGCAGGCGGCCGTGGCGAATCTTCGAGATCACCGGCGGCGCCACTTCGAGTGCGCGCGACAAGGCTGCGTCGTTTTTCAGGTCCAGCTTTACCATCACCGCATCGAGCAGCTGGCCGTTGCCGGCGACGTTGTCGAGCGTTTGGCTCGGGGAATGGATTGGTGTTTGCTTCATGTCAGGCTCCAAGTTGATATTTAATAAAGTGGCCGATTCCGGCCGTGCAATGCTGTAGCTGTCGGGTGCGGGTTCGTTATGGCGGCTCGCGCCGCGGCACCTCGTACTTCTTCGCCACTCTGTCGGTGGCATCGCGCCATTTCTGGCGCGCTTCCTTGTGCGCGGCCTTCGCCGTACTCTCGCCCTCCCCGTCTTTGGCGCCCTGCAAGTCCTTCTCGGCCTGGCGGTAGATCATGGAACGCTGGAAGACCAGCTCCTTTTCCTCGGCTGTGACCTCGGCTTGCTTATTCAATAGCTGCCTCCATGCCGTTAAACCCGCATCCGCACAACGCGCGGGACCAGGCCAAAGCTGGGGCGCTGCGCCTGGAGTGGGCCCAGCTTTTCCCGTGATTTGGGTCTAGCCCCGCTCGAAAACGGCGGCGTATCATTCCGTTTCGGTCTGGCGTCCAGGTGATTGCGGATGATCACGATCGTGCATTCGTTCAGCACGTCGCTGACCGACTTGCGCATCGAAGTGCATGCGGCTTGCAGGGCATCTTTGTTCTCGTCGGTGATGTAGCCCTTGACGAGCGCGGTACGTTTTTGCTTCTGTTTCATGGTTTTCTCCTGGTGGTCGGTGTTACAGGGTTTGGGTACAGCGAAAAAATAGGCAGAAGTTGCCAACGTGTTAAATTTCTATTCCTGCATGTCAATTCACAGGAAAGGCAACCTCCATGGAAAACGAAACTTATGTGGTAAGGCTCGCTCTGGATGCGAACGCTCCGGTGCCTTGGCCTAAAGCCGTGCCAGCGCCTGCTGTTGGCGACAAAATAACTGGCTTAATCCACGGCCTCACAGTCAATGGGACGGTTGTCGAACGTGAATGGGGTGTCGACTTTGCTCCTGGAAAAGCGGTGATTGCCTCTGTGCTGACGATCACTGTGGAATCTCAATCAGTGGCGCGACCAAAACTGGCAACAGTCCACCCGCCGAAACGTTGACGGCATTCGAGCGCGACGGGGAAATGGGGATCAGGCGGATCATGGCTTGGCGCCCTGGTCTATGCCTTCGGCGGCCCGCGGTGGCACGGTGTCGAAGATGGCGTTGGTGGTGGGCGGATGGCGGCCGCCGTGGCCTGAGTCGGGCGCGGGGTCGGTATCGCGGCGCAAGGCGGTAGCCTCCGCCGGTCGAAAGAAGATTTCTGGGTGGGCGAGCTGAACTTTCGGAGGCACGCCGCGAACGGTCCAGTTCTGCACCCGCTGAACGCCGCCCTGCTTATCGTAGCCGAGCCGTTCAGCCAGTTTTGTGGCGCCGCCGAGTGATTCGATAAGTGCTTTGTGGTCTGACATCGCTGGTTACCTGGTTGGTAGATTTAGCGACATTAAACACTATGTTTATAAACAAGTCAAACATTCTTAACCATCTTGTGTAACACAAACTGTTTAGTTAACGTGAAAATAGCGGATGCACAATCAAATGACACGACTTTATGAGGCGGCCAAACTCCTAAAGGGGATTGAAGGCCAGTCCGACGTCGCGCGCGCCATGAACGCGTCACCCCAGACCATCAACAATTGGGAGGCGCGCGGCATATCAAAATCAGGAATGCTAAAAGCTCAGGCAGTATTTGGTTGCTCCGCAACTTGGCTTGATACTGGTGCTGGCCAGATGATGCTAGCCCCCCCGGATGATCCTGGCATTCCAGGCTCGATGCGTGTGGAGCTACGCGACGATTCGTCCGGCGACTACTACAAAATCCCGAAGGTTCAACTACGGCTGCAGGCTGGTATCAATGGCGTTCAGACCGAACCCGACAACTCCGACGGCGGCCTGGTGAGCATTCCTCGCGACTGGGCCGACCGCGAGGGCTACCACCCTACTCAGCTGTTGGCCACCAAAGTACGCGGTGAAAGTATGGAACCTGCTCTATATGAGAACGACGTGATTGTAATTAACTTGAGTGACAAAAAGCCGCTCGACGGCGAGGTCTACGCCATCAACTACGAAGGTGAGGCTATCGTCAAGCGCATGTCGCGCGATGCTGGCGAGTGGTGGTTGATGTCGGATAATGCCGACCAACGCAAGTATCACCGCAAGCTTTGTCGTGGTGCCGAGTGTATTATTATTGGTCGCGTGATCCGCCGCGAAGGCGGCCGGATATGAGGCGCACCGCACTGGGAATTGCAGCAGCCACCCTCATTATGTCCACCGGCGGGGCTGGTGCGCAGCAAATCAAGGAACCAGCCGCTATTGCAAAATTTGTCGGGCCGTTCAAGACCTACACTGGCCAGCCGCTAATTGAACTATTGGCACAATACGGAATGCGTATCGAATGGATCCACACCACGCCGATTGATAAAATGATCGCTGCTGTTCGGCGCCCAGGCGACCAAAACGGTGACCTGGTGACAATACTATCTCTCACGGGAAAACCGAAAAAGATGCCTTGCAATCTGGATAGATGGATGCGGCAGGGCTACGCTGGCGGGCATGCTGAGGATATGGCTGAGATTATGTATAGAAATGGTCGGTTTTTGATTAATGCTTCCGATCTAAACCCGGTTTTGTATTGGGCTGCGACAGGCAAGTGTTCGACGCAATACGCACTGTAACTGCCCGACCTGTTGAACATCACAGCCGCTATAGTAGAAGCCAAGGGCATTCGACTGGCTGTTGTGCTCGCTCCGTTGATTGAAGTCCACCCTACTCCTAATCTAAGCCTGCTCCGTCGCGCGCAGAATCTTTTCCCCACCCTGCCAATCATGCTCCTGTCGCCTCGCGTGGGCGGCTTCTCGCACAGCTACGCTACTTTCAAGCTCGACGAAATCATCAAGCACCTCAATGCCCATGAGATTGGGTGGCGTAGCTATACTCCCGCGCTAACGCTGCTGCCTGACGTCGCCCTTCCGTTCTAGGCAAACACCAACACCATCCCAGCCCGCATTACGCGGGCTTTTTTTCGCCTAAAAATTCATCACGTGTAATTTTTTCTGAAATATTAAACAAACTGTTTGACTCGCAATATAAACATGGTGTTTAATGACGTCATTGAACAGCAACCACCGGAACAAATGATGATCAGGAAAAGTAAGCAGAACTGGGCAATAGGAGCAACGGTCAAAGTCGGCTTCTTGAATGGCTTGCTGGTAGTCGCCGCGGTACCTACTCCAGGTGATTCCACGCCTGATGCATACGTCCTCTCTCGAAATAACCAGTTCTATTCCTTCGTGCCCCACAACGGCCTTGCAAAGATCAACTCGATTGAAGCCATCGAAATGATTGATGCCGCGAAGCTGCAGGCTGAACGCGCAACGAGCGCTGCGATCGAAAAAGCGGCCGCCTCGGCGCGTCATATCGAAGTCATCAACAAGTTGATGTTCGCTTAAAGGAGCAGGTCATGTCACGCGCCGAACTAGCAGCACTTGAAGCAGCCCTGATCGCCGCCGGCGAACAGATCCCGGTCGTGCACGTTGCTGCTGCGCGTGCTTAACCACCTTTCACAGGAATACATCATGCACACCGACACCATCGCCAAAACCAGCAACTTCCGTAGCGCCGAAGCCTGCACCGACTTTGCGCTCCAACGCGCCTTCGCCCGCTGGGTGGCGGCTCTTGAAATGGCACTGGGTTTCAAGCTCGATGCGTCAGCACTAGAACTCGCCGACGAACTGTTCGCCTCGGACTGGTCTGTCGAGGACGCGGCCGGTGAATTGTCGAAGGCGGCCTGAGATGAGCGCCCGCGACCACGACGCCGCCCAGCTACAGGCTGAACTGGCCGAGGCCACAGCTACAGCGCCGGCCCCGCGCTTTCACTTCGACGTGACGATTCGCTTCACGGACGGCACGTACCGCAACAAGGTCCGGGCCCGCAACAAAAGTGTGGCGCATGCCATGGCCCTGACGGATGCACGAATGGCCTCTCCTTGCAGCACCTTCTACGGCAAAGAGCTCGGCCACCTGGTCGAGCTGGCCAAACCAGATCAGCGGTCGCCCGCGCCGTAGGCAAGGCGGGACAGGCCGGCGGGCCGGATAAATGCCCTGTGGGATCAGCATGCCCCGATTGATCTTCGTGAGGATCAGGCGCCCGGGGAAACCCGGCGCCACAACCAACCTTGAAGGAATTACAGCATGTCGACTTTCAATAAAGACCAGGCCGTGAACGTGAAAGGCACCAAAACAGACCCGGCGGCGCGCCCGGGCAAGTTCGTGAAGACGCATCCAGGCGCACGCGGCGACTTCCTGGAAGTTCTGCTGGATGGCTCGACGCAAAGCCAGCGTTTCCGCCCTTCGCAGGTGTCTGCAGTCTGATTTATTGGCGCGGCCTGTCGCCCAGGCCGCCGCCCCTGCCCTGCGCCAGGCAAGCGCAGGAACCACACAGAAGCGCCAACCGATGCAATTAAGTGCTGGTCAATTGCCCGTTGACGCAGACGCAGGTGAGCCGGCCGAGAGGCAGAGGCGCTTGGATTGGAGGCCGTTGGTTGGGGCTTCTGTGTGGTGAATGCGCAGACTGATGCGCTGCCCTACGCGGGGCGTTTCTCAACCGGTACCCAGCCCGGAGAGGCCATGCAGGCGAAAGCCAATTGGAACACTCAAGCCGGAGACCAGCACCGGCCGCCACACGCGCTTCCTGGCGTACGCAGGATTGAAAGCCCCGTTGCGGATTTGATGTCGGACAGTGCGGCCGGCACCAGCAGGGTTCGATTCCCTGCCAGGGCACCAATTAACCAGAGGAGCAGGACATGAGCTACATCATCACCATCCGCACCGGCCCGCGCGCCGAGGATATCGCGCACTTCGCCGCCATCGGCAACCTGGCCGCGCTGATCGATGCCGCCTACGACGATGGCGCTCTGGGCGTGACAGCGATGGTGCGGCCATGATCTCCCTCTTCCACCGCCTGTTGGCCGCCCACCGCCACTACCAGGCGCAGCACCAGCACCGCATGAACAAGATGCGCCTGGCCGGCGTGCGCCGCGAGTTGGCCGGACTCGAAGAAATGCGCAAGGAACTGATCACCGCGCAGATCGAGGCGCCGATCGACCTGGACGCATCCGCCGCGCGCGTGAAGAAGCTGGGCCGCGCCCACCGGGAGGCGCAGTGGACGTCGTCAGCCAAGCCGTGATGGACGTGGCCAGCCAGGCCTTGCGCAACTGGCATGCCGGCCACGCCATCGTCTACGCCGTCCGCCTGGCGCTGCTGAAGGCGGAAATCATAAAACTCACAAGGAAAAAGTCATGAACGAAGTAATCGAAATGCCACGTCGCGAAAGCGCCGGCCTGGTTGCTGCCGAAGTGCACCGCTACTCGCTCGCCGAGATTCGCGAGCGCGTCAACCTGGTACAGGAGGTGATGCGCGGGATCATGAAGCTCAACACCCACTATGGGACCATCCCTGGAACGCCGAAGCCGACGCTGTACAAGCCGGGCGCCGAAGTGCTGTGTGTGACTTTCCGCATCGCCCCGATCTATCGCATCCTCGATCTCAGCACCGATTTGGTTGCCCGCTTCCGCGTTACTTGCGTCGGCCAGCACCAGGTATCCGACATCATGTTGGGCGAAGGCGTCGGTGAATGCTCTTCCGCCGAAGAAAAATATAAGTGGCGCGCATCCGTGTGCGCCGAGGAATTCGATTTGACGCCAGAAACGATGCGCCGTCTGAAATTTGCGAAGTACAACGGCAGTGTCCAGAAGAAAGTTCAAGTACGTACCGAGGCGGCCGATCTGTCAAATACGGTCCTGAAAATGGCATGCAAGCGCGCCATGATCGCCATGACCTTAAACGTCACAGCAGCATCCGACATTTTCACGCAGGACATCGAAGACTTGCCGGAAGAATTGCGCGTCCAGGATGCCGGCGACCCAGCAATGTCACCTTTGGCGCTTGAGTGGGTGGCCAAGGCCAACGCTGCGCCAACCGCTGATGACCTGGCAGCTGTATGGAAGGCTGGCGTCAAGGCGATCAACGAGGCCAAGGATGCGGTTGCATCGAACGCCTTCAAGGCGGCTGTAACGGAACGCGGAACAACACTGACTGCCGCGCAGCCTGCGCCCAAAGCAGAGAAGCCAGAACCACAACCGCTGTCCACTGCTGCGGCCGAAATACTCGCCGACATGGAAGTGCTCGCCGACGACGGTGCCGAGGTCTTCGCTGCAAGCTGGGCCAGCCTGTCGAAATCCACGCAGAACATGCTCGCCGGTCACTACGACGGCCTGATGACGCGCGCTCAGAAAACAGGAGGGGCAACATGAGATTCATTGCCTGCGCCCAAGGCACGCCGGATTGGCACCAGGCCCGCGCCGGCGTAATCACGGCGTCCTGCTACGCCGACGCTGTGTCCAAGCTGTCTCGTATATCCGGCAAACGCAAGGCCGGCGATCCGTCCATCGCGTCGGATAAGTATGCCGCAGACCTGGCCATCGAGCGCATCAGCGGCAAGCCGTACGGTGCACCAGTCAAGGCCTGGGTGCTGGATCGCGGCCACGAAATGGAGCGCCTGGCACGCATGGCGTACGAGGCACGTACCGAGTCCATGGTCACAGAGGCGGGCCTCGTGCTGACGGATGACGGCTTGTTCGGCTATTCGACGGACGGTTTTGTGGGCAATGACGGCCTGATCGAGATCAAGGCGCCAATCGACAGCGTGAAGATCGTCGAGATCCTGGAGACAGGCGACCTGACCGAATACATGCACCAAATGCAGGGCGGCATGTGGATCACGGCTCGCAAGTGGTGCGATTTCATCATGTACGTGCCCGACTTGGCCAACGCCGGTAGCGACCTGTACATCAAGCGCGTGATGCGCGATGACAACTTTATTGACGCAATGGTGCTGGACCTGGCCGCTTTCGCGCGCCGCGTATCGGACCGCGAAATTCTTTTCAAACTCAAGGAGGCAGCATGATCACCGAAACCACCCAGGCCACGCAGGCCACCACCGCCCTCACCCTGCCGCAGCGCGCTGCCGTCGCGCTGGGCGCCGTGGACTATGAGGAAAAAATCAAGGAACAGGTTGCCGCCTCGACCGATATCACCGCCGTCATCGATCCCGCCGGCCGCGAGCAGGCGCACCGCATCGGCATGAACCTGCTGAAACTGCGCACCGGCATCAAGGCCGTCGGCGAGGCCGCACGCAAAGACGCGACAGACTTTAGCAAGGCAGTGATCGCCAAGGAAAAAGACCTGATTGCGCTGATTACGCCAGAAGAGAATCGCGTGTTCGAGCTGCGCGACGCCTACGACACCAAGGTGGAGGCTGAAAAGCAAGCTGCGATTGCGAAGGAGCGCGAGCGCATTACTGCGATCCAGGCTGATATTGCGGCGATCCATGATGCGCCGCTGGAACTGGTGGGCAAGTCCGCTGCCGATATTCAGGCGGCCGCAGCAACTGTGGCTGCCATCGTCGTGGACAAGGCGCGCTTTGCCGAATTCGAGAAGGACGCTGCCAAGGTCGTTGCCGAAGTGAGCGCCAAGCTGGCCAGCCTGCACGCCGCAGCATTGGCCAACGAAGAAGAAGCCGCCCGCATTGCCGCCGAGCGCGCCGAACTGGCGCAGCTGCGCGAAGCGGCTGCCGAGGCCCGGCGCATCGCCCAGGTGGAAGCTGAGCGTATCGCTGCCGAACGCCAAGCCGAAGACGACCGCCGCGCGGCGCTGGTCGCCGAGCAGGAAGCCGAGGCGCTGCGCCAACGCGAGGCCCAGGCCGCTGAATTGAAAAAGCAGGCAGACACCCAAGCAGAGCAGAACCGGCTGGAGCAAGCGGAAATCGCACGCCAGCGCCAGGAACTGCTGGACATGCAAACCGCTGCAGCAGAAGCCGCACGGCTGGCCCAGGTCGACGCCGACCGATTGGCCAATGAAGCTGTGCAAGCCGAACAAGCCGCACAGCTCGCCGTGGCGCGCGCCGCCGAGCAAGCCGCCCAAGTTGCCGCGCCTGCGCCCTCCGCTCCTATCGGCATCCGCCGCGCGCCCACCGCCTTCGCGCCGGCCGCGAGCCGCCCAGCGCCAGCACCTGACCTGCTCGACGCCGCTGCCGATGACCTCTACCCATCCGACAGCGACATCCTCGATGTGCTGTTCGACCAGTTCGGCCTGACGCCGGCCGAGGCCATCGACCGCCTGGCCAAGTTCGACTTCGCCGCCGCGCGCGCCGGCCTGGTCGCCGAAGCCGCGTAACAACCCGCCCATCACCTGGAGAAATCAATGAATACAGCAGTCGCAGCACCCCAAATCACCCTGCAAGCCATCCAATCCTCGCAGATCGCCGCCATCGGCCATTGCCCGGCGACCGAAACCCTGGCCGTGCAGTTCTTCCGCAAGGGCGCGCCGGCGGACGTCTACCACTACGCCAACGTCACGGCCACCGAGTATTCGGCCTTCGCCGGCGCCGAATCGGTCGGCAAGTACTTTTACGCTCATATCAAGCCGCATGCCGACAAGCACCCGTACACGAACATGGGCACGCCGGCCGTGGAGCTGGCGCCGGTCAAGCTGAGCAAGGAGCTGCTGGCCAGCCTATTGACGGGCCGCGAATACGGCAGCGAAATGGCGAAGGAAGAAGAACTGCAGGCCAAGGCCGCCGGCCTGATCGTGATCTTTGGCGCTAGCGACGACCTGATGGAGTTCCGTGGTTTCGTGGAAGACGAGCGCGGCGCACCGACCGTGGCGCTGCTCGACGCCAAGGGCCTGCTGCCGTTCCGCGAGGATATCCAGCACGACGACGATGCACTCAAGGACTATTTCGCCCGGGCGCCGCAGGTGCGGGCCGTGGATGCACTGTGGGGTAAGGAAGACAGCTACAGCTGGACTTACCGTACCGACGTGCCGCACGCCACGTTCGAAATCGTGGAAGGCGGCGAGCCGTATTGCCGCGGCGTCGTGATCGACGTGGCTGACTTGGGCGGTGCAGCGTGACCACCCGCGCCGAACGCCAGGCACAGGCGACTGCAAAGCTCCAAGCCACATGCGACAAATTCAACGCTGCACACCAGGTTGGCGCCGCCGTCAGCGTCGAGCTGGATGGTGGCGAGGTGCGCGAGACGGTCACGAATAGCGAAGCGCAAGTCATGGGCGGCCACAGTGCAGTCATCTGGCTGGATAGCATTCGCGGCTGCTATGACCTGGAACGCGTGACGGCTTTAAAGGCGGAAAAAGCATGAGCACCGATTGCACTGAGGCGCAATTCCTGCGCGACGTGGCAGAGCACAAAATGACCGTGCTGCGTGACGATGGCGGCAAAGGTCGCCATGTTCGCTTCGCTCGCCCCGACACTGGCTGCATGCACTTCGACCTGATCACCTGGCCTGGCTACCTCTGCTACACCGGCGACATGGGCACCTACGTCTTTCAGCGGCTGACCGACATGTTCGAGTTTTTCCGCACCGACCGAGAGTACAAAAAACGCAACGGCGCTAAATTGGCGGTCAACCTGTCGTACTGGGGTGAAAAGCTCCAGGCGACAGATCGCGACGGCTACCGGAAGTACTCGGCCGAGAAATTCAAGGCGAATGTCATGGACTGGGTGGAGCAACGGGGGCTGACCGGAAAGCTTGGACACGGGCTCCGTAATGAGCTTCAATCCGAAGTGCTGGACCATGCAGACGATGGCGCCGACATAGCCTACCGCGCGGCAATGGACTTTGTCTGGAACGGGAAGCGCGTTTTCCCCGACTTTTACGAGGTAGACAGCGAGGATTACTCGCACCGCTTCCTCTGGTGCTGCTACGCGTTGGCATGGGGCATCGAGCAATACGACGCGGCCCAGCGGCTGGCGGCCGAGGCGGTGCCAGCATGACGGCGCGCCGCGCGGCGGGAGTGCCGCCATGACGAAGCAGACCTACTTTCTGGTGCACGACGAAGCTCGGCGCCGGGCGATCGAATTTGCCAAGACCGCGCCGCCCGGCTGGATGGTGGTGTTTTCCGAGCCGAAGAAAAAGCGGGCCCAAGAAGAAAAGTATCACGCAATGATCGGCGAGATCGCCAAGCAGGTCGAGCACATCGGGCGCAAGTGGGATGCGGATGACATGAAGCGGCTGCTGGTGGACGAGTTTGCCGACGAAATGCGCCTGGCCGGCACGCCGCTGCACCACGACGGGCGCGTGACGCCCAGCTTCGACGGGCGCCGTATCGTGCAGCTGGGCGTCCAGACCAGCGACTTCTACGTGAAGGAAGCCGCGCAGTTCATTGAATTTTTGTATGCCTTCGGTGCCGCGCGCGGCGTCGTACTCTCAGAATAAGGAAGCGCCATGTTCTTCAAAAATTTGCAGATTTACCGCCTGCCCGCCCGTTGGGCCATGACGGCCGCCGTGCTCGAGCAGGCGCTGGCGCCGCAGCAGTTCACGCCCGCCACCAGCATAGACCTGGTGCGTCAGGGCTGGGCCTCGCCACGCGGCGCCGACCAGCCGCTTGTGCACGCCGTCGGCGGCCAGTTCCTGCTGCAGCTGAAAACCGAGAAGAAGCTGCTGCCGTCGACAGTGATCAACCAGGTGGCCGCCGCCCGCGCGCTGGAAATGGAAGACGCCCAAGGCTTCGCGCCGGGCAAGAAGGCCATGAAGGAATTGAAGGAACGCGTCACCGACGAGCTGCTGCCGCGCGCGTTCGCCATTTTCAGCACCACGGCCGTCTGGATCGATTCGGTGAATGGCTGGCTGGTGGTGGACGCGGCCAGCCCGGCCAAGGCCGATGACGTGGTCAAACTGTTGCTGAAATCCGTCGACAAGCTGCCACTGGAAAGCCTGCGCGTGCAGCGCTCGCCGGTCGGCGCCATGACGGAATGGCTGCAGGCGGACGAATCCCCTGCCGGCTTCACGGTCGACCAGGACGCGATCATGCGCGCCACCGGCGAAAGCAAGGCCCAGGTGGCATACAAACGCCACACCCTGGAAGCGGACGATATTCGCCGCCACATCGCCGCCGGCAAGCAGTGCACACGCTTGGCCATGACCTGGAGCGACAAGATCAGCTTCGTGCTGGACGAGAGCCTGGCCATTAAAAGTGTAAAGGCGCTCGACATACTGCGGGAATGCGCGATTGGCGAGGCGGCCGACGACCGCTTCGACAGCGACTTCACCTTGATGACCGGCGAACTGGCCAAGATGCTGGCCGACCTGGTCGAGGCTCTGGGTGGCGAGGCTGACGTGGAAACGCAGACGCCGGGCCCGGCTGCTGCTGGCCAGCAGAAGATCGAGCGCGCCGTAAACTTGACTGCCGATCTGTACAAGCTGCGCGCACGTTATCGCGATGTGCTCAACGAGCTGTATGACAGCACCGTGCAGCCGGCCGTTGCCCGCGTGCGCGAACACATGGCGGAAACCGCCGAGGGCGCGATTAAATCGGCGCTGACGCTGGCCAAGGAGCTGCCTGGCGGCTCACAATCCGCCGACCTGCTGCTGGTAGCCGCCGTTGAGATCATGGAACCGAGCCAACGGCCGGCAGCGGGCGATGCCCCTGTCCGCCAGCAGCGGCCGGCGCTGCAGTTGAATGGCGAAGCGGCAGGCGCCGTGCTGCCCGGCGACGGCAGTGCGCGCGACCCTATGTATGCCCAGGCCGTCGAGTTGGTGCGCAGCCGGCAGCGCGCATCGGTATCGCTGATACAGCGGTATTTTGGCATCGGCCACAACCGGTCCGCTCGGCTGATAGAGGCGATGGAGGGATCGGTTGTCGGTCCAGCCCAGTCGGACGGAACGCGTGAGCTACTGGAGAAAAGCGCGCTCACGTCACGCTTGTGATTGTCAGCACCTAAGTGCCGTTACGGGCGACTTCCAATCACTGCTGGAATTGCGATGTTCAACCTCGCAGCAATTGTCAGGAGGTCTTTGAGTTGCGTTTCAAGCTGAGGCCCCATTTGAGCCAGCGCATCTGCAATATCACTTGAGGGCGCGGCATCATGAGGAATGAGCGCTGCATGAGTGCTGTTCCTATTAAGCGCGGCAAAGAATAAGGCCATCTCAGCATAAAAGACGACGATGTCGTCACGCAGCTCTTCACTTGCGATCGCCCCAAGTAGAGGTGCGCAAGCGTGATAGATGGCAAAGGTTGGCTCGATCGACGGAAATACTGTTTGTAGCCTACCGGTTAGCTGCAAAGCGAAGTTCTGCGCAAAGGTGCCTTCGAATGCTTTTAGCATTTTTTCATAACTCTTCGCCTCGGTATGCAATGCGCGAAGCATATTTAAAAGTTCATTTTTGCGCCTGTTTTGCTCTGCCTCGTCTTGCTTCCTTGCCTGCCATGCGAGCCCACCACCCGCAGCAAGAATAGCGAGGATGGCACCAACCGCCTGCACCCAAGAAGGCAAGCTCGAATCTTTGTCTGGCCAGTATGTGTAGCAAACGAAGGAAACCATGAACATGCTTGAAATGCTGCAGGCAACAACGATCCAAATAAGAATTTTATTCAATATAAACCCCATTAACTTTGGAGCAATATTAGCATGAGCAAAGAGCGCCCTATTCTCTTCAGCGCGCCGATGGTGCGCGCGCTGCTCGACGGCAGCAAGACGCAAACGCGACGCGTCATGAAGCCGCAGCCGGAACCTGTCCCACATCGTCCAGGCGACCACCATTGGCCTTGCAATGCCTTCCAGTCCATGGTGAGCGTTTCGGAGACGCGCGCGCCTGGCGCCCACGGCATGGCCGGCGACGCATGCCCGCACGGCGCGCACCGCGATCAAATCTGGGTGCGCGAAACCTTCTTCGCCTACGGCCGCTGGGTGACGCGCTACAGCAAGAAGAAGCGCCGCGACGAATGGCACTTCATCGACATGACGGCCGAATGCGACCGCGCGTACCAGTACGACGCCGATTCCCCGGACGTACCGCTGGCGGCCGGGCGCGGCGGCGCGCTGCCAGGCTGGTACAAGCGTCCCTCTATCTTCATGCCTGGCGCGGCCTCCCGCATCCTGCTGGAGATAGTGTCGGTGCGTGTCGAGCGCCTGCAGGACATCAGCGACGCCGACAGTGTGGCCGAGGGCATCGACATGGAAGCGCTGGCGGAATCGCAAGATCGCTACGACATCGTGTGCAAAGGATCTGGCGCCAGCGGTCGCGCAACTGAGCGCACGGCCTGGCGCGACCTGTGGGAATCGACCGGCGGCGACTGGGATGCCAACGAATGGCTGTGGGTCATTGAATTTAAGCGGGTGACGCCATGAAGCCACTACTTGCCTACGAGGTGCGCGAGCCTGGTGAAGGCCACTGCGTTATCCGCTTTGCCAGCAGCAGCGCTGCCGCGCGCCGCGAGGGTGCGAACGAACTGGACTGCGGCTTTAACGAGGTCGAGCACTGCCACCGCAAGCCTCAGTTCGATCAATACGCGCCCGGCCCGGTACCGCACGCGGTGCTTATCGACCATGGCTGGTGGTTCGAGTGCCACCACTGCAGCCGGCGCGTCAGCGAAGACATGCAGCAGGAAGCCGAAGATGAAGGAGAAGAGCACGAGTATCTGGAAGTTGTCACGGATGCCAATGTTGTCTATTGCAGCCAGAACTGCGTGATGGGGGAGTTTGTCGAGCGGCGCGCTCGCAAGGCTGCCGAAGTAGCCCTGATCGAGTTCTTTTCAGCCACGCATCCTGACTGCACGATCGAAAGCGTATGGGTGAGCCGTGCGCCGCTTCAAGGTCCGGGCAGGCTGGGCCACGCGCAGGCGCTGCTCTACTTCAAGTTCCCTGGTGCGCAACACAGCGCAACGTTCACGTTTGGCGAGGATCGCATGCGGGTAACGGTGGTCGACCTGCCTGCGTATTACACCTGGCGCGGCATCCAGATGCCAACAACGGAGGCAGCATGACCGACAACGACGAAGTGCCGAACAGCGAGCGCAGCCCACGCGCGGCAAGCGTGGCGGCCGCCGTGATGCTGATTTACGTGATCGCCAGCGTAACCGGCGCCAGGTGGGCAGCATGAGCGCCCGCACACCGGCGCCCGCCGAAACACCGCGCGAGCTGGCCGACCAGCACGACCTACGCCTGCACCGCGCAAAGCAGTTGGCCAGGCAAGTGAGCTACCAGGGCCTGAACTGCTTCATTGCCGGCTTCTGCTGGCACAAGGGCGATGCAGAAATGACCGTGTACATCGAGGGCCTGGCCGAACCTGTCGTGCCCGTCGAATTATCCATATTGGAGCAACCACAATGATAAATAACGAGCAACACGAGACTCCTGTCAGCGCCCCCACCGATTCATTCCAGGGCCGTGTGCAGCCATGGATGATGGCCTGCTTCGGTGCCGGAATCTCAGCCGACACAGCTGAACGCAATCACCGCTTCCTTGAGGAATCGCTGGAACTGGTGCAGGCATGCGGTTGCACGGCCAACGAAGCGCGCCAGCTGGTCGACTATGTATTCGGCCGCCCAGTCGGCGAGCGCGCGGAGGAAGTCGGTGGCGTCATGGTCACGCTGGCGGCGCTTTGCTTGGCCCAAGGCTTGGACATGCACGCCGCCGGCGAGACGGAGCTGGCCAGGATCTGGACGAAGGTCGAGGCCATCCGAGCCAAGCAGGCGGCAAAGCCGAAGCACTCGCCGGTGCCGGCCGCAATTCCGCAAATGGCACCCGGGAGCGCGCCATGAACATGGGAGAGCACGACATGGTGGCCAAGCTGGTCGAGACCATCGAGCGCAATGCGCGCGCAGCGGCCGCCAAGGCAGAGGCGGAGCGTCAGCCTCTGGCCTGGGTAAAACTTGAGCGCTACGTTGAAATATCAGGCGATTCCGTCGATTCCGTGCAGGCCCGCCGCAAGGCCGGCAAGTGGCTCGACGGCAATCAATGCAAAATTGTGGATGGCCGGCTCTGGATTAATTTGCCGGCAGTAGAAGAATGGGTAGCAAAATGGGAACAAACAAGTCCAGCCCGCCAGGCGTCGAACTCCGGTCGGGCGTCCAAAGCGAATCGATCCGCATAAAATTTATGTACCGGGGAACTGAATGCCGGGAAACGTTGAAGCTCGCGCACAGCAAGGCAAACATCAAATACGCCGAGCGGCTGCGCGGCGAGATCCTGAACGCCATTGCGCTGGGCAATTTCAGCTATGCCAAGTACTTCCCCGAATCGACACAGCTGAAGAAGTTCGGCCTGCAACCTCGGGGCAAGGATGTAACCGTTGGCGACCTGCTTAAACAGCAATTCGAGATCTACGAGCGCATCCTCGCGCCCAGCACGTTGAAAAGCTACAAGCGCGTGCTCAACAAGATTCTGATGGGGCAATGGGGCGAAACGCTGCTCACCGAGCTTACGCCGGCGGCGCTGCGCACGTGGATTGTCGATCTGTCGTTGAAGGCCACCTCCGTCAGACAAATTCTCATCCCGCTGCGCGGCGCGCTGGAGCTTGCGATAAATGACGACCTGATCGATAGCAACCCGCTCGACCGGGTGAAATTGCAAAAAACGCTGGACCGCGACGCCTACAAGGCTGAATACGAAGTGGATCCTTTTTCCGCTCAGGAGATTGCGGCCATCCTCGATGCTGCCCAGGGCCAAGCCCGCAATGTCTTTCAGTTTGCCTTCTACACCGGCATGCGCCCGAGTGAATACATCGCGTTACGCTGGGAATCGATCGACTGGGCCGGATTCAAAGCAAAGGTTGAGCGTTCGCGCGTGATGGGTGAGTCGCGAGAGGAGCTGAAGACACGTGCCGGCCGCCGCCTGGTCGACTTACGGCGCGGTGCCGTTGAGGCGCTGGTTGCGCAGAAACAACATAGCTTCCTTGCTGGCGGCCTGGTATTCCTTGATCCGGCTACCGGCCAGGGATGGGACAACACGCAGCGCTTGAGCCTCTTCTGGGCGGCAATGATCAAGAAGGCCCAGGTCCGCTATCGAAATCCGTATCAAACGAGGCACACATTCGCGTCGACGCTGCTATCGACGGGCGCCAACGCGATGTATGTGGCAAAGCAAATGGGGCATACCGACACGACCATGATTACTCGAACGTATGGTCGCTGGGTCGAGCAGGAAGGTGGTGTGTTGCCTGATCAATACTGCAAAATGACGGATGGGCTAAAGGCAGGGGCTGCGTAGATTTTCGCCCACGTTTCGCCCATGTGAATTGCGGAATGGCTGGAACCCGCATGGATGCTTGCTTGTGACGGACAAAAGCAACTTATACAGAAAAAAGCGCCCTCCGTCCTTGCAGCATAGAAAAGATATTTGAAAATAGCAAAAAATGGCGCTCGCCAGGCAACGGCCGCGCGGCGGTCGCCCTACCCGCTCAGCCCTTGGCAGGCTTGCCGCCAGCCCTGCGCCGGCGCGCTTCTTTCGGGTCCGCCTGCAGGGGGCGGTACACTTCCACCCGGTCATGCTCGCGCAGGATGGTATCGAGCGGCTTCTTCTTGCCATAGATGCCGACCATATTCACGGCCAGGTCGATGCCCGGAATGTCCTGCAGCAAGCCGCTCAGCGCCAGCGCCTGCTCGATGGTGGCGCCTGCAGGCACCTTCAGTGAGCGCAGAAAACTGCTATCGGGCAAGGCGTGGCAGACTTGCACCTCGATGTTGGCCTCAGCCATACACAGTCTCCGCGCGCTTGCAGAAGGAATCGACCATGCTGTTGGCGATCATGCCGAAGACGGGGCCGATGATCTGCTCGAGCACGCGGCTGGAAAACTCGTAGTGCAGGTCCAGTTCGATCTTGCACGCATCTTCGCGCAGGGCCTTGAAGGTCCACACGCCGTCGAGGGTCTTGAAAGGACCGTCCACCAGCTTCATCTTGATGGAAGTCGGCGGCACGTTCTCGTTGGACGTGGTGAAGCTTTGGCGCACGCCGTGGTAATGTATGCCCACGCTGGCGACGACCGTGTTCTCGCCCCGCTCGCGAATCTCGACCGCACCGCACCAGGGCAGGAATTTGGGATAATCCTCCACCGCCGCCACCAGCGCGAACATTTGTTCGGCGCTATAGCCGAGAAAAACTGATTTATGTACTACTGCCATTGAAGAACCATTTGCTATGATGTTGGATACATTTGATTTTATCGCGCTTGCGCGAGACAGTAGTTTAACCGACCCGCGCACATTTACCATCTCATGACCATAGCAGACAACAGAAAAGCCTTCCACGACTACTTTATCGAGGATCGCTACGAAGCCGGCATCGTGCTGGAAGGCTGGGAAGTCAAAGCCATCCGCGACGCCCGCGTACAAATCAAGGAAGCCTACGTCGTCGTCCGCGGCGATGAACTCTTCCTGTTCGGCGCGCATATCAGCGCCCTGCCGACCGCCTCCACCCATATCCACCCGGAAGCCGTACGCACGCGCAAGCTGCTGCTGCACCGTACGGAAATGGATAAACTGATCGGCAAGGTGGAACGCTCCGGCTATACGCTGGTGCCGCTCAACCTGCACTACAAGGGCGGCCGCGTGAAATGCGAAATCGGCCTGGCCAAGGGTAAGAAACAGCACGACAAGCGGGCAGCGGAACGCGACCGCGATGGCGCGCGCGAAGTGCAGGCGGCAATGAAGTCGCACCGCCGCTGATCCGGCATCACGCGCAGCATGCTGCGCCAATACCATCAAGCCCGGCTATATGCCGGGTTTTATTTTGCATGCACCTGCGGCAAACGGAAAACGCACTGCGCAATAGGATAAAAACAGGAAAAGGAAGAGATACCGGAGAAACAAGAAGGGTATTAGCGAAAATACCGTGAAGATAAGCGATGCAAATCAGCTTTGCCTGCCTGGCCAAAGACGATTAATCAGGAAAGTTCCGGATGCTTGCATGCTGCCTTGTACTACACCTGTACTACTCCACAGGACAAGCATCCGAATGAACGGTTTTTAAACCTTCAGCAGATCACGCGACTTGCCCGAATCGGTCCACTCTTTGACCCATTTCGGTTGACGGCCACGGCCAGTCCATTGCTGCGTCGCATCGTCCGGATTGCGATAGCGTACTGCGACCGTACCGGTTTTAGCGCGGATACCCGTGCCAACCAGATCTTTTACGGAAACGCCAACGCTCTGGGCGATTGCCAGGATTTGCTCGCGCGCTTTGGACAGATCGTCTTGTTCGCGTTTCTTCATTTGCTTCTTGATGTCGTCCTGCAAGGTGCGCAGTTCGGACAGGGATAAGCTGGACAGATCCATGATATTTCCTTGTGTGAGTTGAAAAATATAACTGAACAGTTAAATTCTATCCAATTGTAACGCGACTGAGGTGATTTTTCTTGAGATTTGATTGTTTTTTACAATTCTTTTACCAAAAACCCGACTTCCCCGACCTTCAGATGATGTAAGTCTTCATTCCAGGGAGCGGACATCGCGCTGGTCCGACTGTCTGCGCCGACTTCCCTGCCTTGTGCGATTGCGAGTCAATACCGACATCGGCAGTATTTATTTTGCAGCACTTTTTGTTTCATTGCAATTTATAGTAATTATAAATTGCAATTCAAAATACACACGGGAGCAATACTATCGCCAATTATGCATCGGCTACCAAACACTACCCATGCATCCGTCGCGGATATCGCACGATCATCGCCATGCATGAGCAGCAGATTCTGTTTCAAACAAAAAGATAAGCATCGCACGACAGCATATAATCCCGAAAGTGCGCACAGCATAGCATAAAGAGAATATTTTTCAACGATGCTGATTCAAAGCGAAGATACTCGAACCCTGCTGCCAGCATATATTCCAGCAGCACAAATGAAAACTGCCCGCGATACGGCGGGCAGTTTTGACGACAAACTTGCTACGGATTTGCTATTCACCCACCCAGCAGTAATCAGGGAATAGCCACGCCACCTTTCGGCTTCTGCGTTTTCACCACCTGCATCGCCGTGGCGATCAAACCGCTCATATCGCCCAGATTGGCCGGCACGATAATCGAGTTATTTGTTTTTGCCAATTGCGCGAACGCGCCCACATACTGCTCTGCCACTTTCAGGTTGACGGCATCTTCCCCGCCCGGTTCACGTATGGCGGCGCCCACCTGGCGCAGCGCTTCGGCACTGGCTTGCGCCAGCGCGACGATGGCCGTAGCCTGGCCTTCGGCACGGTTGATCGACGCCTGCTTCTCGCCTTCAGAGCGGGCAATGGCCGCTTCGCGCTCACCGCTGGCGATATTGATCTGCTCCTGCTTGCGCCCTTCCGAAGCGGCAATCAAGGCGCGCTTTTCGCGTTCGGCCGTAATCTGCGCCTGCATCGCATGCAGGATTTCCTTGGGTGGCGTCAAATCCTTGATTTCATAGCGCAATACCTTGACGCCCCAATTCGCCGCCGATTCATCGATGGCATTCACGATGGCCGTATTGATATGGTCGCGTTCCTCAAATGTCTTGTCGAGTTCCATTTTACCGATCACGGAACGCAAGGTCGTTTGCGCCAGTTGCGTAATGGCGGCAATATAATTCGACGAGCCATATGAAGCACGCATGGCATCGGTAATCTGGAAATACAGAATGCCATCGACCTGCAATTGCGTATTGTCGCGCGTAATGCACACCTGCGGCGGCACGTCGAGCGGAATTTCCTTGAGCACGTGCTTGTAAGCGATGCGGTCAACAAAAGGCACGACGATATTCAGGCCTGGGCCCAATACTGCATGGAACTTGCCCAGGCGCTCCACCACCCAGGCATGCTGCTGCGGCACCACATTGACCGTCTTGAAGACAAATACCAATGCCAGCAATAACAAGATCAGCGACACGCTTCCAGTGCTTACTTCCATAATCTACTCTCCAGGTTATTCAACAATCAAACGGCTGCCACGCACGGCACGTATGGTGTAATGACCGGCCTGCGTATCGCTGCCGGGAATCAATTCCACATCCCACAAGGCGCCGCGGTACATGACGCGCGCCGCGCCATCGACCCAATGCGCGACCGCCACGCTTTGGCCGATATCGAGATTCACATTCGGATCCTGCGCAGCATCGCGCCGTGCCGCCTTGCCAAAACGGCTGCGCCGCAATAACAGGGTGGCCGCCACGCCGACAATGGCCGCCGTCAGGGCTTGCCAGCCGCCATTGCCGCCCGCCAGCGCCACCAGTCCTCCGGCACTGATGCCGATGGCGATCATCAGCAAATAAAACGTGCCCGTAAACAGTTCCAGGATCAATACCGCGCCTGCCGCCACAAACCAGCCTACCCATTCAGCCATGATGCCTCCATCTTTGCGAATCCGAAAATAAAAAACCCCGCAGCCTATATAAGCGACGGGGTTTAATGCGTATGACTGCCTGATATTATTCTTGCCAAACACCTATATACAAGCAGTCTAACGCAATTCCTGATGGCGTCAATAGGCAGGGGCGAATTAGCACCGCAGGCCCGGCAATTACTCTTCCAGCAGGCTGCGCAACATCCATGCCGTCTTTTCATGCAAATCGAGGCGCTGCGTGATCAGGTCGGCCGTCGGCTGGTCATTGGCCTTTTCCAGCAAAGGGAACAGGCGGCGCGCAGTGCGCGCGGTCGCTTCCTGGGCCGATACCAGGTGGCTGACCATGTCCAGCGCCGGCGGCACGCCGTCAATTTCCTTGATCGAGGCCAGCTTGACGAATTCCTTGTAGGTGCCGGGCGCAGGATAGCCGAGGGCGCGAATGCGCTCGGCGATCAGGTCCAGTGCAGCCCACTGCTCCGTGTATTGTGTCATGAACATCAGGTGCAGGGTGTTGAACATCGGCCCCTTGACGTTCCAGTGAAAATTATGGGTCATCAGGTACAAGGTGTAGCTGTCGGCCAGCAGGCCGGACAGGCCTTCCGCGATCTTCGCGCGGTCCGCCTCGGAAATGCCGATGTCGATCTTTGCCACTTTGCTCGGTTTCTTGCTTGCCATGAGAACTCCCGTTTCAATGTATTGGTGGAATCATTTTAGCTGATCTGGCGCAAGCCCATCGAATACTGCCGTGCGCCGCATGGTTATCGCCTGTCCCTGCGTGACGGGCATAAAAAAACCCGCTGCCGGGTGAGCGGCAGCGGGTTTTCAGAAGGCAATATAGATGCTTACGCTTTCAGCGCAGCCAGCTTTTGCCAGGTGTCGATCACCGAGTCGGGATTCAGGGACATCGATTCGATGCCCTGCTCCATCAGCCAGACGGCGAAGTCCGGATGGTCGGAAGGACCCTGGCCGCAAATGCCGATGTACTTGCCGCGTGCCAGGCAAGCCTTGATGGCCAGCGACAGCAGGGCTTTCACGGCAGGATCGCGCTCGTCGAAGTCGGCGGCCAGCAATTCCATGCCGGAGTCGCGGTCCAGGCCCAGGGTCAGCTGGGTCAGGTCGTTCGAACCGATCGAGAAACCGTCGAAATGGTCGAGGAACTGGTCGGCCAGGATGGCGTTCGACGGCACTTCGCACATCATGATGACGCGCAGGTCGTTCTCGCCGCGCTTCAAGCCGTTTTTCGCCAGCAAGTCGATGACTTTCTCGGCCTGGCCCAGGGTGCGCACGAATGGCACCATGATTTCCACGTTCGTCAGGCCCATGTCATTGCGCACGCGCTTCATCGCTTCGCATTCCATGTTGAACGCTTCGGAGAAGTCGGCCGACAGGTAGCGCGCCGCACCGCGGAAGCCCAGCATCGGGTTTTCCTCGTCCGGCTCGTAGCGCGAACCGCCGATCAGCTTCTTGTACTCGTTCGACTTGAAGTCGGACAGGCGCACGATGACTTTTTTCGGCCAGAACGCGGCAGCGATGGTGGCGATGCCTTCGGCCAGTTTGTCGATGTAAAACGCTTTTGGCGAAGCATGACCACGCGCCACCGATTCCACGGCCTTTTTCAGGTCGGCGTCGATGTTCGGGTATTCGAGGATCGCGCGCGGGTGCACACCAATATTGTTATTGATGATGAATTCCAGGCGCGCCAGGCCCACGCCGGCATTCGGCACGGACTGGAAGTCGAACGCCAGTTGCGGATTGCCCACGTTGAGCATGATCTTGGTGTCGAGCTTCGGCAATTCGCCGCGCGACACTTCAGACACTTCCGTTTCCAGCAAGCCATCATAGATCTTGCCTTCGTCGCCTTCGGAGCACACCACGGTGACAAAGGTGCCGTCCTTCAGCACGTCGGTGGCATTGCCGCAGCCGACGACGGCCGGCACACCGAGTTCACGCGCAATAATCGCAGCGTGGCAAGTACGGCCGCCACGGTTGGTGACGATGGCCGAAGCGCGCTTCATGACCGGCTCCCAGTTCGGGTCCGTCATGTCGGCAACGAGCACGTCGCCTGGCTGCACGCGCTCCATGTCCGCCGGGTCGTGAATCACGCGGACGGGGCCGGCGCCGATCTTCTGGCCGATGGCGCGGCCGGACGTCAGCACGGTGCCCGTGCTTTTCAGCTTGAAGCGTTCCTGCACGTCGGTCGCCTTTTGCTGCGACTTGACGGTTTCAGGACGCGCTTGCAGGATGTACAGTTTGCCGTCGCGGCCATCCTTGCCCCACTCGATGTCCATCGGACGGCCGTAGTGATTCTCGATGATGACGGCGTACTTGGCCAGTTCCACCACTTCGCTGTCGTTCAGCGAGTAGCGGTTGCGCATTTCGACGGGCACGTCGACGGTTTTCACGGAACGGCCAGCTTTCGCTTCGTTCGTAAATTCCATCTTCAGCAGCTTCGAGCCGATATTGCGGCGGATCACAGGCGACTTGCCTTTTTCCAGCATCGGCTTGTGCACATAGAATTCGTCGGGGTTGACGGCGCCCTGCACCACGGTTTCGCCCAGGCCATAGCTGGAGGTGACGAAGACCACGTCCTTGAAGCCCGATTCGGTATCGATGGTAAACATCACGCCGGCCGCGCCCAGGTCGGAACGCACCATGCGCTGCACGCCGGCCGACAGGGCCACTTCCGCGTGCGTAAAGCCTTTATGTACGCGATACGAGATGGCGCGGTCGTTGTACAGCGAGGCGAACACCTGTTTCATGGCGTCGAGCACGTTGTCGATGCCGACCACGTTCAGGAAGGTTTCTTGCTGACCAGCAAAAGAAGCGTCCGGCAAGTCTTCCGCCGTGGCCGAGGAACGCACGGCAAACGACATTTCGGTATCGGAATCGGCTACCAGCTTGGCGTAGAACTGGTCGATTTCAGCGGCCAGGCGCGGCTGGAATGGCGTTTCCACGATCCATTGACGGATCTCCGCACCGGCTTGCGCCAGCGAGCGCACGTCATCGATGTTCAGCCCTTCGAGGCGTTGGGCGATGCGTTCGGCCAGCGGCAAGCCGCCGTTGGCGCTATACGACAGGAAATCGCGGAATGCCTGCGCCGTGGTGGCAAAGCCACCGGGCACGCGCACGCCGGCTTCCGCCAGTTGGCTGATCATTTCGCCCAGGGAGGCGTTCTTGCCGCCGACGGATTCGACATCCGTCATGCGCAAATGCTCGAACGAGGCAACATACACCGCGTCCTTGTCTTCCTGCTGTTGCGATACTGCGTTGGTCATAATGACACCCTTACTGATGATAGAAATCTTTACGCGCGGCGCACAGACAGTCTTCTTGTTATTCTTGGCGTCGTGCAGCACAATCATACCGTTGCAGCCATTTTACCTTGTGCGGCGCAAATTGACGACGCACAATCTTGATCCGAAAACCCATGACACAAGAACCACGCCCTCCTCTGCCCTCCGCGGCCCGCACCGTCTTCTTCGTTTCCGACGGCACCGGCATCACCGCCGAGACGTTCGGCCACTCGGTGCTGACGCAGTTCGATCTGCGCTTCCGCCAGATCCGCCTGCCCTTCATCGACACCATGGACAAGGCCTACGAGGCGGCGCGCAAGATCAATGAAGCGTTCGCCACCGATGGCCAGCGCCCCATCATTTTCTCGACCCTGGTGAAGAACGACCTGTCGGCCGTAATCCGCAAGTCCAGCGGCATGCACATGGACCTGATCCAGACCTTTGTCGCCCCGCTGGAGCAGGAGTTGGGCGTGATGTCGACCCATACCATCGGGCGTTCGCACAACATCGTCGACAGCGAGGAATACAAGAATCGCATCGAGGCGATCAACTATTCGCTGGCGCACGACGATGGCCAGTCGCACAAGAACCTGTCCTCGGCCGATGTCATTCTGGTGGGTGTTTCGCGCTCTGGCAAGACCCCGACCAGCCTGTACCTGGCCATGCAATACGGTATCAAGGCGGCCAATTATCCGTTGATTCCCGACGATTTCGAGCGCGACAAGCTGCCTTCCGCCTTACTGGAATTTAAGAATAAAATTTTCGGATTGAGCATTACGCCCGAACGTTTGTCGGAAATACGCAACGAAAGACGCGCTGGAAGCAAGTATGCGGCCATTGAAAATTGCCGTTACGAGGTCAATGAGGCAGAAAAAATGATGAAACGCGAGGGTATCCGCTGGCTGTCGTCGACCACCAAGTCGATCGAGGAGATCTCCACGACGATCCTCCAGGAAATCAAACCGAACCGCCGCGAGTATTGACACAGAAAGGTCCGCCGCGTAGCGCAGGCATCACGTCGAAAGCAATGTGTCTGCAAGGTGGCCCAAGCTATCGCAAGTTGAAGTGGCACTGCCGCTGGCCGAGGTCTTGCCAGTGGCTTGCGCTGGCGGTCTGGCGGCGGCCGTCATCTTCGTAAAGGCATTGGATTCAGAGCAAAGCAAAACCGCGTGGCCAGCGATGCTTTTGCCATGCCGTTCAAGGCCTGCTCTTAAAATATTTTTCGCACTTTCCACGACCATACTCTCTGCTGCAGTCACCTCCGACTGGCCAGTAATCAAAAACTCCCTTTCGATGTCCCTGACCAAACTGCGGTGATCCGGCGTGGCCGATAGCAGGCCAGGTCGCAGCGGGCTGAAAACTCAATCTTTACACTTTCCTGTTTATCAAAAATGCATTATTATTTTATTTCTTAAAAGCAAATAAGAGTTCTCCACCGCGCGGACATTATTTTTGCTCGACCGCGTTACCACCTAGGCCATCATAGTATGTTTAAACGTAATACCCTTTCCGTTTTTGCTTCAAGCTGCACTATGCTGGCGGCCCTGTCCCTGACCGGTTGCGCTCTCAATAAAGCCACCAGCTCGCTCAGTCCGGGAACCGATCTGAACAGCATCAAAAGCGTCTACGTGGTGAAGTTCCCGCAAGACGGGCGCCATATCGACAAGATCATCAAGGCTAATCTGGAAAAGCGCGGCTATGTGGTGACCAACGGTCCTGTATTGGCGGGGCCGTACAACGCCGATGTCGCCGTCACGTACGCCGACAAGTGGATGTGGGATATCACCATGTACATGGTGGAACTGAGCGTCAACTTGCGCGACCCGAAAACCGGCTTCCCGCTTGCCACTGGCAATTCCTTCCATACTTCGATGGCACGCAAGTCGCCCGACGAAATGGTCGATGAAGTGCTGAACAATATTTTTTCCGCCTCGCCGCAGTAAATCCTGCGGTTTGCTGCCTGTGGCAAACCGCGCCGTGTTCACTCATCCACTCCCCATATCATGAAAAAAATTCTGCCATTCCATGCAGCGCGCCTGCTCGCCATCCCTGTCGTTGCCACTCTGCTGGCACTGGGCGGTTGCGCATCACCCGTCACCTATCAGGCGATGGTGCCGGTGACGCTGAAAGTAAGCCAGCAACACCCACAATCGGTGTCAGTTGCGGCGCTCGGCGGCAGCGACACCAACAGCATGGGTAAATCGCAGATCGACAACGCGGAACTGGCGAAAGCGGTCACCGAAGCGATCAACCAGACCAAGACCTTTTCGCGCGTGGTGCCCGGCAAGGGTGGCGACTACCTGCTGACCGTCAACATCGTCAACGTCGTCCAGCCCAATTTCGGCTTTTCCTTTACTGTGGGCCTGGAAATGGGTTGGACACTGATACGCGCCAGCGACAGCAGCAAGGTATGGCAGGAAGCCGTCAAGTCGGAATACACGGCCAGCGCCACCGACGCTTTCGCAGGAACCACACGCCTGCGCCTGGCGACGGAAGGTGCGGCACGCAACAATGTCGAACAGGGCCTGCGCAAGATCGCTGAGCTGAAACTGTAAGTCACCGCACAGCCGGCTTGCCTGGCGGACCTGCCGCTATGCCTCTCTGCCCAGCACCTCCAGCGCCGCCACCAGCCGGTCCAGTTCACCGGTGGTGGTGGTGACGGCCACCGTGGCGCGCACGATATCGGTATCGCCGATATTGCGCTGCACGGTAAAGACCCCGAAACGGTGCAGCAAGGCCTGTTGCAGCGCGCGTGCATCCATGCCGTCAACGGCAAACGCCACCAGCGCCGTGCCACGCAGCGCATCCAGCGGCGACAGCAGGCGTACGCCAGGCAGTTGCACGGCGCGGCTGACCCAGTAATCGCGCAGCCAGGCCAGGCGTGTCGTCTTGGCTGGCGTGCCTCCCAGGCGCTCATGAAAGTCCAAGGCGGCAGGCGCGGCCAGGATGGCGCCGATCGGCGGCATGCCCATGTGCAGCCGGCTGCGGATATCGTCAAGCGGATAATCGTCGTCGCCACAATGCGGTTCGATCTTGTGCAACTGCGATGCGCGGATATACACGACACCGAGTCCCGCCGGCGCTCCCAGCCATTTATGCAGATTGAAACCGGCGAAATCGACGCCCATCGCCTGCACGTCCACGTCGACCTGTCCCAGCGCATGGGCGCTGTCGAGCAGCACGTCGATGCCGTGTTCGCGCGCCAGCGCCATGATGGCCTTCACAGGCAGTTGCTGGCCGTTGGCCGGCGTCACCTGCGACAGCAGCAGCAACCTGGGCTTGACGGCCTGGCGCATGGCTTGCGCGTAACTGGCGATGATCTCGTCATCGCCGATGGGCAAGCTCAGTTTGACTTGCGTGCTGGTGACGCCCCGGCGCTGCGCCAGCCAGCGCATGGCCGTGCGCATGGCCGGATAATCGAGATTACTCCACAGCACCGTATCACCGGGCGCCAGGCCATGGTATTGCGTGATCAGCACCTGCATCGACTCCGTGCCGCTGCGGGTCAGCAGGATCTCGTGCGGCTCGGCGTGGATCAGCGCGGCGACGCGCTGGCGCAGGATATCCACATGCGTGCGCGTAAACTCGCCGCGCACGAAGGGACTCAGTTGCTCGTTGGTGTAGCGCACGGCCTGCTCGAAGGCCGCTTGCACGGGTGCGGCCATGGCGCCGAAATAGCCGTGTTCGAGATTGACGATGGTGTCCGGCGGCGCGGGATACAACGCGGCCACCTGGCGCCACCAGGCCGCATCACGGGCCGCACCGTCGGCAAGCACAGGGAAAGTCATGGCGTGTTCAGGCCTGCCCCTGGCGCAGCTGCTCGAAGAAGCAGACGGCTGCGCAGGCGGCTACGTTCAACGATTCGATCTGGCCCAGGTGGGGAATGACCACCTGGTGCGTCGCCATCGACAGCAGGTCATCAGCCACGCCCTGCCCCTCATGGCCGAACAGCCAGGCGACGGACTGGCGCAGGTCGACGTCGTACAGGCGCTGGGTGGCATAGCCGCTGGTAGCGAGCGTCGCCACCCTGGCGCCGGAAACGAGCGCCGCCAGGTCGACGTTTTCAAAGATGTCGAGCACGAAGTGCGCGCCCATCGCCGCGCGCAGCACCTTCGGCGACCAGCAGAAGGCCGTGCCGGCGCTGCAGTACACCTGCGTGATGCCGGCGGCGGCCGCGCTGCGCAGGATGGAGCCCACGTTGCCTGGATCCTGCAAATTATCGAGCAGCACGGCCGACACGCTCAGGGGCTGCGTGACGGCCCGTTCCGGCGTCTCGACGAGGAACATCACGCCCACGCCGTGTTCGACCTGGCTCACCGCGTTATACAGCGCGTCCGGCAAGCCCAGTACGTGTGCGCGCTGGCTTTCCAGCTGGCCGACGATGTCCGCCACTTCCGGGTTCTGCAAGGCGCTTTCGCTGACGATGCATTGCTCCGGCATGCCGCGCAGCTGCAGATACGACTGGCACAGGTGCACGCCGTCGAGCAGGGTGCGGCCCGACTTGCGGCGCGCCTGCGAACTGCCCGCCAGTTTCAGCAAATCCTTGTATTGCGCATTGTCGCGCGAGGTGATCGTCTTCATGCCACCACCTCTTGTCCGCCAAACAGGGCGATCACGTTGCGCACGGGCGCGAACGAGCGGCGGTGCGCGGGCGAGGCGCCGTGCAGGTGCAGGCGTTCCAGGTGCAGCTTGGTGCCGTAACCCTTGTGCTGGTCGAAGCAGTATTCGGGATAGGCCGCATGCAGGTGCACGAGGGCCGCATCGCGCGCCGTCTTGGCCAGAATCGAGGCAGCGGAAATCGAATCGACCTTGTCGTCGCCACCGATGATGGCCATGCCGCGTATCGGCATCACGGGACAGCGGTTGCCGTCGATCAGGGCCAGGGTCGGCACGGTCGCCAGCGCCTCGACGGCGCGGCGCATGGCCAGCATCGATGCCTGCAAAATGTTCAGGCGGTCGATCTCTTCTTCCGACGCTTCGGCGATGGCCCAGGCCAGGGCCTTGGCCTTGATCTGCGGCGCCAGCAGGTCGCGCTTGGCTTCGCTGAGTTTTTTCGAATCGCGCAAGCCGTCGATGGGCTGGTTCGGGTCGAGGATCACGGCGGCGGCGAACACGGGGCCGGCCAGCGGACCGCGTCCTGCCTCGTCGACACCGCAGATGATTTCATCGAGCGAGAATGGCAAGTCGTCAAACAGGCCGGGATAGATATTTTTCACGTTGAATCTTTGGTTGGTACTGCGGTTGAAGCTGTGATCGGGCTTACTTGCGGTTGGCGGCGATGACCTGCATGACGGCGTTGGCGCTTTCAAGCGCACTGTCGCGCAGCAGGCTGTGGTGCATGTCCGTGAAGCGCTGCACCAGACGCAAGCGGCCCGGCACGTCGCTCAGTTGCTGCCACATGGCCTCGGCCAGCGCTTCCGGGCTGGCCGCGTTTTGCAGCAGCTCAGGCACCAGGTAGTCGCGCGCCAGGATGTTCGGCAAACCTATCCATGGCTGGTAGCCCATGTGGCGCATGATTTCCCACGAGGCGCGCATCATCTTGTAGGCGATGACCATGGGCTTCTTGTACAGCGCCACTTCCAGCGACGCGGTGCCGGACGCCACCAGCACCGCATCGGCGGCGCAGATGGCCGTGTGCGAGCCACCGTCCGTGAGCAGGATCTCGACGTCCTGCAAGCCCGCTTCCGCGATCAACTGCAGGAAGTACTGGCGCTGTTTTTCGCCGGCCATGGGCGCGACGAAACGCAAGGAGCGGTCGCGCGCCAGCAGCAGCTTGCAGGCGCCGACAAAGGCTACCGTATTGTATTTGAGTTCACCAATGCGGCTGCCCGGCATCAGGGTCACGACATTCGCGTCTTCCGGCAAGCCCAGGGTGCGGCGCGCGGCCGCTTCGTCGGGCTGCAACGGAATCATTTCAGCCAGCGGATGGCCGACGTAGGTGACGGGCACGCCCGCCTTGCGGTAGATTTCTTCCTCAAACGGGAAGATCACCAGCATGTGCGAGACAGCCTTGATGATTTTCTTGATGCGGCCGCCGCGCCAGGCCCAGATCTGCGGCCCGATGTAATGCACGGTGGGGATGCCGCCTTCCTTGAGCTGCTGTTCCAGTCCCAGGTTGAAACCCGGATAGTCGGCGCCGATGAAAACGGCGGGACGCTCGGCCAGCAACTGGTCGCGCAGCGCGTTCTGAATACCTTTGATCTCGCGGTAGCGGGGAATGATCTCGAACAGGCCGCGCACGGTCAGCTTGTCGAGCGGCCAGTCGGACACAAAGCCCTGCTTGGCCATGTGCTCGCCGCCGATGCCGTGGAAACGCGCGCCGGGCAGCTGCGGCACGAGGCCGGACAGCAGCCGGCTGGCCAGCAGATCGCCCGATACCTCGCCGGCGACGATGGCGACCGACAGGCCGCCGGACTGGTCAGCGGACGATGCCACGCGACGCCACGCCAAGGAATTCGCGCATGGCGCGAATGTGTTCCGCCACTTCGGGCGACGATGCCGCTTCTTCTTCGAACAGGGCTGCCTTGGATTCCTCCAGGGTCAGTCCCGAGCGGTAGATGAGTTTATACGCGGTGCGGATGCCGTTGATCTGCTCGCGCGTAAAGCCGCGGCGTTTCAGGCCTTCGATATTGACGCCGTGCGCTTGCGCCGGATTGCCGTTCAACAGGACGAACGGCGGCACGTCCTGCGTCAGGCTGGTGCTCATGCCGACAAAGGCGTGCGCGCCGATCTTGCAGAACTGGTGCACGTTGGCAAAGCCGCTCATGATGACCCAGTCGCCGATTTCCACGTGGCCCGCCAGTTGGGCATTGTTCGAAAAGATGGTGTTGTTGCCCACCAGGCAGTCGTGCGCCAGGTGCACATACGCCGAGATCCAGTTGTCGTTGCCCAGGCGCGTCACGCCGCCACCTTGCACGGTTCCCGTGTTGAAGGTGCAGAATTCGCGGATGGTGTTGCGGTCGCCGATTTCCAGGCGCGTCGCCTCGCCCGCCCATTTTTTATCCTGCGGCTGCGCGCCGATGGAAGAAAACTGGAACAGGTGGTTGTCGCTGCCGATCGTCGTGTGGCCGTCGATGACCACGTGCGGGCCAACCTTGGTGCCAGCGCCGATGCGCACGTGCGGACCGATGATGGTGTACGGACCCACTTCGACCGAGCTGTCGAGCTCGGCCTTCGGATCGATGACTGCCGTGGAGTGGATGGCCGCCATATCACTGCCCCGCTGGCTGACTCGCAGACTGGCTCGCATCCTGCGCGCTGCGGATGGTACACATCAGTTCACCTTCCACCGCCAACTTGCCGTCGACCGTACCGACGGCCTTGTATTTCCAGATGCCGCGCGAAACGCGCAGGATTTCCACATCCATCTTCAGCTGGTCGCCCGGTTCGACGGGGCGCTTGAAGCGCGCGTTATCGATGCCGACAAAGTACACGACCGAATTTTCGTCCGGTTTCACGCCCATCGACAGGAACGACAGCAAGGCCGCCGTCTGTGCCAGCGCTTCGATCATCAGCACGCCAGGCATGACCGGCTTGTGCGGGAAATGGCCCTGGAAGAACTCTTCGTTGACCGTCACGTTCTTGATGGCGGTGATGGTTTTGTTCGCTTCCCAGTCCAGCACGCGGTCAACCAGCAGCAGCGGGTAACGGTGCGGCAGCAGCGATTTGATGGCGAGGATGTCGAGGGTCTTTTTTTCAGTAGTCATTTTTCGTCTTGCGTGGTCAGTGTTTTAATTGTTTTTTCAAGCGCACGGATCTTTTCGCGCATGCTTGACAGGTTGCGCACGATGGCGGCGCTCTTTTCCCAGTCGGCGTTCTTGGCAAGCGGATAAAAACCCGTGTACTGGCCAGGCTCCGCGATCGAACGCGAGACCATGCTGCCCGAGCCCACGTGGACGCGATCGGCAATGGTCAGGTGGCCCAGCACCATGGCGGCACCGCCAAAGGTGCAGTACTTGCCGATGATGGCGCTGCCGGCCACGCCGACGCAGCCGGCCATGGCCGTATGCGCGCCGATATGGCAGTTGTGGCCGATCTGGATCTGGTTATCGAGCTTGACGCCATCTTCGATGATGGTGTCGGCCAGGGCGCCGCGGTCAATGGTGGTGTTGGCGCCGATATCGACATCGTCACCGATCACCACCCTGCCCGTCTGCGGAATCTTGATATACACGCCGCCTTCGTTGGCGAAGCCGAATCCGTCGGTGCCGATCACGGCGCCCGAATGGATGATGCCGCGCTGGCCGATCACGCAGCGCGCATGGAAGGTCACGTTGGCAAGCAGTTGCGTGCCCGCGCCGATGACGGCGTCGCGTCCCACCACGCAGCCAGGCCCGATGACGCAGCCGGCACCGATCACGGCACCCGCTTCGATCACGGCGCGCGGTCCGACCGATGCGGTCGCATCGACCTGCGCACCATCATCGACGATGGCGCTGGCATGGATACCCACGGGCGGCTTGATCTCGTGCAGGGCGGCGAAATACTGTGCCGCGCGCGCGAAATACACATAGGGATTCGGTGTGACGATGCGCGCGCCGGCGTAGTCGTCGCCGATCAGCGCGTCATCGGCCGGCGTGAGGATCAGCGCGGCAGCGCCGCTCTGGGCGGCCTGCGCGCGGAATTTGCTATTGCTGAGAAAGCTGATGTGCGAAGCGCCGGCGTCGGCCAGCGGTGCGATGCCTGTAACTTCCAGGTTGGCATCGCCCGCCAATTGCCCGCCGAAGCGTTCGACCAATTCTCCTAGTCGAGTGCCCATCTAATTACCTCTATTCTAATATTACTTGTCCAGCGCCTTCAATACCTTGTCGGTAATGTCGATGCGCGGGCTGGCCCACAGGGCTTCCTGCAGCACGATGTCATATCCTTCGATATGCGCCATCTGCTGGATGATGGTGTTGGCTTTTTCCGCGATGGCGCTGCGCTCTTCGTTCGTGCGCTGGCTCAAGTCTTCGCGGAACTCGCGCTGGCGGCGTTGCAGCTCCTTGTCCAGCTCGAAAAACTCGCGCTGGCGCTTGGCGCGCTCCGCCTCGCTCAGGGTCGGCATGTCCTTTTCCAGGGCTTCGTTGGCGACCTTGAAGCGGCTGGCCAGTTCCTGCACGGCTTTTTCACGCGAGCGGAACTCTTCGGCCAGCTTGGCGCTGGCCAGCTTGGCCAGCCTCGATTCGTTATAAATACGTTCGCTGCTGATCCAGGCGATCTTCGACTCCTGAGCCTGCGCCTGCACCGGCAACAGCGAACTCCAGCACAATGCAATCATGGCAAGGGACTTGGGCAGGGTGGCGGATGCGGTGTTCATGATACTCCATGGTCAAAAAGTAAAAGCTGTCGCCCCGGTTCAGATGGCCGGTTAGAAACCGGTGCCCATCTGGAACTGGAAGCGCTCCAGGCGGTCCGTCGGCTTGGCGTTCAGCGGCTTGGCATAGCTCAGCTTGAGCGGGCCCACCGGTGAAATCCAGCTGATGCCCAAGCCAGCAGAATAGCGTAATTGCGAAATCCGCATTTTTTCGCCTTCCTGGTAGACCTGGCCGCCGTCAAGGAAACCGAACCAGCGCAAGCTGCGGTCATTTCCCGAACCAGGGAATGGCATCTGCAGTTCCGCGTTACCGATCAGGCGCGAAGCGCCGCCCAGGGCATCGTTGGTGCTCGGCTCAACCGCGCCCAGCGAAGAGCTCAGGTAGCCGCGCACCGAACCGATGCCGCCGCCGTAGAAGTTCTTGAAGACCGGATACACGTGCTTGCCGATACCGTGACCGTAATCGAGTTCGCCCTTGAGCGCCAGGGTGACCTTGCTGAACAGCGGACGGAAGTACTGGTGCTCGTAGATGGCACGGAAGTACTTCTGGTCGCCGATCACGTCCGCCTCCAGGTTGATGCGCTGGTAGCGGCCGATCGATGGCGTCAGGGCACTGTCGCGGCTGTCGCGCTGCCATGCCGCCGTCAGCGGAATGGAGTTGGTGGTGGCCGAACCGATACCGTCGGACGGGCCGCCATTGTCGACCACGTACTGCTTGAAGCGGATCGGGCTGGTGATGTCCGTCTCGATGCGCGAGCGCTCGGCGCCGATACCGAAGAAGACGGTGTCGACTTCGGAGAACGGCACGCCGAAACTGACGCGGCCACCGGTTTGCTTGATCTTGTAGCTGCCGATGTTCAGCGCCGGCGGTTCCGTCGTCCGCAGGTAGACTTCAAAGCTGCGCGAAATGCCGTCGTCCGTGAAGTACGGATTGGTTTGCGAAAACGCGATCGTGCGGCTGTAATGGCTGGTATTGAGTTCGATACCGACCGTGTTGCCGCTACCGGCAAAGTTGGCCTGCGAAATCGACGCCGACAGGGTGAATTTTTCCGATTGCGAGAAGGCGCCGCCGATCAGGAAGTTGCCGGTTGGTTTCTCCACCACCGTCACGTTGACGTCGACCTGGTCGGTCGTGCCCTGCGCTTCCGGCGTGTCGATGGTCACGTCCTTGAAGTAGCCGAGACGGTCGACACGGTCGCGCGACAGCTTGATCTTGTTGCTGTCATACCAGGACGATTCGAACTGGCGGAATTCGCGGCGGATGACTTCATCGCGCGTGGTGGTATTGCCGGCGATATTCATGTGGCGCACGTAGACGCGCTTGCCCGGATCGATGAAGAAGGTGAAACCGACTTCATGCTTCTCGCGGTTGATTTCCGGATTGGCGTTGACGTTGGCAAAGGCGTAGCCGAACGTGGCCAGGCGATCCTGGATGCGCTTGTTGGTGGCCGTCAGGCGCGCGCCCGAATAGATCTCGCCTTCGCGCATCAGGTTCAGGGCTTTCAGCTCTTCTTCGCGGCCGAACATCTCGCCTTCGAACTTGGTGCCGGCGATCTTGTACTTTTCACCTTCGGTGATATTGATCGTCAGGTAAATGTCTTTTTTATCGGGCGTGATCGACACTTGCGTCGAGTCGACCTGCATCTCGATATAGCCGCGGTCCAGGTAGTAGGACTTGAGCGCCTCGATGTCGCCCGTCAGCTTGGTCTTCGAATATTGGTCAGCCTTGGTGTACCAGCTGAACCAGCCGCCCGTGTTCAGGGCCAGCTGCTCGCGCAGCTCCTTGTCGGTGAAGGCCTTGTTGCCGACGATGTTGATCTGCTTGATGCGGGCCACGTCGCCCTCGTCGACGGCGAACACCACGTTGACGCGGTTGCGCTCGATCGGCGTGACGGTGGTGGTGATCTTCACGCCGTACAGGCCATGCGACAGGTACTGGCGCTTGAGTTCCTGTTCCGCGCGGTCGACGGATGCCTTGTCGAAAATTTTGGCTTCACCGACGCCGATTTCCTTCAATGCCTTGACCAGCACATCCTTTTCAAATTCCTTGGTACCCGTAAATGCCACGGAAGCGATGGCCGGACGTTCCTCGACCAGCACCACCAGCACGTCGCCATCGGCTTCCAGGCGCACATCCTTGAACATGCCCGTCGCATACAGGGCCTTGATGGCGGCGATACTCTTCTCGTCGGAGAACGTTTCGCCGACCCGCACCGGCAGGTAGGCAAAGACGGTGCCCGCTTCGGTACGCTGGATCCCTTCGACCCGGATGTCCTTGACAGTAAATGGCTGGACGGCCAGCGCGTGGCCGGAACAGATGGCCATGACGGCGGCGCCGATCAGGCTGCGGCGAAAGGAAGGCAAGGCAAAACGAGCAGAATGTAATTTCATTGGGGTTATTCAATGGGTAAATCAATGGACAACATACACAAAAGATTGCTTGTGCGACTCACGCAATGGCATCAACCACCGCCCTAATTCAGCAATCGCAACACGTCATTAAAGACGGCAAGCACCATCAAGGTCAGCAACAAACCGATCCCCAGGCGCTGGGCAATCTCGCCTACGCGCTCCGGCAAGGGGCGTCCGGTCAAAACTTCCAGCGAATAATACAGCAAATGCCCGCCATCCAGAACAGGAATGGGTAGCAAATTCATCACGCCCAGACTGATACTGATGAAGGCGATGAAGCTCAGGTAGCTTACCAGGCCGATGCGCGCCGTCTGGCCCGCATAATCGGCGATGGTAATGGGACCCGTCACATTCTTCAGCGAGACCTGGCCGGTGATCATTTTGCCCAGCATTTTCAGGCTCATGACACTGGTATCCCAGACCTTGGTGGACGCCTTGCCCACGGCAGAGAACGGTCCGGATGCCACGGTGATCATATCCGGCACCTGTCCCAGCTTTGCCTGTATCTTACCAACTGTTACAGCTCCCTCTGCCCCGGCGCCCGGCACGGCGTCCGGCGTGATGGACTGGGTCAGGTCCTGGCCCTGGCGCAAGAGTTGCAATTGCAGGGTCCGGCCCGGCGCCTGGCTCAGGGTGGCGATCACGGCCGCCACGTCGTGCACGGGCTGTTCGTCGATGGCCAGGATCTGGTCGTTTTTCTGCAGGCCGGCGCGCGCGGCGGCGCCACCGGGCATGATTTCCATCAAGGTAGGCGCGGAACGGGCCAGGGTCAGGCCCAGCTTGCCCAGCACGTCGCCTTCCAGGTCCGTCTCCGTCAGGCTGGCCGTCGGCAAGGTCGCCTCCTGCTGGCCACGGTCGGGACGGCGCACTTCGATGCGCGCCGGCTGCTTGTCGAGGGTAGCCTGGATCAGCTCCCAGCGCAGCTCGGACCAGCTGGCCACGGCCTTGCCATTCACCGCCTCGACCGTATCGCCGCTGCGCAAGCCGGCCGCGTAGGCGGCCGTCTCTTCGGCCACGGGGCCGAGCTTGCTCGACGGCTCTTCGATGCCATGCATGAACAGACCCGCGTACAGCACGATGGCGACGAGGAAATTGGCCAGCGGGCCGGCGGCCACGATGGCGATGCGGCGCCACACGCTCTGGCGCGTGAATTCGCGGCGCAATTCGCTTTCCGGCAAATCGCTGAGGTCTTGCGCGCGACTGTCGAGCATGCTCACATAGCCGCCCAGCGGCAGCGCGGAAATCGCCCACTCCGTCTGGTCCTTGCCAAACTTGCGCGAATACACCACTTTTCCCATGCCGATCGAGAAACGCAGCACTTTGACGCCGCACCAGCGCGCCACCAGATAGTGGCCCAGTTCGTGCAAGGTGATCAGCGAGCCCAGCGCAACGATGAACGCCAGCAAGGTGGTAATCAAGGTCATGCGGCCAGCCTCTGGGCAATGTATGCCTGCGCAGCCTCTCTGGCCAGGCGGTCCTGCTCCATCACGGCCTCGATGCTGGAAGCGGCGCCGTGCGGCACCGTTTCGATCACGTGGGCGATGACCCGGTCGATCTGGCGGAAGCCGATCTGCTCGCCAAGAAACGCTTGCACGGCCACTTCATTGGCCGCGTTGAGCAGGGCCGGCGCCGTGCCGCCCGCGCGCAGGGCGTCGAAGGCCAGCGCCAGACAGGGGAAGCGGCGGAAGTCGGGACGTTCGAACTGCAGGGTGGCCACTTGCGCCAGGTCCAGTTGCGCCACGCCGGAAGCGATACGCTGCGGATACGCCAGCGCATGGGCGATCGGCGTGCGCATGTCCGGATTGCCCAGCTGGGCCAGTACGGAACCGTCGATGTACGACACCATCGAATGGATCACGCTTTGCGGGTGGATCAGCACTTCGATCTGGTCGGCCGGCGCGCCGAACAGCCAGTGCGCCTCGATCACTTCCAGGCCCTTGTTCATCATGGTGGCCGAATCGACGGAAATCTTGCGGCCCATGGCCCAGGTCGGGTGCTTGCAGGCCTGGTCCGGCGTGACCGTGTCGAGCGTTTCGACGTCACGCGTGAGGAAAGGGCCACCGGAAGCCGTCAGCACGATCTTCGCCACGCCAGCGGCGCCAGGCGCGCGGCCATGGGCATGCGGCATGCATTGGAAAATGGCGTTATGTTCGCTGTCGATCGGCAGCAGCACGGCGCCGTTATCGTGCACGGCATCGATGAACAGCTGGCCGGACATGACCAGCGCCTCCTTATTGGCCAACAATACTTTCTTGCCAGCACGTGCCGCCGCCAGGGTGGGCGCCAAGCCAGCCGCGCCAACGATGGCCGCCATCACGCCCGTCACTTGCGGCGCGCTGGCGATGGCGCACAGGGCGTCCACGCCATACTCGACCTGCGTATCGACGCCCTGCCCGCGCAGCAAGCGCGTCAGTTCAAGGGCGGCGTCCGCCGTGCCGACGACGGCGCGCAGGGGACGAAATTGCAGACACTGGGCGGCCAGTTCGGCCACACGGCTGTGCGCGCTCAGCGCATACACGCTGTATTGCTCGGGATGACGCGCGAGCACGTCCAGGGTGGACACGCCGACCGAACCGGTCGCGCCAAGAATGGTGATGTATTGCATGAGTTTCCTTAAAGCCAGCTGGCCACGAGGGCGGCAAATGGCAGGACCGGGATCAAGGCGTCGATACGGTCGAGTACGCCGCCATGGCCAGGCAGCAGGTTGCTGCTGTCCTTGATGCCGGCGCGGCGCTTCAATTGGGATTCGAACAGGTCGCCGACGATGCTGGCGGCGACGATCAGCAGCAGCACCAGCAAGGCCACCAGCCAGCCGCGGCGTAATTGCAGCTGCACGGCAAAGGTGTCTTGCAAGACCGGCAGCGATGGCGCGGCCACGATGGTGATGGCGGAGATGACGAGCACGGCGATGCCGCCGCCGATAGCGCCTTCCCAGGATTTACCTGGGGAAATGCTTGGCGCCAGCTTGCGCTTGCCGAAAGCCTTGCCCGAGAAGTACGCGCCGATATCGGCGATCCACACGAGGGCCATGACGGACAGCAGGAACAAGGGGCTATGCAGGAACAGGGCGATGATGGCGACGAAGCAGCCGACGATGGTCACCGGGTACACCAGGCTGAGCAAGGTGTTGCCCAGGCCTTCTGTGGGCGGCAAGCCCGTCGCCAGCGAGGGCACGAAGCGGATCAGCCAGATGGCCACGCACAGGGCGAACCAGAAATTGAGCTGCGCCATGCCGTTGCCGACAAAAAACGTATACGCGAAGGCGGCAGTCCAGACGGCGGCAATCAGCAGCGCCTGGCGATTTTTGAAAATGCGGAAGCTTTCCCAGACGGCGGCGCCGAAGAACGCCGTGGCGATCACGGCGAAGGCGGGGAAATAATTCAGATACAGAACCGGCAGCAAGACCGCCAACAAGACCAGGGCGGTGATTATCCGTGTTTTCAGCATCAGTTTGTCTTTTCAGTTAATTGCGCGCTGGTACGGCCAAAGCGCCGTTCGCGCTGCTGGTAAGACGCGATTGCCGCGTCGAGGCACTCGTCATTGAAGTCGGGCCAGAAAGTCTCGGTAAAAAACAACTCAGTGTACGCCAGTTGCCACAGGAGGAAATTGGAAATGCGCTGCTCGCCGCCCGTGCGGATGAACAGGTCGGGCTCGGGCGCGTAGGCCATGGCCAGGTGCGGCGCCAGTTGCTCTTCCGTAAAGGCATGCGCCAGGGCCTGGCCATTGGCTGCCGCCTCGGCCGTCATTTTATTGACTGCCTGCATGATGTCCCAACGGCCGCCATAATTGGCGCAGATGGACACCGTCAGGCGCGTGTTGTTCGCCGTCTTGCGCTCCGCATTGGCGATCAGGGTTTGCAGCTGTTCATTGAAGCGCGACAGGTCGCCCACCACCTTCAGGCGGATATCGTTGGCATGCATCTTGACCACTTCGCGTTCCAGCATGGTGACGAACAGGCGCATCAGCATCGACACCTCTTCTTCCGGGCGGCGCCAGTTTTCAGAACTGAAGGCAAACAGGGTCAGATACTCGACACCGCGTTCGAGGCAAGTCTCGACGATGCCGCGCACGGCGTCGGCGCCCTTGACGTGGCCAGCCACGCGGGGCAGGAAGCGTTTGGTTGCCCAGCGGCCATTGCCATCCATAATGATTGCCACATGGCGCGGCACCGTACCCACCTCAGGTACTGCCGTTGTCGAACTCGAATAGATCATGAAAACAAGAATACCAAAAATAAAAGATAGTTATTATGCGCCAAATAGCACTGCCCGGAAAAGCCATGCTTTTCCGGGCAGCGTCGAAGGACTGAAAACTAGACGGTCAGCACTTCTTTTTCTTTGTCAACGACCATCTTGTCGATGTCGGCAATAAACTTGTCCGTCAGTTTCTGCACTTCTTCCGACGAGCGGCGCTCATCGTCCTCGGAACAGGCTTTTTCCTTGACCAGTTTCTTCAGCGACTCATTCGCATCGCGGCGAATATTACGCACGGCAATCTTCGCGTCTTCCGCTTCGCTCTTGACCAGCTTGACCATTTCCTTGCGGCGCTCTTCCGTCAGCGGCGGCGTCGGAACGCGGATCAGGTCGCCCTGTGCCGACGGGTTCAGACCCAGGTCGGCGTCGCGGATGGCTTTTTCGATGGTGTTGGCCATCTTTTTTTCGTACGGCTGCACACCGATGGTGCGCGCGTCGATCAGGGTCACGTTGGCGACCTGGGTCAGCGCCGTCGGCGAACCGTAGTAATCGACCATCACGTGGTCCAGGATACCCGTATGGGCGCGGCCGGTACGCACTTTGGCCAGATCGGCCCGCAGTGTTTCCAGCGACTTCGTCATGCGTTCCTGGGTGTTCTTTTTAACGTCAGCTAAGGACATACGCCCTCCTATATCTTGATAATAAATGGGTATTACAATTATTCACTGCAGTGTAAATGTTCGCGCAATCGGGAGTGCCGAAAACCGTTCAGGGCAAGGCGCAGCGCCGAAGACAGTACTTAATGTACGGCGAGGCGCTGCAACGCAGCCATGGACGGTTTCTCGGTGCTCCTTATTTCTACACGTGAACCAGCGTGCCTTCATCTTCACCCATGATGACGCGCATCAGCGCGCCTGGCTTGGTGATCGAAAACACTTTGATTGGCAGTTTCTGGTCGCGGCACAGGGCGAATGCGGTGGCATCCATCACTTGCAGGTGCTTGGCGATGGCGTCGTCGAACGTAATCGTGTGGAACAGGGTGGCGTTCGGATCCTTCTGCGGATCGGCCGTGTAGACGCCGTCGACCTTGGTGGCCTTCAGGACGATCTCGGCGCTGATCTCGGCACCGCGCAGGGCAGCTGCCGTGTCGGTGGTGAAGAACGGATTGCCGGTGCCGGCGGCGAAGACCACCACTTTACCTTCTTCCAGGTATTGCAGGGCTTTCGGGCGGACGTACGGCTCGACCACTTGCTCAATGCCGATGGCCGACATGACGCGCGCGGTGATACCGACGTGGCGCATGGCATCAGCCAGGGCCAGTGCGTTCATCACCGTGGCAAGCATGCCCATGTAGTCGGCGGTGGCACGGTCCATGCCTTGCGCGCCAGGCGCGACGCCGCGGAAGATATTGCCGCCGCCAATCACGATTGCCAGTTCCACACCCAACTTCGCCACCTCGGCCACATCGGCCACCATGCGCTCGATCGTGGCGCGGTTGATGCCGTAGGGATCATCTCCCATCAGGGCTTCGCCGGACAACTTGAGGAGGACGCGCTTGTAGGCTGGTTTTGACATGAGCTGGGGCTCCATAAATGAGGTTATTCGAGTATGACATGGCGCAGCGCCTTGCAGCGCCGGATAGGCGCGCGGGGCTGCCCATGCCGCCGCCCGGCACGACAGGTGCGGGCGGGCCAAAAAAACGGGCCTCTCGGCCCGCTTTACTTACGCTCCCTGGGAGGCAGCCATCTGTGCTGCGACTTCTGCTGCGAAGTCGTCTTGCTTCTTCTCGATGCCCTCGCCCACTACGTACATGGCGAAACCTTTGACGCTGGTGTTAGCCGCCTTCAGCATTTGCTCAACCGACAGCTTGTCGTTTTTCACGAAAGCCTGGTTCAGCAGGGATACTTCTTTCAGGAACTTCTGTACGGAACCTTCCAGGCGCTTGGCCAGGATTTCCGGCGATTGCGCTGGCTTGCCTTCGGCGGCCGCTTTGGCTGCGTCTTCTTCGGCTTTCAGTTGTGCAACCGAGCGCTCTTTTTCGATCAGTTCCGCAGGAACTTCGTTCGACGACAGCGACACTGGCTTCATGGCAGCGATGTGCATGGCCACATCTTTGCCCACTTGCTCATCGGCACCGTCGAATTCGACGATCACGCCAATGCGCGAACCGTGCAGGTACGAAGCCAGCTTGGCGGTGGTTTCGAAGCGCTGGAAGCGGCGGATGGTCATGTTTTCGCCGATTTTGCCGATCAGGGCAGCGCGCACATCGTCCAGGGTCTTGCCATCGAGTGGCAGGGCCAGCAGGGCAGCGACGTCAGCCGGGTTGTGTTCTGCCACCAGACGGGCAGCGTTGTTGGCCAGTGCCAGGAAATCGTCGTTTTTCGCAACGAAGTCGGTTTCCGAGTTCACTTCGACCAGGGCGCCTACGCCATTGGCGATGTAGGTTGCCACGACGCCTTCAGCGGTGATGCGTGCCGATGCTTTCGATGCCTTGCCGCCCAGTTTGACGCGCAGGATCTCTTCCGCACGCGCCATGTCGCCTTCGGCTTCGGTCAGTGCTTTTTTGCATTCCATCATTGGTGCGTCGGTTTTGCCGCGCAATTCGCCTACCATCGCTGCTGTAATCGCTGCCATGTGTTTCTCCTGATTCGGTGAGTCGATAGTCGCGGCCGGGCATGCATGCCTCGCCAGCGGTCACTATCGTTTTTTTGTTAAAAAAAAGGGGGAGCTGCTGCCACCCCTTTTCCCTTACTGCTGTGCTTACAAACGGCTATCTTGCGATAGCCTGGCCATTAAGCCTGTTCGTTTACTTCGACGAATTCGTCGCCAGCGGCTGCTTTAACCATTTCAACAACTTCGTTACCGGCAGCTGCACGGCCTTCGATGATTGCATCAGCAACACCGCGAGCGTACAACATGATGGCTTTCGAGGAGTCATCGTTACCTGGGATCACGAAGTTCACGCCTTCTGGGGAGTGGTTGGTATCGACAACGCCGATGACCGGGATACCCAGTTTAGCTGCTTCGGTGATCGCACCTTTGTGGTAGCCGACGTCGACGACGAAGATTGCGTCAGGAATGCCGCCCATGTCCTTGATGCCGCCGATCGATTTTTGCAGCTTGATCATTTCGCGGGAGAACATCAGCGCTTCTTTTTTCGACAGCTTCTCGATCGAACCGTCTTCGATCATCACTTCCATGTCTTTCAGACGCTTGATCGAGGTTTTGATCGTTTTGAAGTTGGTCAGCATGCCGCCCAACCAACGTTGATCAACGAAAGGCACGCCAGCGCGTTGCGCTTCAGCAGCGATGATTTCGCGAGCTTGACGCTTGGTGCCAACCATCAGGATGGTGCCACGGTTTGCAGCCAGTTGACGCACGTGCTTCATTGCGTCCTGGTACATCGCCATGGTTTTTTCCAGGTTGATGATGTGGATCTTGTTGCGATGGCCGAAGATGAACGGTGCCATTTTTGGATTCCAAAAACGGGTTTGGTGACCAAAGTGGACACCGGCTTCCAGCATTTCGCGCATTGTTACGGACATTATTAACTCCAGGGTTGGGTCTGGAATCCGATCAGTCACCATACAGGCACCCTTGTCGACCGGATTCGCGTGTTTATATAAATTAAAGACACTGTTTTACTGCATTGCTTAAAAGAGAATTCAAGCAACCCGGGATTCTACACCGAAATGCCCATTCCATCAAGTCCAGGGCGCAAATCGCGCGCGCAGCGACGGCAAGCGTTGCACCACACTGGTGCAACGCGTATCGACCATCGGTTTTCCCGCAAAAATCGCCTGCCAGCCATAGGATGGAGGCGGCGGATACAGGGCGCCTCGTTTATAATTTCGACATATTTGCAGACTTTTTCCTCACACGCTGAGATTCGTCTGTGCTTTTCACCCGAACATCTTGCAGATTGCGAATTACACCATGTCCACCATCCGTATCAATACCGCCGCCGACATCGAAGGCATGCGCGTTGCCGGCAAACTCGGCGCCGAAGTGCTCGACTACATCACTCCCTTCGTCAAGGTCGGCGTCACGACCGGCGAACTGGACCGTCTGTGCCACGAATACATGGTCAACGTGCAAGGCACCATCCCTGCCCCGCTGAACTACTGTCCTCCTGGCTACACGCCGTACCCGAAAGCCATCTGCACCTCCGTCAACGACGTCATCTGCCACGGCATTCCCGGCGACAAGGTCCTCAAGAGCGGCGACTCCGTCAACCTCGACATCACCGTCATCAAGGATGGCTACCACGGCGACAACAGCCGCATGTTCCTCGTCGGCACGCCGACCATCCTGGCCAAGCGCCTGTCGGAAATCACCTATGAATGCATGTGGCTGGGAATCGACCAGATCAAGCCGGGCGCCCACCTGGGCGATATCGGCCACGCCATCCAGCAGCATGCTGAAAAGGCCGGCTACAGCGTGGTGCGCGAATTCTGCGGCCACGGCATCGGCAAGGTCTTCCATGAAGAACCGCAAGTGTTGCACTACGGCAAACCAGGCACCCTGGAGCGCCTGGAAGCGGGCATGATTTTCACCGTGGAACCGATGATCAATTCGGGCCGCCGCGAAATCCGCGAAATGAACGATGGCTGGACCATCAAAACCAAGGACCGTAGCCTGTCGGCGCAATGGGAACATACGGTGCTGGTAACGGAAACAGGCTATGAAGTGCTGACCGTCTCGCCCGGCATGCCTCCACCGCCCGCCTTGATCCTGAACAAAGCCTGATCCTCCCATCCCACGCACCGCCACCCCAGGGCCCAGATGAAAAAGCAAGTTCGGGAACAGCTGAAACAGCAACTGAAAGCCGACCGCCAGGTCGTCATTGCGGCCTTCCAGGCCGACGGCAAGCCTGAAAAACTGCTGCGCAGCCTGCGCCACAGCGTCGACGGCGTGCTGACGCGCGCCTGGCAGGAGGCCGGCTTGCCGCCCGGCACGGCCCTGGTGGGCGTGGGCGGCTATGGCCGCGGTGAACTGTTTCCGTATTCCGATGTCGACCTGCTGATCCTGCTGCAACAGGCGCCGGACGCCGCCACGCAGGAAAAGCTCGAAGAACTGGTGCAACTGCTGTGGGACCTGGGCCTGGAAATCGGCCACAGCATCCGCACGGTCGACGAATGCATGGTCGAATCGAAGGCCGACATCACCGTGCAAACGAGCTTGCTCGAAGCGCGCCTCGTGTGCGGCAACGCGGATCTGTTCGCGCAATTGCAGCAGCGTTATGACGCCGCCATGGACCCGCAGGCCTTCTTCCAAGCAAAAACGGCGGAAATGCGCCAGCGCCATGCCAAGTACGAAGACACGGCCTTCAGTCTGGAACCGAATTGCAAGGAAAGCCCAGGCGGCCTGCGCGACTTGCAGGTCATCCTGTGGGTGGCCAAGGCAGCCGGCCTGGCGAACTCGTGGCGCACTCTGGCCACGGGCGGCCTGATCACCCTGACGGAAGCGCGCCAGCTGATGGAAAAGGAGCGCGCCTTCAAGGATATCCGCGTGCGCCTGCACCTGCACGCGGGCAGGCGCGAAGACCGCCTCGTGTTCGACGTGCAGACGGCGATCGCCGAATCGCTAGGGCTGCAAGCGACGGGCAGCGGGCCGCACATGCGCCGCGCCAGCGAATTCCTCATGCAGCGCTATTACTGGGCCGCCAAGACGGTAACCCAGCTCAACACGATTTTGCTGCAGAACATCGAAGCGCGACTGTTTCCGCAAGACGATGTGGCCGTGCCCATCAACGAACGCTTCAATGAAGTCAACAGCCTGATCGACATCAGCGCCGACGATACGTTCGAGCAATACCCTTCGGCCATGCTGGAAGTCTTCGTGCTGATGACGGAGCGCCCGGCCCTGAAGGGCATGACGTCGCGCGCCACGCGAGCCCTGTGGCACGCGCGCTTCAAGATCGACGCCGCCTTCCGCCAGGATCCCGTCAACCGCGCCCTCTTCCTGCGCATCATGCAAGCGCCGGTCGGCATCATCCACGCGCTGCGGCGCATGAACGAAATGAGCATCCTGGGGCGCTATCTGCCGAATTTCCGCCGCATCGTGGGCCAGATGCAGCACGACCTGTTCCACGTGTACACGGTCGACCAGCACATTTTGATGGTGGTGCGCAACATGCGCCGCTTCACCATGAGCGAACACGCGCACGAATATCCGTTCTGCAGTCAGCTGATGGCCGATTTCTCGCAATCGTGGCTGCTGTACGTGGCGGCCCTGTTCCACGACATCGCCAAGGGCCGCGGCGGCGACCATTCGAAGCTGGGCGTGGCCGACGCCACCCAGTTCTGCCAGGATCACGGCCTGTCGGAAGAAGACACGGAACTCGTGGCATTCCTTGTGGAAAATCATTTGACCATGTCGCAAGTGGCGCAAAAGCAGGACCTGTCCGATCCCGACGTCATCGCCGCCTTTGCGAAAGTGGTCAAGGACGAGCGCCACCTGACGGGTCTGTACCTGCTGACGGTGGCCGACATCCGCGGCACCAGCCCGAAAGTGTGGAATGCCTGGAAGGGCAAGCTGCTGGAAGACTTGTACAAGATCACCTTGCGCGTGCTGGGCGGCGAGCCGCACACGGCCGACCGCGAACTGAAAAACCGCCAGCAGGAAGCGCTGGCCACCCTGCGCCTGTACGGCTTGCCGCCCGATGCGCACCTGAAACTGTGGCAGCAGCTGGACGTGGCCTACTTCCTGCGTCACGACGCCTCCGACATCGCCTGGCAGACGCGCTCGCTGTATGACAAGCTCGACAGCAAGTTGCCGGTGGTAAAATGCCGGCTGGCGCCCATCGGCGAAGGCTTGCAGGTGGCCGTGTACATTCCCGACCAGCCCGACCTGTTCGCGCGCATCTGCAGCTATTTCGACCGCAAGAACTTCAGCATCCTCGACGCGAAGATCCACACGACGAAAAATGGCTATGCGCTCGACACCTTCCTCGTCACGGAACAGAGCTTCGCCAAAAGCTACCGCGACATCATCAGCCTGATCGAGCATGAGCTGGGCGAGCTGCTGCAGTCGCAAACACCGCTGCCGCCGCCGGGCAAGGGACGGCTGTCGCGCCTGTCGCGCACCTTCCCCTTCCAGCCGACCGTGGATTTGCGGCCCGATGAAAAGGGCCAATATTACTTGCTGTCGGTGGCGGCCAACGACCGCACGGGCTTGCTGTATGCGATCGCCAACGTGCTGACCAAGTACCGCATCAACTTGCACACGGCTAAGATCATGACCCTGGGCGAGCGGGTCGAAGACGTCTTCCTCGTCGACGGCCCCGCGCTCAACAATGCCCGCAACCAGATATTGCTGGAAACCGATTTACTCGATGCGCTGAAAGTGTAGACTTTCCGCGCAACGCCTACCTTACTGAAACTGAAACAACATGACCGAAGAATTATTACGCTTGTCCAAACGCATGTCCGAACTGGGCCTGTCCTCCCGCCGCGAAGCCGATGAGTGGATCGCACGCGGCTGGGTCCGTGTGGATGGCAAGGTGGTGTCCGAGCTGGGCAGCAAGGTCTACCCGAGCCAGAAAGTCACCGTGGAACGCCAGGCGGCGGCCGAACAATCGAAGCGCGTCACCGTGCTGATCAACAAACCCGTCGGTTACGTCAGCGGTCAGGCCGAAGACGGCTACACGCCTGCCGTGGCCCTGATCAAGGCGGAAAACCGCTGGGCGGAAGACCGCAGCCCGGAACAATTCCACCCGACCCAGCTGCGCAGCCTGGTGGCGGCCGGCCGCCTGGACATCGATTCCGTCGGCTTGCTGGTCCTGACGCAGGATGGGCGCGTGGCCAAGCAGCTGATCGGCCACGATACCGATATCGACAAGGAATACCTGGTGCGCGTGAGCTACACCAAGGGCGACACCCTGCCCGACAGCGAGCTGAAAAAGCTCAACCACGGCCTGTGGCTCGATGGCAAGCCGCTGCTGCCGGCCAAGGTGCGCTGGCAAAATGAAGACCAGCTGAGCTTTACCCTGCGCGAAGGCAAGAAACGCCAGATCCGCCGCATGTGCGAAGCCGTCGGCCTGAAAGTATTGGGACTGAAACGCGTGCGCATCGGCAAGGTCAAGCTGGGCGACTTGCCGACCGGTCAATGGCGCTATCTAAGCGCGGACGAACAATTTTAAGCGGCGACGTCAAGATGGCATGCCGCGCGGCATGCCTAGTCACATAAGCAACAGGAATATAGTGATATAAAAACAATTATTGTGATTTACTTAGTAAATATTGCTTTAAACCTATACACTATTCCCCATTAGAACAAAAGAGATACGCTGTCGTGAACGATCCCATCCCTAATCCCCTGCGCAAAGGCGCGCCCAGCCTGGCTGACGTGGCCGAGCCGATGGCGCCCGGCACCAAGCCGCACCATATGAGCGATCCGTGGGATATCGGCGAAACCCTGTGCAGCCTGGCTGACAACGGCGACGCCATTTCCATCTACCCGGCGGGCGGCGAAGACGTCATCATGGCACGCATTCTGTCCGTGGACGACGACTTGCCGCAATTCGTGCTGGAACTCAATGAGGGCGCGACCCTGCCGCCTGGCGGCGCCACGTTTGTGTCGTGGGTGCAAAGCGCCAAGCTGCAATTTACCATCAATGGCGAATGGGAAGCGTATCCCGAGCGGCCGAACGTGTACCTGACCAACTTCCCCAGCCATTGCCTGGTGCTGGAACGGCGCGAATCGACGCGCCTGGAAACGCCGCTGGGCGTGTACTACCTGGCCGCCTTCGTGCTCGAGGGGCGTCCATATGAATTGCAGCTGTATGATTTCTCGGCCGGCGGCATCGGCATGCGCGCCCATCCGCGCGACACGGTCGGTCTGTACGTGGGGCGCAAGCTGTCGCGCGTGCGCCTGGAACTGGGACCGAACAAGGTCATGATCGCCGACCTGGAAATCCGCCTGTCGCGCACCTTCCGCTCTTTCCTGCTGGGCGAGCAAGTGCAGATCGGCTGCCGCTTCCTGAACCTGACGGATGCCATGCAGGATGAATTGAAAGTACTGCTCGATGACCTGGGCAGCAGCCGCAAGGTGCGCTAGGTTTGCTTCACGCATAAAAAATGGCCGCCCAGCTCATGCTGCGCGGCCATTGTTTTATCGTCGACAGGTATCGGGCGCCTAATCGTCGTCGTTTGGGTCGAGATCGGGGAACATCACCTCGGTATAGCCGAACTGCGTGAAGTCGACGATACGCATCGGATACAGAATGCCGTGCAAGTGGTCCACCTCGTGCTGCACCACGCGCGCATGGAAGCCGTCGCAGTCGCGGCTGATGGGCTGGCCGAACTGGTCCACGCCTTCGTAGTGCAGCTCGCTCCAGCGCGGCACGCTGCCACGCAGGCCAGGCACGGACAGGCAGCCCTCGAAACCCTCTTCCTTGCGTTCCGACAAAGGCGTCAGCACAGGGTTGATCAGCACGGTTTCGGGCACTTGCGGCGCATCAGGGTAACGCAGGTTCTGCTTGAAGCCGTAGATCACCAGTTGCAGGTTGACACCGATCTGCGGTGCCGCCAGGCCCGCGCCATTGGCCGCATGCATGGTGTCGAACATGTCGGCGATCAAGGCATGCAGTTCGGGCGTATCGAATTCACGCACGGGCTCGGCCATGCGCAGCAGGCGCGGATCGCCCATTTTGAGAATTTCACGTACCGTCATTTTGCGTCCAGTGTCGATTGCAGTTCTTGCAGGTAAGTGCGGAAGGCCACGCCCGTTTCCGGATGTTTCATGCCCATCGCCGTCATTGCCTTCAGGTAGCCAAGCTTGGAGCCGCAATCATAGCGCTGCCCCTGGTAGCGGTAAGCCAGCACGCGCTCTTCTCGCATCAGGGCGGCGATACCGTCCGTCAACTGGATTTCGCCGCCGGCGCCCGTGCCGATATTTTCCAGGTGGTTAAAGATACGGCTGGTCAGCACATAACGGCCCACCACGGCCAGGGTCGACGGCGCCTCTTCTGGCGCAGGCTTTTCCACGATGGCCGAGACCAGTTCCAGGTCGGGCTGATAATTCTTTGCCGACACAATACCGTACTGCTTGGTTTCCGCGCGCGGCACATCCTGCACCGCCAGCAGCGAGCAATTTTCATACTGGAAGACATCGGTCATCTGCGCCAGCACGGGGCGCACACCCTCTTCCACATCCATGAAGTCGTCGGCCAGCAAGACGGCAAACGGTTCGTCGCCGATCACGGGACGGGCGCACAACACGGCATGCCCCAGGCCCAGCGGCGCGGACTGGCGTATGTAAATGCAATTGATATGCTTGGGAATGACGTTTTGCACCATGTCGAGCAACTGGCGCTTGCCAGCCGCTTCCAGTTCCGACTCCAACTCGTAAGCCGTATCGAAATGGTCTTCGATGGCGCGCTTGTTGCGGCCCGTGATGAAGATCATTTCCGTAATACCGGCCGCCACGGCTTCTTCCACCGCATACTGGATCAATGGCTTGTCGACGATGGGCAACATTTCCTTCGGTTGTGCCTTGGTCGCTGGCAAGAAACGGCTGCCTAGGCCGGCGACGGGAAAGACTGCTTTTCTGATTTTTTTCATGGGTCTTCTGTAATTTTTTGAATAATTAGTCTTGCGCGAGCAAGGCCAGCAAGCCAACCTCGTCGAGGATGGCCACACCCAGCTCCTGGGCCTTGGCCAGCTTGCTGCCGGCATCCGAACCGGCGACGACATAGCCCGTCTTCTTCGATACAGAGCCGCTGACCTTGCCTCCGGCCGCCTCGATCAGCTCCGCCGCCTCGTCGCGGCTCATAGTGGGCAAGGTGCCCGTCAGGACGAACGTCTTGCCATCCAGCTTGCCGCCAGCGGCTGGCATTTCAGGCAATTGTGACAGTAATTCATTTCGCAGGGCGTCCAGTTGACCTAGCAGCTTGACATTCTCGCCATCGGCCAGCCATTGCGCCAGCGCTTCGGCCACGGCGGCTGGCAAGCCCGCGTGGAAGCTGGCGCCTTGCGCGGCCAGGCTGGCCAGGGTCACGCCCCGCTCTACCAGTTGCCTGGCGCGCGGCTCCGTCAGCTTCGGGATGCCGATGGCTGCCAGCAGCTTGGTTTGCTCAAGTTGCGTGCGCAGCTTGGCGCTGGGCGCATGTTCGCCCTGGGGTGTGACGCCGGCGTCCAGCAATGCCTGCAGCGCTTGCTGGTTCTTTTCTTCGGCAAAGAAATCGGCAATCGATTCGGCTACCGTGCCGCCGATATCTGGCAGCACGCGCAACAAGGCTGCGGGCGCTTGCCGCACATACGCCAGGCTGCCCAGCCACTCGGCCAGGGTCTTCGCCGTCGATTCGCCCACGTGGCGGATGCCCAGCGCGAACAGGAAACGCTCAAGCGGCGGACGCTTGCTCGCTTCAATGCCGGCCAGCAGGTTTTCCGCCCACTTGGTGGGAATCTTTCCTTGTTGCACTGTTTCTGGCGTCGAACCGTCGCGCTCATCGGCGCGTACTTTCATTTCCAGCAATTTATCCAGGGTCAGGCTGTACAGGTCAGCCAGGCCATGCACGTATTCCAGTTCGACCAGGGTATCGATATAACGTTCCCCCAGGCCTTCGATATCCATCATGCGCCGTCCCGCGAAATGGCGGAACGCTTCCTTGCGCTGCGCCGAGCAGAACAGGCCGCCCGAGCAGCGGGCAATCGCCTCGCCCTCTTCACGCACCACGTGCGAGCCGCACACGGGACACGCTTCCAGCATCTTGAACGGCGGCGGCGCCGGTGCCGGGCGCTTTTCCAGCACCACGCTCAGCACCTCGGGAATCACGTCGCCGGCGCGGCGCACGATGACGGTGTCGCCCACGCGCACATCCTTGCGCAGCACTTCATCTTCATTGTGCAAGGTAGCATTGGTCACCGTCACGCCACCGACCGACACGGGCGCCAGGCGCGCCACGGGTGTCATGGCGCCTGTGCGGCCCACCTGGATATCGATACCCAGCACCTGCGTCAGCGCTTCTTCGGCGGGAAACTTGTGCGCCAGCGCAAAACGCGGCGCGCGCGACACAAAGCCCAGCTCCTGCTGGTCTTCCGTCGCGTTCACCTTGTAGACGACGCCGTCGATTTCATACGGCAAGACGGGGCGGCGCGCGCCGATATCGGCATAGTAGGCGAGCAAGCCCTGCGCGCCCTGCACCACCTTGCGCTCCTTCGACACGGGGATGCCCAGGGTTTCATACCAGTCCAGCAAGGCCGAATGCGAGGCCGGCATGGCGGCCCCATCGAGGGCGCCGATGCCGTAGGCATAGAAACGCAGCTTGCGCTGCGCCGTGATGCGCGAATCGAGCTGGCGCAGGCTGCCGGCAGCCGCGTTGCGCGGGTTGGCGAATTCCTTCTGCCCCGCTTCACGCTGGCGTTCGTTCAAACGGGCAAAATCGGCCTTGAACATCATCACTTCGCCGCGCACGTCGAGCACGGCAGGAATCTTGTCGCCATGCAGGCGCAGCGGGATGCCGGAAATGGTGCGGATATTCGCCGTCACGTCTTCGCCCGTGGCGCCATCGCCGCGCGTGGCTGCCTGCACGAACAGGCCGTTTTCATAGCGCAGGTTGATGGCCAGGCCATCGAATTTCACTTCGGCCGCATAGTCGACTTCGGCACCGTCAAGGTCCAGGCCTTCACGCACGCGGCGGTCAAAATTGACGATATCGTCATCGAAGAAACCATTGTTCAGCGACAACATCGGCACCGTGTGCGTGACTTGCTCGAATTGCGGCAGCGGTGCCGCGCCCACGCGCAAGGTGGGCGAATCGGGCGTGCGCAAATCGGGATGGGCCGCTTCCAGCGTTTGCAGTTCGACGAACAGCTTGTCGTACTCGGCGTCGGGGATGGTGGGATTGTCGAGCACGTGGTAGGCGTGCAGATGCCGATTGAGTTCGGCCGTGAGTGCCAGGACGCGCTGGGCGGCATTCCGCTGGGCGGCGTCCTGGTTGATCGGATCAGTCATTGTTGCGGGATTCTTCAGCTAAATAAACGCAGGGCGCGGGTGGAGCCGGCCGGAATGTCGGCCGCGTCCATTTCCTGGTAAAACTCTTGCACCTGGCCAGCGATCTCGGCCAGCGCCGCATCGGACAGGGCCTGGTTGTAATCGTCGACGATGGTCGCATCGAGGCGTCCCACCAGTGCTTTGGCGCAGGCGACCATGGCGCCGAAGCCGTCGCGCGCAGGCGCCACGCATGGCACATCCAGCAACAGGGTCAGGCGTGGCGTCGTTTCTTCGGCCAGGGTGACATTCGTCGACAGCGAGAACAGATAGCCGCCGTCGCCGTCCGGCATGACGAAACGGCCATCAGGACGCACGTCAAAGCCCTGCTTTTCCAGTGCGAACAGCAAGGTGGAAATGGCCCATGGCGCGCCATTCGTGTGCAGGTTGACGCCCAGCTGCGCGTCGTGACCGGCAACAAAGCGGTGCAGATTGCGCGCTTCGGCCATCACTTCCATCATGTCGGGCACTTCGGGCTCGGCGCCGATCTCGTCAGCCACGCCGCGCAGGCGCGTGACCAGTTCCGAGTATTCCAGTTCATTCAAGGCCGTGCTGCGGCTGGCCAGCTGCACGCCGCCTTGCATCTTGGTGTAGACACCGCCATGCGTGATCGGTTCCCAGTCGCCATTCACGTGCAAACCGATGAAGTGGACGGGCTTGTTGCCCACCAGGCGCAGGGTTTGCAGCACGGGCAAGATCTTGTCGCCGCGCACGGGCGCTTCCAGCGACAACGGCAGCAGGCAATCGATCAGCGGGTCGACCAGGCTGGTCGCCTGTTCGCTGGCGGCGCTGACTTCCTGCTGCGCCGGCGCGGCCGGGGTGGCGGGTGCGGGATCAGCATCGGCCAGCGACGGTTCCGCGTGCACGGGCGCGTCCGGCACCACGGTTGCTGGCGGCGCGCCAAACGACGGTTCGGCCTTGGCGGCGGGCGCGGCGTCGAAGCGCGGCTCCTGGCGCAGCACGGGATCCTGGGCTTCCACGGCAGGGGCGTCGCCCTCGCGCATCAGCACGTCATCATGGTCGGTGGAAAAGGCCCGTTCCACGCTTTTCTTGGCCTTGTATTCCTGCCATTTGTTGTACGAGAAAACGCCGACGATAAAGACGCCGCCGGCGCCGAACAAGGTAATTTGAAGGTCTGTCATGCTGCTTGTGCCTCGGTTGCAAAATTTGCGGCGGACTCCATGTCCACCGCCACGATGCGCGATACGCCCTGCTCCTGCATCGTCACACCGATCAATTGATGGGCCATTTCCATCGCAATCTTGTTATGCGAAATGAAAAGGAATTGGGTCTGGTCGGACATGCGCTTGACCATGCGGCAGAAGCGTTCCGTGTTCGAATCGTCCAGCGGTGCATCGACTTCGTCGAGCAGGCAAAACGGCGCCGGATTCAGGCGGAACATGGAAAACACCAATGCGGTCGCGGTCAGCGCCTTCTCTCCACCCGATAACAGGTGGATGGTGGCATTTTTCTTGCCGGGAGGCTGCGCCATGACTTGTACACCGGAATCAAGAATCTCGTCGCCCGTCATGGTCAGCTTGGCCTGGCCGCCGCCGAACAGGATCGGGAACAGCTCGGAAAAGTGATGGTTGACCTTGTCGAACGTGTCTTGCAGCAAATCGCGCGTTTCCTTGTCGATCTTGTGGATCGCGTCTTCCAGCGTGTTGATCGCTTCCGTCAGGTCGGCATTCTGGGCGTCGAGGAAATTCTTGCGCTCGGACGCCTGCGCCAGTTCGTCCAGCGCGGCCAGGTTGACGGCGCCCAGGCCCGTGATGGCGTTGGTCAAACGCGTCACTTCGCCCTGCAGATACGATGGGCGCATGTCCGGGTGCAATTTTTCCGTCAACGCGGCCTCGTCGGCGCCCGACTCCAGCAATTGCTGGGCGAATTGCTCCTGGTTCAGGCGCGCGGCCTGTTCCTTGAGCTGCATTTCCATGATCTTGTCGCGCTGCGGCTGCAGGCTGCGTTCCGATTGCGTGCGCGCATCTTCGGACAGGCGCAGCTGCTGCGTGATCTGGTCCAGTTCGTGGCGCGCGTCCGCCAGCGCCCGCTCCTGCGTGGTGCGGCGTTCTAACAGATCCTGCAAGCCATCGGCCGCCGCGCCGCTTTCCAGGTTGGCCAGTTCCAGTTCGCCCGCCTGCAGGCTTTCCGTCACTTGCTGGGCTTGCGTGCTGGCCGTGGCGATGTTGCGGCGCAATTCCTCGATCTTCGCGCGGTGGGCTTTTTCCGCGTATTCCGTATCCTTGGCTGCCCGCTCCAGGTCGCGCAAGGCTTCGCGCGCCTCGGCCAGACGCTGTTCCTTCTGCAGGAAGTCCGTATGGCCGTCTTCGTGCGCTTCCTGCAAGTTGCCCAGTTCCATGTCCAGCTGTTCGAATTTCTCTTCCGATTCCAGCTTGGTCTGCATCTGTTCCGCTTCCTGTGCGGCAATCTCCGCCAGGTCGGCGCCGATCTGCGTGCTGCGCTGGTTGAAACGCGCTTCCACTTCCGACAGTTTCACCACGTCCAGTTGCAGAGTATGCACGGAGGAAGTGAGCTGCTGTATGCGCAAGCGCAAGTCCGACAGGTTGCGCGTCAAGGTGGCAACGGCCGCATCGGCCCGCACGGAACGGGCGCGCGCCTCTTCGGCCAGCAATTGCTGGGCGCGCAACTGTTTGCCGATATTCTCGATTTCCTGCTGGCGGCCCAGCATGCCTTCCTGCTCCGAATCGGCCGCATAGAAGCGCACGCTGGTGGCCGTGACCACATGGCCGGCGCGCGTGACGAAATAGCCGCCCGGCGGCAATTTGCTGCGTTCAAGCAAGGCTTCGGCCGCGTCTTCCACGGCGTAGGCGTTGTACAGCCAATCCTGCAGCAAGCCGCGCAAGCCCGGATCATTAAGTTTCAACAAGTTCAGGAACGGTTTCAGGCCTGGCACTTCCGGCTGCGGCAGCGGCGCCACGGTCGATGGCGCGTACAGGGCCAGCTTGGCCGGTGGCGCGTCGGCAAAGAAAGCCTTGGCCCAGTCGATATTCGACAGTTGCAAGGCCGACGTGCGCTCGCGCAAGATCGATTCCATGGCTGCTTCCCAGCCCGCTTCGATCTGCAACTTTTGCCACAGGCGCGGCAAGGTGTCGAGCTCGTGCTTTTTCAGCCATGGCTGGACCTTGCCCTGGGTCTGTACCCGCTCCTGCAATTGTTTTAAAGCGGAAAGACGCGCTTCCAGTTGGGCGTTGGCGGCTGTTTCGGCATTCACCTGCGCCTGTGCTTCAGCCCGCTCCTGCTCCAGCTTCGGTTGCTGCTCCAGCGCTTCTTCCAGGTAGAAACCCTGTTCTTCCAGCGTCTGCTGCTTTTCTTCCAGCTGCAGTTTCAGGTTTTCCAGGTGGCTGCTGTCGGGCAAACTCAGGCTGTTCTTTTCCTGCTGCAAGCGCTCGCGGCGCGTCAGCAGGCTGGCCAGGATGTTCGAGGCGTTGCGCTGGTGCGCCGATTCCAGTTCCAGCTGCTGCTGGGCCTGCATGATTCGGGCGCGTGATTCCGTGCTCTTGTTTTGCGCGGCGCGCCAGGCGGCGTCCAGCTCGGGCAATTGCTCGCCTTTCTGCTCGGCCATCATTTGCGATTGCTCGACCTTCGCGGCCAGCTCTTCGAGGTGGAATTCCGCCTCTTCGATCTGTTCCTGGTATTCGCCGCCCTGTTGCGTCCACTGGTCGCGCTGGGCCGTCAGGGTCGCCAGCTGCGCCTGCAGGCGGGCGCGCGATTCGATGACGAACTTGATCTGCGCTTCCAGGCTGCCGATTTCCGCATTCGTCTGGTACAGATGGCCCTGCGCCGTATGCAAACGGTCGCCCACGGCAAAGTGCGCCTGGCGCATCTGCTCGAGGGTCAGTTCCACGTTGCGCAGCTTGGCCGTCTGTTCTTCCAGGTCCGTCTGCGCCTGTTCCACTTCGCGGAAATAGCGTGTCTGCTCGTTTTGCGCCTCGTTCTTGCGCAGCAGCCACAAGAGTTTCTGCTTTTCTTCCTGGTCCGCCTGCAAGGCGTGGAAACGCGTGGCCACGGCCGCCTGCGCTTCGAGCTTTTCCAGGTTGGCATTGAGTTCGCGCAAGATGTCTTCCACGCGCAGCAAATTCTCGCGCGTGTCCTGCAGGCGGTTTTCCGTCTCGCGGCGGCGTTCCTTGTATTTGGAAACACCTGCCGCTTCTTCGAGAAAGACGCGCAATTCTTCGGGGCGCGATTCGATGATGCGCGAAATCATGCCCTGGCCGATGATGGCGTAGGCGCGCGGGCCGAGGCCGGTGCCGAGGAAAATATCCTGGATGTCGCGCCGGCGCACGGGCTGGCCATTGATGTAATAGGTGGAGGTGCCGTCACGCGTCAGGGTGCGCTTGACGGCGATCTCGGCGTACTGGCCCCATTGGCCGGACGCCTTGCCATCGTTATTGTCGAACACCAGTTCCACGGAAGCGCGCCCGGCTGGTTTACGGTGGGTGGAGCCATTGAAAATGACGTCCTGCATCGATTCGCCGCGCAATTCCGACGCTTTCGATTCGCCCAGCACCCAGCGCACGGCATCGATGATGTTCGACTTGCCGCAGCCATTCGGCCCGACCACGCCCACGAGCTGGCCTGGCACCTGGAAATTGGTGGGATCGACGAAAGACTTAAATCCCGACAACTTGATGGAAGAGAGACGCACGTGTTTTAGAGTTCCTGGCCTATGCTGGCGGTTATATTATGGGTGAACCCGGTTCATATTCATTTCAGATGCACCATCGCGACGGCTGTCTGGCCATTCACCGCAAAAAAGTGGTTCATCATACCATTTCCTGATGCTTTTCTGGCCAAAAAACCGCAGCGCCAGGCGCCAGCCTGCCCCGCCTCACGGGGCTGGACGGCCATCCTGTGCCAGTTTCCAGTCTTCACGGGAAAAAACGCGCTCATGGCCAGACAATATCAGGGCCAGTTTTTGCAGCCATTGCTCGGTCGGCATGGGTTCCGCCTTGAAGCTGAGCACCACCATCAGCACCAGGCTGGCCAGGGCCAGCGCATGGCTGACGGCAAAATTGACGGCGCCGCGGGCATTCCACATGAAACCCAGCGCCAGTGCCAGGCCCAGCACGCAGCCGCTGACGGCTTCCGACACGCTGTGCGCATGCACGACCACGCGCGAAATGGCCACCAGCACGGCAAAGGCCACGCCGACGAGCACGCCTGCATGGCGCCAGCGCGGTGCGGCCCGCTGCAGCAGCACATACATCAGCACGGGAAACACGGCGCCGGCGCGCATGGCGTGGCCGCTGAAACCCGTAAAATCGAGCGCGCTGCTGCCCACGCCCCAGCTCATGAAAGCCAGCTTCGACAGCACCACGAGGGCCAGGCCGCCGCCGTACCACAAGCTCCAGCTGAGCACCAGGCGCCACTGGCGCGAGACGAGCAGCCACAGGGCGATCGCCACGCCAGCCGGCCCCATCACGGACATGTCGGCCGCAAAAGAAATCCCATTCCACCAAGTCATCGCGCCTGCACTTATTTCATGATCAGCTTGTACTATGCCACGACTCTGCCCTGTTCCGCGCGGCTTTTGCTGTGCTGCAGCGAAGAATTACATTCGATTACAAAATTTCCATGCAAAACCATCGCCGGTCATTGCGAGGCAGGCGTCAGATATTCGTCAGGCGCTTGCCCTTGGGTGGCGTAAAGTCGCGGATCGATTCGATCATGCCCACTTCCAGCGCCTGGTCGGCCGTCAGGTGCAGGTCGGAATACGCGTGCACCTGCCACTGCTCTTCCGTCAGGTTGACGTGGCCACGCAGGATGCGTTCGGTACGCATGTCGTCGGCGCGCAAGCCCTCGACGATGATGCTGAGCGCATCGGGACGCGAGCCGGGCGACGCTGTCGCATGCGACTTGTGCACCATGAAGCGGGCCGTGTCGCTGGCATGGCGGTGCCGCCCCGACAGAAACAGGGTGACGGCGATGGACGCCACGGCGCCCGCGTTATAGGTAATGATGTCGAATGGCAACTTGCTGAGGAAGTTGTACAGGCAGATGCCATCGCTGACATAACCGCCGTTGGACTGTATCAAAATGTGCGCGGTGGTGAGCTTGTCTTCCGTGATGTCGGCCACGGCGTTGAAGACGCGCCGCACCATATCACTGTTGACGTCGCCCGAGAGGGTGAAATAACCGTGCTGCTCGGTGTTGTTTTGCGTCTCGCTTTGTGTAGTGTTCATGGCAGGCACCCGCAAGAAAGCCAGGATTTCATCATAGCGCATTCCCGCGCGGCCGGGCGCCCTTTTGCACCGCGCCAGCACCCCTCCCAGCCCCGCAAATCGGGGCTTTTGCTGCAATTTGGCAACGTCTTTTCAGATTGACAGAAACACCCTGCTGGCATATATTCCTCCCACTTGATCGGGAGAGGGCAACCCAGCGTTGCCGCCGAAGGGGCACTACCCAAAAACTCTCAGGCAAAAGGACCGATCAGGCGGACTGAAGTTGTTGCTTTGGCGACATCTTTAGCTCAACTCTGGAGAGCGGCCGCGGCTATTGCCGGCGGCCCACCGAAGGGGCGCGCGGGGCAAGCCCCCGTAATCTCTCAGGTACAAAGGACAGGGGGGTCAGTGATCACGCTGGAAAGCCGTGTTTGGCTATTCTATGTTTTGTTAACTCCCCTATTACCTTCGTCCCGAGGAATCCATGACGCTCAAAGCGACCCCACTCAACAACGCCCACCGTGCCCTCGGCGCCCGCATGGTCGATTTCGGCGGCTGGGACATGCCTGTCAACTACGGCTCGCAAATCGAAGAACACAACGCCGTGCGCGGCGATGCCGGCATGTTCGACGTGTCCCATATGTGCGTGGTCGATATCGAAGGCCCGAACGTGCGCGCCTTCCTGCGCGGCTTGCTGGCCAACAACGTTGACAAGCTGCAAGTGTCGGGCAAGGCCCTGTATTCGTGCATGCTCAATGCCGAAGGCACCGTCATCGATGACCTGATCGTCTACTTCTTCAATGAAAACTGGTTCCGCCTCGTCGTCAACGCGGGCACGGCGGAAAAAGACGTGGCCTGGATGCAGCAGCAAAATACCGCCACCAACAGCGGCCTGACGATTACCGAACGCCGCAATGCCAACGATCCGATGGCCCTCGTCGCTGTACAAGGCCCGAACGCGCGCGCCAAGGTGTGGCAAGTGCTGCCGGAGACGCAAGCCGCCTCCGAAGCCATCAAACCGTTCAATGTCGTCATCGTCAAGGACACGGCCTTCGGCGAAGTCATGCTGGCGCGCACCGGCTACACGGGCGAAGACGGCTTTGAAATCGGCGTATCGGCCACCCAGGTGGAAGCCCTGTGGAACGCATTGATCGCCGCCGGCGTCAAGCCGGCCGGCCTGGGCGCGCGCGACACCCTGCGCCTGGAAGCGGGCATGAATCTGTACGGCCAGGACATGGATGAAACCGTCAACCCGCTCGACGCAGGCCTGGCGTGGACCATCGACCTCGTCAGCGAGCGCGACTTCATCGGCAAGGCGGCCCTGCTGGCCAAGGGCCAGAACGCGCAATTCGTGGGCCTGATCCTGCGCGAAAAAGGCGGCGTGCTGCGCGCCCACCAGAAAGTCATCATCGCCGGCAATGACGCCACGGGCGAAATCACCAGCGGCACCTTCAGCCCGACCATGCAGGAAGCGATTGCCCTGGCGCGCGTGCCCAACGGCGTAGCGGTAGGCGACACCGTGCACGTGGAAATCCGCGGCAAGCAGCTGGCCGCTTCTGTTGTCAAGCTGCCTTTCGTGCGTAACGGTAAAATCCTGGCTGCGTAAGCGTTTTAGAGCCGCCCGCAAGACCGAATAAACATAATCAATAACGAACACTTACCATCTGGAGCCACACATGAACATTCCTGCAGACCTGAAGTACACCGCTTCCCACGAATGGGTACGCCTTGAAGGCGACGGCACGATCACCGTCGGCATCACCGAGTACGCGCAGGACGCCCTGGGCGACATCGTCTTCGTCGAACTGCCAACCGTGGGCAATACCTACGGCGCCGGCGACGACGCCGCCGTGGTGGAGTCGGTCAAGGCAGCGAGCGACATCTACGCACCGATCGCCGGCGAAGTCGTGGCCGTCAACGACGACGTAGTCAACTCGCCTGAGTCGATCAACGCCGACGCCTACGCGAACTGGCTGTTCAAGATCAAGCCAGCCGACGTGTCGGCCCTGGACGGCTTGCTCGACGCTGCCGCCTATGGCGCCACCACCAGCGCGTAATCGCGTTTGACTCACGGGCCGCAATCGCGGCCCGTTTGCATTTAATTTTGTAGCTATGCCCCGGCGCTGCGCCCGCGCGCCGCATCCCGGTTTTTCAGTCTTTTTTGGCCTCTATATCATGACCCGCACCAGCCTGACCCAACTCGAAGCACGCGATGCCTTCATCGCCCGCCACATCGGCCCCTCTTCCACCGAACAGCAAGCCATGCTGGCGACCCTCGGCTATCCATCGCGCGCCGCGCTGATCGACGCCCTGGTGCCGGCCAACATCCGCAACAAGGGCGCCCTGCCATTGGGCGCGTATTCGCAGCCGATGCCGGAACAGGAAGCCCTGTCGCGCCTGAAAGCCATCGCCGGCAAGAACCAGGTGCTCAAATCCCTGATCGGCCAGGGCTACTACAACACGTTCACCCCTGGCGTCGTGCTGCGCAACATCTTTGAAAATCCCGCCTGGTACACGGCGTACACGCCTTACCAGCCTGAGATTTCGCAAGGCCGCCTGGAAGCGATCCTGAACTTCCAGCAAGTGATCACGGACCTGACCGGCATGGGCATCTCGAACGCCTCGATGCTGGACGAAGGCACTGCCGCCGCCGAAGCGATGACCCTGATCCAGCGCGTGGGCAAGTCGAAGTCGACCGTGCTGTACGTCGCCAATGACGTGCTGCCGCAAACGCTGGAAGTGGTGCAAACGCGCGCCCAGCCGATCGGCATCGAAGTGCGTACCTTCGACCCGGCTGAAATCGAGTCGCTGGACGCCTGCTTCGGCGTGCTGCTGCAATACCCTGGCGTGAACGGTGTCGTGCGCGACTACCGCGCCGGCGTGGAAAAACTGCACGCGAATGGCGCCATGGTCATCGTCGCGGCCGACCTGCTGGCCCTGACCATGCTGACGCCGCCGGGCGAATGGGGCGCCGACGTCGTCGTCGGCAACAGCCAGCGCTTCGGCGTGCCGCTCGGTTTCGGCGGCCCGCACGCGGGCTATCTGTCCACGCGCGATGAATTCAAGCGCAATATGTCGGGCCGCCTGGTGGGCGTGACCGTCGATGCGCAAGGCAACAAGGCGTACCGCCTGGCCCTGCAAACGCGCGAACAGCATATCCGCCGCGAAAAAGCCACCTCGAACATCTGCACGGCGCAAGTGCTGCTGGCCGTGATGGCCTCGATGTACGCCGTCTACCACGGCCCTGCCGGCCTGCTGCAGATCGCCCAACGCGTGCACCGCTTTACGGGCGTGCTGGCCGCCAACCTGAAGACCCTAGGCTACGGCGTCGTCAACGCAAGCTACTTCGACACCCTGACCATCAACGTTGCCGATGCGGCGCAACTGCACGCGACGGCCATGCACCACGGCGTCAACCTGCGCAAGATCGACAACACCCATGTCGGCGTGTCGCTCGACGAAACCACCACGCGCGACGATATCGCGCTGCTGTGGAAAGTGTTCGCGCACGGCCTGGTCAACGCGCCTGCCGCGCCTGACCTGGACGCCGTTGAAGCAGCCGTGACCAGCGCGCTGCCGGCCAACCTGGCACGCGAGAGCGCCTACCTGACCCACCCCGTCTTCAACAGCTACCACTCGGAACACGAAATGCTGCGCTACCTGCGCAGCCTGGCCGACAAGGACCTGGCACTGGACCGCACCATGATCCCGCTCGGCTCGTGCACCATGAAGCTGAACGCGACGAGCGAAATGATTCCCGTCACCTGGCCCGAGTTTTCCAACATCCACCCGTTCGCGCCGGATGCGCAAACGGTCGGCTACCGCGAAATGATCGCGCAGCTGGAAGAAATGCTGTGCGCGCTGACGGGCTACGCGGCCGTCTCGCTGCAGCCGAACGCCGGCTCGCAGGGTGAATACGCGGGTCTGCTGGTGATCAAGGCATATCACGAGTCGCGCGGCGAAGGCCACCGCAACATCTGCCTGATTCCGTCGTCGGCGCACGGCACCAACCCTGCCTCGGCCAACATGGTCGGCATGCAGGTCGTCGTCACCAGCTGCGACGCCAACGGCAACGTGGACCTGGCCGACCTGAAGGCGAAGGCGGAAAAGCACAGTGCCAACCTGGCTTGCGTGATGGTCACCTACCCATCCACCCACGGCGTGTTCGAAGAAGGGATCCAGGAACTGTGCGAGATCATCCACTCGCACGGCGGCCAGGTCTACATCGACGGCGCCAACATGAACGCGCTGGTCGGCGTGGCCGCTCCCGGCTCGTTCGGCGGCGACGTGTCGCACCTGAACCTGCACAAAACCTTCTGCATCCCGCACGGCGGTGGCGGACCAGGCGTCGGCCCGATCGGCGTGGGCGCCCACCTGGCGAAATTCCTGCCGAACCAGCGTTCCTCGGGCTACCAGCGCGACGCGGCAGGCATCGGCGCCGTCAGCGCCGCGCCATTCGGCTCGGCCAGCATCCTGCCAATTTCGTGGATGTATATCGCCATGATGGGCGCGGAGGGATTAACGGCAGCGACCGAGACGGCGATCCTGGCGGCGAACTACATTGCGCGCCGCCTGGCGCCGCACTACCCTGTGCTGTACTCGGGCCACGACGGCCTGGTCGCGCACGAATGCATCCTGGACCTGCGCCCGATCACGGACGCCACCGGCATCAGCAACGAAGACGTGGCCAAGCGTTTGATGGACTTCGGCTTCCATGCGCCGACCATGAGCTTCCCCGTGCCGGGCACCCTGATGATCGAGCCGACGGAAAGCGAATCGAAAGTGGAGATCGACCGCTTCATCGACGCCATGATCGCCATCCGCGCGGAAATCGCCAAGGTCGCCAGCGGCGAATTCGACCACGACGACAACCCTTTGAAAAACGCGCCGCATACGGCACAGGTATTGATGTCGGACAACTGGGAACGCAAGTACAGCCGTGAAATCGCCGCCTACCCCGTCGCTTCCCTGCGCCAGCGCAAATACTGGCCACCGGTCGGCCGCGCCGACAATGTGTACGGCGACCGCAACCTGTTCTGCGGTTGTGCGCCAATCAGTTCTTATGAAGAAGAGTAAACGCCATTTGCCCGGCTAGCCGGGCAAGAGGAAAACAGCACGGCAGGCCGCAGGGTCTGCCGTTTTTTTATGCGCCGCCCTACAACGCCAGCAAGGCCGCGCCCGGCAAGCCCAGCACGGTGCCCAGTATCGTCAGCAACATGACATCGCGCCGTTCGCAGCGGGCGCGGTGCGAGCTCCAGGCGGCAAATAGCAGCGTGACAGCCACGCCGCTGAGCGCAATTCCCACTTCCGTCATGCCGTCTCCCCCACCGGCGGCAACGCGTCCGTCATTGTTTCTTCTTTCATCGGTCTCATCCTTTTCATTGATTGAACAAGCTACCTACCGGTAGGCAGTAAGTGTACAATAAAAAACACGGCGGCGTCCATGCCCCGTTTTTTTGACGACACGAAGGAAGCGCAATGCAGCAGCAAACCACTCTCCCCGCCGCCAGTCTCGGGCTGGCGGCTTCCCTGGCCCTGGTGGCAGTGCTCGGTCCGGCCGGCATCGACATGTACCTTGCCTCGATGCCAGCCATGGCGCGCGAGCTGCATACCTCGTATGCGAATGTGCAGCTGAGCCTGACGGTTTTCCTGCTCGCCCTGGGCGGCGGACAATTGCTGTGCGGCCCGCTCACCGACATGCTGGGCCGGCGCCGTCCGCTGCTGGCCGGCATCGCCGTGTACATTCTTGCCGCCGTGTGGGCGTCGCAGGCGGATCACCTGAGCACCCTGCTGCTGGCGCGCTTGCTGCAAGGCCTGGGCGCCGCGCTGACCCTGGTCGTGGTGATGAGCATGGTGCGCGACGTGGCCGATGGCGTCAAAGCGGCGCAGCTGTTTGCCCTCCTGATGACCATCGTCGGCCTGGCGCCCGTGCTGGCGCCCGCCGTGGGCGGCTTGCTCGACGCGCACTACGGCTGGCGCACCGTGATGCTGGCCCTGGCCGCACTGGGTGTCTTGACCCTGCTCAATAGCGCGCTGTTCCTGCCCGAAACCCTGCCAGCGGCCCGGCGCGTCGCGCCGCGCGGCATGCACCGCACGTATGCGCGCATCGCGCTGGAGCGCGCCTTCCTGCTACCCGCGCTGGCCCTGTCGGCCACTTTCTTTTTCCTGTTTGCCTATATCGGCGGCGCATCGCTCGTGTACCAGCGCGATTTCGGCCTGTCCGCCGGCAACTTCGGCCTCGTCTTCGGCGCCACCGGCGTGGCCGTGCTGCTCGGTGCGATGGCCAGCGGCCGTCTGGTGGAAAAGCATGGCGTGGCGCGCCTGAGCGTGGCGGGCAGCGTGGCCATGCTGGGCGGCGCGGCATTGGCCCTGCTCGGCGCGTGGGCGGGAGGGGGAATAACGGCCGTCGTGCCGGGCATGTTCGTGGCCCTGTTGGGCCTGGGCATCGCGGAAGCGGCGCTGATGGCCATGGCCATGGGTTCGCAGCAGCGCGCGCTCGGCTCCACGGCCGCCCTGCTGGGCGCCATCCAGATGACCTTGTCGTCCCTGGCCACGCCGCTGGCGGCCAGCCTGTCCGAATGGGGGCCATTGCCCTGGCTGCTGTTCTTGACCGTGGCCGGCCTGCTGGTATCATGGCTGACCCTGGCCACTGCGCGCGTCCATCCGGTCCATGCCAGCAGCCTGGGAGCGCACTGACGCCTCACCCACTCTCACCCCCATGATGAAAAAACGCTCGGCTTCGGCCGATAACATCTGTGCCGTCGCTGTCGTCCACTTTTCGGAACACGGCTACGACGCTTCGTCCCTCAGCGACATCGCCGCGCAGGCGGGCATGCGCAAGGCTTCGCTGTATTCGCACTTCGCCGGCAAGGACGCCCTGTTTCTGGACGTGTTTGCCGATGCCCTTGCCGAAGAGCAAACCTTCATGGATGCCTGCTTCGCCGACGAAGCGGCGCTGGCGGCGCCCGGCGGCCAGCAAGCTGGCGCCCTGTACTGCGACCGCATGGCGCAGCGCTATGCCGATTCGGCCCATTTGCGCTTTTTGCTGCGCACGGCGTATTTACCGCCCGCGCCCCTGCGCGTGGAAGTCGGCACGGGCTACGAAGCCTTGCTGGCGCAGCTGCAGCGGCATTACGTGGCCAGCCTGGGCCGGCTGGCGCCCGCCTTGGCGCCGCAGCGCGTGGAGCTGTATGCGCAAGCCTACCTGGGCATCGTCGACAGCCTGCACGTGGAACTGATCTACGCGGGCGGCGCCGCGCTGCAGCAGCGCCACGCAGCCCTGTGGCATATCCTGTCCGATTCGCTGGCGCTGGCGGCGCAACACGGCTGAGCATGCGGCTAGCAACAGCCACATTACACTTTGGAAACCTAAGATTTCTTCAGTTGACACTCTTGCAGCGCATCCATAAGATGCCCTCATTATTCATTTACGGAGTCCCACGTGGGTACTTGTTCTAGTGACAGTAGCCGATCTTGTATCGGTGATTGCCTCGGCAGCTAAACAGCAAGCAACGCGGAACTCTCTTTCCTCCGTGCCTTGCTGAGCAAGGTGCGGTGTCTCGCGCGGCCAGCCGGCTGCGCGCCTCCCCCCTCTTTCCGATCGCGACCGGCTACTGACCCGGATTGCCCGCCAGCGCCATGCTTCGTCATGCCGCGTTGGCGGCGCGCAAGTCTTGCCTGCGGCTGCGCCGCCCGTCAACACCTCGTCGTGAAAGGAAGAGCCATGAATCTCTTCACCCGCTTATTCGAATCGTTTCTGCGCAAGCGCCATACGGCCGGCAACTTCCGCCGCCGCGCCATGCCGCTGGAAAACAGCACGGCCCGCCCCGTGCCCGACCACCTGGCGCGCCAGCTGCTGGCCGCCGCCCATGAAGACCTGGACAGCGCCCTGAATCGCCTGCACACGCGCCTGGAAGGCTTGCGCGATGCCGAAGCGCAAGTGATCGGCGCGCAGACGGGACCGAACGAGGTCGAGCATGAAAAACCGCTGGCCTGGTACCAGCACCTGTGGCTGTGCTACAAGAACCCGTTCAACCTGCTGCTCACCGTGCTGGCCATCGTTTCCTACCTGACGGAAGACCCGAAGGCGACCATCGTCATCGGCACCATGGTGATCCTGTCGACCCTGTTGCGCTTCGTGCAGGAAGGCCGCTCGAACCGGGCCGCCGAGCGCCTGAAAGCCATGGTCAGCAACACGGCCACCGTGCTGCGCAATGGCCAGCAGATCGAGCTGCCCATCCGCCAACTGGTGCAGGGCGACCTCATCGTGCTGTCGGCCGGCGACATGATTCCCGCCGACTGCCGCCTGCTGTCCGCAAAAGACCTGTTCGTCAGCCAGGCCGCCATGACGGGCGAATCCTTGCCAGTGGAAAAGATGGCCGAGCTGGCCGACAGCGCAAACCGCGACCCGATGGAACTGGCCAACCTGCTGTTCATGGGCACCAACGTCATTTCAGGTGCCGCCACGGCGCTGGTCTTGGCGACCGGCAACCGCACCTATTTCGGCACCATCGCCACGAGAGTGACGGCCACCGAGCGCACGCCGACGGCGTTCGAAGCGGGCGTCAACAGCGTCAGCTGGCTCTTGATCCGCTTCGCCCTCGTGATGGCGCCGCTCGTGTTCCTCATCAATGGCTGGACCAAGGGCGACTGGATGGAAGCGTTCCTCTTCGCCCTGTCGGTGGCCGTGGGTCTGACGCCGGAAATGCTGCCCATGATCGTCACCAGCACTCTGGCCAAGGGTGCCGTGAAACTGTCGAAAAAGAAAGTCGTCGTCAAGCGCCTGGACGCCATCCAGAACTTCGGCGCCATGGATGTGCTGTGCACGGACAAGACGGGCACCTTGACGCAGGACAAGATCGTGCTCGAACGTCACACGGACGTGTTCGGCCAGCCGTCCGACGAAGTGCTGCAGTTCGCCTATTTGAACAGCCACTACCAGACGGGACTGAAAAACCTGCTGGACCGCGCCGTGCTCGACCATGTGGAACTGCAGACAGAAATGCAGCTGGCGCGCGACTACGTGAAAGTCGATGAAATCCCGTTTGATTTCGTGCGCCGTCGCATGTCCGTCGTCGTTTCTGAAAAGAATGACCATCATGAGCTGATCTGCAAGGGCGCCGTCGAGGAAATCCTCGCCGCCTGCAGCCATCTGCGCCTGGGCGGCGTAAATATTCCCCTCGATGCGGCCCTGCTGGACAAGGTGCTGGAAACGACGCATGGCCTGAATGCGGAAGGTTTACGGGTGGTGGCCGTGGCCGTCAAGGAAGTGCCGCCGCATAAAACCGTGTACGGCGTGGCCGATGAAGCGGCGCTGACCCTGATCGGTTATGTGGCCTTCCTCGATCCGCCGAAGGAATCGACGGCGCCCGCCCTGCGCGCACTGGCGGAACATGGCGTCACCGTGAAAGTCTTGACGGGCGACAACCATCTGGTGACGGCGAAGATTTGCCGCGAAGTGGGCCTGGCCGTGCATGGCGTGCTGCAAGGCCCGCAACTGGACGACATGGACGACGCCGCCCTGGCAAGGGCGGCAGAAGACAACACCGTGTTTGCCAAACTCAGCCCTCTGCACAAGGAACGCCTCGTGCGCGCCCTGCGCGGCAATGGCCACATCGTCGGCTTCATGGGCGACGGCATCAACGACGCGCCCGCCCTGCGCGCGGCCGACATCGGTATTTCCGTCGATTCGGCCGTCGATATCGCCAAGGAAGCGGCCGACATCATCCTGCTGGAAAAGAGCCTGATGGTGCTGGAAGAAGGCGTGCTGGAAGGCCGGCGCACCTTCAGCAACATGCTGAAATATATCCGCATGACGGCCAGCTCGAACTTCGGCAATGTGTTTTCCGTGCTGGTGGCCAGCGCCTTTTTGCCGTTTTTACCGATGCTGCCACTGCACTTGCTGGTGCAAAACCTGCTGTATGACGTGTCGCAGATCGCCATTCCCTTCGACCATGTCGACGCCGAACTGATCCAGCAGCCTTTGAGCTGGAATCCGCGCGACATCGGCCGCTTCATGGTGTTTTTCGGGCCCATCAGCTCGATCTTCGACATCAGCACGTTTATCCTGATGTGGCATGTGTTTGGCGCGAACACGCCAGAGCAGCAAACCCTGTTCCAGTCCGGCTGGTTCGTCGTGGGCCTGCTGACGCAAACCCTGATCGTGCACCTGATCCGCACGCCCAAGCTGCCCTTCATCGACAGCATCGCTTCCGTGCCCCTGCTGGTGGCCACGACCCTCATCATGGCCGTGGGCGTGTTCCTGCCGATGGGACCGCTGGCGAGCTACTTCAAGCTGCAAGCCTTGCCGCTGGGCTATTTCCCCTGGCTGCTGGGCATCCTCGTCTGCTACACGGTACTGACGACGTTCATGAAACGCGTGTATCTGCGCAAATTTGGCTGGCAATAGTATGATGAGCCGCTCTTCCCCTTAGAAAAGGCGCGCATGAGCGGCTCTCCCTCATCTTCATCAAAATCCAAACGCACGCAGGCCCTGCTGCTGTCGGCCCTCGTCTTTCCCGGCAGCGGGCATTTCCTGTTAGGCCGCAAGGCGCGCGGCTGCCTCTTCCTCTTGCCTGCGCTGGTAGCGCTGGTGCTCGTATTGCGCCAGATCATGGCACGTTTGGACCAGGTAATGGCACAGCTCGACAGCGGCGCCCTGCCCCTCGACGTGCAGCTGATCGTGGAAAAAGTCGATGCGTTGTCGGCCAGTGACGGTCCCGCCATGACGGTGGCCGTTTGTGTGCTGGTGGCGTGCTGGATCGGCAGTCTGATCGACACCTTCCTGATCAAGCCATGACGCCGGAAGCAGTCGCGCGCAATGAACGCAAAAAACGCAAGGAAGCCAGGATGCAGGCGCGCCGCGCGCAGCTGGCGCTCAGCCGCCAGGACCATGGCGGTCCGCTGGCCTGGCGTGGCTGGTTCGACGGCTCAGCCCATCCGAATCCGGGCAAGCTGGGCATAGGCGCCCTGCTGCTGGGACCGAACGGCGAGCGCATCGAGGTGAGCGAGGCGGCCGGCTATGGCAGCAGCAGCGACGCGGAATATGCAGCCTTGACGGCCATGCTGCAGGCGGCGCTCGGCGTGCGCCCACCGCCCGTGCAACTGCTGCTGTACGGCGACAGCCAGGTGGTGATCAATGACGTGCTGGGAACGACGCCGGTCGGCGCCAAGGGACTGGAAACGCAGCGGGCCACCGTAGTGGCCCTGCTGGAACAATTCACGGATGTGAGCTTGCGCTGGATTCCTCGCCACAGGAATGGCGAGGCGGACCGGCTGTCCCAGCTGGCGATTACCGGCTGGGTCGAGAAAGATTAAGCGGCGCGGCCGATCCGCAATGCTTCTTGCGGTGCCTTGGCCGCAGGACGCTTGGCGCCTTTCAAACCGCTGACACTGGCCTGCTGCCCGTTCAGTTTAAAGACGCTGACCACTTGCGCCAGGTTGTGCGCCTGGTGCTGCATCGATTCGGCCGCCGCGGCCGATTCTTCCACCAGCGCCGCATTTTGCTGCGTCACTGCATCCATCTGGCCGATGGCGCGGTTGATCTCGTCGATGCCCACGCTTTGCTCGCTGCTGGCCGCCGTGATTTCCGTGATGATGTCGCTCACGCGCTGTACGCTGTCGACGATGTCGGTCATGGTCGAACCGGCTTGCGCCACCAGCATGCTGCCCGCGTTGACTTGCTCCACGGAAGCACCGATCAGGGTCTTGATCTCTTTCGCGGCCGAAGCGGAACGCTGGGCCAGGTTGCGCACTTCGGACGCCACGACGGCAAAGCCACGGCCTTGTTCGCCGGCACGGGCCGCTTCCACGGCCGCGTTCAAGGCCAGGATATTCGTCTGGAAAGCGATGCCGTCAATCACGGAAATGATGTCGACGATCTTGTTCGACGAAGCGTTGATCGATTCCATCGTGCCCACCACTTGCGCCACGACTTCGCCGCCCTTGACGGCCACTTGCGCCGCCGAGGCCGCCAACTGGTTCGCCTGGCGGGCATTGTCCGCATTCTGTTTCACGGTGCTGGTCAGCTCTTCCATCGAAGACGCTGTTTCCTCCAGGGAACCGGCCTGCTCTTCCGTGCGGGAAGACAGGTCCTGGTTGCCGGCGGCAATCTGCGTCGACGAGGTGGCGATGCTGTCCGTGCCGCTGCGCACTTCGCCCACGATATTGAGCAGGCTCGTGTTCATGTCTTTCAGGGCCAGCAGCAGTTGCCCCGTCTCATCCTTGGCGCTGGCGTCGATCTGCGCCGTCAAGTCGCCATCGGCCACCTTGCGGGCGATTTCCACGGCCGTGCGCAGGGGGCGCACGATGCCCGTCGTCAACAACCAGGCGCACACGACGCCAAAACCCAGCGCCAGCACGGCCAGGGTCAGCAGCAAGTTGCGGCTCGTCTTGGCGACTTCGTCGATCTCGCGCGCCGTCTTGTCGATGCTGGCGCGCTGGTGCTGCAGCATGTCGTTGACCACTTTCAGGTATTTCGTCGAACCGGGCACGAAGACGTTCTGGAAAGCTTGCTCCGCTTCCGCTTCCTGTCCATCCGCCTTCAGCTTCGACACTTGCGCGCGCGAGTCGAGGTAGACCTTGCGCTGTTCGCTCACCAGACGGAACAGTTCCTTTTCTTCCGGGCTGGAAATCAAGGCTTCGATTTTCTTTTGCAATTCACCCGATACGACGGACGATTGCTTGGCTTCTTCCGCAAAATACGCGCCCAGTGACGTGTCGCTGCTGCGCGCGATGGCCGTGGTGCGGCGCACGCCGCTATCGATCTTGGAATACCAGTCGGAAATATAGCGTTCCTTCGCCAGCGGCAATTCCATCATGGTGCGCGTAGCCGTGGCCACGTCATGCAAGCGCCACACGCTGATGCCCGTGATGAGCATGGAAAACAGCAAAATCACGGCAAAACCCAGGCCGAGGCGCACACCAATACTGACGTTTCTTAACAAATTCATGTGAATATCCTAAAAAAGCGGAACCAGACTATATAAAAGGGAGTTGCGGCTGCACGTGGCAGCCGCGGCGTCATCAGCGTTTGCCGATGCGCAAGGTGGTTTGCGGCGCAGCCGGGCGTTTCAGCGCCTGCTGGCCATTCAATTTAAAGACGCTGACCACTTGCGCCAGGTTGTGCGCCTGGTGCTGCATCGATTCGGCCGCCGCGGCCGATTCTTCCACCAGGGCCGCATTTTGTTGCGTCACGGCATCCATCTGGCCGATGGCGCGGTTGATCTCGTCGATGCCCACGCTTTGCTCGCTGCTGGCCGCCGTGATTTCCGTGATGATGTCGCTCACGCGCTGCACGCTGTCGACGATGTCGGTCATGGTCGAACCGGCTTGCGCTACCAGCATGCTGCCCGCGTTGACTTGTTCCACGGAAGCGCCGATCAGGGTCTTGATCTCTTTCGCCGCCGAAGCGGAACGCTGGGCCAGGTTGCGCACCTCGGACGCCACGACGGCAAAGCCGCGGCCTTGTTCGCCGGCACGGGCCGCTTCCACGGCCGCGTTCAGGGCCAGGATATTCGTCTGGAAGGCGATGCCGTCAATCACGGAAATGATGTCGACGATCTTGTTCGACGAAGCGTTGATCGATTCCATCGTGCCCACCACTTGCGCCACCACTTCGCCACCCTTGACGGCCACTTGCGCCGCCGAGGCCGCCAACTGGTTGGCCTGGCGCGCATTGTCCGCATTCTGTTTCACAGTGCTGGTCAGTTCTTCCATCGAAGACGCTGTTTCCTCCAGGGAACCGGCCTGCTCTTCCGTGCGGGAAGACAGGTCCTGGTTGCCGGCGGCGATCTGCGTCGACGAGGTGGCGATGCTGTCCGTGCCGCTGCGCACTTCGCCCACGATATTGAGCAGGCTCGTGTTCATGTCCTTCAGGGCCAGCAGCAGTTGCCCCGTCTCATCCTTGGCACTGGCGTCGATCTGCGCCGTCAAGTCGCCATCGGCCACCTTGCGCGCGATGTCCACGGCCGTGCGCAGGGGGCGCACGATGCCCGTCGTCAAGACCCAGGCGCAGACGACGCCAAAAGCCAGCGCCAGCGCGGCCAGCACCAGCATCAGGTTGCGGCTGGTATTGGCGACGGCGTCGATCTCGCGCGCCGTCGTGTCGATGCTGGCGCGCTGGTGTTCCAGCAAGTCCTGCACCATCTTCTGGTATTTGGCGGCGGCCGGCACGAAGGTCTTTTCAAACACCTCATTGGCGGCATCGACCTGCGCTTCGCCTTTCAGCTTGTAGACCTGGTCGCGCGAACTGATGTACACCTTGCGCTGTTCCAGCAAGCCCGCGAACATGGCTTTTTCCTCCGGCTTGTCGATCAGCGCCTCGATTTTCTTTTGCAGTTCGGCCGAGCTGGACGACGAAACTTTCGATTCTTCGGCGAAATAGCCGCTGAGCGAAGTGTCGCTGCTGCGAGCAATGGCGATGGTGCGGCGCACGGCGCTGTCGATGCGGCCGTACCAGTCGGAAATATAGCGTTCCTTCGCCAGCGGCTGCTCCATCATGACGCGCGTGGCGCTGGCCACGTCGTGCAGGCGCCAGACGCTGATGCCCGTAATGAGCATGGAAAACAGCAAAATCACGGCAAAACCGAGTCCGAGGCGGACACCGATGCTGACGTTGCGTAATAAATTCATGTGACTATCCTAAAAGGCCCTGCCGTCAGCCTGATAACAAGCTGACGATCTCGCTCATGGGCGGGCGCTGGCTGGCTGCTGTAGCGAATTGGCGTGACAAGTGAAACTGGCGCACGGTTCGGTTGAACCGTGCGCCAGGAAAGGCGCTAGCGTGCGCCTTGCAGAAAAATCAAGCAATGCCGAGAGTCAATTGTTTCCGACAAATCCAGTCAAAATGACCGCGGCGAGAATTAAGCGGCTAATTTTTCGATCAAGCCCATGTCGGCGCTAGACATCAGCTGGTCAATATCGACCAGAATCAGCATGCGCTCATCGATGGTGCCCAGGCCGATCACGTATTCCGTGTTGATCGAACGGCCCATGTCCGGCGCCGGCTTGATCTGTTCCGGCATCAGGGTGGTGACGTCGGAGACGCGGTCAACGACCATGCCGACGACGCGGTTGCCGATATTGAGGATGATGACGACGGTGAACTGGTCATAGCTGGGCGTGCCCAGGTTGAACTTGATGCGCATGTCGACGATCGGCACGATGATGCCGCGCAGGTTGACCACGCCCTTGACGAACTCGGGCGCGTTGGCGATGCGGGTCGGCGTTTCATAGCTGCGGATTTCGCTGACTTTCTGGATGTCGATGCCATACTCTTCCTGGCCAAGGGTAAAAGCCAGGTATTCGGCAGCCTTGGCAACGGTTGCGCCAGTGTCGCTGGAATTGGTGTTCATGATAATCCTTTAGTTAACTCGCCTGGGGCGCAGGCCAAGCATGCACGATGGCATGGCAGCCACTTGTATGTTTTTGCAAATACTTTCTCGCAATTAGCTTATGCTTCTAATTTCCGTGCGGCAATGTTACCCCATGTAAATTTTACATGCACTAAAAAAGAGCAATTGCTGGAATGATGATTTCTAAAAATACAATCTGTGTGGCAAATACGGCACGCCGGGACGCCGGACTCCCCGCCGCACGCGGCGGCGTTTTATGCCACACTGGCGGCCCCTGCTTTTTATGACTTTGAACCATGCACTCTTTGCTTTCTCAATGGCAACCTCACCTGCTGGCGCTGGCCACGGCCGGCCTGGGCGATGACGGCGCCCACGACCTCAACCACCTGCACCGCGTCTGGCGCAATGCCAGTGTCCTGCTGCAAGAGCATGCGGACGCGGACGCCCTCACCGTGATGGCCGCCTGCTACCTGCACGACCTCGTCAATCTGCCGAAAAACCACCCCGAGCGCCATCTGGCCTCGCGCCAGGCGGCGGCGCTGGCGTGCCGCCAACTGGCGGAACTGAATTTCCCGGCAGAAAAATTACCCGGCGTGGCCCACGCCATCGAGACGCACAGTTTTTCAGCCAATCTGCCGCCGCACACCATCGAAGCGCAAATCGTGCAGGATGCAGACCGCATCGACGCCCTGGGCGCCGTGGGACTGGCGCGCCTGTTCTACACGGCCGCGCGCATGGATAGCGCGCTGGCGCATGGCACGGATCCGCTGGCGCAGCAGCGTCCGCTCGACGACAAGGCCTACGCCCTCGACCATATCGTCACCAAGCTCGACAAACTGCCTGGCAAGATGCAGACGGCGGCGGGCCGCGCGCTGGCCGAACAGCGGCTGGCCGTGCTGACGGATTTCCGCGCCGCCTTTGCCGGCGAGTGGGGAGTTAAGTAATCCTCGGGAAAATATTGTGAATTTATGACGAACAGAACTGGATGCTATGCAAGGCGCCCGCTGCGACGCAGTGCGAGTACTGCTAGCAGTGGGCAACGCCGCAGAGCGCCGGTTATGGAAGTCAGAAATCACAATAATTTATTGGGGGTTACTTAGTGCATAAACCCTGGTGGCGATAGCCAGCATGGCCCTTGCTGTCTATAATGCAAGGCTCAGCTATCGCGCCGCGCGCCAGCAAAAAACCTGCAACGCGCCGGCGCAACGCCAACAACTGAACCCCGCCAGCCGCACGGCGACGCGGGGTGCGCGCCGAAAGCATGCATGTCCGATAAAACCAGCCCCGACAGCCATTCCCCGTCACCGCCCGCCGCGCCCGCGCGCACCGGCAACCTCAATTTCATCCTCGTCTGCGTCTTCATCGACATGCTGGGCATCGGCCTGGTGGTGCCCGTGTTGCCCATCCTGATCGGCGACTTTGTCAACGGCAAGGATGAGCAAGCATTCTGGTACGGCATCATGGCGGCCGTCTTCGGCTTGCTACAGTTCATCTTCATGCCCATGCTGGGCGCCATCAGCGACCGCGTGGGACGCCGTCCCGTGCTGCTGTATTCGATGGCCGGCATGGGCATCAACTTTCTCGCCACGGGCTGGGCGCCGAACCTGGCCTGCCTGTTCATCGGCCGCATCATCGGCGGCGTCTCGTCGGCCAGTATGTCGGTCGCGTCCGCCTATGCGTCCGACGTGTCCACGCCGGACAACCGCGCCAAGAGCTTCGGCAAGATCGGCGCCGCCTTTGGCCTGGGCTTCATTTGCGGCCCCATGCTGGGCGGCCTGCTGGGCGAAGTCAATCTGCACCTGCCGTTTTACGTGGCGGCGGGCCTGTCGGCGGCCAATTTCATCTACGGCTATTTCTGCGTGCCCGAGTCGCTGCGGCCCGGTCCGCGCGCGCCATTTACCTGGGCGCGCATCAACCCGTTTGCCGCCCTGCTGAAGCTGGTGCGCCGCGTGGAAATCCGCGGCCTGGTGCTGGCCTTCGGCCTGATGACGTTTGCGCAAATGATGCTCAACACCACCTGGGTGCTATATACCCATTTCCGCTTCGACTGGACGCCGCGCCAGAACGGCATCGCCCTGTTCTGCGTGGGCCTGTGCGCGGCCGTCGTGCAGGCAGGCTTGCTGGGCATACTCATCAAGCGCTTCGGCGAAGTGCGCCTGTCCCTGCTGGGCATGGCCTCGGGCGCCCTCACCTATTTGCTGTACGGCCTGGCGACGCAGGGCTGGATGATGTATGCGCTGATCCTGTGCAACCTGCTGGCCTTTGCCGCCGGACCGGCCCTGCAAGGCATCATCTCGAAGTCATCGAACGCCAGCGAACAGGGAGAACTGATGGGTTCCCTGCAATCGATCAGCAGCCTGGGCATCATCATCATGCCTTTGCTCGGCAGCATGATCCTCGGCGAAGTGAGCCACTTGCCGCCGCAAGACTGGCGCATCGGCAGCACCTTCTACCTGTGCGCCATCATGCAAACCCTGGGCATCCTGGTGGCCTGGCGCTACTTCAAGGCGCAACGCCAGGCAAGACTTGTGGTTTCCACCACAAAGTAGGCGGCAAGATAATATTGCATTTGGGAAATTAATAGGCGAGAATGGGATAATCAGACGGGCGTTGCCGACGCCCGCGATTCGATGGTGAGCAAGGATGGGTATGACTGACTTTTATTCCAGCGCCTGGCGCCGGACCGTGGCCATGCTGGCGCTGGCGCTGCCATCGCTGGCGGGCGCGCAATGTTCACGCGACATCCAGGTGCCCGTCTCGGCCATCGGCGCCAGCGTGGTGGTCAATGGCGCCACGATAGGCGGCATCTATCCCGACTTGCTGCGCGGCATGGGCGCCAAGCTCGGCTGCAATTTCATCTTCACGGCCGTGCCCCGCGCGCGGCTGGAAGCGATGTTCGAGACGGGCAAGGCAGACTTGCTGATCCCGGCCAGCAGCACCTTGCGGCGCGACCAGCATGGCCTGTTCATTCCCATGCTGGGCAGCCGCCCCCTGCTGATCTCGCTACAGGGCGCGCGCGCCCCCATCAACACCATGCAGGAATTGATCGAGCGGCGCGAATTGCGCGTGGCGCTCGTGCGCGGCTACGACTATGGCGCGCCGTACCAGGCGCTGGCGAAGGAGCTGAGCAGCCAGGGCCGCCTGTTTTATGAAGTCGACGCCCTGTCCGTGGCGCGTTTGATGCAAAGCGGCTTCATCGATGCCACCATCATGGCGCCTACCATCCTGGCCGGCGTGGCGCAAAACGATGCGCGCGTATATGGCCTGGCCGACCGCCTGCGCCTGGAAGCGCTGCCGGAGTTGCCGTGGGGCATGAGCGGCGTCTACCTGTCGCGCAAGTCGCTGACGGCGGAAGACCAGGCCACCCTGCGCGAACTGCTGGACAAGGCGGGCCGCTCCGGTTCCGTGATGGAAGGCTTCCAGCGCCATCACCGCCAGGAACTGTTGTCGCTGAGCATACGCCCCCGCTAAGGCCCGCATGTCCGGCCTTGTCGTCGCCGTCGTCCTGTTTGCCGCCCTGCTGCACGCCAGCTGGAACGCCATCGTCAAGTCGGGCAAGGATACCTTTCTCAGCACGGTGCTCGTTTCCGTGGGCGCGGCCCTGATTTCACTGGCCGTCTTACCCTTTGTTCATGCTCCCGCGCCCGCCAGCTGGCCCTACCTGGCCGCCTCGGCCGTGGCGCAGCTGGCCTATTACTCGCTGCTGGCGGCCGCCTACAAGGCGGGCGACATGAGCCATGCCTATCCCCTGATGCGCGGCAGCGCGCCGCTTATCGTCGCGCTGGCCAGCTGGCCACTGATCGGCGAGCGCCTGTCCGCCATGCAGATGGGCGCTGTCGCCTGCATCTGCGCGGGCATCCTTGGCTTGTATGTTGCCGCGCGCACCAGCACTATCGGCAAGGTGCCGAAAAGCACGGGCCACGCCACCGCCTTTGCGCTGGGCAATGCCTGCGTCATCGCCAGCTATACCCTGATCGACGGCATCGGCGTGCGCCTGTCCGGCGCGCCGGCCGCCTACACGATGTGGATTTTTGTCTTGAACGGCGCGGGACTGCTGCTGTGGACGGCGTTGCGCCGGCCCGCCGACCTGCTTGCGTATGCGCAAACACAATGGCGTTTGGCCGCCGTTGGCGGCTTCGGCACCCTCGCCTCGTATGGACTGGCCCTGTGGGCCATGACGCAGGCGCCCGTGGCCGCCATCGCGGCCCTGCGCGAAACGTCGATTTTGTTCGCCATCGCCATTGCGGCCCTGTTCCTGCGCGAAAAAATCAACCCCCGCCGCTATCTGGCCATCAGCCTGATCGCGGCGGGAGCCATCCTCATGCGAATGGGCTAGCGCGCATCGAGCGGCGCAATCGGCAACTCGATGGCACTGGCAGCGCCTGTCGCGTGGTACACGCGCTGCGTCGCCTTTCTATAATGGCCTGGGTCGGCCAGGAAGATGTTCGGCACGAAGGTTTGCGGATTGCGGTCGTAAAGGGGGAACCAGCTCGACTGCACTTGCACGGCGATGCGGTGGCCGGGCAGGAAGACGTGATTCGCGTTCGGCAAGGCGAAACGGTAACGCTCCACCTTGCCCGGCGTTATCATTGCCGGGTGCTCGAAGCTCTCACGGTAGCGCCCGCGGAAGATATCCATCGCCACGCCCAGTTGATACCCGCCCATGGCCGGCTGCGACGGCACCTCGTCCGGATACACGTCGATCAGTTTCACCACCCAGTCCGCATCCGTACCGCTGGTGGCGGCGAACAGGTTCACCATCGGTGCGCCGGAGATGCGCACGGCTTCCTTCAACGGTTCGGAAACATAGCTGAGCACGTCCGTGCGGTCCGCATAGCCACGCTGGTCGCTGACCAGCCATGGCTTCCACACGTCGCCATCGTTCAGGCGCACGGGACGGGGTACGAAAGGCACGGGCTTGGCCGGATCGGACACGTATTCGTCGAAGGCGCCTTCCGCCGCATCCGCAGCGCCCGATGGCGCCGCAAAGCCCAGCTTGGAGCCATCCTGCAAATAGATCGGCGTCAGCTTGATATCGCACGTCTCGCAGGCCAGCGGCCACTGCTGCAGGCGCTGCCACTGGTTCGTGCCGCTCTGATACGACACCACGGGCGCCGTGTTCGCTTCCGGCGCGCCATCCTTCAGGTATTGATTGAGGAATGGCTGCATGACTTTTTCGCGGAACTGGCGCGCCGTATCGCCGTCAAACTTCAGGGCGCCCAGACTGGAACCGTCATAATTGACGCCGCTGTGGCGCCACGGGCCGATGGCCAGGTAATTGAGGTTGTTGTGCTTGTCGCGCCCCTCCATCGCCGTGTAGGTGGCATAAGGGCCATAGATGTCTTCCTGGTCCCACTGCCCCACCACGTGCATGGTGGGCACGATCAGCGGGCGTTTCGCCAGGATTTTATCCAGCGCCTGCTCCTGCCAGTAATTGTCGTAGGCCGGATGCTCGAACAGTTTTTTCGTATAGGTCAGCTTGTCGATGCCGAATTTCTTCGCAAAGTCGCGCGCCGAGCCGATGCGCAGGTACGCGTCGTAATCGTCGTAGACGCCCAGGGCCGGCGATTCGCCGCCGCCGCGCACGCTGGTCTGGCCGGCGATATACGACAGGCTGGGCATGCGGAAGGCGCCATTATGAAACCAGTCGTCGCCGCGCCAGCCATCGACCATGGCGCTCATGGGCACAGCCACTTTCAGGGCCGGATGCGGATCGACCAGGGCCATCAGCACCGTGTGGCCTTCGTACGAGGAACCGAGCATGCCCACCTTGCCATTGCTTTCCGGCACGTTCTTCACGAGCCAGTCGATGGTGTCCCACGCATCCGTGACGTTGTCCACCTTGGTATTGTTCAGCGGGCCGCGCACGGGGCGCGTCATCACGTAATCGCCTTGCGAGCCATACTTGCCGCGCACATCCTGGAACACGCGGATGTAGCCGTTTTCCACCAGGGTATCGTCGCCCTGCGGCAAGGTGGCCAGCATGCTGGGGCTGGCCGTGCGCTGGGCGCGGCGGGCAGCGTTATAGGGCGTGCGCGTGAGCATGATCGGCGCTTTTTGCGCGCCCTTCGGCACGACGATCACCGTGTACAGCTTGACACCGTCGCGCATGGGGATCATCACCACGCGCTTGACGTAGTCGTTCAGGTCCGGCATCACCAGTTTGGCGCCGATATCGGGCGTCATCGGCGGCGTTTGCGGCGTTTGCAGCAGTCGTGGCGTTTGCGGCGTTTGCGCCAGCACGGGAGCGATGAACAAGGTACTGACAAGCAGGGCCAGACCACTCAGGCGGATGGGGGATACAACAGGCATACACGTCTCCAAAAGATTCATATTGACAATAGTACCCGCAAAGCAAGTTTGACAGAAGTTCAGCCGCCACCTGCCGGCAGATAAATCGGGGTGCAACTTGACAGAACGCGTGCGAACTGCAACCATAACGCCATGAAATTTATCCCTTCACAACACGCCTGCTTGAATTGGTGGTCCCGCTCACTTTCGCGCGGCCACTGCATAGTGATGTGAATCTGATCCACGCCGCCTCGATCGGTGGCGTAACAGGCTCAGCCTGGATCATCCCCGATGCAGGCGGCTCAAAAGGAAACTTGATGAGCTTGCCTAATACCCCCGATACCCAAGACCAGAATGACGCACCGGCAGCGCCGCTGTCGGCCGCCGCCATCGCTTCGCAATCCGTGATCCTGACGGGCGACCGTCCGACCGGCCCCTTGCACTTGGGCCACTACGTGGGCAGCCTGCGCGACCGCGTCCGCTACCAGAACAGCTACAAGCAATTCATCATGCTGGCCGACGCGCAAGCGCTGACGGACAATATGGACGACATCGACAAGGTGCACCGCAATGTCGTCGAAGTGGCGCTCGATTACCTGGCCGTCGGCATCGACCCGGCGAAAACCACGGTCTTCATCCAGTCGCAGATCCCGGAACTGGCCGAGCTGACCTTTTACTACCTGAACATCGTCACCGTGGCGCGCCTCGAGCGCAACCCCACCGTCAAGGAAGAAATCCGCCTGCGCGGCTTCGAGCGCGACATCCCGGCCGGCTTTTTGACCTACCCGGCCAGCCAGGCGGCCGACATCACGGCCTTCAAGGCCGGCGTCGTGCCCGTGGGCGAAGACCAGATCCCGATGATCGAGCAAACGAATGAAATCGTGCGCCGCTTCAACCGCATGTACAACCGTGAAGTATTGATGGAATGCAAGGCGCTGGTGCCCGATATCGGCCGCCTGCCCGGCATCGACGGCAAGGCGAAGATGAGCAAGTCGCTGGGCAACACCATCAACCTGGGCGCGACCTCGGCCGAAATCACGGCTGCCGTGAAGAAAGTCTATACCGACCCGCTGCACCTGCGCGTGGAAGACCCGGGCCACCTGGAAGGCAATATCGCGTTTACCTACCTGGACGCTTTCGATCCGGAAAAAGCGGCGCTGGCCGAAATGAAAGCCCATTACGTGCGCGGCGGCCTGGGCGACAGCATCGTCAAGAAGCGCCTGGACGTGGTCTTGCAGGAAATGCTGGCGCCGATCCGCGCCCGCCGCGAAGAATTCGCCAAGGACAAGGGGCAAGTCATCCAGATGCTCAAGGAAGGCACCTTCAAGGCGCGCGAAGTAGCGGCCCGCACGGCCGATGAAGTCAAGTCGGCGCTGGGCCTGAACTACTTCTGATCGCCAGCAGCGAGCAAACTGATATAGCAAACTGATGCGCTCAGGCGGAGTCGGGTAAAATCCCGCTTTCGCCTGGGCGCAATTCGTTTGTCACCGTGGCACCAGCAATCCGTAGAGAAGACAACGCGCCATGACCGATACCCCTATCGAACAGCTGCTGCAGCAGCATTTTTCCATCGATGCGCTGCAGAAGGCGCCCGCGCCCCTGCAGCAGGCGCTGGGCATGCTGGGCGGCTGGCTGGCCGCCGACCGCGACAAGGCCTATCCGCACACGCCGTATGCGGAACTGCTGACGCAACTGTCCGACACTTGCCTGCCCGCGCACGGCATGCCCGTGGCGCAATTCCTGCAAGAACTCGACACCACCGTGCTGGCCAATACGGCCCAGCTGAACCATCCCCAGTACATCGGCCACATGACGCAGGCCCTGCCGTGGATCAGCGTGCTGGCCGAAGCGTTTACGGCCACCCTGAACCAGAACCAGGTCAAGATCGAGACAGCCTACGTGTCGACCCTGATCGAAAAACAGATCCTCGGCTGGCTGCACCGCCAGGTGTACCAGCAACCGGACGCCGTCTACACGCAGGCCATGGCCGCCACCAGCGGCGCGCTGGGTAATGTCGTCAATGGCGGCACCATGGGCAACCTGACGGCCCTGGCCGTGGCGTTGGAACAGCAACTGCCCGGCACGCGCAAGCGCGGTTTGTTTGCCACCATGCAGGAATCAGGCTATGCGGGGCTGGCCGTGATCGGCTCGGCCCGCAGCCATTATTCCGTGAAAAAGGCGCTGGCGACCCTGGGGCTCGGTGAAAACGCCTTGCACCTGGTGGCCGTCGACCGCGACAACCGCATCGACGTCGGCGCGCTGGAAGCGACGATTGCCGATTTGAAATTGCGCAGGATCAAGGTCGTCGCCATGATCGGCATCGCCGGCACGACGGAAACGGGCGCCATCGACCCGTTGGCAGCCATGGCGGCGATTGCGGCGCGCGAAAACATCTGGTTCCACGTGGACGCAGCCTGGGGCGGCGCGCTCTTGATCGCGGAACAGTACCGCGCGCTGTACGACGGCATTGCCCTGGCCGACTCCGTCGTCATCGACGGGCATAAATTGCTGTGGGTGCCGATGGCGCAAAGCATGGTGCTGTTCAAGGATAGCGCCAGCCTGAACTTGCTCAAACACAACGCCAACTACATCTTGCGCGACAACTCGGGCGACCTGGGCCAGACGTCGCTGGAAGGCTCGCGCCGCTTCGATGCCTTGAAACTGTGGACCTCGTTCAAGGTGCTCGGTGTGTCCGGCTACACGACCTTGCTGCAGCAGGCGGCCACCCTGTCCGGCCAGTTGCAGGACTTGCTGGCCGACCAGCAGGATTTCGAACTCGTCACGCGCTCCGACACCTTCATTCTCACTTACCGCTACGTGCCCGCGCACTTGCGCCAGCGCATGGAAAGCTTGCTGGCCGACGGCGAAGTGGAGGCGGCGACCGAACTGAACAAGCAACTCAACACCTTGAACGCCAAGCTGCAGAACCGGCAAAAGGCGCAAGGCCACAGCTTCGTGTCGCGCACGGTACTCGAATCGACGCGCTACCCCGGCCCGACCAACGTGCTGCGCGTGGTCATGACGAATGTCAAGACGCGCCCCCACCACTTGCGCGCCATTTTGGCCGAACAGCGGGCCATCGGCCAGGCGCTGGTGGCGGAATTCGGCTTGTAAGGAAGCACCCACCCATCAGCCTTGACTGGATGCACGATGCAGCGTCTTAGCGCCCTCACCGATCTGTTACGGCATCTGTTGAAATGGCTGCTGCTGGCCTTTGTCGTTGCCGTGCTGGCAGGGACGGCCTCGGCCGGCTTCCTGTTCGCCCTTGAGTGGGCCACGCGCACGCGGATGGCGCACGCCTGGCTGATCTGGCTGCTGCCCGTGGCGGGCTTTGCCGTCGGCTGGCTGTATTTGCGCTACGGGCGCAGTGTCGAAGGCGGGGCCAACCTCCTGATCGATGAAATCCACGACCCGAAAAAAATCATCCCCTTGCGCATGGCACCGCTGGTGCTGGGCGGCACCGTCATTTCGCATTTGTTTGGCGCCTCGGTCGGACGCGAAGGCACGGCCGTGCAGATGGGTGGCGCGCTGGCCGACCAGCTGACCCGCATGTTTCGCTTGAACAATGAAGACCGCCGCATCATCCTGATGGCCGGCATCAGCGCCGGCTTTGCTTCCGTCTTCGGCACGCCGCTGGCAGGTGCCCTCTTCGGCCTGGAAGTGCTGGCCATCGGCCGCTTGCGCTACGAAGCCATGCTGCCCTGCCTGCTGGCTGCCGTCATCGCCGACCAGGTGGTTCTGCTGTGGGGACCGCTTTTGCAAATTGCTCACACGCATTACGCCGTGCCCCTGATCCCCGCCCTTTCAACCTGGACCTTGTGCGCGATGGTGATCGCTGGCGTGCTGTTCGGCGTGACGGGGAAACTGTTTGCGCAAGCCACGCACGGCTTGAGCGGCCTGATGAAACGCTGGATCGCCTACGCCCCGCTGCGTCCGCTGGCCGGCGGCCTCGTTGTCGCGCTTGCCGTATGGCTGCTGGGTACGGATCGCTACATCGGCCTGGGCATTCCCACCATCGTCGATGCGCTGAAAGAACCGTTGCCCGCACATGACTTCCTCGGCAAGATGGCATTTACCATTGTTTCCCTCGGTACGGGGTTCAAGGGCGGCGAAGTGACGCCATTGTTCTTCATCGGCGCGACCCTGGGCAATGCGTTGGGCCCGCTATTGCACCAGCCTGTCACCTTGCTGGCCGCCATCGGCTTTGTCGCCGTGTTTGCGGGCGCAGCCAACACGCCGATCGCCTCGACCCTGATGGCGATGGAACTGTTCGGCGCCGAGATCGGCGTGTACGCAGCCATCGCCTGCGTCGTGGCGTATCTGTTTTCCGGCCACGCGGGCATTTACCGGGCACAACGGGGCGGGCATACCAAGCGCACCGTCCACAAGGATATCGACACATGACACAGAATATCTACGACAACGACGCCTTCTTTACCGGCTACAGCCAGCTGCCCCGTTCCATCGGCGGGCTCGACAGCGCCCCCGAATGGCCAGCCCTGCGCGCAATGCTGCCGGAGATACAAGGAAAAATCGTGCTCGACCTTGGCTGCGGCTATGGCTGGTTCTCCCGCTGGGCAGCCGATGCTGGTGCGGCGCAGGTGCTGGGCGTGGACGTGTCGGAAAAGATGCTGGCGCAGGCGAACGCCATGGGGACGCACGCGGCCGTCAGCTATGCCCGGCTGGACCTGGAACAACTGGCCCTGCCGCCCGCCAGCTACGACCTCGTCTACAGTTCGCTCGCGTTTCACTACATCGAGGATTTCACCACCTTGCTGGCTACCATCCGCCACGGCTTGAAACCGGGCGGCAAGCTGGTGTTTTCCATCGAGCACCCGATCTTCATGGCCCCGCGCCAGCCGGGCTGGCTGACGGACGCGCAAGGCCGCAAGCGCTGGCCCGTCGACAGCTACCAGCAGCAAGGCCCGCGCGTGTCGGACTGGCTGGCGCCAGGCGTGATCAAGCAGCACCGCACGCTCGGCACGACCATCAATGCGCTGCTACGCGCTGGTTTCCAGCTGGAACACATGGAAGAATGGGGCCCCACCGACGCACAGGTCGCGCAGCAGTCGGCGCTGGCGGAAGAGCGCGAGCGGCCGATGCTGTTGCTGGTGGGATGTAGCCTGCCGTAATCGCGCTGTCAGCTGGCCACATTGCGCGTAAAGCGCAAGGTAGACTCACCCGCATTCACATAGGCATACGCTTGCGCGCTGCTGAAGACGAAAAAATCGCCCGTGGCCAGCTGCCGGGTTTCCGCCGCCAGCACGAGCTGCAGCTCGCCTTCCAGCACGTAGATCATTTCGCTGAAGCCCGCCGGATCGGCTTGCGCATCGTAGCGCTCGCCTGGTGCCAGGGTCCACGACCACAGTTCCACCTGGCGGCTGGCGGGTGCCGCGCCCAGCAGCACGGCCCGGCTGGCTTGCGATGCGCTTTGCCACATCAGCACGCGCAAGCTGTCTTGCGGCTGCCGCGGTGGCTGGACTAGGTCGACAAAGGCCACGTTCAAGGCGGCCGCCACATGGTCGAGGTTGGCCAGGCTGATGTTGGTGCTGCCCGCCTCGACGCCATTGACCATGCGCCGGCTCAGGCCGGACTGGCGCGCCAGCTCTTCCTGGCTGAGGCCGGCGGCCAGGCGCAAGCGCCGCAGATTGGTGGCCAGGTATGCCAGCACGCCACCGGCTTCGGCTTGACTGCGCAATATATTGCTCCTATTATGATGGGAAATATTTTGCTCATAGCATAGCGTCCCATGAAAACACACGCAAGTCCCCCGCCCGCCCTCGGCATGCCCGAACTGGCCCTGATCGCCATTACCTTCCTCTGGGGCGGCACGTTTCTTGTCGTGCAACATGCCGTGACGGTCAGCGGCCCGCTGGCCTTTGTGGCCGCCCGCTTTGCCGTGGCCGCCAGCATCGGCGCCCTGATTTGCCGGGGCCAGCTGCGCCAGTTGACGAAAGCGGAGTTATTCACCGGCATGGCCATCGGCGTGAGCATCTTCGGCGGCTACGCCCTGCAAACCTATGGCTTGATGTATATCACGAGCAGCAAGTCCGCCTTCATCACGGCCTTTTATGTGCCCATCGTGCCGCTGGTGCAATGGCTGGGCTTCAAGCAGCGGCCCCACCCTGCAGTGTGGGCGGCCGTCGTGCTGGCGTTCGTCGGCTTGCTGCTGCTCACCGGCACGGATGGCTTGAGCATGGGTTTTGGCACGGGCGAACTGATCACGGCCGTGGGCGCCATCGCCATCGCCCTGGAAATCATCCTCATCAGCCGCGTCTCGCCGCAGCTGAACATCCTGCGCGTGACCATCGTGCAACTGGCCACGGCCTCATTGATCGCCCTGCTGCTGATGCCCGTCTTGGGCGAAGCGCCACCGGTCCTCAGCAAGACCTTCGTCTTCAGCGTGCTGGCCCTGGGCTGCGCCAGCGCGCTGATCCAATATGTGATGAACTGGGCGCAAAAGCGCATTTCCGCCACCAAGGCCACCTTGATCTATGCGGGCGAACCCGTGTGGGCCGGCGTGATCGGCCGCATCGCCGGCGAGCGCCTGCCGGCCCTGGCCATCGTGGGCGCGATATTGATCATCGCTGCTGGCATCCTCAGCGAGTGGCGGCCCAAGCGCCGCGTGCGCGCTGCCGGCAAGACCATCCAGCCCTAAGTTATTCCTCGCCCCGCCGCAGCGCCATATCCCCATGCAGCGCCAGCGGCACGGCCCTGGCCCAGCGGTTCGACGACAGGGAAAACGTCAGCGCCCGCACCTGGTGGTACCAGCCGGCGGGCACGTACAGCATGTCGCCCGGCTCGACGAGGCATTCGATCATGGTGGCCTGGCGCGCCAGGGGAAAACGCTCGAAATCGGGCGCTTCCGGGTCGAACGGCGAGCCGAACAGGATGGCGTTCGCCTCGCTGGGATACAGGAAGGCGTCATGGTGCGGCGGCGACAAAAAGATGCGTTTGCGGCCCCACACCTGGGCGAAGATATTGTCGTCGTAATCGCAATGCAAGGGCGTCACCGTGCCGGCCGGCCCCACCCAGAAGCGTGGCGGGCCCATCTTGTCGAAATACGTGGGCCAGTGGCACAGACGGTTCAGTTCGCGCAATTCCAGGTTGCCCAGGTAAGGCGGCAGCGCATACTCGCCCTCTGCCACCATATCCAGATATTGCCCCATCGACATGTCCTGCATGGCGCGGTCGGCCGCGAAAGCCGTGTTGATGTAGTCACCCACCCGCGCCCGCACGGGCACGTGGCTGAATTGCTCGCGCAAGACTTCGGGGCCCAGGGCCGACAGGGGCCAACGCCGCACCAGCCCGCGCATCAGGAAGGGCAAGCCCAGCGCGGCCCGCGCACGGAAGGCGGCGGCGTCCAGCATGGCCAGGCGCGGCACCTCGGTGATGGTGGGCAAGTCGCGCGCCGCCTGTTTGATGGCGACACGCATGGCATCGATGGACGTGACGCCGCGCACCTGCGCATCCTTGGCTTCGCGCGCCTGCTTATGCGCAAGGGCTGTTGCGGCAGAACTGAATTCGGCTGGCGGCCGGGGCGGCAGTGCGCGCGGCAAGATGGGGGTGGCCGCAGGCGGGTGCGGCGCTTTCTTTTCTACGGACATAAACCTTCTTTGCGATCGGGCGTCGCGCGGCATGGCGCGACCGTACGCTATTTTAAGCCAGCAAGGCCCGTTTCAGCATATCGGCCTGCTCGCCCGCCTGGCGCGCCTTGGCGGCATATTCGCTGGCCGTACTCGGATGCAGCCAGGCCTGAGCCTTGGCGGCCAGGTTCAGGTACAGCTTTTCCTTTTCCTGCAGCGCCCTGACGGCGGCCCACATAGCGTTTTCCGCCTTGTCATGCTGCAACTCGCCGAGCATCCGCGCCGTGAAACTGTGGCCCGTATGGCAGCGAAAACGCTGCGGCTGCTGAGCATGCAGCTCCCACAGGGTGCCCTGGCATTCGGGACAGGTGAAAGTCGATGGCGTGGCAATTTTTTCCAGTTGCTCCATATTTCCCACTCCCCGGGCAAAACGGTTTTCCACGGCGATCCACGACGGCGCGGGCGGCAAAGGCTGCGCGGCGCTGGCCGGCGCTGGCGTGTCGCTGGCCAGCGCCAGCAGGGCCGGGCCGATCTCGGCGCACGGCAGGCGCCAGTCCACCTCGGCGTGGTCGATTGCGCTTTGCGGCATCGACGGCGCCACCGCATCCTGCGGCTCCTGCACCAGCGCCTTGCCACCGCAGGCCTTGATGGCCTGCAAGCCTGCCGTGCCATCGTCGAGGTAACCGCTGAGGATGACGCCCACCACCTTCGGGCCGAAAGCTGCCGCGGCACTGCGAAACAGGGGATCGATGGCGGGACGCGTATGGTTTTCCTTGGGTCCCCGGGTCAGCTCGACCGTTGCCTGGCCAGCCAGGTTGGCAACGAGCATGTGCCGATCCGGCGGCGCCAGCAGGATGCGCCCCGCGCGCACGGGTTCGCGCTCTTCGGCAAAGCGCACGGGCAAGGCGGAGGTTTTGCCTAGAATCTCGGGCAACACGCTATTGCGCGCGCCCACATGCATGACGACCAGGATTGCCGCGGGCAGGTTCGCCGACAAGGCGGAGAAGATGGTGGACAGTGCGCTCACGCCGCCCACCGAGGCACCCATGACGATCAGCGTTTCCATGCCGGCCCTTTCGCGCCTGGATCACTGAACTATTTTGCCGCGCCTAATAACAAGATTCAGTGCGCCGGCTAACACTGTACGCAGCGTTAGGTCAGAACAGAGACGTAACGACACCTGACGAAACCGTAGCGAGCGGAAGGGAGAGGTGGCCGAGAAGCGCAACCGTACTAAAGTACAGTGAGCATCGCAGGCCGCCTATAACGACGCGCAGTAGGTTTGGTCAGGCGTCCTCAGACAGGCGTCTTGAAGATCGGATCGACGATGAACTGCTGCGCCTTGATGCGCAAGGTGCGCTCTTCATCGAGCTCGGCGCGCGTTTCGCCCAGCTCTTCGCGTTCCGCTTCCAGTTCCAGGCGCGCGGCGGCCAGTTCCGTTTCCACGCGCGTCAGGCTTTCCAGCTTCAGCTGGGCCTGGATCAGTTCGGCGCGCGCCGCTTCGGCAGCCTCTTCCAGGCGGGGGATGCCTTCGAGCTTGAATTGCGCCTTGGCCAGGTCCATGCGTGCCTGCTCGGCCGCCTCTTCCAGGCGCGGCAAGCCTTCCAGGCGCAGCTGCGCCTTGGCCAGGTCCGTGCGCGCCTGGTTCGCCACTTGCCGCTCGCGTTCAAGTTCCTCGCGCAAGGTTTCCAGCTCGCCGGCCTGCAGGTCGAGCAACTCTTGCTGGCGCTCGTTCTCGCTGGCCAGGTCCATCAATTCCTGTTGATTGTCGTTCATCTCGGCTTCATGCGCGCTGTGGCTGGCGCTTAACTCCTGTCCTACATAATCGAGGATGGCTTGCTGCAGCACGGGCGACAGTTCGGCGGCGGCAGCGATCTGGCGCTGCGCACCGGCTTTGCGGCGCTGCAAGAGCTTGCTGATGGTGCCCAGGCAGGCGCCGTTGCCCAGCCGTTCGCGCAAGGCGCGCACCGTGATGGCCTGGCCTTCGCCCGCCATCGCTTCCATTGCCGCATTGATCTGTTCCGCGCTTACTTTTGCCATGTCGTCTGCTCTTGAATGTTGCCCAGGGCAATCTTGCCCAGGGGCATTATCTTATGCCAGCGGCGGCAAAGCGTAAAGTATTTCTCAATAGAAATTGCAATTGCACAACGAAATGTTGTGCAAGCATGCGGCCTGGGACGTTTTACTCTTCGAGCAGGCCATTTTCCGTGAGCATATCCTGCACCAGTTCCAGGCGCAGCACGGGATTGTCTTGACTCAGCAATAGTTGTTTTTGCATGGCGCTCAGGGACAGCAGCTCGCACCAGCGGTTCGCCACCCAGCCGCACTCATCGAGCCGGTACGGCGGCTGCAGGGGCATTTGGTCAGGCGGGATCTTTTGCTCCTGCAAGGTGCGGATCAGGGCGCCGAGCGCGTCGGCCACGTTCTGCTGCTCTTGCGGAATGGGGATGGCTTTATCGGGCGGCAAGGTTTCGATCTGCGCCATCCACAAGCCGTGCTTCAGCTGTTCGCTGGAGACGATATGAAAGCGCTGCATGCCCATGCATTTGATTTGCAGCAAGCCGGACAGGGGCGCGGCCCAGTCGATGACACGCGCCAGGGTGCCCACGGGCGCGAGCGTTTCCTGCTGGCCCGGCTTGCGCACTTCCCCGCCGTCCAGCAGTTGCACCACGCCAAACGGCTGCTCGCCCATGATGCATTTGCGTATCATGTCCAGATAGCGTACCTCGAAGATCTGCAGGGGCAGATAGCCATCGGGATACAGCACCGTATTGAGCGGGAACAAAGGTATCGAGGTCATAGCGCATGATGGCACGAATGGCATATCCGTGCTGCGCGCCTTGCCTTGTCAGCTTAACTGCGCCGATTATTTGTAGAAGCGCCTTTTCTTGGCCCGCTCCGCCGCCTTCGGCGCCAGCACTTTCACGGCCTTCTTCTGGATGGTGCCGCCGGCGGACGTGCCCGGCACACGGTGCTCGGCCTCGAAACCGGGCTCCTCGTTGCGTTTCAGGGTTTGCCGGGTCAGCGCTTCCACAGCCGACAGCAGCTCCACCTCATCGGCGCAAACGAGCGAGATCGCTTCGCCCGAAGCGCCCGCGCGGCCCGTGCGGCCGATGCGGTGGATATAATCTTCCGCCACGGTGGGCAAGTCGAAATTGACGACGACGGGCAATTGATCGATATCGAGGCCGCGGGCAGCCACGTCGGTGGCCACCAGCACCTGCACCTCGGCCGATTTGAAGCGGGCCAGCGCGCGCAAACGGTTCGGCTGGGTCTTGTCGCCGTGAATTGAATCGGCGCGCACGCCCTGCTCCAGCAAAGTGTTCACCAGCAGCTCGACACCCTTGCGCGTCTTGACGAAGACCAGGACCTGGCCCCAGCGCTTTTTCTTCAGCAAGTGCAAAAAGAGTTCCGGCTTGCGTTTCTTGTCGCACACGATCACCGATTGTTTCACGGCCTTGACCGTGCTGTTGCGCGCGCTCACTTCTACCGAGACGGGGTCCTTCAGCATGGTTTTCGCCATGGCGCGGATGGCGTCCGAGAAGGTGGCCGAGAACAGCAGGGTCTGGCGCTGCTTGGGCATAGTCATCAGCAATATATCTAGTTCGCGCTCGAAGCCCAGGTCCAGCATGCGGTCCGCCTCGTCCAGCACCAGGGTTTGCACTTGCTCGAACTTGACGGCGCCCTGCGTCTGCAAGTCCAGCAAGCGGCCCGGCGTAGCCACCAGCACGTCGAGGCCCTTGCGCAGTTTGCTGATCTGCGGCTCGATGGGCACGCCGCCATACGCGACAAAGCTGCGCAGCGGCAAGTTCCCGCCATAGCTGCGGAAGCTGGCATACACTTGCTCGGCCAGTTCGCGCGTGGGCACGAGCACCAGCACGCGCACGCACTGGGGCGCCACCACGCCTTCCAAAGTCAGGCGCTGCAGCAGCGGCACGGCAAAGCCGGCCGTCTTGCCCGTGCCCGTCTGGGCGGCGGCCATCAGGTCGCGCCCGGCCAGCACGGCAGGAATCGCTTGCGCCTGCACGGGCGCGGGCTTGGCATAGCCGAGCTCATCGAGTTTGCGGACCAGGGGATCGATCAGGCCGAGGGAGGAAAACGTCATGGGGAAAGCAATCTTGGCAAAGGAAAAGGTGGCGCGCACGGACGGGCCGCGCGCGCAATTGCCGAGATTATAGGCCAGCGGGGATGCCGGCCGGGGTTTTCAGTATGAGAACGTCGCGATCAGAACTTCATTTCCAGGGTCGCGCGCGCCTGCGGCGAACTCGGTGAAATGCTGTTGCGGGCTATCGTGCCGCTGGCGTCCGCATACGTGGTGGTGCTTTCGAAGTCTTGCGCCAGCAAGTTCGACACGGCCAGGCGCAACTGGTTCTTCGCATCGAATTTCCACAGCGCATAAAGGTCGAGGTCGCGCCGCGGCGACGTATAGGCGCTCTGGCGCTCGGTGATGCGCACGGGGCCGCCATTGCGGAAGTTGAAGCTGCCACCCGTCGTCAGCACACCATCCGGCGTCTTGTAATCGAGACCGAAGTTGCCGCTGACGGGGGTTTGCTGGTCGAGCCGGTTGTTTGGCCCCGGCACCTGCTCCACCTGCGACCAGTTGCGGCTGACGCTGGCGCGCAGGTCGATGGCCGGCACGGGCGCCGCCAGCACGGCGCGCAGCGGGAACTTCGCTTCCAGTTCCAGTGTCTGAGTATTCGCGCGGCCATCATTGACGGGCGTGGAGACCCAGCGATCATTGATGAACAGCAAGCCCTGGCGCGTGTAGCCATCGATGCGGCGGGCCGAGGCGCGCGCGCTGAGCAAGGCGCCTTCGGCCCAGTAGTGCTCGTACGAGGCATCGATGCCCAGCGCCAGCTCCGGTTTCAGGTAAGGATTGCCTTCACGGTCGGGGTCCGTCTGGCTATTGTTGGTCGAGGTATTACGACGCGGAATCAGGCTTGCCGTGGGTTGCGCCTTGTAGGTGCGCGTCAGGGCCAGACGGACTTGGTCGCCCTTGGTATCAGGCAACTTCCACAGGGTTTGCAACAGCGGACTCCACACGCTGGTGCGCTGCTGCACTTCATCATAAGTGTTGCCTGCGCTGCGCGTGTCGATGCCCTCCCAGCGCACGCCCGCATACATCGACCAGCGCGGCGTGATTTCCCAGTCGTCCTGCACAAACAGGGCCAGGCGCTTGATGGTGGCGTCGAAACCTTCGTCGCTGTCGACGGGCGGGCGCGCACCCAGGGCAGACAGTGCCGCTTCGCGCTGGCGGCGCGTTTCCTCGCGCTCCGTGTAGGCGCCATCCCAGCCCATCGACAGGGCATGGCCGGGCAGCAAGGGCGTGGAATACTTGCCGGTGGAACTGACGCCGTTTTCCGTCGCCTTCACGCCCACCTTGCGCTCGAGCGCCAGGCCGCTGCCATCGACAAAGCCTTGCTGCAGGCTGTCGGACGTATTGCGGGCGGCCGAGGCGCCGATTTTCAATTCCAGCCGGGCGCCGCCGGCCAGCTTGTGCATCCACGTCAGGTCGCTGCGGCCGAAGGCATTGTGGTTGCTGGAGCTGCCCGTATTGGTGTCGTAATCGGGGCGCAAGCCCTGCTCCGTCTCGGCGCGGCTGAAATTGCGGTGATTCGAGCGCCCGCCATTGAAGAAGAATTGCGCCGTCACATTATCGCCGTTGACCAGCACCCAGTTCAGGCGCGGCGACAGATTGATGCCTTCCGGGCGGCCATCGCCCGTGCCATTCGTGCGGCGCAGCAGGTTTTGCCGGCCATCGGGCGCATAGCCCAGTTCCAGTCCGGGATTGTCGTAATGGTAGTCGTAGCGGAACAGCGAGCCGGCCAGCGAATACGAGAAGTTGCCGTCGCGGTCGGACAGTTGCACGTTCACGCTGGGCGAAAAGCTCACGTCGCTGCCCTGCACGCCCAGCTTGAGTTCGCGCTGCGCCGTCTTCACGGCTTTCTTGAGCACCACATTGATGGTGCCGGCAATCGACTGCGTGCTGTATTCGGCGCTGGCCGCATGCAAAATCTCGATGCGTTCGATCACGTCCGGCGACAGGGTGTCGAGCGAAAAACCGGCCGGCGCCCGCTCGCCGTTGAGCAATATCTGCGTGTAGCCGCTGCCCAGGCCCCGCATGCGAATTTCGCCGCCCGAACGCCCGGCCGCGCCGGAAACCGTGATGCCGGGCAAGCGCTTGAGCACATCGGTGACATTCGTGTCGCCATACTTGAGGATTTCCTCGCTGCCCACGACCATCTTGCTGGCCGTATCGTCGCGGCGCGGATCATAGCCGCTGCCCTTGACTTCCACGGTTTGCATCGCGGGCGCGGCGGGCTTTTCAGCCTTCAGCGGCGCAGCGGCGGGCTCAGAGGCTGGCGTTTCGGATTGCTGGGCCTGGGCATTCCAGGCAAACAGGACAGCGGAACAAAGGACGGTAAGGCGAAGGCAACGGCGTGGCATCATGACCTGGCTAAAAAAGTTGGCTGAATAAAAATGGCTAAAAGCTAAAAAACAGGCAGCTGTATTGTGCTGTAATTTTTTCCGAGTGGCACAGTTTCCTGAAAATATTTCCTATGGCAAATTAAATTCGGCGGCCGGCTGCGATACGCACCCTTGCATACGGCGCATAGTATTGCGCGCCACATCGCCGCTATAATGCGTTTTCACCATTGTTCCCATCACCCCGTCAAAGGCTTCCCATCGTGTCTGACCGTCTTGCCGTTTTGCCTCAATATCTGCTGCCCAAGGGAGCGCTGACCAATTTTGCCGGCCGTGTCGCCGGTGCCAAGGGCGGCGCCATGACGACGCGTTTGATCCGCTGGTTCGTCGGCCGCTACAACGTCAACATGGATGAGGCGCTGGATCCGGACATCACGCACTACACGAGCTTCAACGACTTTTTCACGCGCGCGCTGCGCCCGGACGCCCGTCCGCTGGCCCAGGCCGACTACGTCTGCCCCGTCGATGGGCGCATCAGCCAGTTCGGCAGCATCGACAAGGACCAGATCTTCCAGGCCAAGGGCCACAACTTCAGCACGACGGCCCTGGTCGGCGGCGATGCGGCCCTGGCGGCCCAGTTCGAACACGGCAGCTTCGCCAATCTGTACCTGAGCCCGCGCGACTACCACCGCATCCACATGCCCTGCGATGGCCGTCTGACGCGCATGATTTATGTTCCCGGTGAATTGTTCTCCGTCAACCCGACGACGGCGCGCGGCATTCCCGGCCTGTTCGCCCGCAACGAGCGCGTCGTCTGCGTGTTCGACACGGCCAACGGTCCCTTCGTCATGACCCTGGTGGGCGCCACCATCGTCGGCAGCATGGCCACCGTCTGGCACGGCGTCGTCAACCCACCCCGCACAGGCCAGATACGCGACTGGAGCTATGCGAACGACAATGTCGTGCTGAAACAGGGCGAAGAGCTGGGCCGCTTCCTGCTTGGCTCCACCGTCGTCATGCTGTTCCCGAAAGGCACAGTCGATTTCAATGCCGGCTGGCAGCCAGCCGGCCCCGTACAGCTGGGCGAAGTCATGGGCAACCGGCCTAAATAGATCAAGGCTCTGCGCCCTCCACTGACCTGTCAACGCCTGACAAAACCGTAGCGAGCGGAAGGGAGCTGTGGCCGAGAAGCGCAACTGTACGAAGGTACAGTGAGCATCGCAGGCCATAGATCACGACGCGCAGTAGGTTTTGACAGCCGTTACTAAACAGGCGCGTCGGTTTGGTACATTTCCTCCATTAGGTCGAGAAACGCGCGCGTCTTGGCCGGCATCAAGCGCCGGCCGGGAAACACGGCCCAGCCCGTGACCAGCGGAAAACTCCACTCGGGCAGCACGCGCACCAATTCCCCCGTCGCCACATACGGCTTGGCAAAGCGGTCTGTGCTGGCCGCAATGCCCACGCCCGTGCAGGCCATACGCACCAGCAATTCCGGCGAATTGGCCAGCAGGCGCACGGGCAGATCGCGCTCCCACGTCGTCTTGCCGCGGATCAAAGTCCAGTGCACGAGGCCATGCACGGCCCGTGGCAAGCTCAATAAATCGTGGCCATACAAATCGTCGGGATGCTCGGGCAAGCCGTGCACGCTCGTGTATTGCGGCGAGGCATACAGCGCCAGAGTGCTGAAGGCCACACGGCGCGCGGCCAGGCTGGCGTCATCGGGCAAATTACCCATGCGGATGGCCAGGTCGAAATTTTCTTCCAGTAAATCCACCCGGCGCGCCGACAAGTCCAGTTCCAGAGAAATGGCGGGATAGCGGCGCACGAACTCGGCCAGCACCTGACGCATCAGGGTGTCACCGAAATCGGCCGGCATGGAAATGCGCAGCAAGCCGCTGGGTCCTGCCTGGCGGTGCTGCGCCAGGGCGCCAGCCGCCTCCGTTTCTTCCACCACCTTGCGCGCATGCTCGAGCAGGCTGGCGCCAAACTCCGTCAGCGCCAGCTTGCGCGTGGTGCGCAACAGCAGCCGTTCGCCCAATTTCGCTTCCAGCAGCGAGATGCGGCGCGACAAGGTCGACTTGGGCAAGTCCACGCGCACGGCGGCACGACTGAAACTGCCGCACTCGACGACGCGGGCGAACAGCAGCAAATCTCCGGGATCGATATTCATACGCTACCTTTACGCTCGATTGTTCCATGAGTGGATTAATGTTATCCATTTTAACGGCTTCCGCATCAATTTTGGAATTGCTATAGTTCATCCATCGCAAGACACCTCACACGGAGAAACAAGATGAACATCCTGCAAATCAATTCCAGCGCCCGCAGCACCGGTTCCGCCTCGACCCGCCTGGCTGACGCCATCGTCGCCCGCGCACAGGCAGCCAACCCTGGCGCCGCCCTGGTCCGCCGCGACCTGGCTGCCGCACCGCACCCCGTGCTCGACGAGCCGACCCTGCAAGCGCTGTTCACTCCAGCGGACAAACGCACGCCGGAGCAAGCGGCCCGCATCGCCCTGGACGACGCGCTGATTGCGCAAGTGCAAGCAGCTGACGTGATCGTCATCGGCGCGCCGATGTACAACTTCGGTATCACCGTGCAACTGAAAAGCTGGTTCGACGCGATTGCCCGCGCCAACGTCACCTTCAAGTACACGGAAAACGGCCCTGTTGGCCTGCTGACCGGCAAGAAAGTCTACGTGGGCCTGTCCCGCGGCGGCTTGCACCGCGACAGCGCCAACGATAGCCAGGTGCCTTACCTGAACACCATGTTCGGCTTCCTCGGCCTGACCGACGTGCAATACGTGTATTCCGAAGGCATGGGCATGGGCCCGGAAGCCGTGGCCAAGGCGCAAGCGCAAGCGGACGCCGAGATCAACGCCATCCTGGTGTGATCCCGATGTAATCCCAGCAGTGAAAGGGGCGGCGCACTGGCGCCGTCTTGGCCTAGAGGAGAAAGCAATGAGCGACATCATCACCGTCAACAAGCCACGCGCCGTCGAGCGCGTGATCGCCGGCCAGGCCGTCATGGATGGCGCCGGCGTGAAGATCAACCGCGTGCTGACGCAGCAGCTGCAGCGCCGTCTCGACCCGTTTTTGATGCTCGACAATTTCGCCAGCGACAAGCCGAACGACTATATCGCCGGCTTCCCCGAGCATCCGCACCGCGGCTTTGAAACGGTGTCGTACATGATCACGGGGCGCATGCGCCACAAGGACAGCGCCGGCCACGAAGGCTTGCTGACCTCGGGCGGCGTGCAATGGATGACGGCCGGCAGCGGCGTGATCCACTCGGAAATGCCGGAGCAGGAAGAAGGCGTCATGGAAGGTTTTCAGCTGTGGTTGAACCTGCCCGCGCGCGACAAGATGCGCACGCCGTGGTACCGCGATTTCACCAGCAGCGAAATCCCCCGCTACACGACGGACGCTGGCGTGGCCGTGCAAGTGATCGCCGGCGAGAGCCATGGCGTGACGGGCGCCGTGCAGCGTGAACTGACGGAACCGTTGTATCTCGATATCGACTTGCCGGCCGGCAGCAGTTTCGAGCAGTCCTTGCCGCCAGGCCATAACGCCTTCCTCTACACCTTCCGTGGCGAAGTGCAGGTGGACGGCAAGGCCGTGCCCGCCTTGCGCATGGCCATCTTCGCCAACACGCCAGGCAGCGACGGCGTGCGCATCGACGCGCCCGAAGGCGGCCGCGTGATCCTCGTCGCCGGCCAGCCCTTGAACGAGCCCATCGCGCAATATGGCCCGTTTGTCATGAATACCCAGGCGGAAGTATTCCAGGCCGTGCAGGATTTCCGCGAAGGTAAGTTTGGCGAGACGGCAGTACAGTAACATTGTTTGTTCCAGGTAAAACCTGCAGCGCCTCCGGGCCTGCAGGTTTTTTTACGTGCCGACTATGTTGTTGCTTTTCAATTACACTGACGGCAACATCATTCCACAAAGCATTCCATGCAGCCGACGCACACCGAACACGACGCCACCCATTTGCACGCCCACCTGAAAGGCGACGCCAAGCACACCCACTCGTTCGAGGGACGCAGCCAGAGCATCCTCGCGTGGGCGCTGGGCCTGACCCTGTCATTTGCCGGCATCGAGGTGGCGGCCGGCTTCCTGTCCAATTCGCTGGCCCTGATTTCCGACGCGGGCCACATGGTCACGGACGCGGCAGCGCTGGGCCTGGCACTGCTGGCGCAGCTCATCGCGCGCCGCCCGCCCTCGCCGCGCCATTCGTTCGGCTTTGGCCGCGCCGAAGCGCTGGCCGCCTTCGTCAACGGCCTGGCCATGCTGTGCGTGGTGGGCTGGATCTGCTATGAAGCTGCGCTGCGCTTTTCCTCCCCGCAACCCGTCAAGGGCGGCATGGTCTTCATCGTCGCCTTTATCGGCCTGGCGATCAACGTGGTGGTGGCGTGGGTATTGTCGAAAGACAAGCAAAGCGTCAACACGCGCGCCGCCCTCGTGCATGTGATGGGCGACTTGCTCGGCTCGGTCGCCGCCATCGTCGCCGGCGCCGTCATTTACTTTACGGGCTGGATGCAGATCGACCCGCTGCTGTCCGTGCTGGTCTCCCTGCTGATCCTGAAATCCACGTTCGGCGTGCTGCGCGAGTCGTACCACTTCCTGATGGAAGGCGTGCCCATGCATATCGACTACATTCAGGTGGGCGCGGACGTGGAGCAAGTGGACGGCGTGATTGCCGTGCACGACCTGCATGTGTGGGACATGTCGCCCGGCCAGCCGGCCCTGATCGGCCACGTGGAAATCGAGCACCTCGACCATTGGCCGAAGGTATTGCGGGCGATCAAGAAGATGTTATTGAGTAAGCATGGCATCGACCATATTACTCTGCAGCCTGAGACGGCAGCGATGGCGGGGTTGCATCAGGGTGACAAAACCCACTAGCAAGGACTGGGGTCAGACCCCCGGCCACGTTAGCGCAGAGCTCTGCGTTAGCGGGCTTGAGGGTCTGACCCCAAGATACACTAACTTCTGCGTGCCTCTAACACGCCACTGACATCCTTGATCACATTCAGCGCCTTCAACAACTGCGCCGTCGAGCTGATCTCGGCCGTAAAGGTCATGCGGGCCTGGCCCTTGGCGCTTTGGGTGTTGACGCCGATCACGTTGATCTTTTCGCGCGAAAAGATTTCGGAGATGTCGCGCAGCAAGCCCTGGCGGTCGCCGGCCAGGATGAAGATATCGACCGGATACACGGTGTCGTGCCCGCCCGTGCTGCCCCATTCCGTGAAGATCACCCGTTCGGGCGACTTGGCGCGCATTTCCTCGAAATTCTTGCACGTGGCGCGGTGGATCGACACGCCCTTGCCACGCGTGACGAAGCCGACGATGCTGTCCGGCGGCGCCGGCTTGCAGCATTTGGCCAGCACCGTCATCAAGCCTTCGGTGCCCACCACCAGCACACCCGACTTGGCGCCCTGCTCCACGCTGGATGCGCGGCTCTTGCCGACCAGCACGGCGTCTTCCGGCACCACCACTTCGCCATTGTCGTGCAGCGCCTGCTCCACGTGGCGCAGGCTGAACTCATCCTTGCCGACCGACAGGAACAGCTCGTCGACTTTCGCAAAGCCCAGCTTTTGCGCCAGCGCTTCGAGGTTGACGGCTGTCTTGCCTTCGCGCTGCAAGGACTTTTCCACCAGCGCGCGGCCATGGGCCAGGGTTTCCTGCATGTCGATGGCATGGAACCAGGCGCGAATTTTCGAGCGCGTGCGCGTGCTGACGGCGTAGCCGGCGCTGAGCCAGTCGCGCGACGGCCCGGCCGTGCCCGGTGCGCCCTTGGCCGTGATGATTTCGCAGGTCTGGCCGTTTTTCAGTTGCGTATTCAGGGGCACCATGATGCCGTCGACCTTGGCGCCGCGGCAGCGGTGGCCCACGTCCGTGTGCAGGTGATACGCAAAATCGACGGGCGTGGCGCCCACGGGCAATTCCAGCACGCGCGCTTGCGGCGTCATGACGAAGATGCGGTCGTCCAGGGTGGCCGATTTGAGTTTTTCCACCCATTCGCGCTGGATTTCTTCCTGGCCCACGACGGCGTCGGCCACTTCCGTTTTCCAGGCCAGCAACTGGCGCAGCCAGGCGATCTTTTCGTCGTATTTCTGGCCGGCAAAATTCGAACCGCCCTCTTCCTTGTAGCGCCAGTGCGCAGCCACGCCGTATTCGGCAAAGCTGTGCATTTCATTCGTGCGGATTTGCACTTCCAGCGGCCGGCCATCCTCGGCCGTCACCACCGTGTGCAGCGACTGGTAACCGTTCGGCTTCGGCCGCGAAATGTAATCGTCGAATTCTTTCGGGATGGGGGTCCAGATATTGTGGACCACGCCCAGTACCGTGTAGCAAGTTTTCACGTCGGCAACGATGACGCGGAAGGCGCGCACATCGTACAGGGCCGTGAAATCGAGTTCCTTGCCGCGCATCTTGTTCCAGATGCTGTAAATGTGTTTCGGGCGGCCAAATACTTCCGCCTGGATACCGGCCGAAGCCAGTTCCGTCTGCAGGCGCAAAATCGCCGAGGAAACAAAGCCCTCGCGCATCATGCGCTTTTCTTCCAGCATCTTGGCGATGCGTTTATACGCTTCCGGCTCGATGAAGCGGAACGACAAGTCTTCCAACTCCCACTTCAGCTGCCAGATGCCGAGGCGGTTGGCCAGCGGTGCGTACAGGTCCAGGGTTTCCTTGCCGTACTCGCGCGTCATTTCATTGAACAGTTTTAGTTCGGCAAAGTAACGCAAGGTCGTCACGCAAGAAGCCAGGCGCACCAGCACGACACGCATGTCGGAAGCCATCGCCAGCAACATCTTGCGCAAGGTTTCCACCTGGGCCACGGCTTGCTGCGCCGCATTCTTGCCGCGCCCGCCAGCGCTGCCGTGCTGCGCCTGGGTCAGCGCGCGCAAGCGGATCAGCTGGCGCACGCCTGTTGCCAGGTCGCACACCTGCTTGCCGAAGCGGGGCTCGATATCGGCCGCCGTATCCGGCTCCAGCAGGGTCAGCTCGAACATCAGGCCGGCGATGCGCGTTTCCGCATCGCTGCGCAGGAAAGCCAGCGTAGTGGCCACGCCGACGGCGAAGTCCAGCGCGGAGCGGCCGGCAAAGGTCAGCTTGTCGCCATATGCTTCGGTGGCATACGCGAACGCGTCCAGCACGCGCGCGCTGTCCGGCGCGCTCAAGCCCTCTACCAGTTGTTCCGAGGTGACGCTATTCGGGGCCGAGATGGAAACCATGTGATACCTTTAAACTTAATAACCCAACAACTTGATGACTTAACGCTCTGCAGCGATGATGACGATTTCCACCAGGCAAGCCGGATTGGCCAGCTTCGCTTCCACCGTGGCGCGCGGCGGCGTGTGGCTTGACGCGACCCAATCGTCCCACACTTCATTCATGCCGGGAAAATCCTTCATGTCGGCGATGTAGATCTGGCACGACAGGATGCAAGTCTTGTCGCTGCCCGCTTCCATCAGCAAACGGTCGACGTGGCCGAGCACTTCGCGCGTCTGGCCGACGATGCCTTGCGTGGTGTCTTCGGCGATCTGGCCAGCCAGGTAAATGGTGTTGTTGTGAATGGCTACTTCGGAGAGGCGTTTGCCTACGTGCAGTCGTGTAATTTCCATGCTTCTTCTTTCGGTTGTTTCAAAATCTGTACAGCGTTACTGATTATTACTTGCCCAGCAAAAACTTGCGCGCGATGGCGATCTGGTCGTCGTGCACGAAAGTGGGCGCATGGCCTACGCCGGCGATTTCCACCAGCTCAGCCTTCGGGCCGCGGCCCAGCATGCGCGTGGCCGTTTCATGCGACAGCAAATCGGATTCCGAGCCGCGCACCAGCAAGGTGGGGCAGCGTACGGCATCATACGCGGCCCACAGCATGGCTTCGTCGCTGGCCGCCGATTCCGGCGTGGCCGAGCGGAACGGCATGGCCAGTCCCATATCATAGTGGCGGCGCCAGTGGCCATCCTTATCCTGGCGCAACACATCCACCGCCAGTTTATGCCATTCCGCGTCCGTGTGCGGGCCGAAGCTGGCGGACACGTCGCGCACAAACCTGGCGCCCTGCTCAAAGGTTTCGAAACGCAGGTCCTGGCCGATGTAGTCGCCGATGCGCTGCAAGGCTTCGGGCGCCAGCGTCGGGCCGATATCGTTCAGCACTAGCTTGCTGATCGGGCTGTTGGGCAACGATGCCAGGCCCAGGCCGATCAAGCCGCCCATCGAGGTGCCGAACCAATCCACCGTCTGGCGCTCGCCGTTGGCCAGCACGCGCGCCAGCAGGGTCACCATGTCGCTCACATATTGTGGTACGCGGTAAAACTGCGGGTTGGCCAGCCAGCCCGAGCGCCCACGCCCCACCACGTCGGGGCAGATCACGCGGTAATCGCTGGCCATGGCGCGCGCCAGGTTATCGAAGTCGTCCGCCACGCGCGTCACGCCGTGGGCGCAGACGAGCACGTTCGGATTATCGGCAGCGCCCCACTCTTTATACGACATGGTGTGCAAGCCTGCGGGGGAGATACATTGCACTGACTTGATGCTCGCTTCGATCATGCGATTCCTTATAACACCGGAGAAAACCTACTGCGCGTCGGTGTTTGCGGCCTGCGATGCTCACCGTACTTAAGTACGGTTGCGCTTCTCGGCCACAACTCCCTTCCGCTCGCTACGGTTTTATCCGGCGTCGTTATTTGGTAGTAAAAAACAAAGAAACCGGCGATTTGCCGGTTGCCTCGCGCGCGACGCTACGGCAGTGTAGCGCAGCGCGGGCAATGCTCCAAGCGCGCGCCTGAAATGCTGCGCCGCAGCACAGCACTGGCACGTTCGCCATGGCGCAATACCCGATATAGCGAAAATGCATATCTGCGGTTATCCACAATTGAGCCGGCCTGGCAATGGGCGGATGATCGCAGCATCAACCCGCAAGAGGAGACCACTCGTGAAAAAACCATTCTATAAAATCCTGTACGTCCAGGTGCTGTTCGCCATCGTCGCTGGCGTACTGCTGGGGGTGTTCTACCCTTCGAACGCCGTCGACATGAAACCGCTGGGCGACGGCTTTATCAAACTGATCAAGATGATCATCGCCCCGGTGATCTTCTGTACCGTGGTCTCCGGCATCGCCGGCATGCAGGACGTGAAGAAAATCGGCCGCGTGGGCGGCAAGGCGCTGCTGTACTTCGAAGTGGTCTCCACCTTCGCGCTGGCCATCGGCTTGCTGGTGGCTAACATCCTCAAACCGGGCGCCGGCTTCAACGCCGATCCGGCCCACCTCGATGCCAAGTCCATCGCGCAATACACGCACGCCGAAGGCTTGACCACCGTCGACTTCCTGATGAATATCATCCCGAAGACTTTCGTCGACGCCTTCGCCAAGGGCGACATCCTGCAAGTACTGTTGATCGCCATCCTGTTCGGCTTTTCGCTGTCCCTGCTGGGCGAGCGCGGCCGTCCGGTCACCAAGCTGATCGACGAACTGTCGCATGCCATCTTCGGCATGGTCAACATCATCATGAAAGTCGCTCCCATCGGCGCATTCGGTGCGATGGCCTTTACCATCGGTAAATACGGCCTGGCTTCGCTGATCCCGCTGGCGAAACTGATGGGTTCGTTCTACCTGACCTGCTTCCTGTTCGTCTTCGTCGTGCTGGGCCTGATCGCCAAGTACACGGGCTTCTCCATCGGCCGCTTCTTGCTGTACATCAAGGAAGAACTGCTGATCGTGCTCGGTACCAGCTCGTCGGAATCGGCCCTGCCGGCCCTGATGAAAAAACTCGAGCGCCTGGGTTGCTCCAAACCAGTCGTCGGCCTGGTCGTGCCTACCGGCTACTCGTTCAACCTCGACGGCACCAACATCTACATGACCATGGCGGCCCTGTTCGTTGCGCAAGCGACCAACACGGAACTGACGATCTGGCAGGAACTGACCATCCTGGGCGTGGCGATGCTGACCTCGAAAGGCGCATCCGGCATCACGGGCGCCGGCTTCATCACCCTGGCTGCCACCCTGGCCGTGGTGCCGACGATTCCCGTGGCTGGCATGGCGCTGATCCTCGGTATCGACCGCTTCATGAGCGAATGCCGCGCGCTGACCAATTTTGTGGGCAACGGCGTGGCCACCATCGTCGTGTCGAAATGGGAAAAAGAACTGGACATGGACAAGCTGCATAGCGAGCTGGCCCATCCAACCCACCCGACCGACGACGCCTACGTTGCACCGGCCGTGAATATCGTCAAGTAAGCAATACCTTACAGCGAGACATCCTCCTGAAAAGCCCCGCAGATCACTCTGCGGGGCTTTTTTCATGCGCGCAGACTGTTGTCAGCATCATCAACAAATAGTAAATCATGTATCAATATTTACTAGGATGATCAATAAATGAAAAACCATTACAGTACTGTCACCTGTTCGCCACCTGGCTCGCGCATAATGACATTGCGTTAATGCAAGCCTGACACCGAACCATCCTCACTTTTGAATGGAGTACGTCATGTCCCTCTCGCCCGCCTTCTACGCCACCTGGAACCCACGCCTGCTGGGCCTGCTGCGCATCATCCTCGGCTTTCTCTTCCTGCAACACGGCACGGCCAAGCTGTTCGGCGCGCCGCATGTGGCCATGTTCGACGGGCTGCAACTGTTTTCCGTGATGGGCGCGGCCGGCGTCATCGAGCTGGTCGGCGGCAGCTTGCTGCTGCTTGGCCTGTTCACCCGCCCCGTCGCCTTCATCCTGTCGGGCCAGATGGCGGCCGCCTACTTCATGGCGCATGCGCCCGCCGGCTTCCTGCCGATCCTGAACGGCGGCGAAATGGCCGTGATGTATTGCTTCACCTTCCTGTACTTCGCGGTAGCGGGCGCTGGCGCCTACAGCCTGGACGGCTTGCGCGGCAAGGCTGGCGCGGCATAAAATTTTACTGACAAGAAAAAGCCCCGGCACGCACGCGCTTGCCGGGGCTTTTTTACGCTGCGGCGCCTAGAAACGGCTGCTCAGCTGCACATACACGGTGCGCGGCTGGGCCGCATACTTGCCCATGTTGTTGTCGTCAAACGAGCGCGTAAAATAGCGGCGATCAAACAGGTTTTTCATGCCCAGGCTCAGGCGGAATGGGACCGGGCCACCGCCGATATCGACGCTGCCGCGCGCGGCCCACACCCCATAGCCGGGAATGCGGCCATTGTTACCGGCCGTATTTTCCGCCACGCTGTTGGCGCTGTCGGCGAACTGCGCGCCTTCGAACATGCCGTCGACGCTGGCGCTCCACTTGCCCGCCTGATAGCCGACGCCGGTCGTGCCCTTGTGGCGCGGCGAAAACGGCACTTGCTTGCCGAAGTTCGGGCCGTCTTCCTTGATTGCCGCATCAACCAGCGCGTAGCTCGCATACACATTGACGCCGCGCAAAGCCGGTATGGCGGCCCCCAGTTCATACTGGACGCTGCTTTCGATACCGCGATGGCGCGTCTTGCCGCGCGCATACACGCTATTCGTTTGCTGGTTGCTTTCGTACTGGTTACTGAAGCGGATCAAAAACACATTCGCATCGAGGCGCAAGCCGCCCTCCTGATAGCGCGTGCCCAGTTCCCACGAACGGGCCTTTTCCGGCTCGGCGCCGCCGCTGACCACGGCATTGGCCATCTTGCTGTACTGCACCGTGCCAAATGAACTGTCGCCGCTTGCATACACATTCCAGGCGTCATTGACGTGGTAAATGGCGTTCAGGGCGGGCAACAGCACGTTGTAGTTGCCGCCATCGCGCTTGCCGTTCAAGTTATTGTCCTGGTAGGACTTGATGCGTTCGTTGCGCAAGCCCGGCGTGATGGTCCAGTTGCCGATGTCGATGCGGTCATCGATGAACAGCGCATGGGCGCGCGTGCTGCCCGACGTGTCACGGTCGATGGGGCTGCTTTCCGTCGGCAGGATGCCGCCCGTCTTCAGGCGCCAGTAGCGCAATTCATGGCTGGCTTCGTCAATGAAGCGGTAGCCCACGCCGATTTCATGGCGCGTCTGCCCCAGGCGAAATGCTTGCGCATAGCGCGTTTCCACGCCGCGCACCGTGTAGCTGCGTGGCGACAGGGTCAGGTTCTTGCCTTGATCCAGGTAGCCGCTACGCAAGGTGTCCGTATAAAAGGCCTGCACGCTGAGCTGGCGCTGGCGGTCCGGCTTGTATTCATACGCAAGACTGGCCAGGTTGCGGCGGCCCCAGAAATTATCGTAGGGCCGCGTCGACTGGTAAGGGTCGCGCGCGAACGCGGCCGTCGTCAAGCCGCCCGGCATGTCGGCCTCGCCTTCATAGTTTTGCAGCATGGCCGTCACCGTGCTGGCGCCATCGATGCGGTAGCGCCCTTTCAGGATCACGTCGTCAATTTTCGTGTCGCTGTGCTCGCGCCAGTCGCTGCCGCGCACGCCGCTGTACAGGATTGCGCCGCCCAGGCCGTTATCCATGGTGCCGCCCAGCATCACGCTGGTGTGCGTCTTGATGCTGTCGCTGGACGAGGATGGGCTTTGCTCGCCCTGCACGCTCACTTCTCCCGAGGCCTTTTCCGGAATCGCCCGCGTGACGAAGTTGACGATGCCGCCCACGTTTTGCGGGCCGTAGCGCACGGCGCCGCCGCCGCGCACCACGTCGACGGCATCCATATTGCCCATGGAAATGGGCGCAAACGACAGCTGTGGCTGGCCATATGGCGCGAACGGCACGGGAATGCCATCCATCAACACGGTGGAGCGGGCCGCCAGGCGCGGATTCAAGCCGCGCACGCCGAAGTTCAAGGCCATGTCATGGCTGCCGGTACCGTTATTCGTGGGCGCCAGCACGCCGGGAATGCGGTTGAGCACGTCACGCGCATCCGTGGCGCCCAGGCGCACGATCTCGTCGCGCCCCACCACATTGCGCGCGCCGCCATGTTCGAACACGGATTGCGCATCGGGATGGGCCAGCCAGTTGCCCACCACGGTGATGACGGACATGGCCTGCTCCTGCGCCAGCGGCGTGGCGGACGTGCCCCTCAGCAGATAGCTGCCCGGCGCACGCGCCACCGCCTCCAGGCCGCTGCCCGCCAGCAAGCGCTGCAAGGCTTGCGCCGGCGTAAAGCTGCCGCTCAGGGCGGGCGCACTCTTGCCATCGGTCAAGCTGGCGTTGACGGACAGGGCGATGCCCGCCTGGCCCGCGAAGCGGCTCAGGGACGTGCTCAGGGCACCGGCCGGCAAATCGTACTGGCGCACGGCTTCCACGGCATGCGCCGTGGCGGCTTGCGCGCTGGCAACGGTGGGCAGCGCCAGCAAGGCGAGGTGGATGGCCAGGGCCAGTTGACGGTGGCGGGGCTGGAGGTGGGCGAAGACAGGCATGGGATTCCTTTTCAAAGTGAGATCGGCTTTCACTTGTCTGCCAAGCGAGACGCAAAAAGCGGAACCTGTTTTTGAAAAATATTTTTAGTCGGGCTGATGCCGCGCCGAGACCGACACCCACCACGGCATGTGCTGGCGCACCCGCACGGGCAGGCTCGCTTCGAGCATGGCGAAAATCGCCGGCTGGTCATCGAGCGGATATGCGCCCACCAGGCGCAAGTGCGCCACTTCGGGCGAGCAACCCAGGTAGCCATGCCGGTAGCGGCCCAATTCTTGCAGGAAATCATCGAGGCGCATGTTATCGGCCAACAACATCCTGCGCGTCCAGGCGGGCGCCGCCGCGCTGGCTGCTACAGGCTGAGCGCTGTGATGTGCGTCAAACTGCGCGCCCTGCCCGGCCCGCACGACGAGGGCCGGACCTTGCAGCGGCGTGATTTCCACGGCGCCCTGTTCCACGGACAGTTGCGTGCGCCCATCGAACTGGCGCACCTCGAAGCGCGTGCCCAATGCCCGCAGGGTGCCCTGTGCCGTCTGCACCAGCAGGGGCCGCGCAGGCTGCTGCGTGTCGGGCGCACTGCTGACATGAATGCGTCCGCGCCGCAGCACGATGCGCCGCGCCGTAGCGTTGTAGCCAAGCTCGGCCAGGCTGTCCGTATCCAGCTGCAAGATGCCGCCATCAGGCAGGCGCAGCTGGCGCAACTGGCCTACGCCGCTGTCGTAGCCCGTATTGGCCAAGGCCACGCCGGCATCGTCCTCCCGCTTATTCCATTGCCACAGGGCCACGCCACCCACGGCCGCCACCAGCATGGCGGCAAAGGCGCGCCGTCCCTGTGCCGCGCCGCCAGCCAGCGCGGCGCGGGCCGGCGCCGGCGGCAAGCTGCGAAATTGCCCGCTGATGGCCAGCACCTGCTGCCAGGTGGAGGCATGCATGGGGTCGGCATCCAGCCAGCGCTGCCATTTGGCCCGTTCCGCCTCGCCCGCCGCATCGGATTCCAGCAAGGCGAACCATTCGGCCGCCTGCTGCAGGATGATGTAGCGCCGCTGAGCCTGTGATGCGGCCGCCACTTCAGTCCGCCAGGCTCAAGGACAGGCACTGCAGCATTGATTGCGCCATGTATTTGCGCACCATGCGCTCGGACACGCCCAGCTCCTGGGCGATCTCGGCATAGGTATGGCCGTCGAGCTGGTGCATCAGAAAGGCGCGGCGCGCCTTGTGCGGCAGGCGCGCCAGCATGGCGTCAGCCTGGTGCAAGGCTTCGAGCACCAGCAAGCGCTCTTCCGGCGACGGTGCCAGCGCTTCCGGCAGGCAAGCGAGCGCATCGAGATAGGCGCGCTCCACGTCGAGGCGGCGCCAGTGATTCACGGCCAGGCCATGCGCGATCGTGCACAGGTAGGCGCGCGGCTGCAGCAGGGTGACGTGGGCGCGCGACGTCAGCACGCGCAAAAAGGTATCGTGCGCCAGGTCGGCCGCCAAGTGGGCGGAACCCAGCTTGTGGCGCAGCCACGACAGCAGCCAGCCATGATGCTCGCCATACAGCTGTCCCACGGCATCGCCGTGTTGGAGATCAACTGTGAGGCAAGAATGGCTGGCAGGCATGGCGGCGGCCCGCCGCACAGGCAAACCATTAAATGAGAAGTATTCTCATTATCAGGCAAAAGCGCCCTCATCGCAAGGCGGGCTGTGGCATTGCGGCCGAACGGACGAAAAAAAAGCGGACATCGCTGTCCGCTTTTTTATCTGCCCATGCGTGTTCAGACTGCCGACACGTCCAGTTCAGCGCCCGTGGCCGCCTGCACCTGCTCCTTGGTCACGCCCGGCGCCAGTTCCACCAGCTTCAAGCCGTTTTCCGTCACGTCGATCACGCCCAGGTCGCTGATGATGACGTCGACCACGCCCACGCCCGTCAGCGGCAAGTCGCACTGCTTGAGCAGCTTGTGCGACGTCGTGCCATCCTTGGCCGTGGCCACGTGTTCCATCAGCACGACGACTCTCTTGACGCCGGCGACGAGGTCCATCGCGCCGCCCATGCCCTTGACCATTTTTCCTGGGATCATCCAGTTCGCCAGGTCGCCCTTTTCCGACACTTGCATGGCGCCCAGGATGGCCAGGTTGATCTTGCCGCCGCGGATCATGCCGAAGGAATCGGCCGAGCTGAAGTAGGCGGCGCCGGGCAAGGCCGTCACCGTCTGCTTGCCAGCGTTGATCAGGTCGGCATCGACTTCCGCGTCGGTGGGGAACGGGCCGATGCCCAATAAACCGTTTTCCGACTGCAGGAACACTTCGATATTTTCCGGCACATAATTCGCCACCAGGGTCGGCAAGCCGATGCCCAGGTTCACATAAAAGCCATCCTGCAATTCCTTTGCCGCGCGTGCGGCCATTTCATCTCTCGTCCAAGCCATGATTATCTCCGTATTCTTCTTTATGCTTCAGTGCGCACGGTGCGCTGCTCGATGCGTTTTTCCGGGTTCGCGTTGACCACGATGCGGTGCACGAAGATGCTCGGCGTGTGGATCTGGTCCGGGTCGATCTCGCCCACTTCCACCAGTTTTTCCACTTCGACGATGGTGATCTTGCCGGCCATGGCCACGTTCGGGTTGAAATTGCGCGCCGTCTTGCGATAAACCAAATTGCCGGCGCGGTCGGCCATGTAGGCTTTCACCAGCGACACATCGGCCACGAGGCTGCGTTCCATCACGTATTGCTCGCCGTCGAATTCGCGGAGCTCCTTGCCGTCGGCAACGATGGTGCCCACGCCCGTCTTGGTGAAGAAGGCGGGAATGCCGGCGCCGCCGGCGCGCAGTTTCTCGGCCAGGGTGCCTTGCGGCGTGAATTCAAGTTCCAGCTCGCCCGCCAGGTACTGGCGCGCGAATTCCTTGTTTTCGCCCACGTAGGAGGCGATCATTTTCTTGATCTGCCGCGTGGTCAGCAACTGGCCCAGGCCGAAGCCGTCCACGCCGGCGTTATTCGAAATGGCCGTCAAGCCCGTCACGCCCGAATCGCGCAAGGCGCCGATCAGGGCTTCGGGAATGCCGCACAGGCCGAAGCCGCCGACGGCGATGGTCTGGCCATCTTGGACGATACCGGCCAGCGCCGAGGCGGCGTCAGGATAAACTTTATTCATGGGTGTCCCTCTATCTTTTGTTAAGCTTTGGTCTTGAGTCCATGACTCAGGCAGCGACTCAGCATAAAATACGCGAGTGGAAAGTACAATACCGTAGAACTACCGGCGCCGTGCCAGCAATCCCCCTGTGAGAGTGATACGTATCAGATGAACGCCGCGTCAGCCATCGATTATGAAAGTATCTTCCTGCACGCGCCCGTGGGCATGTGCATGTCGGAAAACCGCATCATGCGCAGCTGCAACGAAGCGCTGGCGGCCATGTTCGGCTATGCGCGCGCCCAGCTGGACGACCAGTCGTTCGAAGTACTCTACCCCACGCACGACGAATTCCTGCGCACGGGTGACCGCATCATCCCCATCATGAACGCCAAAGGCCGCTATTCGGACGAGCGCATCATGCGCCGCAGTAATGGGGAATTGTTCTGGTGCCACGTCACGGGCCACGCCATGCTGCCGAAGGAACCGCTGGGGCCGGGCATCTGGACGTTCGAGGATGTCAGCGAGAAACGTCCCGTGACGGCGGAACTGACCCCGCGCGAGCGCGAAATCGCCGCCCTGCTGGTGGAAGGCAAGACCAGCAAGGTCATCGCCCGCCAGATCGACCTCAGCCCCCGCACGGTGGAAATGCACCGCGCCAAGCTGATGCGCAAGTTCGCCGCCTCGACGTCGTCGGAGCTGGTGCACAAGCTGGTGGGACTGCAGCTGCAGCGCTAGGGCTGCAGCGCAGGCTGGCGCCTTAGAAGGTACTCATGCCGCCGTCTGCGGAAATGATGGCGCCGTTAATAAAGTGCGAATCCTCGCCCGCAAGCAGCAGCAACAGGCCGTCGAGGTCTTCCGGCTTGCCCGGACGTTTATTCGGCAGCATTTCGATCAGCTTCTTGCCCTGCTCGGTGGCGAAGTAATCTTCATTGATTTCCGTGGAAATATAGCCGGGGCAGATGGCGTTCGTGTTGATGCCGTACTTGCCCCACTCCACGGCCATGGCGCGCGTCATGTGCACCATGCCCGCCTTGCTCATGCAGTACACGCCGATCTGCGGCAGCACCTGCAAGCCCGCCATCGAGGCGATATTGATGATGCGGTGCTGTTTTTTCGGGTCGCCCTTGGCGCGCGCGATCATGCGCTTGGCCGTTTGCTGGGCCACGAAGAACGATCCGCGCAGGTTGGTGTCCATCACGAACGAGTAATCTTCGGGCGTCACGTCGACCAGGCGTTGCGTGGTGGAGACACCGGAATTGTTGACGAGGATATCGATGGGGCCCGCTTCCGTTTCCGCGTGCGCGATGGCCGACTTGATGCTGGCGAAGTCGGTCACGTCGAGCGAGACCACGTGCGCGGCGCCGCCATCGGCTTCGATTTCGGCGCGCAACTCCTTCAGGCGCTCGGTGCGGCGCGACGCCAGCACGACCTGTGCGCCAGCCTGGGCCAGCACTTTCGCAAAGCGCGCGCCAAGGCCGCTCGATGCGCCGGTAATCAGGGCAATCTTGCCCTCGAAATTGACTTCTATGCCCACGAGCTACTCCTGTTTTATTTTAGATAACACTTTACGCCGTGCCGATGGCGCAGGGGCAAAATACCCTGCGCCGCACTTGAGCAAAGGTAAACGCCATCATTACACAAAATGGCCGGATTTAGATTGCGGCGAGGGGCAATGTCACGCAAAATGGCGCCAAAGTTGCAATCCTCGCCAAAAACAAGCACACTCGTGCTTAAATTTCTTCGAAGATTCCTCACCCACCCATTTAGTGACTATAAATCGAGACCATGACACAGCCTAATAACTTAGTTGAACAGTACGGACCGCGCGAAACCATGGAGTATGACGTGGTGATCGTCGGCGGTGGCCCCGCAGGCCTGGCCGCGGCGATCCGCCTGAAGCAGCTGGCCGCTGAAAAGAGCCAGGAAGTGTCCGTCTGCGTGCTGGAAAAAGGCGGCGAACTGGGCGCGCATATCCTGTCGGGCGCCATCATGGACCCGAAAGCGCTGACCGAGCTGATTCCGAACTGGAAAGAACTGGGCGCGCCCCTGAATACGGAAGTGACGGAAGACCGCATCCTGTTCCTGACCGAAACGAAAGCATATAAAACGCCAGGCTTCGCCGTGCCGGCCTGCTTTGAAAACCACGGCAATTACATCGTTTCGCTGGGCAATGTGGTGCGCTGGATGGGCCAGCAGGCGGAAAACCTGGGCGTGGAAATCTTCCCCGGCTTCCCCGCCGCGGAAATCCTCTACAACGACGACGGTTCCGTCAAAGGCGTGGCGACCGGCAACATGGGCGTCAAGCGCGACGGCGAGCCGGGCCCCGACTTCCAGCTGGGCATGGAATTGCACGCCAAGTACACCCTGTTCGCCGAAGGCGCGCGCGGCCACCTGGGCAAGCAATTGATGGCCAAGTATGACTTGAACGCCGGCAAGGATCCGCAGTCCTACGGCATCGGCATCAAGGAATTGTGGGAAATCGACCCGGCCCAGCACAAGCCGGGCCTGGTGATCCACTCGAGCGGCTGGCCGCTGGACACGAAAACCTACGGCGGCTCCTTCCTGTACCACCTGGAAAACAACCAGGTGATGGTCGGCTATGTGGTGGGCCTCAATTACGAGAATCCTTACCTGTCGCCGTACGAGGAATTCCAGCGCTATAAGACGCATCCGGAAATCCGCAAGTTCTTCGAAGGCGGCAAGCGTATTTCGTACGGTGCGCGCGCGATCGCGGCCGGCGGCCTGCAATCGCTGCCGAAACTGGTGTTTGCCGGCGGCGCGCTGATCGGCTGCGATGCGGGCTTCCTGAACATGAGCCGCATCAAGGGCAGCCACGCGGCCATCAAGAGCGGCATGCTGGCGGCGGACGCAGCCTTCGGCGCGCTGGGCGAACAGCGCCAGCACGACGAACTGACGAGCTATCCTGTTGCTTTCGAGAAATCGTGGCTGCATGAAGAGCTGCACGTGGCGCGCAACGTCAAGCCATGGCTGTCGAAGGGCCTGTACCTGGGCAGCCTGATGACGGGCATCGACCAGCTGATCTTCCGCGGCAAGGCGCCGTGGACCCTGCACCACTCGCATGGCGACCACGAATGCCTGAAACCGGCCGCCCAGTCGAAAAAGATCGTGTATCCGAAACCCGATGGCAAGCTGACTTTCGACAAGATGTCGTCCGTGTTCATTTCGAACACGAATCACGCGGAAGATCAGCCGATCCACCTGACCTTGAAGAACGCCAGCGTGCCCGTCGACGTCAACCTGGCCACGTATGCGGGTCCGGAAGCGCGTTACTGTCCCGCCGGCGTGTACGAGTTCGTGAAGAACGACGACGGCGCCGAACGCCTGCAGATCAATGCACAGAACTGCGTGCACTGTAAAACCTGCGACATCAAGGACCCGACGCAGAACATCGTCTGGGTGACACCGGAAGGCGGCGGCGGGCCGAACTATCCGAATATGTAACTGCAAGGCATCGCAGCACCGGCTGAGAATCGGCCAGAACAGCGCACTCCCGTCCGGCAGTGCGCTGTTTTTTTGTCAGAAGGATCAGAATTGCCCGCACTTTGGACTAACTGCAACAGCAAGTGCGCATTCGGGCAGCGTGCGTCAACAAATTCCCCTCGGAAAGTTTCTCACGGGCACTGTCACCAGTTACAATTCCCGTTGCTAAACATTTCTGCCCGCCCCAGCCCATGCACCCGACCCTCCCTCCCGCAGTCTCCCCCGACACCGAATTACAGCTGGCCATCGCTGAACACCAGGCAGGGCGTTTTGCCGAGGCGGAAGAAATCTACCTGTCGATCCTGCAGGCCCATCCCTACCATGCCGTCGCCAACCACAACCTGGGTTTGCTGGCCGGGCAAGTAGGCCAGCATGTGGCCGGCTTGCCGTATTTGCGCAAGGCGCTGTCCGTCGCCCCGGACGAGGGCCAGTTCTGGCTATCCTATGCGCAGGGCTTGCTGCAGGCGGGACAGCCCGACGAAGCGCTCGACATCGTTGATACCGCCATCGCCCGCGGACTCGACAATGCTGCCTCGCAAGCGCTGCGCCAGCAGGCGCAGGAGGCGGTCGCGCTGGCGGCCCTGTCGCCGTCGCAGCCGGAAATGGACCACATCGTGCAGTTGTACCAGGCGGGCCAGCATGAACAGATGGAAGCGGCCTGCCGGCAGTTGCTGGAAACCTATCCAGACTCGCCATTCGGCTGGAGCGTGCTGGGGACGGCCCTGCAGGTGCAAGGCAAGGATGCTCTGGCCACGCTGCAGCGGACGGTGGAACTGGCGCCGCACGATGCGCAGGCGCATGGGCACCTGGGCAATGCCTGGCAAACGGCCGGGAAACTGGATGCAGCCCGCGACTGCTATCTGCGGGCGCTCGAAATCGAGCCGGCGTTTGCCGAGGCGCACTGCAACCTGGGTAACCTGCTCCAGGCGGAAAACAGGCTGGACGAGGCTGTGGCGAGCTACCGCCGCGCCCTGGCCTTGAAGCCAGACTACGCGCTGGCGACGTTTAATCTGGGCAATGCGCTGCTGCGCCAGAAACAGTTTGGTGCCGCTGCCGACAGCTTTCGCGCCGCCACCCTTGCATTACCGGACGACGCGGAGGTGCATAACCGGCTGGGCCAGGCGCTGCACGAGAACAGGAATGTACAGGACGCCGTGCGCAGCTTCCAGCGCGCGCTGCAGATCAAACCCGATTACCGGGCGGCACGGAACAATCTGGTCGCCGCCTACCTGGTGCTGAAACAGTATCAGGATGTATTGACGTGCCTGAACACGGCGCTGGAATCCGAGCCAGATGATGAAGAATTACATTTTCATTTGGGTAATATCATGCGCACCATGGGCAAAAGCAAGGAAGCGCTGGCCGCGTTCCGGCGCGCCCTGGAAATCAAGCCCGACTACGCGGCGGCAGAAATCAACCTGTGCTCGCTGCTCCACGCCGAAGGCCATCTGGAGGAAGCCATTGCCAGCGGCTATCGCGCCCGGACGGTGGCGTCGCATATTCCGGAGAGCCACAGCGGTCTGCTATTTTGCCTCAGCCATAGCGTCGATATCGATGCTCAAAGCCTGTTTGAGGAACACTGCCGCTTCGGCGAGGCCTTCGACCGGCCGTCCACGGCCGCGACAGCGGAAGGCCACGTTTTCGGCAACGACAACGATCCCGCGCGGCGCATCAGGGTCGGCTTTGTCTCGGGCGACTTCAATTCGCACGTGGTGTCCAACTTCGTCGTGCCCGTGGTGGCGCACCTGAGCGCCAGCCCCGGCCTGAGCCTGTACGCCTACTACAACAATACGCTGGAAGACGCCGTCACGCAGCGCCTGCGCGGCTATTTCCCCCATTGGCAAAACATCATCGAGGTGAGCGACAGCAGCTTGCAGGAAAAGATCCGGGAAGACGGCATCGACATCCTGGTCGACCTGTCCAGCCATACGGCCTTCAACCGCCTGACGGCCTTTGGCCGCAAACTGGCGCCGATTCAGGTCAGCTGGATCGCCTATCCCGGCACAACAGGCCTGAAAACCATGGATTACTATCTGACCGATCCGCAATTCGACGTCGATGAAAAGTACTTCACGGAAAAAGTCGTGCTGCTGCCTGCCAGCGTACCCTTCCTGCCATCGTCCGACTCCCCGGAACTGGTCCGCGCACCAGCGCTGGGCAACGGCTACCTGACCTTCGGCAGTTTCAATCGGCTCAGCAAACTCAATCCAGGCGTCATCGCTCGCTGGGCAAAGCTGCTGCGGGCCCTTCCCGAAGCGAAAATGCATCTTGCCGCCATGCAAAAAGACAGCGATATCGCCACCTTGCAAGCCTGGTTCGCGCAGGAAGGCATCGCCGCCGACCGCCTGACCTTCCACGGCCGCACCCACCTGGGCGGCTATCTGGCCTTGCACCAGCAAATCGACATCTGCCTCGACACCTTCCCGTACACGGGCGGCACCACCACGCTGCACGCGCTGTGGATGGGCGTGCCCACGCTGACGCTCAAGGGAACAAGCGTACCGAGCCATGCCGGTGCCTGCATCTTGCAGCATGTGGGTCTCGACGCCTTCATCACGACCGACGACGAGGATTTCGTCCGCAAGGGAATATTCTTATCTAGCAACATCATGCAGCTGGCCGTCCTGCGCGCAGACTTGCGCAACCGCATGCAAGTGTCGGCGCTGGCCGACTCGCGGGCCATTGCCCACAATATGGAAAAGGCGTTCCGCACCATGTGGCAGCGCTGGTGCAGCGGCTTGCCGCCGGCATCGTTCGCCATTGCGCCAGGCGACACCAGCAAGCAGGTGATGCCATCATGAGCGACAAGAAGCCGATTTACGTCACGCAGCCGCTCATGCCGGATCTGCAAGACTTCCTGCCATATCTGGAAGAGATCTGGAAAAATAAAATCCTCACCAACGGCGGCCCGTTCCACCAGCAACTGGAACAGGCGTTGTGCGACTATCTGGGCGTCAAGCACATCTGCCTGTTTACCAATGGGACGCTGGCACTGATCACGGCCCTGCAAGCGCTGCGCATCACCGGCGAAGTGATCACCACGCCCTACTCCTTCGTCGCCACCGCCCACTCGCTGCTCTGGAATGGCATCAAGCCCATTTTTGTCGATATCGACCCGCTGAGCCTGAATATGGATCCCGCCAGGATCGAGGCAGCCATCACGCCGCACACCACCGCCATCATGCCGGTGCACTGCTATGGCCGGCCCTGCGACGTGGAACGCATCGAAAAGATCGCCGACAACTATGGCTTGAAAGTCATCTACGACGCGGCGCATGCGTTCGGCGTGCGCCACAAAGGCAGCAGCGTGCTCAATTGCGGCGACCTGTCCGTGCTGAGTTTTCACGCCACGAAAATTTTCAATACCTTTGAAGGCGGCGCGATCGTCTGCCCCGACGCCAAGACCAAGCAGCGCATCGACCATCTGAAAAATTTCGGCTTCGTCGACGAAGTGACGGTGGTGGCACCCGGCATCAACGGCAAGATGAGCGAGATCAACGCCGCATTCGGCCTCCTGCAATTGAAGGGCATCGATGCGGCACGCCTGCAGCGGCGCGCCATCGATGGCCGCTACCGGGAACGGCTGGCGGCCATCGCCGGCATCGACTGCCTGCCGGCTGGCGAAGAGGAATCGGCCAACCATTCCTACTTCCCCATTCTCGTCAAGGAAGCCTACGGCACCAGCCGCGACGCACTGTTCCAGCTGCTGCGGGACCAGGATATCTACGCGCGCCGCTATTTCTATCCGCTCATCAGCGACTTCCCCATGTACCGCAGCATGCCGACCGCCGCCCACAGCAATCTGCCGAACGCGCTGCAGGCATCGCGGCAAATCATCTGCCTGCCCATCTATCCCAGCCTGGGCCTCGATCAGGTCGATGCCATCTGCGCCATCATCGAGCGGCATGCACAGGCCGGCCTGATTCCATGAATATTTCCACAGACACCGACTTTTTCGGCACCATCGACGACCATCGCTGGGCGGCACAATTTACCGTGCTGTCCTACAAGGACGGCGGACAGACCCTGATACCGCATGGCTTTTTCCGTAACTGGCTGGGCAATGAGCCGGACTTCGGGCGATTTACCATCGGCCGCTGTTCCGGCATCGGCATCGGTTCGCAAGCCAAATACGATTCGACCGCGCAGCACCTGCAAATCGGGCGCTACGTTTCCGGCGGCGCGAATCTGCGCTTCATCCTCAACGGCCAGCACGACATGCGCACCATTTCGACGTATCTTCTGGCATTGGGCGGCATGGGCCTGGAAAACAGCCCGATTCCCCAATATGCCGATACGGTCATCAAGAACGATGTGTGGATCGGCGACGAGGCGATGATATTGGGCGGCGCGGTCATCGAGAATGGCTGCGTCATCGGTGCGCGCACGCTGGTGCCGCCCAATTTCCGCAGCGAACCCTACGGCATTTACGCAGGGACGCCCGCGCGCCTGCTGCGCTTCCGCTTCAGCGAGGAAGTGCGCGCAGCCCTGCTGGCGCTGGCCTGGTGGGAACTGCCGCTGAGCTGGATACGCGAGAATAACGCGCATTTCCTGCAAAACATGACGGCCGACGACGGCGAGGCGCTGCGCGTCATTGCCGAACTGGCAGAAAGCAAGCGCCGCCACCTGGAAGCCGGCGCCGGCGCCGCACACCCGCACAAGGATGACCATGTCTGAACTTTTCAATCCCGGCTATTACACCGAAGAAGACTTGCACGGCGCGGGGTTTCGCAGCCTCGGCCACAACGTGCGCATCGCCAGGAACTGCGTCATCATCGGCATCGACAATATCGCGATCGGCAACAACGTGCGCATCGATGGCTACAGCACCCTGGTGGCGGCAGGTGGCCATATCCGCATCGGCAGCTACGTTCACATTGGCGGCGGCTGCTTTCTCTCCGGCGGCGCAGGCATCACGCTGGAAGACTACGCCGGCTTGTCGCAAGGCGTGCGCCTGTACAGCAAGACCGATGATTACAGCGGGGCCAGCATGACCAACCCCACCGTGCCGGCGGAATTTACAAACTGCAAAAGCGGCGCCATCCACCTGGGCAGGCACGTCATCATCGGCTCGGGCAGCGTGGTGCTGCCCGGCGCACAGCTTGGCGAAGGCGTCGCCGTGGGCGCGCTCAGCCTGGTCACCAAGTCGCTGCCGGCATGGGGAATCTATGCGGGCACACCGGCGAAGCGGATCAAAAGCCGCGACCAGGGTTTGTTAATTGCAGAAGAGCAATTGCGCGCGCGATGCGATAAAAAATAGTTAAAAGTATATTTTTAGATATTATTTCCACAGAAACTAAAAATCACGGCAGGTTCAGGGCAAGATAAAAAATATTTCCATGTAGCATTTAATGCATAAGTAAAAATGGCCGCCTTGTGCTTGTGAGAGCAGAAAAATAGCGCGTCTCGCTGAATATATCCTACAGGAGCAATACAATGCTGAGCCTTCACACCAATAACGCATCGTTGTCCGCACAAAACTCGATCGCCAAGACCCAATCGCAACTGTCGACCTCGATGACCCGCCTGTCG